>WHTZ01000015.1 GCA_009377495.1 Luteitalea sp.
GTGGACGGGTCGTGGAAATCGGGTGTTGGGCGCACGCTCGTCGGCGGTTCGTCGAAGCGTTCATGGCTGATGGATCGGCGGCGCTGCTGGTCGCGCTCATCCAACAGCTCTATCAGGTCGAACGCGCGGCCACCCACCTTGAGCCCGATGCCCGGCGGGCCCTCCGGCAAGAGCAGTCCATGCCGCTGCTGGGTCGGATCGATGCCGAGCGCCAGGCGCTCGCGCAGACCGTCTTGCCGAAATCGCCGCTGGGCGACGCCGTCCGGTATCTCACCAATCAGTGGGCCGCCCTCCAGCGCTTTGTCGACGACGGCCGATTCGCGATCGACAACAACCGCGCGGAGAATCAGCTCCGCGTCGTGGCGGTCGGCCGAAAGAATTGGCTCTTCGCCGGGAGCTTCGAAGGAGCCCGGCGCGCGGCACTCCTCTATTCCCTTGTACAGAGCTGCAAACTCGTGGACGTTTCGCCGTTCGCGTATCTCAAAGACGTCTTGCTCCGTCTCGCGACCCATCCGCACCGGCTCATTGATCAATTGACACCGAAGGGGTGGGCCAAGACCTTCGGACCGCAAGCGTCCGCCTAAACCCGGACCACTCCCTGGAGCGATTGCCTCGTCACTATCTGTCGTGTCAGGCGAGATCAGACGGTGTTCGTCGAACGGTTACCGGGCGCGCGCAGCCACTGGTTCCAGCATTCGCTCATCGTCCTCGAGACGGCCCTCGCGGTGGTGCTGCTGACAAGCGGCGGCCTCCTCCTGCAGACCTTTCAACATCTGCAGAATACCGACCTTGGGATCCGGACTGAAAAGCTGCTCACCTTTGGGACTCCTCTATTCCGTTATCAGGACTTCGACAGGCGTGTGGCCTTCGTCAACGCACTGTTGGAGAGAGTCCGTGCAATTCCTGGCGTAGTCAATGCGGGTGCAATTTCCCGGATACCGCTGACAGTCACAGACCAGGCCACATTTTATTTGCTCGCCGGTCAGTCGAGGGACAGTATCCCCGAGCAAGTTGCGCTCACGCGCGTCGTGACTCGCGATTACTTCCCCACCATCGGCGCGCGCCTGCGCGAAGGCCGCTTCTTTGAAATATCCGATCGGCGTTCCGAGTCGCCCGTCGCAATTGTCAATGAATCCTTTGCGGATCTCAACTTCCCCGGACGTTCGCCACTTGGCGCACAACTCAAGTTCGGGCAGCTTAACGAAAAGGGCTACTGGTACACGATCGTCGGCGTCGTGAAGGAGATTCGCGATCGCGGGGTGGTGGAAGAGTTGAAGCCCACGATTTATCGTCTGCACGAGCAGGCGGACCAAAGCGGAGACCCGCCGAGTAGTGGGATCGTGGTTCGCACAGCAGTGGAGCCGGCGTCGATTGTTTCGGCGGTCCGTCAGGCGATCTGGTCCGTCGACAAGAACCAGCCCATCTGGCGTGTTCAGACTCTTGAAGAAATCGTGGACCGCCAATTGTCGACGCCGACGCAGAGTACAACCCTAATGAGTGCATTCGCTCTGCTCGCGCTGCTCCTCGCGTCGCTCGGATTGTATGGAGTACTCTCCTACACCGTCACACAACGCACGAACGAGATCGGCGTGCGCATGGCGTTAGGCGCGACTCCCAGCGAAATATTGCGCTCCTTCGGTAAACGCGGCTTGGCATTGACGCTCGCCGGACTCGCCATCGGCTTGGTCCTGGCAGCGATCGCGGCGCCCTTGATGACCACGTTGCTCTATGGGTTCCGGCCCGACTACATCCCAACCGGTACCGTGGTATCTCTCATTCTTCTGGCGGTGGCAACTCTGGCCTGTTTTGTACCCGCGCGCCGCGCGTCGCGCGTTGATCCGATGATTGCCCTGCGGAATGAATAGGGCCACGCCGCTCGGACCGAAAACGCTCGATGATGAGATGTGGCCTGCCGACGGAGAGATCCTGGACTCAACGCCTCCACTCGGCGAAGGCTGCGCGAAGTTCATCACAAGTATCCGGTCGATCTTGGTCATCAACCGGTCACAGGTGACGAGCCATGATTACGCGAAACACGCTGGCGTCTCAGCTCCGCGACTACCTGCAGCATCGCATCACGCGGGCGGCATTGGTGGATTGGGCTGAGCACGCCATGATGGAAGAAGAATTCGACGAGCGCGATCTCGACACGATCCGCGACATCACGAGCCGACTCGGGCTCGCCGACGTGCGCGAATTCGGTCTCACCTGGGAGGACTGCGAAGGCTACCTGTCGCGACTCGGATACCGGACAAAGGTCGACGTGGTTCAAGCGAGCCAACCGACCCCCGGCGAACGGAGTTCGGAAGGCTCAGGCAACCTGCCGTAAGCGGTCCACTTGCCGCTCATGAACGTCGAGTCGCCATGCTCCTGCTTCAGGCGCCGCGCGATCGTCGTCGACTCGGCTCGGGCAGCAGCGAGATCCATCCCGTCGCGCAGCCGTGCGACGACCCGCCAGTTGTGACCGGTGCGGTACGGGTTGCGCGCCGTGGCCTCGCGCGGCAGCCAGATGTCGGCACCCGCGGGAAAATCGAAGTGCGGCGGTAGCACGCCAACCACAGCGCGCGTCTCGCCCTGAACGCGTCGCGTCGCAGTCGCGAGCTCGCTGCGGCCTTCGAAGTGCTGTTGCCAGAACCGCCGGCTGACGAGCGCTGCCGGCGTGCACGTCCTCGAAGTTTGGATCGGAGAATTGTGACTGCTCACCCGTGTCACCCAGTTGCCAGAGGTGCACGAGTCGATCGGGATTGGGATACGGCAGGGGTTGCAGGGCGACGCCGTACACCACGCTGTAAATCGCAGTGCACGCGCCGATCGTCAGGCCCAGCGTCAGCGTAGCGACCAGCGCGAAGCCGGGCGCTCGGGCCAACAGCCGGGCCGCCAACCACAACTCGCGGGCAAGAAGCATCAGGGACTCCTTCGGCGACGCCGGACCGGGAATGACCTGTCCTCGTGAAGATGATCTGCGACTATTTCGACGGTAAAGGCCGGCCATTGGTTCCGGGCGGTATGTGCGTGCGCGCTACCCGTGCCGGAAGCCAAATTCGCAGCGGGTTGCTCGGGCCGGGTCGTGGCTCCCGCAGCCGTTCTGTGCCGTGTGAGGGAGGGGCCCTTTGGCACAAGCTTTGCCCTGATGGGAGTGGACGGCCGCTGGCTGACCCTAATCGGTAACACAGGGGGCTTGACGGTCAGGAGCGAGGCCATGCGACTCAGGATCCCCTTCTCTCCGACGTCGGCGCTCGTCGCGGCGGCGTGTCTCGTATCGGCGTTTGTCCTGCCAGCGTGCGCTGGGCGGACTGCGAGGGTGAGCCCAGGGCGACCCGCGCTCGATCGTCAGACGGGTATCGCGTCGTTCTATGGAAGGGCCTTCCACGGCCGAACCACCGCAGACGGCACCCGATTCAACATGCACGCGATGACGGCGGCGCACCCCTCGTACGCGTTCGGCACACGCGTGCGTGTCACGAATATCGCCAATGGTCGAAACACCGTCGTGACAATCAACGATCGAGGTCCCGCACGGCGGCCCATCGCCCGTGGTGTGATCATCGACCTGTCGTATGGGGCCGCCAGGCGGCTGGGCTTCGTGCGACAGGGCCTCCAACGCGTCAGGGTCGAGGTCGTCTCCTGGGGGCGTCGTCGAAGGTAAACGCTGACAGTCCGGTCCCGATGACCGGTGGTGTAGAGTGGAGGGCATGCGACGGTACCGGGCGAGCTTACATTGGCACGTGACGGGCGTTGTGGGCTCTGGCCTGCTTGGTCTCGCGGCGCTCCTCGCGGCTGGACCACGCGAAACTCCCACCACAGATCCGTGGCTGCAGTGGGGTGGACCGCAGCGAAACTTCGTGGTCGAGTCCGCGTCGCTCGCGCGCAGCTGGCCTGCCGAAGGCCCCCGTCGCGTCTGGAGCCGGCCCCTCGGCGACGGCCACTCGGCAATCCTCGTGGACGAAGGACGGCTATACACGATGTACCGTCCGGCACCGTCGCAGCCCGATCCGGAGTGGGCGGATGAGGAGATCGTCATAGCCCTCGACGAGGCGACGGGCGAAACGATCTGGGAGCACCGGTACCCTGCCCGCCCACTCGACTTCAAGTTCGGCGCGGGACCGTACGCGACACCGCTCATTGTCGGTCAGCGCCTCTTCACCGTCGGCACGAACAATCAGCTCTTCGCATTTGACAAGACGACCGGCAAGGTGGAGTGGTCGCGTGATTTGGTCAAAGAGCTCGGCGCCCAGGAACGACTCATCCGGCCCGCCATCAAGGCGGGCATCTCGTCGAGCCCGCTTGAGTACGGCGACACCCTTATCGTCATGGCGGGAGGCCAAGGGCAGGCGGTGATGGCATTCGATCAGGCCACAGGCAAGGTCGTGTGGAAGAGTGGCGACTTCAATATCTCGCAGGCGTCGCCCATCCTGATCGATGTGGAGGGAGAGACACAACTCGTGGCGTTCGGCGGGATGGATGTAAACGGCCTCGATCCCGCGACCGGCCGCTTGCTCTGGAGCCACGCACACGACACCAGCGGCGACATGAACATTAGCACGCCACTCTGGAGCCCCGATAATCTGTTGTTCGTGACTTCGGCCTACGACGGCGGCTCCCGGATGCTCCGGCTGGTCCGCAACGGAACGAGCACACGCGTTGACGAGCAGTGGTTCACGAATCGCCTGCGGGTCCATATCGGCACCGTGATCAGGCTCGACGACTTCATCGTGGGATCGAGCGGCGACTTCGGCCCGACGCCCATGACCGCGATCGACGTGAAGAGCGGCGAATTGCTCTGGCAGGATCGGAGCTTCAGCCGCGCGAACCTCCTGAACGCCGGTGGCAAGCTGGTCATCCTGGACGAGGATGGGGTCCTCGGCTTAGCCGAAGCGACACGAACAGGCCTCGAGGTACTCGCGCGGGCAGAGGATGTGCTGACGAGCCGAGCGTGGACGGTGCCCTCACTCGTCGGCTCATCTCTCTATGCGCGCGACCGGCAGCAGATCGTGAAGATCGACCTCCCGACGCCCTAACAGCTACTCTTGGCGCCCCTAAAGGGGCGCCCTACCAAGGGGCGCCCTACAAAGGCGCAACGCGATCATGGCGTGCTGCATAGTCCCATGCGGGGTGCACGAGCGTCTGTTTGCCGTGTGTCGATGATCGAGGTATTATTGTCGACGTTCGAGGGCTCTTGTGCTCAACCCACCCCACGCGATCCGCCCGCGTGGGCCACGCAGCGGACAGCATCATGCGACGAGGCAGGATTGTCGCCCAGCGTTTGCGCTCACTGCTCCGACGCTCCCGCGCGGAAACGGACATGCAGCGGGAGCTCGATCTTCACATCGAACAACTCACCACAGAGCACATCGCCGCGGGCATGAGCGAGGCCGACGCGCGTCTCGCGGCCCGACGCGAGTTCGGATCGCTCGAGGCCGTCAAGGAGCGGTGCCGCGACACGCGTGGGGTCACGCTTATCGAAGATCTTCTCAAGGACGTCGCGTACGCCTTCCGTCTGCTCGCCAGGTCGCCGGGCTTCACGCTGGCAGCCGTGCTCTCGCTTGCCCTCGGCATCGGCGCGAACACGGCAATCTTCAGCCTGGTGGATGCGGTTCTGCTGCGGATGCTGCCGGTCCACGAGCCACAGCAGCTCGTGGAGGTGGGCAATCGACTGGGCGAAGGAAGGCTCAGCTACCCGATGTATGAAGCCATCCGGGATCGCAATGACGTGTTCTCTGGTGTGCTCACTCTGCCTGACGGGCGCTTCGCCGCAAGCGTGTACCTTGGCGATATCGATGCGGGCGATGTGCACGTCTCGCCGGTGTCTGGTGATTACTTCGCCGTGCTGGGCGTTTCGCCGGTGATCGGGCGTGCCTTGACCGAGGCGGATCTCGTGGCAGCGAATACGACCGTCATTGGCTACGGGTTGTGGCGACGCGCGTTCGGTGCTGATCCCGCCGTGCTGGGAAAGGGGCTCCGCATAAGCGACCGAACGTACACGATTGTCGGTGTCGCTCCTGCGGATTTCACGGGTGTGGCTACGGGGCATCCAGTGGATCTGTGGGTGCCCATCACGTGGACGGACCGCCGATCGCTCGAGAGCCCGGCAACACTGATGTTGCGGGTGATGGCGAGGCGAAAGCCGGGTGTCTCTGAAGATGAGGCGCGCGCGAATATGGAGCTCCTGGCGCGGCAGTGGAGCGCCGAGTGGAAGTTCGAGCCACCGATGCAGGTGGACGTGACCTCGGCGCGTGGCGGGCTGACCCAGTTGCGGCAGGGGTTCTCGCGCCCGCTCTTGGTCCTGATGAGCATCGTGACGTTGTTGCTGCTCATGACCGCCGCGAACGTCGCGAATCTCCTGCTGGCTCGGGCGTCCGCCCGGCAGCGGGAAATCGGTGTGCGGCTGTCCTTGGGCGCGAGTCGGTCGCGCCTGATCCGTCAGTTGCTGACCGAGAGCGTTGTCCTGGGTGGCACGGGCGCTGCGCTTGGTCTGCTGCTTGCGCCTGTCGTCGCGGCATTCCTCGTACGCTTCTTGTCTTCAGCCGTGGGGACCATAGACCTCTCGTTCAGCATCGACACGCGTGTCCTGGCGTTCACGCTGTCGACGTCAATCGGTGTGGTGTTGCTGTTTGGTCTGGCTCCAGCGCTGGCGGCCACGCGGCTCGATCTCTCTCCACTATTCAAGGGCGGCAGTGCTTCCGTGCGCGGCCAAGGACCGACCAGACCGGGAAGAGTCCTGGTCGTGGCGCAGGTCGCGATCTCGGGTGTCCTGCTGGTGGGCGCGGTGCTGTTCACGCGGAGCCTGCAGACGCTCACGAATCTCGATGCTGGCTTTCGGCGGGACAACGTTCTCTTGCTTCATGTGAACACGGCTGCCGAGGCGTTGACGGACGTGCAACGCGTGCGGCTCTACGAACGCGTGCTCGATCGGCTGGCGAGTGTGCCTGGTGTGCGATCCGCCGCCCTCTCCAGCGAAAGCCTGTTTTCGGGCAACGCCTGGAGCGAGGCAGTCAACACGCCGAGCTTCGCGCCGCCGCCGGGAGCCGATCGACAGGCCGTGCTGCTCGTCATCTCTCCCGGGTTCTTTCGGACCCTGGGCACGTCGGTGCTGCGCGGCCGGGACTTCAACACGCACGATCACGGGCGCGCACCCACGGTCGCGATCGTGAACGAGGCCATGGCACGCTACTACTTTGGCGAAACGGAGGCCGTGGAACGGGCGTTCCGCCTGGAGCACGATAGTTTCCCCCAGCATCTGACGGTGGTCGGCCTGGTGCAGGACGCCAAGTACAGGAGCCTGCGAGAAGCGGCACCACGCATCGTCTACCTGCCCTATCTCCAGGTTCCCGGGCAGCTTGGTTCCGCGAATATTGCTGTGCGGACCGCTGCGAATCCCGAGATGATGGCGGATCTGCTGTGGAAGGAGGTGCGCGACGAGAGCCCGTATCTTCGCTTGGGTGGGACGACCACGCAGGCGCGTCTCGTAGAGGGGACCATTGCGCAAGACCGCATGCTGGCTCAGCTCTCCGGCTTCTTCGGCCTCACGGCTGCCGTCCTGGTGAGCATGGGGCTCTACGGGCTGACCGCCTACGACGTCTCGCGGCGCACAGCGGAAATCGGTGTGCGGATCGCGCTCGGTGCGCAACCGTACGATGTGGTGCGCTTGGTCCTCAGTCATTCGATGGTGTTGGTCGCGAGCGGCGTCGCGCTCGGACTGGCCGCTGCGCTGGCACTGGCGCGCTTGGTCGAAACTCTCCTGTTCGGGGTGCACAGCACGGACGTCATCACACTCGCGCTGTCGGCTTCGCTGCTGCTAGGCGTTGGGGCCTCGGCCGCGTACTGGCCAGCGCGGCGTGCCGCTGGCCTGGATCCCATCGCGTCGTTGAGACACGAATAGGTACGTGCGTGGATACAGGATGTGTAGCGAGGGGCCTTCCGCCTTCGCGCTCCGCGCTTCGGCGGACCGCCGTAGCCTTGGCGAAGGCGGTCAGGCCCCTCGTCGCGCTTGACATCAGCTGAAGCAGTGCGTACCATCCGTTGTATGTCTACCGTAGACAATCTATCTGATCGTCTCGAGCTCCTCCAGGGCACTCTCGAAGTGTTGATTCTGCGCAGTCTGGCGCTGGGTCCGAATCATGCCTACGGGATCTCGCAATTCCTCAGGCAGGAGTCGGACCACGAATTCCTCGTGGACAACGGCTCGCTCTATCCCGCGCTCCAGCGATTGCTGCAGCGCGGGTGGATCGTGGCCCAGTGGAAGACGTCGCCAAACGCACGCCGCGCCAAGTACTACCGGCTCACGCCGGCCGGCCGGAAGCAGTTGGTGGTCGCCACCTCGAAATGGCAGAGATTTGTGGAAGCGATGGGGCGGGTCCTCGCTTCAGCAAGGTAACACCGATGCGGGAATGGTGGTCCAAACTGCGCGCCGTGTTGACCCGCGACAGCCTCGATGAGGATTTGCGCGCGGAAGTCGACGCGCACCTGCAGATGGAGATGGACGCCAACCTGGATCGAGGCATGACGCCGAAAGACGCGCTCGAAGCAGCGAGGCGCAATTTTGGCAACCCAACGATCATCCAAGAATCCTCTCGCGAAGCCTGGATGTTCCACGGGCTTGAAACCCTCCTACAGGATGTTCGATACGGGTTGCGCATCCTGCGCCGGTCGCCCGGGTTTGCGCTCACCGCCCTATCGGTCATCGGGCTCGGCATCGGCGCCACCACCGCGGCTTTCACACTGCTCGATCATGTGCTACTACGGCCGCTGCCCTTCGCCCATCCCGCGCGATTGGTGACGCTGTACCAGACCGAACTGGCAAACGGCGTCCCGCGCACCCAGACATCGCCGCCGAATTTCCTGGACTGGCGCGCGATGAGTAAGAGCTTCGATTCGATGGGTGCCTATATCTCGATCTTGTTCTCGGTAAATCTGTCGGGCCACGGTAGCCCGGTGCGCCTTGACAGCGCAGTGGTCAATTCCGATGTCTTCAAGACACTCGGAGTGCGGCCGGCCGCCGGACGCGTCTTTACTGCCCAGGACGATCGCGTCGGCGCTGCGAACGTCGTGCTGCTCGGCAACAATCTTGCCATCGCGCTATTCGGAGACACGGCACGCGCCGTCGGTCAGATCGTCAGCCTCGACAACCAGGCGCATACCGTCATTGGCGTCATGCCTCCGGGCTTCGCGTTTCCATCGCGCCACGCACAGTTATGGGTACCCCTCCGCTTCTCGCCGGCCCTGTTGTCGTCTCGCAGCAACCATATCCTCTTCGCGGTGGCTCGCCTCCGTCCGGAGGTCTCGATGCAACAGGCACGCGCGGATATGGACGTCATCGCCGGGCAGCTGCAGCGCGCCTACCCCAAAGACAATGCACACTCGGGCATCGCGGTCGTAGACCTACGAGACATGATGTCGCCGCAATCGCGGCTGCTGGTGCTCGCGGTGTTCGGTGCGGCGTTCTGCCTGATGCTGATCGCCTGCACGAACCTGGCGAATCTGCTGTTCGCGCGTGCCAGGGTCCGGCGACAGGAGATCGCCGTACGAATCGCGATTGGGGCGGCTCACGAGCGCCTCCTCCGACAGTTGCTCACGGAAAGCCTGATCGTCGCGATCCTCGGCGGTGCGCTCGGCTTACTGATGGCGGTCATCGCCACGCCCTTGCTGGCGCGTCTCGTTCCGGCCGCGCTACCCATCGGCGCCACGCCTGAGGTGGACTGGCGCATGTTCGGATTCGCCGCGGCAGTCACCCTTTCGACCAGCCTGGCATTCGGCGTCGGACCAGCCTTGCAATCGTGCCGCCACGCTGATCTGCAAGCATTGCGGTTCCGATCGCCAAACGGCGGCCGGACTGACCGGTTGCGAGCCGTGCTGGTGCTCGCAGAGGTCGCCGGTACGGTTGTGCTGTTGGTGGGAGCGGGACTGCTTGTGAAGGCGCTATGGCGTGTGCAAGCCGTGGATCCGGGATTCCGCACCGAGGGCGTCCTGACCCTGCGGACAGCGCTTCCGATGCCCAAGTACAGCGCGCCCACGGCACGCCGCGATTTCTATTCGCGGGTGTTGACCGGCGCACGCGGGCTGCCGGGAGTTGCGTCGGCGGCGTACGTCAGCTATCAGCCGATGGAATTCGCCAGCGGTAGATTTGCCGTGACGGCACCGGGCGTCGTAGACGACCCCTTGTCGGCTCCTAAGGCGATCATCCATTTCGTGACGCCGGATTTCTTCGCCACGCTCGGCATTCCGCTGCGGCGCGGAAGGTATGTGAGCGATCACGATGACGAGACCGCTCCGTTCGTCGCGGTGATCAGCGAATCGCTCTCCCAGCGCCTGTGGCCGGGGCAAGATCCGATCGGCCGCCGTTTGAACGTCGCCGGGCTCGACCGGACTGTCGTGGGAGTGGCCGGCGACATCGCCGTGCGCAGGTTGGAGGGGGAAAGCGATGCACAGATCTACTTCCCATCGGAGCAATTGGGCACGACTTCGACGTACTACGCGCCCAAGGACCTCGTGATCCGTGCGTCGGACACCCCTCTGGTGCTCGCGCCCGCGCTCACGAAGATCATTCACGAAGCAGACCCGGAGCAAGCGGTCTCCGACGTGCGGTTGCTCGAAGACATCGTCGCGTCGCAAACGGCGCCGCGTCGCGACCAGTTGCTCGTCCTGGGGATCTTCGCGGCCATCGCGTCCTTGCTGGCTGCGGTCGGCATTCACGGGCTGTTGTCTTTCACCGTGTTGGCGCGCACGCACGAAGTAGGCGTGCGGGTTGCGCTCGGCGCAGCACGCAGCACCATCCTGCGCATGTTCCTACGCCAGGGATTGGCGCTTGGTGCTGCCGGCGTCGTTGTGGCGGTGCCGCTGGCGTACGTGGTGGCGCGCGGTATGAAGGCACTGCTGTTCGGCGTCGAGCCGGGCGATCCGCTGATCTATGGTTTCGCCGCCCTGCTGGCCATGGTGATGACGCTTGCCGGCAGCCTTCGCCCTGCCCTGCGCGCTTCAATCATCGATCCCGCCATCACCATTCGGACGGAGTGATCGTGATCATCAGCGTCGTCCTGGGCGACTCTTTCCCGCCTCACCCGCGATTTCGATCGAACGCGGCTGAGGTCCGGAATCGGCGGACTCGACGAAGCTCGGAGAGCGAGTCGGGCGGGAGGCGGTTCCGGATTCGGGCCCTTGCTGTGGTAATCTGCGGCAAGGTCACGCCGTTCCGTATGCGAGTCAGGATGTGGAGCGTGCGGCGCGACCGCGGGTCTGCGGCCGAAACGCCGCTCGAGCAACCTCCGGGTTGTGATACCCCACCTGTTTCATGGAGCCCAGTCTCGAACACCTCATCCGTCTCCAAGAGCTCGATGATGGCATCGCACGGCGGCGGCTAACGGTGGCCGCCCTGCCGGACCGGCTCGCAGCCTGCGAGACACACGTCGCGACAGCCGAGACGGTGCTCGCCGCGGGTCGGGAGCGCGCGACGCACAACGAGACGGCTCGCCGCGCGTGCGAACGTGACCTGGCCGCCGCACAGACTCGCCTCTCGCGGTACAAGGACCAACTGATGGCGGTCAAGACCAACCGCGAGTATCATGCGATGCAACATGAGATCGCGGCGGCACAAGAGGAGGTGCGGGTACTCGAAGATCGTTTGTTAGAGCTCCTCGTCTCCCACGACGATCTTGCCGCTGCCGTGAAGTCGGCCGAGGCGGAGCTCGACGCCGCCCGCCCCTATGCCGAGCAGGAACGAGCGGCGCGCACCGCGGAGGCTACGCGGATGGAGGAGGAAATCCGCAGCGCCGAAGCCGAGCGCGCGCGTCTCGTCACCGAGCTCGACCCGCAGGCGTTGGCGCTCTACACCCGGGTGGCAGAGCGACGGCAAGGACAGGCCCTCGCCGAAGCACGCGATGGTCACTGCACTGCGTGTCATGTGCGACTGCGTCCGGTTATCTACCAAGAAGCCCGGCGCGGCGCCCGACCCGTCCAGTGCGACAATTGCAATCGGATTCTCTACGTGCCCTCACAGACGACGGAAGCCGCGCCCCAGAAGTAGCTCTTCGCGCTTGCTTCTTCGTTCCTCGTGCGCCGACTTGTCTGGGCTCACGCGCATATGTCGATGATCATCGCTTACACGGATGGAGGAGCGCGCGGCAACCCCGGCCCCGGCGGCTATGGCGTGCGCATCGAGTCGACCAGCGGAGACCTCCTCGCGGAGCTGCGCGAGCCACTGGGCGCCACGACAAACAACATTGCGGAGTATCGAGCCTTGCTCGCGGCGTTGACGTGGGCCGCGGCGCACGCGTATCGCGAGCTCATCGTGCGGTCAGACTCCGAGCTCCTCGTCCGCCAGATGCGGGGTGAATACAAAGTGCGCCACCCTAACCTGAAGCCCTTGCACGCTGAGGCGGCCGCACTGGTCGCACGTCTCGATCACGTCACGTTCGAACATGTGCGCCGAGAGGCCAACCGCGAGGCAGACCGTCTCGCGAATCTCGCGATGGACGAAGCGAATCGGGAGTCAGGAAAAGGGGACAGGCCCCTTTTTCGGAACTGAGGCCGACGAAAAAGGGGCCTGTCCCCTTTTCCTGCCCTTTTCCTCTGTTTATGCAACGTCCTGCAGGACCCGGTTTGGACGAATCGCGTTGATCATCCGGCCTGAACGCGTGCCCTCGACGCGATAAGAGTGGAACACACTCACGTGGGTTGCCGTGCAGAGACTGGCGACGTGGATGTGCGCGGTGAGCACGCCGGCCGCCATCAGCGCATCGCGGCTCGCTTGCCACATGTCCAACAGGTACCGGCCGTCAGCGGATCGATCGGGGTCCGCCGCGGTGATCGGGCGAAACCAGCGCGAGCACGCGGCCTCGTCGTGCCCAGCCTGTAGAAACGCACGGCGGACATCCCCACAGACCTCGTAGCGCGTGGGCCCGATGCTCGGTCCAACCGCAGCGACGACGTCCGTAGCGGGTACGCCGTAGCGCGACTGCAAATGTGCCACCGTAGCAGGGATGACACGCGAGGCGAGTCCGCGCCACCCCGCATGCACTGCAGCCACGACGTGGCGCACCGGGTCCACCATGAGCACAGGCACGCAGTCAGCCGTTCGCACCGTGAGCACGAGATCGGACCGGTCCGTGACCAGCGCGTCCGCCGTCGGCCATTCGTCCTCTTCGTTCACGCGAGGCGTCGCAGCGGCTGCGCACACGGCGGCGCCGTGCACCTGCTGGACGCGCCAGACGTTGCCCGCCGATGCATTGAGATAATGAGCAACCAGACGTGTGGCAGGAGCCTGGTTGGCGGTCACCTGTGGCGGGACGTCAATCGCCAGCGGCTCGAGACCGCGGCCCGAGAAGAAGTGGTCGGCAAATGGGTCGAGCGCCGTGCATCGCACCACGCGCCCCCACGGCGCGTCGCTCCAGTAGAAGCCAACGCCAGGCGCAGGATCGACGGCCGCGATATGCTGGTGGTCGCGACCCTGAGCCGCCGACGAAGGGATCGCTGTTGACCCGCGCGCTGACCCAGCATCGCCTGCACTCAGGCCACCGGGCGCCGATCGGTCGCGCGACGCATGTCGGGCGAGACCGGCGCCCGTCGACCCAGGCGGATGAGGCTTATCGATGGACATCGTTGGCATTGGTATCGACGCGACGGAAATCGGACGCATCGCCGAGGTGATCCACCGATACGGCGACCGCTTCATCCGTCGCGTGTTCACGGACGGCGAAATCGCCTACTGCCAGCGGCGCCGAACCGCCGCGGCTTCCTTCGCCGCCCGGTTCGCGGCCAAGGAAGCCGCGATGAAGGCCCTCGGCACGGGCCACGCGCTCGGCGTCGTCTGGCGCGACGTCGAGGTCGTGCGGACGGCTGGCCCACCTCGGCTGCACTTGCACGGCGGGGCAGCGGCCCGCTTCGCCGCGCTGGGTGGCATCAAGAGCGTCCTGACACTTACACACGCGCGTGACTTGGCCCTCGCCCACGTCATCCTGCTCGGCCCCGATTGATCGCGAGCGCAGAGTGGCCAGCCTTCCGCAGCCCTTCTAACCACAAAGTTCTAGCGGGTCGCAGCCTAACGGCCAACCGCAGTTAGCACTTCTCAACCTCCTCGCGCGCCCTCGACGCCGCTCGCGCATCGGCCGTCCAGATATCCTTAGATCCGTCAGCAACTTACACTGACACCTGCGATCCGACCGCTCTTGGCGCTGTCCTTGCTAAATCGTACCAGAGAAAACGTCCGCTGCAACCTGCACCGACCCCTCATCGGCGTCCCAACTGGAGGAACCCATGGTGGTGAAGATCCTACCAAACGATTCCGGCAACCCACCGGGTAAGCTCGCCGATGCCGAGCTGCACTTCGACCAGGAACCGCTTGCCGGTCTCAAGCTGATTGGCTTTGCCGTCTGGGAACGCCGAGGCAAGCCGGGACGCAACGTCACCTTCCCGGCCCGGCAGTACTCAGTGAACGGTGAGCGTCGGAGCTTCGCGCTGTTGCGTCCAGTGACCGAGCTCACGGCGCAGGAACGACTTCGCGAATTGATTCTGGCGGCGTACGCCGACCACGAGGCGGACGTAGCTGTAGCCAAGTAGACGCGGCTCGTCCGCCAAGGGAGTCTATGCCAGATGCGGGCCGTCACCCTGCCGAAGGCAGGCGATCGTCAGGCTCGCTGGATCGCAACCCAAGGAGGCAACCATGAACGCCGACGGACCCGTCGTGCCGATCGAGCGGCATTTGCGGCTTAGACGGCGTCGCTCACGCGTCCGATGGATCTACTTGCTCTACCACGTGGACCGCGACACGCCGCGTCAATCTTCGTGCTGCCGACGCAAGAACGCTGGCATCTCGCGGGCGCGCGCGTCGTCGGTGCCGGTGGCCACGCCGACGCCACGTTCGAGCTGCGGGTCGGCGTCTGCCTCGGCATCCGCCTCGGCGGCGTGCCCGTGACGTACGGGAGCGACCGGCAGGTCGATTGCGCCTCGACGGCTGATGGCAACCCGAGCGGGAGCGGGTGCGCCTGCCGGCCTCTCGCTCTGCCAACTCGCGTACGATGACAGGTCCACCGGCGTCTGGCCTGACGCCGATCCCGGCATAAGTGCAGGCGTCGGTCGGTCGAAGCCGGTGGCAATGACCGTGATCTTGACTTTGCCTTCGAGCTCGGGATCCACGACCGCGCCAAAGATGATGTTGGCGTCCTCGTGTGCAGCCTCCTGAATAATGGAGGCCGCTTCGTTCACCTCGAGCAGCGAGCAATCGGGACCACCGCTGATGTTGATGATCACGCCGCGCGCCCCTTTGACCGATGCCTCTTCGAGGAGCGGGCTCGAGATGGCGCGGTTCGCCGCCTCGACGGAGCGGTTGTCCCCCTCGGCGAAGCCGGTGCCCATGATGGCAAAGCCCATCCCGGATGCGATGGCCTTCACATCGGCGAAGTCTAGGTTGATCAGCCCAGGCACGAGGATGAGGTCCGAGATGCCTTGGATGGCTTGACGCAGGATGTCGTCAGCCGCGGCAAACGCCTCGGTGAGCGGCGTACGCCGATCAATCGTGGCCAGCAGCCGTTCGTTTGGAATCGTAATCACCGTGTCCACGCAGTCGCGGAGCTCTGCGAGGCCACGCTCAGCTTGCGCCTGGCGCCGCCGACCTTCGAACTTGAACGGCTTCGTCACGACGGCGATCGTGAGCGCACCGAGCTCGGTCGCGAGGCTCGCGATTACCGGCGCCGCACCCGTGCCTGTGCCGCCGCCGAGTCCCGTGGTCACAAAGACCATGTCGGCGCCGTCGAGCACCTCGATGATCTTGTCGGTGTCCTCCAGTGCGGCATTACGACCGACGTTGGGGTCTGCACCGGCTCCGAGTCCCTTCGTCAGCTTGTTGCCAACCTGGATCTTGGTTGGTGCAGGGCTGAGTTGCAGCGCCTGCACGTCTGTGTTGGCCACAATGAACTCGACACCTGCCAGGCCGGAGCGGACCATGCGATTGACCGCATTGCTGCCGCCGCCGCCTATACCGATCACTTTGATGCGTGCGCCAGCGCGCGTCTCGGTTTCGAGCGTCAGCCGCAGCTTCTCGCGCTCAGCCGCCGCCGCCGTTTGTTCGTTGCGGGGCTGTGCCCCACGCTCTGCTCGCCCTTTGTCCATCGTCTCGCCTCCAATCGGCTTGACTAGCCGTGCTTGCACGGCCAGAAGGTGTAGAAACGTGCCTACGCTGCCGTGCAACCTCAGAAGAACTCGCGAAACAACCGCTGCAGTCGACTTGCAACGCGCCCGAATGCGCCCACGCTCACGGCCTGGGCGGCCGGGTCCGCCAGATTGCGATGCGCATACATGCCCAATCCAACGGCCGTTGCAAAGATGGGATTGTTGACGTAGTCGGCCAAGCCGCTCGCGTTGGTCGGGTAGCCGCGACGAACGGGCAGATCGAAGATTTGCTCCGCAATCTCCGCCACACCGTCGAGCGCGGCACAGCCACCGGTCAACACCAACCCGGAATGCAGGGACTTCTCGCACCCTGCCTTCCGAATCTCGTCCCACAGCATGTGGAACGTACGCTCGGCCAGTGGTTGGAGAATCTCGGCCAGGATCCGCCGCGACATGATCCGCGGCTTGCGACCGCCGACGGTCGCCACCTCGATCGTCTCGTCTTCGGTCACCATCGCGGCCAAGGCGCAACCCCACCGCCGCTTCACCTTTTCCGCGTCTGGCACTGGCGTGCGCAGGCCGACCGCAATGTCATTGGTGAAGTGGTCGCCACCAATCGACAGCACACCCGTGTGCCAGAGGCTGCCGCGCTCGAAGACGGCAAAATGCGTGGACCCGCCGCCAATGTCGACGAGCGCAACGCCGAGCTCGCGCTCATCCGGCGTGAGCACGGCCTCGGCTGCGGCCAGTTGCTGGAGCACCATCCCTGCCACTTCGACACCCGCGCGGTTCACGCACGCCGTCAGGTTCTGGACCGCTGCCGTGCTGCCACTTACGATGTGCACGTTGACATCGAGGCGGGAGCCCGTCATGCCGATGGGCGAGGCAATGCCTTCCTCTTCGTCCACCGCGAAATCCTGGGGCAGAACGCTGAGGACCTCGCGCCCGCTCGGCAACGTGAACGCACGCGCGGCCTCCACCGCCCGCCGCACGTCATCCGTCGTGATCTCGCGAGTTTTGCCGGCGACAGCGACAACACCGCGGCTGTTGAACCCCTTGATGTGGCCCCCGGAGAGCGCGAGGTACACCGAATCAATCTCGATGCCTGCCGTGAGCTCCGCCTCCTCGATGGCCTTCTTGATTGACTCGACGGCCGCATCGACGTTGACGACCGTGCCCCGGCGGAGCCCGCGTGCCTCGGCCACACCCAGGCCAATGATCTCCAGCCGGCCGTCGTCGAGCACCTCGCCGACAATGGCCGCCACCTTTGACGTCCCGACGTCCAATCCGACCAGATATCGTTCCCTACGTGGCACACAGCCTCCGCTGACCGCGCAGTCCCCTCGCCATCCTCAGCGCGTCTGTTGATTCGACTTCCGCAGCCTAGCCGCCCGCCTTGCCTCCTCCTGCAACCGCGCCGTCACCCGCTCCGGATCCACCGGCCGCACATACAGGCGCTCATCGAAGCGGAGATCGACGTACTCGATGTCGTCAACGCGCGCCCGAAGTCGCGGCACGAGCTCGAGGTACGATCGGAGCCGCCCGGCAAACCGCTCCGTCCCGAGGTGCAAAGCCGCCCCGTCACCTGTCAGCCGGACGACTGCGTCCCGCGAGTCCGACACGTCGAGCTGCGACAGTCGCCCGAGGAGCGGGGTCTCCGCAAGCGACGTTGTCACTTGCGCGGCCAAGTGCGCACGCTCGGGATCGACCAGCAACCCGTTCTCACGCGACACGACGGTCAAGCCATCCACGATGGGTAAATCGAGCTCCGCGTAGCGCGGCGTGAACTCGTCAATCACGACACCAGTCTCGTCGACGAGGTAGAGCCGCCCGGCGAGGCGCGCGAGGCCGATGGGCCGGCGCTCGTGAATCGCGATGGTGACCGTCGACGGAAACACGCGACGCACCTGCGCATCCCTCACCCACGCCGCCGATTGAAGTCGCTCGCGCCAGACACCCAGGTTCACCAACAACACGTTCTGCCCTTCCAGCCCTTCGATCACGGCGTCGACCTCGCCCTGCGCCAGATAGTGCGTGCCCGTGACTTCGACGCGCTGAACACGAAGCAGCGGGCTGCTCGTCGCGAGCGCATAACCCTTGGTGCCCGCCAGCCCAATAAACGCGACACCGGCAAGCAGCTTCACGACGAAGGCCAGGCGTCGGAGGTAGACGCGGCTCTTCCGCGCCGGCTTGACACGAGCGCGACGAAACCGTCTGTCGGCGGGCGCTCGAACAGCCATGCATCACGCTCCGCGACGTTCAACGGGCCCACAGTAGGGCGCGGCTTTAGCCGCGCCAGCCGCGCCATTACACTCGCGCACACGGACGGCGCCCCCAAGGATGGCGCCCTACCTCCCACCTGGTTCTATCTGTGTCCATTTCCACCTGTGTCCATCTGTGGGTCACGCTGCGCGACCCGCCAGCGCCTCCAAAATCCGTGGCCCACTCGTCCCAATCGACCCGGCTCCAAGCGTGATCACAACGTCGCCCGGCCTGGCAAGCCGCGCGACGATGCCCGGGACCTCGTCGAGGTGGCTCGCAACATGGACGGGCGCGCGCGTGTGCCGGCGAACCGCCTCGGCAACCGCGTCCACCGTGAGCCCCTCGATGGGCTCTTCACCAGCGGCGTAGATGGGCACGAGCAGGACCTCGTCTGCTGCCGCGAGTGCCTCGCCGAAGTCGGCGAGCAACGCCGCCGTGCGCGTGTAACGATGCGGTTGGAAGACCACCACGAGACGGGCGTGTTGCCACGCCGCGCGCGCGGTCTCGAGCACGGCACGGATCTCGGTTGGGTGATGCCCGTAATCGTCAACTACGGTCACGTCGCCAGAGCGTCCGAGCACTTGGAATCGGCGCTCTGCCCCGCGGAACTCAGCAAGCGCATGCGTGAGGCGATCGAACGGGAGCCCCAACTCGCAGCCGACCGCGACGGCTGCCAGCGCGTTGGCGAGGTTGTGCCGTCCGGGCACGCGAACACGCAACGCGCCAAGCGTCTTCGGCCGAGCGCCCTCGCGCGGCCGGTGCACGACGGTGCAGCTCGCGTCGGTGCCCACCGTCCGCGCATCGGCGCCGTAGAGCGTCACGTCCTCATGGTCGAGCGCGTACGTGACGATGCGCCGTCTCAAGCGGGGCATGAGCGCACGCAGGAATTCGTCGTCGGCACCCAGCACAACGGCACCATAGAACGGCACCTTGTTGGCGAACGTCACGAACGCCTCGAGCACGGCATCGAAGGATCCGTAGTAGTCGAGGTGCTCTCGGTCGACGTTGGTGATAACCGCAATCACCGGGGAGAGCGCGAGAAACGAGCCGTCGCTCTCGTCCGCCTCTGCCACCATGTACTGGCCACGACCGAGCCTTGCGTTGCTCCCGAAGGCACTGAGTCGCCCACCAATCACCGCTGTCGGATCGAGACCAAGCTGTTCGAGCATCACTGCAATCATCGACGTGGTCGTCGTCTTTCCATGAGCGCCGGCGACCGCAAGGCCATAGCGCAGTCGCATGAGCTCGGCAAGCATCTCGGCACGGGGGATCACCGGAATATGCCGGTGTCGCGCTTCGATGACTTCTGCGTTGTCCTGCCCGACCGCCGACGAAACCACGACCACGTCTGCCGTCCCCACATGCGACGCTTGGTGTCCCTCGTGCACGCGAACTCCGAGCTCGGTGAGTCGGCGGGTCACGTCCGACACCCGCAGGTCGGAGCCGCTCACCTGATAGCCGAGATTCGCCAGCAACTCGGCAATGCCACTCATGCCGATGCCGCCAATCCCGACGAAGTGAATACTGCGCGTGCGTCCCAGCATCCTGACACTTACTTGTGAGCCAGCAACTCGAGAGCCCGATCCACGATGACCTTGGCCGCATCGGTGCGTGCGAGGGTGCGCGCGGCGCGTCCCATGGATTCGCGTCTGCGCTCGTCGCCGATCAGCACCGCGATCCGTGCCGCGAGCGCTTCACCCGACAAGGCCACCTCTTCGACGACAACCGCCGCGCCTGCCTGCTCGAGCGTGCGCGCGTTGCGAAGCTGGTGGTCGTCGGTCGCGCGCGCAAACGGAATCACGATCGCGGGTCGACCAGCCGCCGTGATCTCCGCAATGGTCGTCGCGCCTCCCCGACACACGAGCACGTGCGCGGCCTCCATTTCACGTGGCATGTCGTCGAGATAGCGCTCGACCCGGGCCTCCAGGCCCGCGCGTTGATACGCCTTTCTCACCGTCTCGAAATCCCGTTCGCCCGTCTGGTGCACAATCGATGTCGGCTCTGGTGCACGAGCCAGGTACGGCGCCGCCTCCACCATCGCCTGATTGATCGCGTGTGCACCCTGTGACCCTCCAAACACCAACACGCGTCGGGTGGGGCTCGGACCAGGTCGCTCTCGAACCCGCAGGAACTCCGGCCGCACCGGATTCCCGCTCACGAATCCGCGCCCCCGGAAGTAGGGCAATGTCTGCTCGAAGCTCACCGCGGCGGCTCGCACCGTACGCGCGAGCAATCGGTTGGTGAGTCCCGGCACGGCATTCTGCTCGAGGAGCAGCGTCGGCACGCCGCGCCACGCAGCCAACAAGACCACCGGCCCCGAGCTGTAGCCGCCAACCCCGATGACGAGGTCAGGCGCCCGGGTCCGCAGCACGCGCCACGCGTCGAGCACGCTCAGCGGCAGCAGCGCCAGCCCACGAAGGAGCGCACCGACACGCTGGCCCTTGAGCCCCGCGCTACGAATCGTGTCCAGCTCGAATCCCTCGCGCGGCACGATGCGCGCTTCCAGCCCGCGCGCCGTGCCGACGAACGTGATTCGCGCCTGAGCCTGCCGCCGCAGCCACTCGCGTGCGACGGCAATGCCGGGGTAGAGGTGCCCCCCGGTGCCCCCGCCCGCCACGACCACCCGCACGGATTGGCTCGCGATCTCACTCGATCCCTCCACGCGTCCTCACCTCGCCCGCACCTCGCACCTCGCCCCTCACCCATCTGCCGACGCGTGCTGCGACACGTTGAGCAAAATCCCCATGCCGATTAGGTTGACGAGCAGTGACGAGCCGCCGGCGCTCACAAACGGCAACGGAATCCCCTTGGTCGGCAGCAAGCCGAGCACGACGCTCATGTTCACGAAGGCTTGCGCCGCAACCAAGGCCGTGAGGCCGGCCGCAAGGAATGCACCAAAGCGATCCTGGGCCGACATGGCAATGCGGAGCCCTCGCCACAGAATCACGCCAAAGCACAACAGCACACCCGAGGCGCCGATGAGGCCGAGCTCCTCGCCAATGACCGCATAGATGAAGTCGGTGTGTGGAAACGGGACGTACGAAAGCTTCTGGACCCCTTCCATGAAGCCCCGTCCCGTAACGCCGCCGGTCCCCACGGAAATGAGCGACTGAATGAGCTGAAAGTCCGAGTCCAGCGGGTCGTCCCACGGATCAAGGAACGCGAACAGGCGGCGGCGCCGGTAGTCGGCGCTGATGAGCGCCATGTAAAGGGCTGGCAGCGCCGCGAGGCCGACGCCAAAGAGGTACCGATAGTCGAGCCCAGCCGCAAAGAGCATCATGCCCACGATGACGAGGAGCGTAATGGCGGTTCCGAAGTCCGGCTCGAGGAGGATGAGGATCGTAAACAGCCCGGTGACGAGCCCGATGGGCAGCAGCGTCCCGGTTACATCATTGACACGCTCCATGCGACGGGCGAGCAGATCACCCGTGAAAAGAATCGCCGCGAGCTTCGCGAACTCCGAGGGCTGGATGCCGATTCCGCCCACGGCGAACCAGCGGCGGGTGCCGTTGATCTCGCGGCCGAACAGCACCGCGACGAGCGCTATCGCGACCACCAACACGGCCGTCCAGATGACCGCCGGTGACTGCCACGTTCGATAGTCGAGGCGCATTGTGATCGCGAGCAGAAAAAAGCCAATGACGCCCCAGGTGAGCTGGCGAAACATGAGCTGGTAAGAGGGTCCGGTCTGGTCGATGGCCGCTCCGGTCGACGCGCTGTACACCATCACGGCGCTCAGGGCCACGAGGACCACGACGGCCAGAAACAGCAGCTTGTCCGCCTTCAGCTTCCGCGCCATACTTAAAGGCCTGGCCCCTAAAGTCTCCTGGCGTTACGCCCGAAACCAGGGGCGCGGTCGAGTGTGAGCCCGATGTCCGGTCGGGTATGGCACCCCAAAAGGGGCGCCCACCGTTGGTGTCGACGTTCGTCCGTGGCCGTAGGTGTGGCGTCCGCCGCACCCTCTGGGTCGCGCGAAACGTCGAATATCAGGGCGCCGGCGAAACGTGAGCGGTCAGCAGTCATCAGTCGATCTGGGGAAGGAGACACCAACTTCGCAGACCGGGGCAGCCTGCGTTCCCAGCAGTCAGCTCTTCCCTCGCCGCAGATGACTGATGACTGCTCACCGCTCATGTGTTCGCTCACCGCTCATGTGTTCAATAACCCTTCGTCAGGAGGCGCCCCTAAAGGGGCGCCCTACACTCGAGCTTGATCCCTCACTCGTCCCTCGCCCCTCACCCCTCTCTCGTGCCAGTGCCTCGACCTCCTGTTTGAACACACGCCCGCGGTGGGCGTAGTCGTCGAACATGTCGAAGCTCGCGCACGCAGGGGCAAGGAGCACGGTGCCGTCGCCGCGTGCCAGTGCATATCCGAGCCGCACGGCCTCGCGCATGTCGCTGGCAGCGTGCACGTCCACTACCCCGTCGAACGCCGCGTGGATCAGGGGCCGAGCTTCACCGATCGCCACGACACTCGCCTCGCGTGACGTGAGCACCGTGCGGAGCTGCGAGAAGTCACCCCCCTTGAAGCGACCGCCCATGATGACCACGATGCGGCCATCGAAGCTTTCAATGGCGCGGCGCGCCGACTCGACGTTGGTGGCCTTCGAGTCGTTCACGAAGGACACGCCGGCCGTGCTGCCCACGGCCTCGAGCGCGTGCTCGAGACCGGTAAAGCGCTCGACCGCTCGAACCATGGCCTCGGCATCGGCGCCGCAGAGCGTGGCCACGGCCACTGCCGCCGCGACGTCACTCCGCAGATGCTGGCCGCGCACTCTGACCGCGCTGAGCGGCACCAGTCGCCGTTCGTTCAAGCCGAGCCGTGCGACCAGCGCGTCACCAACCACGCCAACGCCTTGTTGAAACTCGGCACCGAGCCCGAACGTGAAGCGCCGCGCGCGGCTGCGCGCCGCGAGCATGAGTGCGTGCTCGTCGTCCGCGTTCACCACGACCCAGTCATTCGGCGTCTGGTTCGCGAAGATGCGCGCCTTCGCCTCGGCGTACTCCGCTTCCGTGGCGTGCCGGTCCAGGTGGTCGGGGAAGAAGTTGAGCATCACCGCGACCCAGGGGTGAAAGCGGTCGGTACCCTCGAGTTGGAAGCTACTCACCTCGACCACATGCACGGTCTCGGGCATCGAGTCGGCAACCTGCGCCGAGAGGGGCACCCCGATGTTCCCGCCAACGATGGCGTGGAGCCCACTCTCGTCCAGCATTCGAGCGATCAGTGTGGTCGTCGTCGACTTGCCCTTCGTGCCGGTCACGGCCACCACGCGACCCCGGACGAACCAGGAGGCGAGCTCGAGCTCCGCCACGATGGGCACGCCATGCTCGCGCGCGACACCGAGCAGCGGCTGGCCGGGCGGGACACCCGGGCTCAACACGATCAGATCGGCATCCCGCAGCGTGTCCATTCGGTGCCCGCCGAGCTCGAGCGTGATACCCCGCGCGCGCAAGGCATCCGCTTCCTCGAGACTCTCCCTCACGTCTGTGAGCGTGACGCGCGCGCCCGCAGCCGCCAGCAAACCGACGGCCGCGAGACCACTGCGCGCCGCACCGACGACCACGACCCGGCGACCCGCCACGGTGACGTCCATTCGCCCCCTTGCCCCTTGCCCCTCGCCCCTCGCCCCTTGCTTTAGCGCAGCTTCAGCGTCGTGAGGCTGAACAGCGCGCACACGATCGCGACGATGAGGAACCGCGTAATGACCTTCGGCTCGCTCCACCCGATCAGCTCGAAGTGATGGTGGAGTGGCGCCATCTTGAACACGCGCTGGCCGGTCAGCTTGAACGAAGCCACCTGCACGATGACCGATAACGCCTCCAACACGAACACGCCCCCGACGATCAGTAGCAACAACTCCTGTTTGATGAGGATCGCGACCGTGCCAAGCGCGCCACCCAGCCCGAGTGACCCCACATCGCCCATGAACACCTCTGCCGGGTAGCAGTTGAACCACAAGAAGCCGAGGCTCGCGCCGACCAGCGCCCCGCAAAAAACCGTGATCTCGGCGACCGGCGGAAAGTGCACCAGCAGCAGATATTCCGCAAAGACACGGTGGCCGGTGACGTACGCCAGTGCCGTGAACGTCGCCGCCGCGACGGCGAAGCAACTGATCGCGAGACCATCCAGACCATCCGTGAGGTTGACCGCGTGTGACGCGCCCATGAGTACCAGCATGGCAAAGGGCACGTAGAACCAACCAAGGTCCGGAATGAGCCACTTGAAGAACGGGAAGATCAACCGCGTGGTGTACAAGTCGTAGCTCGCCATGACCAGCAACGAGACACCCACGAGCGCGCCGACGATCGCCGTCGCGCCGAGCTTGTAACGCGGCTTCAGTCCATGGTGCGAGCGTCGCGTCGCCTTCAAGTAATCGTCGACGAAGCCGATGGCGCCACAAGCTGCGGTGCTCAAGAGCGCAATCCACACGTACGCGTTGCGGAGGTCCGCCCAGAGCAGCGTCGGCACGAGCGCCGAGGTCAGGATGAGCAACCCGCCCATCGTCGGCGTGCCAGCTTTCGGACGATGGCTCGCCGGGCCTTCGTGCCGAATCACCTGGCCAATCTGGAACTCGCGTAGCTTGCGAATAACCCATGGTCCGAGAATCAAGCTCAGAAACAGCGCCGTGACACTTGCCGCCGCGGTGCGGAACGTGATGTAGCGCGTGACGTTCAACACCGAGGCGTACTCATGGAACGAGTACAGCAGGTGGTAGAGCATTCAGCCTGCTCCGCGGCTGCCCTTCAGTCGCTCCACCACGCGCTCCAGCCGAACGCCCCGCGATCCCTTGACGAGCACGACGTCGCCGGGCGCGACGAGCGTGGCCACGAGATGCCCGGCCTCGTCGCTCGTCGCCGTGTGCGTGACCGCCGTCGGTGGCAAGCCAGCCTCGATCGCTGCCTCACCAAGGGCGCGCGCGGCGGCGCCTCCCACCGTGACGAGCCTCGCGATACCACACTCCACAACGACGCGCCCGGCGGCCCGATGGAGCGTCTCGCTCGCCTCACCCAACTCGAACATCTCCCCGAGCACGGCAACCCGCCGCACCGCTCTCGGCTCCGCGCCAAGCGTCTGCAAAGCACGCTCGAGCGCGAGCGGGCTCGAGTTGTAGGCATCGTCAACGACCGTGACGCCCGACCAGTTGGTGAACACCTCGCCACGGTGCGCTGCAGGCGTGAGCGTGCGGACACGTTCCGTCACGTCCGCCAGCGGCACCGCGAATGCGTCGGCCACCGCGATAGCGGCAAGCACGTTTGCGAGGTTGCCGCGCCCAATCAGGGGCGTCTCGATTGACGCACGACGCCCACCGACGTCCACGTTCGCCCGCATCCCTCGCAGGCCGCCATCTTCGATGTCGGTCGCCTGGACGTGGGCTGGCTGGTCCAGCCCAAACGTGATGGTGTGACCGGGAAATCCACCGATGCGCGCCATGACACGAGCATCATCCGCGTTCGCGACGAGCTCGGTGCTCGCGTCGGCTTGCTCGCAGATCTCCGCCTTCGCGTCAGCGATAGCGTCGACAGAGTCGAAGAACTCGAGATGAGCGGGTCCGACGTTGGTCCACACGCGCACGTTCGGCTCCGAAATCTCCACCAGTCGTCGAATCTCGCCGGGTGCGCTCATGCCCAGCTCGACCACGGCCACATCCGGACGAGACGTCAGCTCGAGCAGCGACAAGGGCAACCCGATGTGGTTGTTCAAATTGCCTTCGTTCCGGAACGTTCGGTATCGCATGGCCAGCAACGCCGCCGTGACGTCCTTGGTCGTTGTCTTACCCACGCTGCCCGTGATCGCCACCACGCGGGCACCAGATTGACGTCGGACGTGCGACGCGATCCGCTGAAGCGCGCGCGTCGTGTCGTCGACGACAATCACCACCTGATCGGCGCCAACCGCCGGCGCACGATGCGCCGCGTCGACGATGGCGCCCATCGCCCCGGCGGCGAGGGCCGCGGCCACAAAGTCATGACCGTCGAAGCGCGCGCCGCGGATCGCGATGAACAGCTCGCCTCGCCGCAGGGTCCGCGAGTCGATCGACACGCGGCCAATCGGCTGTTTCGCGCGTCCGGCGGCGAGCCGCCCGCCGCATACGGTGGCGGCTTCGGCAGCCACGACTGAGACAGGCGGCACGCTCACCGCTTCATACCGACGTGGCTTGGCGTCGCCGCGCGAGCGCCACGCGCGCCACCACCGTGTCGTCGAACGGCAGGACGCGGTCACCAATCTCCTGCGTCGTCTCGTGGCCCTTACCGGCGATGACCACCAGATCGCCGGGCTTGGCCTCCCTCACCGCGTGTGCGATGGCGGCCTCGCGGTCAACCATCGCGACGTACGGTGTGCTGGGTGGAGGCGTCAGCGTCCGCTGCTTCCATCGCTGTGGCCGTTCGGGGGGCACGAGTCCCTTCTTGATCTCGTCGATGATGCCTGCCGGATCCTCAGAGCGCGGGTTATCAGAGGTCAGCACCACGAGATCGCTCAGCCGCGCCGCGACAGCCCCCATCAACGGCCGCTTGGTTCGATCGCGATCGCCACCGCACCCAAACAGCGTGATCAACCGACCTTTCGCGAGCGGACGCGCCGTCTCCAGCAAATTCTTGAGGGCATCGTCCGTGTGCGCGTAATCGACGATGACCGCCACCTGGTCCTCCGACGACGAGACCACCTGGAAACGACCCGGCACACGCTCCACGTCGGCGATGCCATCCACGATGGCGGAGAGCGGCAGGTCGAGCGCGATACCGGTGCCAACGGCAGCCAACACGTTGCTCACGTTCGGCCGGCCCGGCAGGTGGCTGTGCAGCTTCACGCTCCCCCGCGGCGTGTCCACGGTGGCGTCGACACCCGACAGCGACAAATCGAAACGCTGAGGGTGTATGTCGGATGGCCGATCGATGCCATACGTCACGGCGTGGCCCACCGATGCCAACAATCGCTCGCCGCGGAGATCGTCCACGTTGACGATGGATGGCGCGCCCTCCGGTAGCATGTCGAAGAGGCGCTTCTTGGCGAGAAAGTACTGCTCCATGTCGCCGTGATAATCCAGGTGATCCCGCGTCAAGTTCGTGAAGACCGCCGCGGCGAACCGCACGAAGTCGACGCGCCGTAGGTCAAGCGCGTGCGAGGAAACTTCCATGGCGCAGGCGCCACATCCATGGTCGACCATCTGGCGAAGCATGTGGTGCATGTCCGGTGCCTCTGGCGTGGTTCGCGCCGCAGGCCGTTCCTCGCGTCCAATTCGGTAACCCACCGTGCCCATGCGCCCGCACGCGATTCCCGCCCGTTCGAATACAGCACTCAGCAGATAGGTCGTCGTCGTCTTGCCGTTCGTGCCCGTGACGCCCACGACGAGCAAGTGCTCGCTCGGTTGCCGAAAGAACACATGTGCGAGCGCGGCCAACGCTGCACGTGCATTCGTGACCACGATCCAGGGCCCCGTCCAGCCGTCGGGTGGCTCGCTCTCCGCAACAATCGCGACCGCGCCACGCTCAGCCGCGTCCGGTGCAAACGCGACGCCGTCTGCCTTGAGGCCTCGCAGCGCAACGAACAACGACCCGGGCTCGATGCGACGCGAGTCGTGCTCAACAGCCGTGACGGCGCGGTCGCCCAAGCCATCAGTCGCGCCAGCGCCAACGCGCCAACCGAGCTCCGAGGGCACGCTAGCGAGGATCTCGCCCAGCGTCACCAGCACCGCCTCCTCGCCCGAGACTGCGGTAGGGCGCCCCTCCGTAGGGCGCCCCTTTAGGGGCGCCATCGTTGGAGGCGGGGGCGCCATCGGCGCGGCTAAAGCCGCGCCCTACAGCATCATCACCATCGGCCGACGCCTCCGCTCCCGACGCCTCCGCGACCTTCCGCTCGGCGACAACCGCGCCAGGTTCCCGCTCGGGCTCCAGTGGCATGCGGCCGAGCGAGAGCGTGCACACCTCACCCCGATCCACGCGTTGGCCGGGCGCGATGCTCTGGCGTAGCACCGCCCCGTCGCCACTGAGTCGCGCCAGTAATCCGAGCGAGGCCAGCACCCGCGTCGCCTCGCGCGCGCTCATCCCGGAGAGGTCCGGCATCACACCGTTGCGCGCGGATGCTGCGATAATTCGTGGGACATCCGACGTCGTCATCGATGCGCGAACAGCCGCGGTGTCAGACGAGGACTCGTCGCGTGCAACGAGCACGCGCGGGGACGGGTCGATGTTGCGCGGGACACCGTTCGCGCGAAGCGCCGTTTCGGCAATCTGCTTGAAGACGGGTCCCGCAATTGGCGCACCGTAGTACCCCCCTTTTTGCGGTGACTCCACGACGACCACGATCGTGAAGCGCGGGTTCCGCGACGGTGCGAACCCGACGACCAACGGGTTGTAGCTGCCGGCGTAACGGCCGCCCTCGACTCGCCTCGGGGTTCCGGTCTTGCCGGCGATCGTGTAGCCGTCGATCTGCGAAAAATGCGCGAGTGTGCCGCGTTCGACGACCTGCTCCATCGTGGCCGTGAGTTGCGCAGCAACCGCTGGCGGGACGGTGCGCCTTACTACCTGGCGTGTCGTCTCGCGACGTTGGCCGTTGGCCGCAACCGCACGGACGATGCGCGGCGTGAGCAGCTCACCGCCGTTGGCAACCGAGCTCACGGCCGCCGCCATTTGCAAGGGCGTCACACTCACCTGATAGCCGATCGACATCGACGCGAGACCGCTGTCGGTCAACTTCGCCGGGGGCCACACGATGCCCGGTTCCTCACCTAAGAAATCCTTCGACGTGACACGGCCGAAGCCAAAGCGGCGCGCGTAGCGACCGAGCGTCTCCGGCCCCAGCTGCAAGGCCACCTTGACGGTGCCGACGTTGCTCGACTTGACGATGACGTCTTCGAACGACATGACGCCGTAGCGGTGCACGTCGCTGATGCGCCGCTTACCAAGGAGCATGTAGCCAGGACCGCAGTCGATGAGCTCGTCCAGGCTGACCACCTGCTCGGTCAACGCGGCGGCAGCCGTCACGATCTTGAACATCGAGCCCGGCTCATAGATGTTCTGAACCACACGGTTTCGTAGCCCATCCTTGGACGCGTCGCGAAAGGCGTTCGGGTTGAAGGTCGGCGCGCTGGCCATCGCCAGAATCTCACCCGTGTGCGGATCCATGATGACTGCCGTCGCGGCCGTCGCGGCATGCCTGTCGACGACGGCGCGCAGCTCGCGCTCGACCAAATGTTGGAGATGCGCGTCGATGGTCAGCTCCACCGTCGCCCCCGCCGTCGGGGGTTGCTCAATGCGGCTCAGGAGCACTCGCCGTCGCGCGTCGTGCTGGAAGATGAGCCGCCCCGGCCTGCCGCGGATGACCTTGTCGTAGGAGGCCTCCACGCCGGCGAGGCCGACGTTGTCGACGCCGACGTACCCGATGAGCTGCGCCGCGAGCTCGCGATTGGGGTAGTACCGTCGGCTCTCTTTGTGGAAGCCGATGCCATCGATCCCAAGCGCTGCCACGCGTCTGGCCTCTTCGGGCGAGGCTCGGCGCTTCACGTACGCAAACGCACTGTTGCGAGCAAGGCGTCCCGCGATCTCCGCCTGTTCCGTACGCCGGCAGTCGTCGAGCACCGCGCAAACGCGCGCCGCGACGAGCTCGGGAGCTTCGATGTCGCTGGGTACCGCATAGATGGTGTCGCCATCCACGCTATACGCGAGCACGTGGCCATTGCGGTCCACGAGATCGCCGCGCTTCGCGGCGGCCTGAACGGTCTGGTTCTGCTGTCGCTCGGCGAGCGTCACGAGATCGTCGTGGGCGAGCACCTGGAGATAGAGGAGCCGCGCCTCGATGGCCGTCGCCCAGCAGGCAAGGAAGCAGGCGAGCACGGTGACGCGGCTCCGAACGAGGTCACGCCAGGCGCGCGCGGGAGGGGGGCGGTCCGCCGCCGCTGTCCGCCGCGCGTCGCGGATCAGCCGGTGGATGTTGAACGCGGCGGCGAACGCCTCGCGTCGCTTGTTCGAATCAGCCACGCTTCTCCTCACGTTCTCAACGCCGTGACGCAACGACAGACTTCCGAGGTGCGGGCGCGGCGCGTACACGTTCAATGACCTCTGTGTGCGTCGCGGCCGGTCGGGTCATGTTCAGCAGCGTAGTCGCCACTTCCTCGATGCGCCGCGGCGCCGCGAGCGTCGCGATCTCCAAGCGCAGATGACGGCGCACCATCAACTCCGCCGTCCGTTCTTGCTGCAACTGCACCGTCTGATAGTGCAATCGCCGTAGCTCGAAGTGCTGCCAGGCAGAGAAGAGCACCAAGCCGACGAGACAGATGCCGATCAGGGCAGCGCGCCAAAGCTCGCGCTGGCGCTGTCGATCGAGCTCGCGGACCACCTGTGCATTCCGCACGTCGGTCTTCATCGCGAATTCGAGATGGCCCAATCCACGATCGAGCCGGCGTTCGTTCATGCGCCTAACCCCATTCGCCGAACATCTGTTGCCCACGCGCGGCCTAACCGCCTCCGCCCCGGTCGGGTTCCCTCGGGACCCGACACGCCAGTGCTGGCTAGCGGCCCGCGTCTCGCGGGCCGCCGTGGCGAGTCCGCCGAAGCGCGAAGCGCGAAGGCGGAAGGGCGCGCCGCTACAAAGGCCGCGCCTAAAGGCCGCGCGCTACGTACGCGGGTGGGGACCGCAACTACGCTGGGGACCGTAGCGAGGCGCCTTCAGGCCCCTCGCCCTGCAATCTGCCTAACCGTTCCGCCGCGCGCAGCTTCGCGCTTCGCGCCCGGGGATTTCGCGTGACTTCCTCGTCATCCGGCATCACGGGCCGCTTGGTCAGCAGCGCCACCTGGCGCGGGGGATCCGTCGCCAACTGACGCAAGGTCTGCTTGACGATGCGGTCCTCGAGCGAGTGAAACGCAATGGCGACCAGGCGTCCCTGAGGTCGCAACCACGAGACCGCCTCGCGCAAGAACCGGTCGAGACCCTCGAGCTCAGCATTCACCCAAATGCGCACCGCCTGAAACGTTCGCGTCGCAGGATCGATGCGTCCACCGGATCGCCACACGACGCGTCGCACGATCGCCGCCAGTTGCCCCGTCGTCTCAATCGGCCCCCGCGCGCGCGCAGACACGATGGCACGCGCGATGCGGCGCGCGTAGCGCTCCTCGCCGTAGCGATAAATCACATCGGCCAGCTCACGTTCGCTCGCCCTCGCCACCAGCGTGGCCGCGTCAGGACCGCTCGTCCGGTCCATCCGCATGTCGAGCGGCTCATCGCGCCGAAAGCTGAAGCCCCGTCCCTCCGCGTCAACCTGCATCGACGACAGGCCCAGATCCGCGAGAACCCCATCGACGGTGGCGACGGCTCGTCTGCGCAAGACGTCGCCAAGCTCGCGAAAGTCAGCGTGCACCAACTCGACCTGCGAGGCCCACGGCGCCAAGGTGGCTTCTGCCACCGCGAGCGCCTCGAGGTCCCGGTCGAGACCAATGATCCGCGCCGCGCCGGCCTCGAGCAGTGCGCGGCTGTGACCTCCGGCACCCACCGTGCAATCGACGAACCGCCCGCCCTGCGCGGCCGCCAACCGCGCGACGACCTCCGCCACCATCACCGGCTCGTGTGCGAGCATGCGTCCGCGACCCGCTAGATCGGCAAGTCGCCCAGCTCGGTGTCCGTCAGCGGCTCGGCGTGGATCTCGGCCAGCAAGCGCTCGTAGTTCCACACCTGCAGGTGGTTGAGTGCTCCGACCACATCCACGTCGCCCACCATGGCAGCCGCTTCGCGTAGCCGCGGGTGGATGAGCACGCGTCCTTGCGAATCGAGCTCCGCCACCTGCCCGTAGAAGCTCGTCACCTTCAGAAACTTGTTGCGGACCGGGTGAGTGGTGCTCATCGAGTTGAGCTTCGCCTCGATCTCCTCCCACACGGGCAACGGATAAATGCGAACGTGATTCCCGGTCGAGTTGAGACTCGTGATATACAGGCCCGTTCCATGGTCCTGCTCGACCGCCGCGCGGAAGACCGTGGGCACTTTGAGCCGACCCTTGTCGTCAATGCGGGCCTTGATCGAACCTCGGAGCGACATAAGCACTCGAGTGCCTTATCGGACTCCACTTGACTCCACTTTACTCCACCGCGATGGTAGGCTCGTCGCAGTGTGATGTCAACAACCAAATGCTAGAAATCATTACGGTTCAGTGAGTTTCGTGAAATGTTCGCTTGCGTTGACGTGAGGCCGGTCTGTACGGTCTTCGAGGTTGCGGTGCCGGCTTCGCCGGCCCCAGCAGGTGGCAATGCCTAGGGTCCTTGTTTGTGAAGCTCAAGTGCCGTTCGTCGAGGGAGGGGCCGAGTCGCTCGTGCGCGAGCTCGTCGCACAGCTTCGCGCGCACGGGTTTGAAGCTGACCGAGCGAGCGTGCCGTTCAAATGGTACCCAAAGGAAGAGATCCTTGGCCATGCTGCCGCCTGGCGGCTCCTGGACCTGAGTGAAAGCGGCGGGCGCCCCATTGATCTCTTGATCGCGACCAAGTTCCCCACCTACTTCGTGCGCCACCCGCACAAGGTCGTGTGGCTGCTGCATCAGTATCGCGCCGCGTACGAGCTCTGCGGCACGCCTTACAGCGAGTTCGACCACACCGACCTCGACGTCGGACTACGCGCGCGCCTCGTCGAGCTCGACCAACGCATGCTGGGTGAGTGCGTCGCCCGCTACGCGATCTCGGCTACGACGGCCGCGCGACTGGAGCGGTACAACGGGCTGACGGCCACACCTCTCTATCACCCGTCGCGCTTGAGCGCCCGCCTACACGCCGGGCCGTACGGTGACTATTTCCTCTCCGTGGGCAGGCTCGAGATCGTCAAGCGCGTGGATCTGCCGATCCGTGCGATGGTGCACGTGCCACCGCAGTTTCGACTGCTCGTGGTGGGCGAGGGCACCTATCGCGACCGTCTGGAGGAGCTTGCAGTCACTCTCGGTGTCGCCGATCGTGTCCACTTTCTCGGGACGGTCTCCGACGAGGAGCTGCTGGAGCTTTACGCTGGCTGTCGCGCGGTCCTGTTTGCTCCCTATGACGAAGACTACGGATATGTGACCCTCGAAGCCTTCGGTGCGTGCAAGCCGGTCGTGACGGGCGAGGATAGCGGCGGCGTGCTCGAGCTCGTGCGCGATCGCATCAACGGCTTCGTGTGCGCCCCACAGCCGGAGGCGCTTGCCGATGCGCTTGGGCAACTAGCCGCCTCGCCCGCGCTCGCCGCATCACTTGGGGATGCCGGCCGCGAGCGTGCACGCGCGATCAGCTGGAGTGGTGTCATCGACAAGCTCACGGAGAGCTTGGCTGGTTCTGAAGTGACCGGGACCAAGGGGTGAGAGACGGGGCGAGGGGCGAGGGGCGAGGGGCAAGGGCAGGTTCCCAAGGAATGCGTGTCCTCGTCGTCGTGCCCACCTACAACGAGCGGGAGAACCTGGCCGTGCTCGTGCGCGCGATCATGGCCCACGAGGGTTATCGTGTGCTCGTGGTCGACGACAGGTCGCCGGACGGCACCGGCACCCTAGCTGATGGGCTGGCGGACGAGTATCCCGGGCGCGTGCACGTGCTCCATCGAACGGGCAAGCGCGGTCTCGGCCGGTCCTACGTCGAGGGGTTACAGTGGGCCATGCACGAAGACGCTGACGTGATCTGTCAGATGGATGCGGACCTGTCCCACGATCCTCGGTACTTGCCCGATCTCGTCGGCGCCCTCGGCAACGGCTACGACCTCGTGCTTGGCTCGCGGTATCTGCACGGCGTCAGCGTGGTCAATTGGCCCTTGCGCCGGCTGATCCTCAGCACCGCGGCCAACTGGTACATTCGGACCGTTACGCGATTGCCGCTGCGCGACTGCACGACCGGTTACCGCTGTTGGCGCCGCGAGGCGCTCGGTCGCGTGCCGTTGGATGAGATTGTCTCTGACGGCTATGCGTTCATTTTCGAGACACTGTACGAAGCGGTCCGGCGCGGGTGCCGCGTCGGCGAGATTCCCATCATCTTCGTCGAGCGACGCGAAGGAGAGTCCAAGCTGTCCGCCAGGGTTCTCTTCGAGTCGCTGGTGATGCCGTGGCGGGTCGTGCTGCGCCGGGGAAGATGAGGGGGTGAGGGGGTGACACCGTGTCACCCCGTCACCGTGTCACCCCCTCACAGTGTCACCTTGTCACTCGCGGCCCGCCGGCCGAATCGGGCCGCTGGGCGTCGAAACGCCAGACAGGCGTATACTAGGGAGACTTTAGACTCATTGAGGTACCTCATGACAGGCTCAACAGTTTGCCGCCTCGTCCTTGGCCTTGCGCTCGTCCCCGCGCTGGCTACAGCACAGGGCCCTCAGGTCCAGTTGACGCTCACCGACAGCGGAGTGACCCTCGTTACCGAGAACGCCACGCCGCGTGAGATCCTGGCCGAGTGGACGCGCGTGACGGGAGCCAAGGTGGTCGGCGGCGAGCGCCTCGCGGGTGATCCGCTGACGCTGCAGCTCGAGAACGTGTCCGAGCGACAGGCACTCGACGCCGTGTTGCGGTCAGCCGCTAACTACATCGTGGCCGACCGTGACCAGCCTGAGTCGGGGGCATCGCAATTCGATCGCATCGTGCTCGTGCCGAGGCAGTCGAAGCCAGCGCCAGCCGCAGCGCAAACCGCGGTCGCAGCGCGAACACGGCCGCAGCCATACCGGCCAGATCCAAACGCGGAGCCGGTAAGCGTCGACGAGATTCTCGAGGAACAGGACGCCGCGGCAGAAGCTGCGGCAGCGGAAGCAGCCGCTCAGATGGACGACCAGACGGGCGCCACGCCACCGACGGGCTCGCCCACACCGGTGCCGGCTCCTGTGAGTCCCGTCGTTGACCCCAACGACCCCAACGGTGAGCCGACGTCGACCGATTTCGATTACGCGAATCCGCAGAAATACTTCCAGATGCGCGCGCAGCAGATGCAAGAGCGGCTGCGGATGCAGCGTGAGGCGGGAAGCAACACGTCATCCGGCCAGACGGGGTCTATCTATGTACCTACAGCGCAGCGGTCCGGCGTGACGGTTGTGGGCGGCAGTGCCACGGGCTCACAGCAATCCGGCGACGTGACGGTTGTAGGCGGCAGCACTACAGGCTCACGGGCGGGGCGGTCCACCACGCCGACCACGCCGGGCCAGACGACGCCGGGCCACCAGACGACGCCGGGCACGCCGTACGGCTTGCCGAGCGATGTGGCCCCCGGCTCGCAGGCGCCGCCGCCAGGGTCGCCAGCATACAACGGCCGGTACTTCAACCCGTACCTGCCTTCGTCGCAGCAGGCTAGGCCCCAGTCACGGCAGCCGGACTCGGAGCGATAAGAACCCCATCGCAGTAGTCGCGCGGCGCGCACATGAGTAAGCGGGGCCGGGACCTCTTCCAGAGGAAGACGAGGCTCCGATCCCTTTCTATTCCCCAAGCCATCTCAGACACCCGCCCAACCGCCGACGCTTCCGAACGCAGACGGCCTCATCCGCCGAGTTTTGTTCGAGGGTGCGCGACAGGATTGTGAGATGACGTACTTGGTGCAGTGAGGGCCGAGAAATGGTAAGAAGGGACTTGGTGGCTCACTGAGCTCCCACTTCGTCATGCCTGTTATCGATCGCCTGCGCCCCGAAGATCGCGACGCTGCCGCGGCCCTCTATCGCCGCGTGTTTGGATCGGATGCTGCGGCGTCGAGCGATCTGCGTTGGGAATGGCAGTATCGCGACAACCCCAGTAGTCCGGGGCCAGAGCCGATGATCTGGGTGGCGCGCGAAGGCCCATCGATCGTGGGTCAGCATGCCACGATGCCGGTACGGCTCTGGGTCCACGGACGTCAAATCGCCGCCTCGTGGGGCATCGATGTGGTCGTCGCCCCCGAACGCCAGCGCCAGGGGCTGGGCGAGATTTTGTTCGGCACGTGGGAGCGGAACGTTGGCGCCGCCCTGGGCATTGGGCTCTCGCCCTCCTCCCGCGGACTGTTCGAGAAGTTGCGGTGGCCGCGGCTCGGGCCGATTCCGTGTCTCGTGAAGCCGCTGAGCCGCCGCGCCGTCAAGCGCGCAGAATGGCCGGAGCCCCTCAACCGCGTTGTGTCTGCAGTGGCGCTCCCATACATCCGGCGGGTGGCGCGACCCCGACCGCTCGGTCACGAAGTCCGAGTGATTCGTCAATTCGACGCCCGCTTCACGGCATTGTGGGAGCGTGTCGCTCCGAAGCTGGATCTGGCCGTGCAACGCGATGCGCCATATCTTCAGTGGAAGTACATTGCGCCGCCACACGTGCGCTACAGCGTGGCCGCCCTCCTCGACGAAGGCGAGCCGCTCGGGTATGTCGTCTATCGCCACATGCGCGAGGCACGAAGCCGGGTGACGTTGCTCGTGGACTTCCTGGTCGATCCCGATGACGCTGCCGGGCTCGAGGCGCTGCTGCGATGGGTCGACAGGGAGGCGGCCGCCGCGGACTCGGACAAGATTCGGTGTCATTGTCTGCATGCTCGGTTCCGGCGTGTGCTGCGACGCAGCGGCTACTTCACGCGCCGCTCGACGCTCGATTTCGTGGTCAAGATCAATGCGTGGCCGGTGCCCGCGTCGTTCTACCGGCGCACCGACGGCTGGCACATCATGCTCGGCGACGCGGATCTCGATCGCTAGTGCCCGGGGCACGAGCAGACATCATGAACATCCTCGACCAAGTCAACACCGATCTCACCGCCGCGCTGCGGGCCCGCGACCAGGTCACGGCGAGCGCGCTGCGTCTCCTGAAAACGGCGCTCACGAACAAGCGGGTCGAGCTCAAGCACGACCCGGACGAACGTGAAGCCCTCCAAGTCGTGGCCAGCCTTGTCAAGCAGCGCAAGGAGGCCATTGACCAGTTCGCCGCGGCCGGTCGCACGGATCTGGCGGATCGCGAACGACGCGACGCCGCCGTACTGGAGCACTACCTCCCTGCTCCAGTGTCATCAGAGGAGCTGGCGCGCGTCGTCGACGAGGCCATTGGAGAGCTTGCGGCATCGTCGCCTCGCGATTTGGGCGCGGTGATGAAGCTGGTGATGACGCGCCTGGCTGGCCGCTTTGTTGATGGTAGGACCGTTAACGAGCTCGTGCGCACGCGCCTGAGTGGTTGAGGGACGCGAGTGGCTGAGCCTTCCGCCACCAGGGGCTGGGACGAAAAATTTCGATTAGCCCCTAAACTTTCGAGCGCGTTCATGCGTCTTAGAGAAGTGAAAGGCTGATCAAGAGCCTCTCATCCATCCTCCTTTAGGCCTCGGCCTCCCCGGCCGAGGCCCTCTTTTGTTCGCTTCCGCACAATTAGCTTGCTCCGATTGTTCGCTCCCGCACACTTGCACCGGTTGTCGGCCACGCCAACTATCCCGATCCGGAAGACCTCTGCCACTCGCCACTCGCCCCTGTGTGGTACGCTGGCCGCGCGATGGAGCCCTCGTCCGCCCCTGAGGCGCTGAGCGACCCACCGTCCTCCCCTCCCGCCTCGGAATCTCCGCGCGATCCCCAGAGCAAGCGGGACGGTGCGACACCCCGTATTCGGCTTGCCCGATCGGCCGGCCTTGTCGGCGTGGCCACGATGACGAGCCGAGCTCTGGGGGTGGTCCGCGAGCAGGTGCTCGCGTACGCGTTCGGCGCAAGCGATGTCATGGATGCCTTCAACGTGGCGTTCCGCCTGCCGAACCTCATGCGCGATCTCTTTGCTGAAGGGGCGATGAGCGCCGCCTTCGTGCCGACCTTCACGCGCCATCTTGCGCAGCGCGGCAAGAACGAAGCGTGGCGGCTCGGTGCTCGCGTCATGAGCGCCCTCATCGTCGTCACCGCGTTGCTCGTCGTGCTGGCTATGGTCTTTGCCGATCAGCTCGTGTGGCTCTACGCGAGCGAATACGCAGCCGTTCCTGGCAAACTGGAGCTCACGACCGAGCTCACCCGTGTGATGTTTCCATTTCTGACGCTGGTGGCGGTGGCCGTCGCCATGATGGGGATGCTGAATGCCATTGGCTACTTCTTCGTCCCGTCGCTGTCACCGGCGTTGTTCAACGTTGCGACGATCCTGAGCGTCTTTCTGATCGTGCCGCTGATGCCCCGGTTCGGCTGGCATCCGACCATGGGACTCGCCATTGGCGTACTACTGGGCGGCTTGGCACAGGTCGCGGTGCAGTGGCCGCTGCTCGAACGTCAAGGCTTCCGCTTTCGCTTCGAGCTCGCGCCGCGCGATCCGGGGTTGCGGGAAGTGTTGTTGCTCCTGGGACCGGGTACGCTCGGGGTCGCAGCGATGCAAATCAACCTGTTCGTGAGCACGTACCTCGCCACGTCTCAGGGCACTGGTGCCGTTGCATCCCTGGCGTACGCGTTTCGCTTGATGTATTTGCCCATCGGGCTGTTTGGCGTCTCGATTGCCACTGCGGTAGTGCCTGCGCTGTCTCAGCATGCGGCGCGAGATGATATCGCCGCGCTCAGACGTACGTTTTCACATGCCGTGCGGCTGACGATGATGCTGAACGTGCCGGCAAGTGTTGGCCTGATGACCTTGGCTACGCCCATTGTCGCGCTGCTCTACGAGCGCGGCGCCTTCACATCGTCCGCGACGACAACCGTCGCGCTCGCGCTCATGGCGTACGCGCCGGGCCTGATCGGATACTCCACGGTGAAGGTAGCCTCGCCGACCTTCTATGCGCTTCGCGACAGCCGCACGCCTGCCACGGTGAGCGTGGTGGCAGTCGCGGCAAACGTCGTCTTTAGCATTACGCTCGTGCGCATGATGGGCTTTGTGGGCCTCGCGCTCGGGACGGCGCTGGCGTCGTTGGTGAACGGCGGCGTGTTGTTCTGGCTGCTACGGCGGCGGCTGCACGGCATCGATGGACGCCGTATCGCGGTAGCCTTCGTCAAGATTCTGGCAGCCTCGCTCGTGATGGGTGGCGCCGCGTGGCTCGTCCAGCAGCAGTTCGAGCTCTGGTTGCCTGGTCGCGCACTCGTCCGGCAGCTCGTTCGCGTGCTGGGCTCGATTGGCGTTGCTCTGGCGGTACTGCTGGCGTGCTCGAAGCTCCTTCGGATAAAGGAATTCGACGAGGCGTTCGGGAGCGTCACCCGACGGGTCCTGGCTCGTCTTCGTCCGTAGCGTGGCCTATGGAAAGTTCGCAGCAATCGGTCGTAATGGACTCGCCACCACGAGCCGGAACCACGGCGGCACGCGAGGCGGTGTCCACGAGGGGCGCTCGCGATGCGCGCGCGCTCGGACTCGTCTCGTCGGCGCATTTCACGGTGGACACGTTCTCCAACATGTATGCACCGCTACTGCCGCTGCTGATTCCGCGACTCGGCCTGTCATTGGCTGCGGCCGGTGGGTTGGCCATGGCCTTTCAGGCGGCGGCGTCGTTGTCGCAGGTGGGCTTTGGCAGGCTTGCGGATCGCTGGCGCCCACGCGTCTTGCTCGTGGGCGGTCCCTTCCTGGCAGCGCTGATGCTCAGCTTGCTCGGTTTTGCCCGTAGCCGCCTCGAGCTTGGCTTCTTGCTCGTGGGCGGCGGGTTGGGTGTCGCCGCGTTCCACCCGCCGGGCGCCATGCTCGCGTACCGATCCGGGGGGCACCAACCAGGATTCGCGATGTCCGTCTTCGTCACGAGCGGCACGCTCGGCTTTGCCATGGCGCCACTCGTCGTCGCGCCGTTAGCGGAGCACTACGGACTCCACGCCACGGCCTGGTTGATGGGGCCGGGTCTGCTCGTCTTTCTCTGCTTTCTCTGGAAAGCGCCGGCTATGCCGTCGGCTAACCGGGCGCACGGCCGCAAGCTCAGTGAGCTTCGGCCAGTCGCTCGCCCGCTGGGGCTGCTCTATTCGGTTGTGGTGTTGCGCACGATGGCCACGCTGTCGTTTGCGACCTTCGTGCCGGTGTTGCTGACCGAGCAAGGTATGAGCGTGAGTCAAGCGGGGCGCGCCGTGGCGCTGTATCTGTTTGCGTGCGGCATTGGAGGCTTCTGGGGTGGCACGCTTGCCGATCGATTCGGTCCGCGTCGCGTCATTATCATCTCACTGGTTGCCGCGACTCCGTTCGTGCTGACGTCGCTCCTCTTCGACCGCTGGACGTTCGCGCTGTTGCTGGCGGTCGGAGGCTGCTTCCTGCAATCGACCCAGCCGGTGAACGTCAGCTTCGCGCAGACGCTCGCGCCTCGCCACGCGGCGACGGTGTCGTCGCTGATGATGGGTGCAGCCTGGGGCATGGGCGGCATCCTGGCGCCCGCCACCGGGTGGGTTGGCGATCAGCTCGGACTGCGCGTCACGCTGTTCCTCCTGGGCTTGCTGCCGTTGGTGGCAGCCGCGTGCGCAGCCCGGTTGCCCGAGGATAGGCGCGTGCACGCACCCGCCAGGTCCGCGGAGGTCGGCGTCGCGGAACCTGCTGGCACCGGCAACGCCGGTGCCGCATGAGGGGTGAGCGGCGGCCAGAGGCCGGCGCGAGCCGCGACCGGCGGTCGGGGCGAGGCCAACCTGCTGGGGCCGGCGCGCGCCCAAACCGGTTGACGCGTTGCGCAACGCACACTAGCCTACCGTTGTGGCTTACCCCTATGGCTCGTCCGGTGTGACGTACCGCTTCGGTCCTGGCGGAGTGACGTACGCCATCAAGTGGCTGCTCATTATCAACGTCGTCGCCTTCCTGCTCACGGTCGCCGTCCCGTCACTCATTATCTACTTCGGCCTGACGCCTTCCGCGGTGTTCGGCGGCGCCTGGCTGTGGCAGATCCTCACCTACCAGTTTCTGCACGATCCGCACTCGATCTTCCACATCCTGTTCAACATGCTGATGCTCTGGATGTTCGGCGTGGATCTGGAGCGCACGTGGGGAACGCGGGCGTTCGTGCACTACTACTTGCTGTGCGGCACCGGTGCAGCCGCAGCGACGCTCGTCGTAGCGCTGCTGCCATTCGATTTCGGACGCACCCTGTATTACACAACGACCATCGGCGCGTCTGGCGCGTTGTACGGCGTTCTGGCAGCGTACGGTTTGCTCTTCCCCAATCGGCTCATCTTGCTGCTTTTCTTCCCCGTGCCCGCCCGTTACGCCGTGATGATTCTCGGAGCCATTGCAGTCTTCTACACGATGACCGGCCTCCAGGCTGGGGTGGCCAACCTCGCACACCTGGGCGGTCTGGTAACGGGGTACCTCTACCTCACGCGTGGCCGTGGTGGCCCGCTGGCGGAGCTGAAGTACCGCTACATGAAGTGGAAGATCAACCGCCTGCGCAAGCGCTTCGACCTGCGACCAGGCGGCCGCGGCTGGCCGCATTGAGGAAGGGATAGATTACGCCGTTACCGCGTTTCGCACCGGGCTGAAGACACCGAGCACGAACGTATCTTCGAGCGCCACCACCTGATGCGCGCGGTGTCCCGGGATGCGGAGCACCTCGCCTTCGCGCACGGTCAGCTCCTCGCCGTCGACAAGGAAGCGGAGCGCACCCTGTAGGACATAGGTCATCTGCTCGCTCTCGTGCTCGTGCAGCGGAACGAGGGTACCCTGCTTTAAATAGACCTGCGCCAGCATTTCACGATCGCCCACGACCACCTTGCGCGCAACCATCTCGGTCACTTTTTCTAGTGCGATTTCATCCCACTGATAGAGGCGAGGCAAGGAGGACATGAGGTGCTTTCTACTGCGGTCGATTATTCCACAAAGGCACACAGATAGACACAGATGAAAACAGACACAGATATGGTTTGATCTGTGGGCCAATGTTCTAGCGGACGCTCAAGGGTTCTGGGATCCTCTCTACCTGAATTGCGCGATCCGGCCGGCTGGTATACATTGCCCGATGGCCCCGGGCAACCGCGGCCGACCGGGGTCCTCACGCGGCGTGACCGCGCGGGGCGCACCGCGTGGAGTGGAGGAGACCGAGCGCTATGAAAGCATCGGCCGCGACGACCGGCGTTGCCCCTGCCCCGGACTCGAAGTACCAAGGCCTCATCCGCGACGACCTGCTCCGCGCCTACCGCACGATGCTGCTGTCGCGGAAGCTCGATGACAAGGAGATTCAGCTCAAGAACCAGAGCCAGATCTTCTTTCAAATCAGTGGAGCCGGGCACGAAGCCGTAACCGCAGCGGCTGGATTCTGTCTGCGCCCAGGCAAGGACTGGGTCTACGCGTACTATCGAGATCGCGCGTTGTGCCTGCTGCTCGGCGTGACGCCGTACGAGATGTTGTTGCAAGGCGTCGGCGCGAGGGATGACCCGGCATCCGGCGGTCGACAAATGCCCTCACACTGGGGCCATCGTCAATGGAACATCGTCTCGCAGTCGAGCCCGACGGGAACACAGTGCTTGCAGGCCGTGGGTTGCGCCGAGGCCGCGCTACTCTACGATCGCATCACCGATATCGACGGACGCGAGGCCCTGTACGCTCCGGACGAGGTGACGTATCTCTCGGTGGGCGACGGCGCGACCAGCGAGGGCGAGTTTTGGGAGTCGCTCAACACCGCGTGCACTCGTCTGCTTCCGTTGGTGATTCTCGTCGAGGACAATGGCTACGCCATCTCGGTCCCGGTTGACGTCCAAACACCGGGCGGCGATGTCTCGCGCCTCGTCGAGGGGTTTCCAAACCTCAAGGTGCTGCGCGTGGACGGCACGGACTTCGTGGCGAGTTATGGCGCCATGCGCGAGGCGGTGCAATACTCGCGGGCGCGGCGCGGCCCAGCGCTCGTCCACGCTCAGGTGACGCGCCCTTACTCGCACTCCCTGTCGGACGATGAGCGGCTCTACAAGAGCGCTGAGCTGCGCCGGCAGGAGGCGGAGCGAGATCCGATTCCGCGACTGCGCGCCCTTCTCCTCGACGAGCGTCTTGCGACCGCGGCCGACCTCGACACGATGGCCCGCGAGCTCGATCGTGACATTGCCGAAGCCGCGGATCGGGCGCTCGCCGCACCCAAGCCACGCCGTAGCTCGGCTGCGCTGTACGTTTACTCTCCCGTTGTCGACCCGGCCTCGCGGGTCTTCGAGGGCACACCGGTGGCGGACGGCCCGACCGAGACGATGGTCGGCACGATTAATCGGACGCTGAAGGACGAGATGGCGCGTAATCCGCGCATCGTCGTCTTCGGTGAGGACGTCGCCGACTGCAGCCACGAAGAGTGGCTGTCCGAGGTGCCGGGCAAGGGTGGTGTCTTCAAGGTGACGCACGGTCTGCAACGACAGCATGGGAGCGATCGCGTCTTCAACTCACCGCTCGCAGAAGCCAACATCATCGGACGAGCCATTGGAATGGCGACGCGCGGGCTGAAGCCGGTCGTCGAGATCCAGTTCTTCGATTACATCTGGCCGGCGATGATGCAGATTCGCGACGAGATGTCGATGCTGCGCTATCGATCGAACAACAACTTCGCATGCCCGGTTGTCATGCGAGTACCGATTGGTGGCTATCTACGCGGCGGTGCACCGTACCATAGCCAGTCTGGCGAGAGCATCTTCGCGCATTGCCCTGGCCTGCGCGTCGTCTTTCCGTCGAACGCGGTTGACGCGGCCGGGCTGTTGCGCACGGCCATTCGATGCGACGACCCCGTCCTCTTCCTGGAGCACAAGCACCTCTACCGACAGACTTACAACAAGGGCGTCTATCCTGGTGCCGCGTTCACGATTCCATTCGCTCGAGCGGCTATCCGGCGCGAAGGCACCGACCTGGTCGTGATCACGTGGGGGGCGCTCGTACAACGCAGCCTGCTCGCCGCGCAGCAGGCCGAGAAAGAAGGCATCAGCGTGAGCGTGATCGATCTGCGGTCGCTGATGCCTTTCGACTGGGAAGCCATCGCCGAGGCCGTACGTCGCACGAGCCGGGTCGTCGTGGCACACGAGGACGCCCTCACCTGTGGCTTCGGCGCGGAGCTCGCCGCACGGATTGCTCAGGAGCTGTTCGACTACCTCGACGCGCCGGTGACCCGTGTCGGCGCCCTCGACGCCCCAGTGGCTTACTACCCTGAGCTCGAAGAGGAAATCCTGCCCCAGACAGCCGACGTGCTCGCGGCCATCCAACAGGTGGCTCGGTATTGAACACCGGGCCGCTCATGAGACGAACTCAGGTGCCAACTCCAGGGACCTACCCGATCGGGTGATCCGCGAACGTCCGCCGTTCGCTATCGTGGGCTCAGGAGGAACGACATCGTGAGCTCCCAGTCTCTTTGGCAACAGCTTTCGAACGACATCGCCACCGGGGTGCGAACGGCGGCATCGAGTCTCGTCCGTATCGGCGTGCCAGCCGGACGCCCCGCAACCGGTCTCATCCTCGCACCGGACCTCGTGATCGCAGCCGACCACGCCGTTGCGGTGGACGATGACCTCGAGATCGCGCGGGACGGCCAGCGTGCTCAGGCTACGGTGGTTGGACGTGATCCGGTGGTCGACCTCGCGGTGCTTCGCGCGAGTGGATTAGACGGCGCGCCGCTGACGCTCGCCGAGGGCCTGCCGCAGATCGGCGAGATCGTGGTCGGTGTCTGGCGTGACTGGCGTGGCGGCCTCGCGTCCGCATCGAGTCTCGTCGCGGGGCTCCCGGGGCCCATTCGCGTTGGTCGTGGGACGAGTCTCGACGCGCTCATCCGGACCACGTTGCTTCCGGCGCGCGGCATGTCTGGCGGCGCGCTCCTCAGCGCCTCGGGTCAGGTCACCGGCGTGTTAACAGTCGGTCTTGGGCGCGGTACTGTCGTTGCGCTCCCGGCAGAAACCGTTCGACGTGCGGTCGACGAGCTGCAGGCGCATGGCCGCATTCGCCGCGGCTACGTTGGCGTTGCCCTCCAGCGCGTTCGGCTGCCGGCAAGTCAGCGCATTGACCAGGGCCAGCGCACCGTCCTGCTCGTTGTCGGCGTCGAAGAGAAAGGGCCCGCTGCTCACGCGGAGATTCAGGTTGGTGACCTGATCGTCGGGTGTGAAGGTGAACGCCTCAGCGACGTTGAGGACCTGCAGGCGGCGCTTCGGGCCGATCGCGTTGGACAGCCGATCGCGCTGGACCTCTTGCGCGGTGGTTCGGCGCTTCGGGTCACTGTCATCGTCGGCGAGCGCGGGCGTCGTGCCGCATAACGGGAGTCGCCGAGCGTCATGGTATGAGACCGGTCGTAGTGGTGGCATCCACTGCCGCACGCCGAGAGGCGTTGGTGAGAGCGCTCGGATCGACTGACGCTTCAGCCGAGGTCTGGTCCGCTGACCTCGCCGACCTCACACGGGCCGACGCGGATGATCTACTGGTCGTCGATGGTGTCGAGCTCGCGCGCGCAGTCGCGAGCTCCGTGGGCCGCTCGGCACGCCTCTTGGTCCTGGATGACGACCCTGCCGCGGCGGATCGCCTGCTCGATCTGCCAGTCGCTACATGGGGGCTGATTCCGGCACGGGCGCCCATTGCACAGGTTGTGGCGGCCTCCGCGGCTGTCGACGCTGGCTTGGTCGTCTTGCCTCGATCAATGCGAGAGCTGCCACATCTGGCAGCCGTCGCGATCGACGGAGCGGGTGAACTCGACAGGCTCGACGTCGACCGGCACGGTGGGACATCGAACGAGCTGGCAGGCGACGAGTCGCTCACGAGGCGTGAGGGCGAGGTGCTCGAGCTGCTGGTACAAGGGCTCTCGAATCGGCGTATCGGCGCCGCGCTCGGCATCAGCGAGCACACGGTGAAGTTTCACGTGGCATCCATTTATGGCAAGCTGCGCGCGAGCAGCCGCGCCGACCTGGTGCGTCGTGCCCTGAGGCGTGGCTTGGTAGCGCTGTAACAGTCGTGACTGAATCAACGCTTTCTCCACCTCCGGACATCGACCTGCTCGACGCTTATTCGTGCGCCGTGACGCAGGCGGTAGCTCATGCGGCGCCCTCGGTCGTGAAGATCGAGGGCGACCGCTCGCGCCGAGCGCGCTTCCGCGAGACGGAACGCTTCGAGCCGTCGCACAGCGGCTCCGGCTTCCTCTTCACGCCGGACGGCTTCATCCTGACCAACAGCCACGTGGTCTCGGGCATGGCCGGGTTACGCGTGCAACTGGCGGATGGTCGAACGCTCGATGCCGACCTGGTCGGTAACGATCCGGACACCGATCTCGCCGTTGTGCGCATCTCCGACGGCGACACGCTAGCCGCGCTTCGTTTCGGAGACTCACGAGCCATTCGTGTCGGCCAGCTCGCCATCGCGCTGGGCAACCCGTACGGCTTTCAGTGCACCGTGACCGCGGGTGTCGTGAGCGCGCTCGGACGATCCCTTCGCGCCCGCTCCGGTCGCCTGCTCGACGATGTGATTCAAACAGACGCGGCGCTCAATCCGGGTAACTCGGGCGGGCCGCTCGTCAGCTCAGCGGGTGAGGTTATCGGCGTCAACACGGCAATCATCCTGCCCGCACAGGGTATTTCATTTGCGATTGCCAGTAACACGGCGCGCTATGTCGCCAGCCGATTGATTCGGGATGGTCGCATCCGCCGTAGCTACATCGGCGTCGCAGGTCAGAACACGCCGTTGCCGCGGGCCGTGGCGCGCCAGCACCAGTTGCAGACGGAATCCGGCGTTCAGGTCCTCTCTATCGAGCCGGATGGCCCCGCCGCCCGCACCTCACTCACGCGAGGCGACGTCATCGTCGGTCTCGACGAAACGCCCATCGGTGGCATCGACGACCTGCATCGGCTGCTGACGGAGGAGCGCGTGCGCGCCGAGACACTCCTCGACGTCGTGCGGGATACCAAGCGCATCCGGATTCGCATCGTACCCGGTGAGCGGGCGTAGTACACGCCATTCATGAGGGCGCACGTCATTCACGGTTGAAGCTCGCCCAGCAACCTGCTAGACTGCCCTCATCGGGTTGAACCGATGCGAATCCTCATCTGACCCCCACTCGCGCGACTTCTTCTGGGTCGCTCCCTCTTTCCAGGTCTCACGGTGTTCTTCGTGTGACCGATCTCGTTCAACGTCCAGATAGAACGCCGCGTTTCTAGTAGCGAAGATCCGCCCCACCGTGGTTCGCCTAGGCTCGGCGGTTTGAGGCGGAGCTTCGCTACTGTCCCCGTTTCCACCCTTTCACAATGGGCTCCTAGGCCAGCGAGGTGATCATGTCGGATCCAGCCATCAACGTGGACGGGCTCGTGAAGCTCTTTACCCGACGCGGCCAACCGCCCGTGCGGGCGGTGGATGGCCTGTGCTTTCGCGTCGAGCCTGGCGTGATCTTTGGTTTGCTCGGGCCCAACGGCGCCGGCAAGACCACGACGCTTCGCATTCTCACGACGTTGACGACGCCCACGGCGGGTGTCGCGCAGGTCGCGGGGTACGACGTGGTGGCGGCGCCGCTCGAGGTGCGCCGGCGCATTGCGGTCGTGATCCAGGCAAGCGCGGCAGAGCTCCTACTTTCAACGCGCGAGAACCTGCTCACGTTTGCGCGGTTCCATGGCCTGTCGGGGCAAGAGCTGCGCCGCCGGGCCGATCGCGTGCTCGAGCAACTCGGTTTGACCGAAGAAGCCAACCGCAAGGTTCAGGATCTGAGCGGCGGCTTTCGGCGACGGGTCCAGGTAGCCAAAATCTTCATGGTCGACACGCCCGTCGTGTTCCTGGACGAGTTTTCAACGGGCATGGATCCGATTCTGAAGCGGTCACTCATGCACGCGCTCCAAGAAGAGGCGCACCGGGGTCGCACCATCGTGCTGACCACGCACATCTTGAGCGAAGCCGAAGAGCTCTGCGACGACATTCTCATCATGAACCGTGGCCGTCAAGTCGCGCGGGGCGACCTCACATCGCTCAAGCTCCTTTCTCAGGGAGTGTACGAGGTGACGATCGCGTTCGATGAGCTACCGGCGGGCATCGACAGCGCGCTAGCGGCGCTTCGGCCGCTACGGTCGAGTGTGAACGGTCACACGATCGAAATTGCACTGAAGGAAGAGGAGTCCCGCGTCCTCGACCTAGCGGCAGGCCTGGCGCGGCTCGGACACGTACGACACGTCGATCTCAGCGGCGCCAGCCTCGAGGATGTGTTCATCGAGCTCATGGAGGAGTCCTGACGTCATGGATCCACTCATAGCCATCATCGCGCGCGAGGCGAAGATTCGCGCGACGAACGTGACGTTCATCTTCTGGGATCTCTTGTACCCACTCGCCAATCTGCTGATATTTGGGATGGCGTTGAGTCGCACGATTGAGTTCAGAGTGCCGGGCATGCCTGGCGACTACACCGCGTTCTTCCTGGCCGGCGTGTTGGGGATGGCGAGCTTCAGCATTGCGTCGAACACGGCGTGGTCGTTCTTTCTCGATCGCGACAACGGCATCTTCTACGAGATGCTGACCTATCCGATGAGCCGGATGCAGTACCTCGTGGGCAAGGTGTTGTTCAACGTCTTCGTCGCGCTGCTCCAAGCCGTGTTGACGGTGTCATTGGCCGCCTGGCTGCTAGAGGTCCCCGTCCGCGTCGACCGGCTGCCCCTCCTGGCCGCCACCGTGTCGGTGGGCACAGCCGGCTGGTTCTTCCTCTACGCGATCTTCGCGCTGCGCATTCGCCGCAACGACGCGTTCAACGCCGTGACGTCGGTGTTCTACTTCGTCTTCTTGTGGGTGAGCTCGATGTTCTACCCGCTCGAGCCACTGCCGGCAGCGTTTCGGTATCTGGCGTACGCCAACCCGGTGACGTGGCAGGTAGACGTGTTTCGCTACGCGACGCTCGGTCTCGGTCAGCCGAGCCGTTTGCTCATGGAGGCGGTGGCGTTTTGCGTGTTTGCTCTCGTCGCGTTTTGGTACGCCCTACGCTGCCTGCAGCAGGAATGAACCAAATGAACCCTACCGCTTGGCTTGCTCGAGGAGGGGCGTGAGGGCGGACTCAATCGAGTCCTCGTCCTGGCCAAAGGAGACGTCCTTGAACAGGTACCAGCGCTCGACGTGGTCGAGCGACTGCCCCGGCTCGAGCCGGCGCAATGGGCCCAGCGTCTCTACCTCGATGAAGTTCGCCGAGGTGAAGACTTCGGTGTTGCTGCCGAAGTCCGGGTACTTCGCACCATCTTGGTAGTCAAAGCGCTTGATGAACAGTGTCGCTTCGCGAAGGTACGCCGCCCAGCCTTGCTTGTTGCCAATGCCGATCTTCTGCGGCTCCGTGATGGTGCTGTCGGTCGAAAGTTGCAGAAACTTGGCGCCAACCGACCAGCGCGGATCGGCGAGGTTCGTGTAGCCCCACAGTGCCACGGGCCGCACGGGTAGCAGCTCGTCGTCATGCGACTTGAACGGCTCCTGCGGCAGGATGGTCCGCCCGCCACCGTTCATGATCGTAAGTGCCCACGCCGCCACGTCGAGCGTCTTCGCACTACGATTTGTGAGGCGGTGCGTCAACGTCACCCCAGAGCCACGCTCGTCGAGCGTCACGACGATCTCCTTCTCCATGCCTGTCTCCGCCTCGACGCCACGCATGAGCCGAATCGTACGCGTCCCCTCGAGCTCGTGCTCGATGGGCTCGTTGTCTGGGGCGTACGACCACGGCTTGGCCTCCGGTGCGAGCCACAGTCGGTGACCTCCCCACGCCTGCCATTCCTGGCGGCTCTTTTCGTCGAGCTCGACGGGCATCTCTCCCAAAATGTTGTCGCCGCCAACGAACGCGTACCGGATCACGCGTGGACCGATGTCCGTGGTGACAACCACCTCGACATCGCCGTTCGTCATGCGCAGGCAGTTCGGTAAGTCGCCTAGGCAAGAAACCTTCTCCGCCTTCACCTCGGTAGGCCGGCCTTCGCCTTGCCTCGGCGTGGCAAGCGGCGCGGCACGCGACAATCCCACGAGAAGTCCAAGGGTCACACCGATGGAGAGCCGACCGACACGATGGGTTGACATGGTAGTCTGGAGGCTACGCAAAGGGCCGTGGGCATGTCAAGGGATCGAGGGTCAATCGAGGGTCGGCTTCAAAAGGTGCGCTTGGTCAAACGCTCGATGTTGAATCTGGCGGTATCGGCAACAACCATGACGGCCATCACCCCTGCTTGGACCGGGTCGGTCACCACGAGGTCGGCTGCTTCTGGCACGCCTCCGGCCATGTTCAGGCTGACGACGATCAAACCGCGCGCGCGGACCTCATTGACGGCATCGACAATCTGCCCACCCATGAGGGATCCGGCGAGCACGAGCACGCGAGCGCGCGGCAGCCGCGCCACGGCGCGAACAGCTTCGGCCAGCGGCTCCTCACCCACGAGCGGAATCGTATCCACGGAGATCTTTTCGCCGCGAATGTTGTGGCGATCCGCCTCGGAGATCGCCCCAATCGCCACCTGACCCACTTGCGCGCCACCGCCAATGATGATGATGCGCTTGCCATACACTCGCTGGAACGTTTCGACGCGCTCGATGCCCTGCACAACGGACATGGCGCCGAGCTCCTCGAGCATCGCTGCCGGCGCGTCCGTTTCGATTTCGAGATACACCCGGCTACGGTCGTCCCGGTGGTCCAGGATCTCGACCGACGTGATGTCGCCTCGATGTTTGGCGATCACGCCAGTGAGCTGGTGCAGGACCCCTGGACCCGAGTCTGCAGTGACGACGATGGCGACCGGTTCCACCTCGCTCATCGACGGGAATGGTACCACGCGGACAGGACACTAGGCTCGTGTGAGCGCCACACCACCGACCACGAGTCCCGCGCCGGTGATCTTGAGCCAGCCAATCGGCTCCCCGAGCCAGAGCCCGGCGACGGCCAATGCCGCTATGGGCACCATGTTCGAGTACATGGCCGTCCGTGCCGCGCCCAGGCGCTGGACCCCCGTGTACCAGACGATGTAGGCAAGGTTCAGTGCGAGGAGCGAGGAGAAGATCGAGGCAACCCAGGAGACGCTGCTGACCTCACGCCAGGCTGTCGTCGCCACCGCGGTCGAGCTGTATGCCAAGTAGAGTGTGGTCCCGATCGCCATCGAGTATCCGGTGACGACAAGTGGCGAGTGACGAACGAGCAGCGGACCGGCGGCAACCGTGTAGAGGCTCCAGCAGGCCACCGCCGAGAGCATCAGCAGATCACCAACGATCGACGTGCCAGACATGCGAGCACCCCACCCGACGACGAGATACACGCCAAGGGCCGACAGCGCGGCGCCAAGCCAGTGCAATCGACCTACGCGCTCGTGGCCGAGCCCGGCGCTGGTGAGCGCCACCGCTACCGGCGTCGACGCCATGACGAGGGCGGCATTTGCGGCGCTCGTCCGCGCGATCCCCTCGATGAAGCAGATCTGATACAGAAAATGGCCAACACAGGCCAACAGGCCGAGCAGCGCAACGTCACGCTTCGAGAACGAGATTTGGGCGGCACCGCGCGCACGCAGCCAGATCATCGTGAGAAAGACGAGCGAGGCCAGCACCAGGCGTAGTGCGTTGAAGCTCGGTGGTGACAGCTCCCGCAACACGAACTTCACGACGCTATAGTTGCTGCCCCAGAGGAAGGTAATCAGGAGCAGCCAGCCGTCCATGCGGGCAAAGCGGGGAGCAGCCACGAGGGAAGGAGACGATGCTGCACGGTGAAAAGGCGACGGGACGAGCCGGAGCCCGCCCCGTCGATCACGAGTCGCGCCGAAAACCGGTGCCTAGAAAAGGCGATTCGGCACGATGAAGATGAACAGCGAGATGAGCAGCACGTAGAGCACGAGCGACTCGATCAGCACGAGACCCAGAATGGTCACGCCGCGGATCTGGTCGGCCGCGCCCGGATTCCGTGCGATCGCCTCGGTCGCCGAGGCCACCGCCCTGCCCTGACCGAGCGCACCGCCCGCCGCGGCAATGCCCAGCGCGAACCCCGCGGTCGCGATCGCCCACTTGAGCGCCTCCGCTGATTTCAAGGCGCCGCCGCCTGCCGCCTGTTCCTGTGCGTAGAGCGGCGTGAGTATCCCTGCCGCCAACATGAGCCCCATTACGATGACGAGCTTCTTCACGATCGGAGCCTCCTCCGAAAATGGCATTACGAACGATGTGTCCCCGGTGGCCGCCGTTCGAACTCACGCGTGTCGAGAGCCACCTAATCGTTCACGCGAGCCGCGCCCGGGCTCGCGCGGTGCCCTGCGCTGTGCGCTTCGCACCTCCTGCTCGCGCCCCCGAGCACACATCAGGTTCGGGAGCGGAACAAACCTCAATGCACAATGCTCAATGTTCAAATCGCCCCGCATTGGGCATTGGGCATTGCTATGCGGCTGCGTGTGCCTGCGCTTCGTCGTGGTGCACCTCGTGGTCATGATCGGTGTGCACGGCGCCCGCCAGGTAGATCATCGTCAGCAGCGCGAAAATGTATGCCTGCAGCGTGCCGGTCACGACGCCCAACAGCATGAAGGGAAGCGGAACGATGAACGGCACCAAACCGGCGATGATCAGCACGATCATCTCCTCGCCAAAGACGTTCCCGAAGAGCCGTAACGACAGTGACATCACGCGCGACGCGTGGCTGATCAGCTCAATCACACCGATGAGCGGCGCCATCACGATTGGTACACCCGGCATCACGAAGAAGTGCTTCGCGTACCTGAATACGCCTTGCGTCCGGAGGCCCTCCAGATGGTAGTAGACCCAGACGGTCACCGCGCAGCCGACCGTCACATTGATGTTCGCGGTTGGCGACATCAGGCCAGGCACCTTGCCTATCATGTTCGCGACGAAGATGAACAAGCCGATGGCACCAACGAGCGGCAGGTACTTTGGTCCTTTGTCGCCGATGTTCTCTCGAAGCGTGCTGTTGAGAAAATTGACTACGTCCTCGAGCAGGATCTGCAGCTTGCCCGGCTGCTCCACGCTCAGGCGCGCCCGCACGAATGCACTCAGCAGCGTCAAGCCGAGCACGACGAGGAAGGACATCACGAGGTAGTCTGGAATCGGTTGCGCGTTGGCCGGCCACTCGACTCCTAACGCGGCGTAGATGGGCCGTAAGACCGGGGCAAGCAGGGCATTGACCGCGCCGACGATCCAGAGTTCGTGGTGGAGCTGTTCCATCGCAAGCCGGTGGTAACGATGACCGCTATGAGGGGAATCTCAGTGCGCGCCGCGGCGCACCAACAATCGGACAGTCTCGGCTGAGGCCGCTAAGACGACCGAAGACGCGCCCAGCAGCAGCCCAATCGGGTGCAGGCGCAAACGGCCAATCATAACGTACGCCAGAAATCCCAGCAAAGCATAGCGGCCTACCAGCCCGAAGAGCCGGCGACCGGCCGCTCGACCTTGGGCCCGACGCGTGTCGGTTGTCATCACGGCCCCGACGCTGGCGCGAATCGTCCAAAAGCTCAGCCCAGAGATCAGCCCGCCACCCAGCACGCCGAGCGCAAGTTGCGCCCCCGAGAACAGCCACGCCGCGACCGCGAGCAACAGGCAGGCCGCGAGCGCGCCGCGCCCGATGCGCTCGAGCAATCGGTCACTTGGAGCGGGTGCTGCGGAGGGCGCGGGCGGTGATGCGGTAGACATTCAGGATGCCGGCAGCGACGCCACAGGCAAAGAACACAATGAAGCCCCACGGAGCGGTTCCGAAACGCTGATCGACCCACCAACCGACGGCGGTGCCCATGACGATGGCCAGTACGAACGACAGCCCCAGCGAGGCCAGCTCGCCAACCGCCCGCCAGTCGCTGGGTCGAAGCATGGTCTGTGCTATTCGGGCTCCTTGTCGTCGCCGCATGGCGCGACGACGCCCGCGAGCGGATCTGCGTTGGGCGGCTCGCCTCCTTTCGGGGGCTGGTTCGGCCTGGCCGTCGCCTCCTGCCGCGCCACGGGCCGCGAGGTGTCATCCTGCGGCAGCTCTGCCCCACAGTCCGGCTCTGTGGCCCCGTTCGACCCGGCCGTGGCCTGCGCCTGCCCATCCGCGGGCGGCTGATCCGTCGAGCCGCCGCTTACGACGTACGCCGCCAGGCTCCCAGCGACCACGAGCCCCAGCAGTACGACAATCCCTCTCGATTTCATCGCCACCTCGCAAGACAGGGAACGGCGCGGAAAGGGGGTCACGACCCCTTTCCCGGTGCCGGCCCGGTCGTGATCCTCTGAACTATACTGAGGAGACGGGCCTGTTTGCCAGCGGCATGCTCGAGGCGAGCCAGAGAGCCGCCCCTGAACGGAGCTTGATCATGCATACATTGGATCTCGTTTGTCACCACCGGCCCGTGCTCGTCATTACCCTCGCGCTTGCTGCCGGATTGTCCCTGCCCTCGACCGCGCTCACACAGCCCGATGAGCGGGCGCTGTATGTCAGCGTGCTGAACAAGCGGAACGAGCCTGTCACCACGCTCGGGCGGGACGATCTGATCGTGCGCGAGGATGGGGTTGCGCGTGAGGTGCTGCGCCTCAGCCGCGCGACACAGCCTCTGCAGATCGCGCTGCTCGTTGACAACAGCCAGGCAGCAGAGCGCGACATGCTGAACCTCCGCGAGGGGTTGACGTCGTTCGTAGACGCGATCACAAGTGATGGCAAGCACGAGCTCTCATTGGTCACGTTTGGCGAGCGCCCGACGATTCAACTCAACCCCACCCGCGACGTCGAGGCGCTGCACAGTGCCGTCGGGCGGCTGTTTGCGGTCCCCGGCTCGGGTGCCTACGCGCTCGAAGCCATCGCGGCGACCGCCCGCGGCTTTGCGCGGCGCGAGGCGACCCGACCTGTGATCGTTCTGATCGTGACCGAGGGTGTCGAGTTCAGCAATGACCACTATCAGACGGTGATCGATGCGCTGAAGCGAAGCGGCGCCGCGTTCTACGCGCTCCGGCTCACGGAGCACGGTGATGCCGACGATCAGCGGGACGAGACCCGCAATCGCAACATCGTGCTCGACCGCGGCACGCGAGAGACTGGCGGCCGGCAGGAGATCTTGCTGACAACGATGAGCGTGAACGACGAGCTGGAGACGTTGGCTCATGAGCTCGTCAATCAGTACCGAGTGGTCTACGCGCGGCCCGAGTCGCTCATTCCACCCGAACGGGTCACGGTCGAGGCCAAGGACAAAGACCTGACCGCCCGCGCGACGCCCGAGCGAGAGCCCCGGTCAGGAGCGTCACGGTGAACAAATCGGTGGCGGTGGCCGCCACCACGGTCGCGTTGGCGGCGGCTTCGCCCGTGCCCTCGTCGACCAGGCAGCAGGAGCCGCCCCAGTTTCGGACGGGCGTCGAGCTCGTGTCGCTCACCGTGACGGTCACGAACAAGCAAGAAGAGTACGTCACCGACATCGATCAGGACGAGCTCCTCGTCTTCGAGGATGGCGTTAAACAAGACGTGACCTTCTTCTCGCGCCGCAAGACGCCCATTGGCTTGGCGCTCCTCATCGATTCGAGCGCGAGCATGGAAGAGAAGATCTCGACGGCCCAGCAGGCCGCCTCAGGCTTCGTCGAGCGCCTCGGACCAGAGGATCTGGCCGAGGTCATCGACTTCGACAGCCGCGTGACGATCCTGCAGACATTTACGAGGGACCGGACCGCGCTACAGCGTGCGATTCGCGAGACGACGCCGGAAGGCCCGACGTCGCTACATAACGCGGTGTACGTCGCGCTCAAGGAGCTGCGGAAGACCAGGGGGCCGAGCATCGAGCAGATTCGGCGGCAGGCCATCGTCGTGCTCTCGGACGGCGAGGATACCGCTAGCCTCGTCACGTTCGAGGAAGTGCTCGATCTCGCCAAGCGGTCGGACGTCGCGATCTATCCGATTGGGCTGCGGAGCCCCGAGACGGTCTCGCGACGTGGCTTCAACGAGGCAGACTTCACCCTGCGCCAGTTTGCGCAGGAAACGGGTGGGCGGGCGTTCTTCCCCGACGCGGTCGCGCGGCTACCCGACATCTACCAGCAGATCGCCAACGAGCTGGCAAACCAATACGTCATCGGGTACGCGTCGAGTAACCCGCGGCGCGACGGACAGTGGCGCCGTGTCGTCGTGCAGGTGCTGCGGCCGGATGCTATGGCCCGCACCAAGCTCGGATACTACGGACCGACTCGGTGAGCTGGTGCTGGGGTGCTGAGGTGCTCTGAAACTGCGCGCTGTCGAGGAGCGTTGTGATCGCGCTTGCCCTTTACGCTGTCGCCACGGCCGCATATATCTGGCGCTTCGTCCGTCGCGACCAACCCGGCCGCCACGTGCCGACCTTGCTCCTCGTCGCGGCCGTCCTCGTCCACACGTTCGTGATCGGCATGCAGAGTGTCCAGGTCGGAGCAGCGCCGTTCGCTGGGCGCAGCGGTGCCGTGTCCACCTTCGTGTGGATGCTCGCCCTGGTCTACCTCTACACGGAGATCTCAACCGAAGAGCTCGCAATTGGTGTCTTCATCGCGCCGCTCCTGACCGCACTGCAGATCATTCCGGCGTTCACGGCGGCCGCCGAGGAGCACCCCGCGTTGCTCGACAACCCCCTGTTCGCGGTGCACGTCGCGTCGGTGCTTCTGGCGTATGCGAGCTTCGCGCTCGCCTTTGTCGTCGCCCTCACCTACGTCCTGTTGTTTCGCGAGCTGAAGCGCCGGACGCCCGGTGTGTTCTTCTCGCGACTGCCGTCGCTACAGGTGCTCGACGCGATGAACATGCGCGCGGTCACCGTGGGCTGGGCGTGCCTGACACTTGGTCTGATAGTGGGAACCTGGTGGGTCACGCAGGCCCGCCTCTACGCGGCTGATGACCCCCACGTCCGGGCGATGTCGCTGCTCGATCCCACGATCCTCGTCGCCTGCTTGTCCTGGATGGTATATACCTTGCTTCTGGTTGGACGGCGTACGCGCGGCTGGGGCGGCCGCCGGGCGGCGTGGCTGTCGGCGCTCGGCTTCGGCCTGGTGTTGCTGAACTTTCTCCTGGTGGGCTATTTCTTCTCACGCAGCCACGGTTTCGTGTGATGCACCTCGTCCTGATCGGCCTGAGCCACCACACCGCACCGCTCGAGCTACGCGAGCGCCTGGCGTTCTCCCGTACACGGCTACGGGCCGCGCTCGCCACGCTCGTCTCGCGGACCGAGGCAGGCGATGCGGTCCTGTTGTCGACCTGCAATCGCTCGGAGGTCTACGCCACCTGCGCCGAACCGGACCGCGCCGCCACTGCTCTCGCCGAGGTGCTGTGCAACACGCAAGGCGTGCCGCTCATGACCGTCGGCCCGTACCTCTATACGCGAACTGACGCAGACGCCGCGCAACATCTCTTTCGCGTGGCAGCCGGGCTCGACTCGCTCGTCGTGGGCGAGCCCGAGATCCTCGGCCAAGTGAAAGAGGCGTACCGCGTCGCCAGCGAGGCCCAGGGCACGGGAGCCGTCCTCAATCGCTTGTTCCACGGCGCATTTGGCGTCGGCAAACGTGTGCGGTCCGAGACAGCCTTGGCCGAAGGCGCCGTGTCGGTGAGCTACGCAGCCATCAGGCTGGCCAAGAAGATCTTCGGCGACCTCAGCCATCTGCGCGTGCTCGTCATCGGGTCGGGCGAGATGGCGCGGCTGGCCGCCCTGCACTTTCAGAGCCAGCAGGTTGCGCGGTTGTCGGTCACGACACGCAGCGAGGACCGCGCCGAGGCGCTCGCAGCCGAAGTGGGCGGCGTGGCCGTCCCCTGGTCGACGCGTGAAATCGCGCTCGCTGACAGCGACGTGGTGGTCTCTGCAACAGGCGGGGGCGAGCTGGTGCTTACGCGGAATGTCGTTGCCACCGCAACCGCCGCCCGGCGCGGGCACCCGCTCTTTCTGCTCGACATGGCAGTGCCACGCGACGTCGATGCCTCCTCTGGCGACCTCGCGCAGGTCTTTCTCTACAACCTTGACGATCTGCGAAGCATCGTTCAGGAGAATCTTGCGCGTCGAACGGGTGAGATCGAAGCGGCTGAAGCAATCGTGCAGGATGAAGTCGAGGCGTTCATGGCCTGGATGCGATCGCGCCACGTGGTGCCCACGGTCGTCGCGTTGCGCCAGCGCTTCGAGCAGATTCGCCGGTCGGAGCTCGACCGGCTTTCCTCACGATTGTCCGGCTTGCCGCCCGACGCACGAGCTCGTGTCAACGAGGTCACGCGCCTGATTGTCGAAAAGCTCCTGCTCACGCCGACCGCGCAGCTCAAGTCCATCGACGATCGTGAAACAATGCGCGCGTACTCGGCCGCGTTACGCCGTCTCTTCGATCTCGAGGACGAAGACATGAGCGAGGCCGATACCACGCGGCGGGCTCGGACGGAAACGTAGGAGCGAGGGGCCAGGGGCGAGGTCTCAGGGCCGTCTCAGGGACCAGGGAAAGCCCCGAGACAGCCTCGTCCCTGACGCCTGCCCTATGGACTGAGACAGCCCTGGCACCTCGCACCTTGGACCTCGCCCCTATGCTTCGCATTGGCACACGCGGCAGTCAGCTCGCACGCTGGCAGGCGCGGGCGGTCGCGGCACAGCTCGAAGCGACCGCGTCCGCGCGCTGCGAGCTCGTTACGATTCGCACCAGCGGTGATCGGTTGGCCGAAGCGACGCTTGGAGAGGTGGGGGGAAAGCGGTTGTTCGTCAAGGAGCTCGAGGACGCGCTGCTCGCGGGCACGATTGATCTCGCGGTGCACAGCGCCAAGGATATGTCGGCCACGCTGCCCGACGAGCTCGCCCTCGGCGCCGTGCTGCCGCGTGAGGACCCCCGAGATGCGCTGGTTTTACCGCAGGCGAGGGGAGCCACAGCACCTGACGCCCACCTACAAACACTGCTGGGCGCTCGGCCACGGATTGGCACAAGCAGTGTCCGCCGCGTGGCACAACTGCATCGCGCGTTTCCTGATGCCATGTTTGGCGCTATCCGCGGCAATGTCGACACCCGGCTGCGCAAGCTCGACGAGGGCCAGTTCGATGCGATTGTGCTGGCCGCAGCCGGATTGCGGCGGCTCGGCTTCGACGACCGGATCAGCGCGCTCATCTCACCTGACGTCTGCTTGCCAGCGCCAGGCCAAGGCATCATCGCTATCCAGACCCTCGCGAGCCGAAACGATCTGCGCGAGTGCCTCACACTCCTCAATGACGCCGACGCATGGGCCGCCCTCGAAGCCGAGCACGCATTGGTTGCGGCGCTTGGAGGCGGTTGTCAAATCCCGCTCGGTGCCCTCGCGCACTTTGTCGATCACGAGACGCTCGAGCTGTCAGCAGTGGTCACATCGCTCGATGAGGAGCACGAGGTTCGCGCGGTTGGATTTGGTCGGCGAGAGGAGGCCGCCAACCTAGGCGGCCGGGTCGCCGACCAACTGCTCGCTGGCGGCGCCGGGACGATTCTCGACGGCCTTCGTGATCTGCAAGCCCCGGTCAAAGACCTGCAACCGTAGGTCGGAGCTCCGTGCCATCCAGTGACACCTGTGACGGTTCTTCACAGGGCACGTCGACACAGGCGTCGTTTTATCAGTGTCTACACGGATGGTCCTCGGATTGCTTATCACATTTCCATGAAACACGCGCTGTGGCTTCTGTTGCTCTTGTCGATTCCGTTCGGAACTCTCCATGGACAGGATGACGTTTCCAACATCAACGCACGCTACATGGTCGAGAGCGTCGACATGTCGGGCGTGGCCGAAGCTGAAGTCAGCCTGGAGCTCCGCAATGACATGCAGGCCATGGTCGGTCAACGGCTCGATCCGGATGCTGCCGACCGTCTAGAGGAGCGATTGTCCCGCGAGCTGCCAGACTACGAGGTGAACCGCCGGATCGAACGCGGCAGCGAGCGCGGACGGATCCGCATGGTCTTCGAAGCTCAAAAGAAGCCCTGGATCCCATTTCGCCCGTCGCGTTCGATGTTGGCCTACCACTCCAAGCAAGGCTGGAGCAGCGTCCTGGACATCGATTGGACCGCCCGCCGCAACCACCGGTTCAGCCTAGGCTTGGTGTTCTGGAACGAGCAAGATCTGATCGAGGACTACGCGGGCTTCTGGCTGCGTTACGAGAACCGTTTCGCCGGGACTGAACGGCTCGGCCTCAGCATCGAGCTCTCCAGCTTCAGGGAGAAATGGGAAGACGCGACCTTGCGGGCTCTCGAGTCCCGACCCGACGGACCTGAAGCCTACCGGGCCCGTCAGATGATCGAGCCCGCGGTCACGTTCGCCCTTAGTCCGCGGTTCCGGATTCGTGCTGGAGCAAGCATCGGTGAGTTGGAATCGCACTCACAGTCCCCGGGATCTCAGGCCCTAGGCCCGTCGACACGCTATACGCTCCAGTTCGACGAAAGCGGCCCGACGGCGTGGGCCGATCCCGATCTCGTGAAAGGCATTCTCACGAACCTGTTCGAGAATGCGGCCGAGGCCGCAGCCGCCGGTGGGACAGTGTTGGCCACGGCCGGGGTCGCGAACGGGTTCGTGAACATTGAAGTTCACGACTCGGGCCCTGGCCTGGGCGACGAAGTCTTGCGGACGTTCGAGCCGACGATCACGTTCAAAAAGCACGGCATGGGGCTGGGATTGTCCATCGCCCGCAAGAACGCGCTGCTTTCCGGCGGCGACATCCAGCCGGTCGTGAGCGTGCTGGGCGGCGCCGCGTTCCGGGTCGTGCTCCCCCAGGCCGAGGCCAGATCGTCGGCGCCAGCGTCCTCCATATCCGGATCATCAAGGTCATGACAGCGGCACGGCGTATTCTCATCGTCGACGACGAGGCCAACATCGGGCGCTCGCTCCGGCTCATCTTCGAAGGCGGAGACTATACGGTCGACGTGTGTCACAGCGCGGCCGAATTCCGGTCCTACATCGCCTCGCGCCGGGCGGACCTGTACTTCCTGGACGTGAGGCTCCCGGACGGTAACGGCATCGACCTGCTTCAATTGATCCGGCAGGCGGACGACCCCTCTCCGGCGGTCATGATCTCCGGACACGGCACGATCGCGGATGCGGTCCAGGCTACCCGCGCTGGCGCGTTCGACTTCCTCGAAAAGCCCCTGGGACGGGACCGCGTCCTGCTTGTCGCCCGTAACGCCTTGGAGCATTCGAGCCTGGAACGCGAGAACAGGCAGTTCCGCGAGCTGGTCGGCGAAGGGCCGACGATGATTGGGCGCAGCCCGACGTTCCAGCGCGCGCAACAGGAGGCGGCCCGCGTGGCCCGATCTGACGCACGCGTCCTCCTGATTGGCGAATCCGGCGTGGGCAAGGAGCTGCTTGCGGCCTACATCCACCGCGAGAGCCCATTCGCGTCCGGGCCCTTTGTGAAGGTGAACTGCGCCGCCATTCCCGCCGAGCTGATCGAAAGCGAGCTATTTGGGCACGAGAAAGGTGCCTTCACCGGAGCCGCGGCTCGACGCCGGGGCAAGTTCGAGCTCGCCGACCGCGGAACACTCTTCCTAGACGAAGTCGGCGACCTTCACGAGGCGTCGCAGGCCAAGCTCCTGCGCGTTCTCGAGGACGGGGAGTTCCACCGCCTGGGCGGAGAGCACACGGTCCGCGTGTCGGTGCGCGTGATCGCGGCCACGAACCGCGACCTCGCACAGCGGATTGCGGAAGGGCGGTTTCGTGAGGATCTCTACTACAGATTGAGCGTCGTCCCCATCCGTGTGCCCGCCCTCCGGGAGCGGCCGGAAGATACTCACGACCTGGCGACATATTTCCTCGCGGAGTTCTGCCAGCGCAATAACTTCAAACCGAAGACGATCGACGCCGAGGTGTTCCCGATTCTGGAGGCGTATACCTGGCCCGGCAACGCGCGTGAGCTGCGCAACGCCATCGAACGCATGGCCATCCTCACTCCTGACGCGACGATCACGCCGGATGCGATCCCAATCGACATCCGGACACCGCGGCCGGCGTCACCCTCGGAGCTTCAGGAAGCACGCGATGCCGCCGAACGCGCCCGGCTCATCCGCGCCCTGGAGGAAACCGGCTGGAACGTCTCCAGCGCCGCACGCCGGCTCGGGATTGAACGGACAAACCTGCACAAGCGGATCCGCGCCTTGGGGCTGGCGCGGGATAGATAGTGGTTCCTTTTGCATTAAGATCGCGGCATGCCGCCTGTCTACATCGTTGGCGCCGGGCCGGGTGATCCAACGCTCATCACCTTGCGCGGTCACCGCCTCTTGACGAACGCGGATGTGGTGGTGCACGACCATCTCGTGCATCCCCGCTTGTTACGGTCGGGGCGGCCCGATGCTGAGTACATCGATGTTGGTGATGCTGCCCCGCGCCAAATCGCGCAGGAAGCCATTTGTTTGCTCCTGGTCGAGAAAGCGCGCGAAGGCAGGCACGTCGTTCGTCTCAAGTGGGGCGACCCCTTCGTCTTCGACAGCGGCGGAAAGGAAGCGCTGTTCCTTCACGAGCACGGCATTCCGTTCGAGGTCGTGCCAGGTGTGCCGGCGCTCGTCGCGCACGCGGCGTATGCGGGCATCCCATTGACCTACCCGGATGCGGGCGATGCCGTGACGCTCGTGCGCGGGTACGAGGACGGCACGAGCACGGCGCCGCAAATTAACTGGGAATCGGTCGCGCGTCTCGAGGGGTCGATTGCGTGCTACGCGGGACCCAGCCAGCTCGCACCGATTGTCACGGCGCTCCTCGACAACGGCTGCTCGCCGGATGAGGCGGCAGCGCTCGTGACCGATGGGACGCTTCCGCAGCAATCCACCGCACGGATGACGCTCGGCCAACTCGCCGACCACGTCAAGAGCACACCGCCGACCGAGCCTGCGGTGCTCGTGGTTGGGCGGGTTGCGGGGCTGCGGGAGCACCTACGCTGGTTCGACGCCAGGCCGTTGTTCGGCCGCCGCATCGTGGTGACGCGCGCTCGGGAACAGGCGGGCGAGCTGGTCGAGCGGCTCGAAGAGCTCGGTGCGCAGGCGATTGAAGCGCCGACGATTCGCATCGAGGCCGCGGCCGATCTTGCCCCGCTCGACGAAGCATGCGAACAGGCGAGCAGCTACGATTGGATCGTCTTTACCAGCGTCAACGGCGTGGAGCACTTCATGCGCCGTTTCCTGGGAGGGGGACGTGACATCCGGACCCTCAAGGGCCCCAGGCTTTGCGCCGTCGGACCGTCCACGGCGGAGCACCTGGCGCGCTACTACCTGCACGTCGCGGTCGTGCCGCCCGACGATCGGTCGGCGGCCATCGTGCGAGCCATGCGCGAGCGTGGCAGCCTGACCGGGCAGCGGGTGTTACTGCCGCGCACAGATATCGCGCGCGAGACGCTGCCGGACGAGTTGCGGCAGGCAGGCGCAGCCGTGGTTGAGGTCGCAGCCTACCGAACCGTGCGCGAACCGCCGTCACGGCAGGCAGATCCAGACATCTACAAGATGCTGCTCGAGGGTCAAATCGACGTCGTGACGTTTACGAGCGCATCGAGTGTGCGGCACTTCGTCACGAACATCGGCGAGGATCAGGCCGCCGACCTGCTCAGTCGAACAGCGGTTGCGTCGATTGGTCCCGTCACGGCGGAAGCGGCACAGCAGCTCGAGATCAATACGACGATCATGCCAGCCAGCTACACGATTCCGGCGCTGGTCGACGCTATCGTGGCGTGGGCACAGGCAAACGGGGGAAAGGGATAGCTAGGGTCGCGCAGACTCGCTTGGAACACCAGGCGCCACCGCGGGCGCGTCCATCTTCACGACCTTGCCAGACAGCACCTCACGCTGCGCCGTGACGATGTGCTTGTGCTCACCCGGCACACGTGGCACGCAACCCTTAATCAACTGCCGCACGCGTAGTCCCGACAGGACGACGAACTCGAAGGCATTCGGTAAGCGGTCTCGATCAATCACGGCTGTACCTTTCACGGGCGCACCGGGCCCAGCAGTGGCTTTGATGAGAGCTGAAACCGGAGCCGGGAAGGTCCGCGGCGGGTGGCAGAACTCAGGAAAGCGGAACCTAACGAGAGCCTGAGTATATCAGATGCTAGACTAGGGCGATCCATGAACGTGACCGAGCTCGCAACCTTCGCGATCACAAAACGGCTGCGACGGCTCCGACAGACGGAGAGCTTCCGCGCCTTGGTACGCGAGACGCGCCTCACGCCGGACGCGCTGGTGTATCCGCTGTTTGCATGCCCTGGTGAGGGCGTGCGGCGGGAGGTGCCCTCGATGCCGGGCGTCTTCCAGCTCTCGATTGACGAGGTCGTGCGCGAGGCGATGGCTGCAGCAGACGAAGGCATTCGCGCCGTCCTGCTCTTTGGTCTTCCCGAGCACAAGGACGCGGAGGGATCCCACGCGTGGCGACCGGATGCGCCCGTGCAACGCGCCGTGCGCGCCTTGAAGCGGGTGCGACCAGAGCTGCTCGTCATCACCGACGTCTGTCTCTGCGAGTACACGTCGCACGGCCACTGCGGGGTGCTCAGCGGCGAGGAGATTGTCAACGATCCCACCGTGGCGCTCCTCGTGCGGACGGCTCTTTCGCACGCCGAGGCGGGTGCCGATATCGTCGCCCCCTCCGACATGATGGACGGGCGTGTCCGAGCGATCCGCAGCGCGTTGGACGAGCGCGGGATGCAGCAGGTCGCCATCATGTCGTATGCGGCAAAATACTGCTCGGCGTTCTACGGTCCCTTCCGCGAGGCGGCGGATTCGGCGCCGGCGTTTGGTGATCGCCGCAGCCATCAAATGGATCCATCGAACGTCGAGGAAGCGCTACGCGAGGTGGCACTCGACATCGAGGAGGGCGCCGACATCGTGATGGTGAAGCCGGCACTCCCGTATCTGGACGTCATCTGGCGCGTCAAGGAGCGGTTCGGATATCCGACGGCCGCCTATCAGGTGAGCGGCGAGTACGCGATGTTGAAGGCGGCGGCCCAACATGGCTGGATCGATGAGCCACGTGCGATGCGCGAGGCCCTGACTGCCATTCGCCGCGCCGGCGCCGACATCATCATCACGTATTACGCGCGAGAACTGGCGCGAACGCTGTAAAAGGAACCGGCGCGATCCTTCGTGACAGCTATAATGGAGGTTCTCCCCGGCGCTCTCAGGAGGTGTCTAATGGAAGAGCTCGTGGCCCTCGTGGCCAAAAAGGCAGGAATCGGCGACGACAAAGCGCGCACGGCCGTTGAATCGGTCGTCGCGTTCATCAAGGGCAGGATGCCCGAGTCGATGGCGGGCCAGCTCGATGGTCTCATCGCCGGAGGGGCGGCCAGCAAGGCCACCGACGTCACCGCGAAGCTCGGCGGCTTGGCGAGCGGCCTGACCGGCGGGTTGGGTGGTGGTGGCGGCGATCAGGGCGGATCGGCCTAGCATCAGGCGGCCGGGCTGTCGATCGTTGGCAGACGACGACTCAAGAGAGGGGAGCAGATGGCTGCTCCCCCAATTCCCACTCCCAGCTTCGTTGCCCAACTCTAGAAACGGACACCAAACGCTATCCGGAACGTACGCGCCAGAGGATAGCTGTCGTTGTCCAACGGCCTCCCGAAGCTCTCACCTCTGATGAAGCCCGTCGCCAGACCTAGAGCGTCCGTGGCACTGCTTGGATCTGGGTCAACCGCGCTGTCCCAGTTGATGAGCGTGTCGTCGTTGAAGAGGTTCAGGATGTCGACCTTCACGTACGGCCGCAGGCTCTGCCAAACGGGGACGCTGTAGCTCACGGAGAAGTCGAACACGTGGTCGGCTGCCGCGAAAAACTCTGACCCGCGTGCGCCGAAGAAAACCGTCTGCGAAGATGGCAGGGTGGCGTAGCCTGCACCAACAGCCTCCTGCGTGGCAGTGAGCTGCAAACCGGTGGCCGCGAGGCTATAGGTGAGCGGCGAATCATAGCGATAGATCAACGAGAGGTCCGCCGCACCCACACGGCCCAAGCCGCGCGAGTAGGTCGTCCAGAGTTGCAGTCGATGCCGCTGGAAGTCGTTCAAGCGACCCACCGGGTAGTGCCGTGCCTCGCTGATGAGCTCCGGATAATCGCCCAAGAGCGAACTGATGCCCGGCTGATTACTGGCTTCGCCCTCGAAGTTGCCGTCGTTCTCGAGCTGCACGGTCCAGTTGCCCGCCACTTGCCACGCACTGGTCAGACGGTAGCCGCCTGAGAACTGGAGCGCCTGATAGTCACGCATCGGTAGATCGCTGTTGCCGACAACCGAGTTGGTAAACGGTCCGAAGACAACCCCGTCTTGCTCCACCGAGGTCGACCCCGTGTCAAGCGTCAGGAAGTCTTCAACGAAGTTCGATACGTGTCGTTGGAGGTAGGTGGCTTTCGCATAGCCGCGTCCGATCTCACCACCAACCGAAACCGTGATCTCCCGCGAAACGGGTGACGACAATCCGTCTGCGAATTGCACGTTCGCTGTCGGGAACGAACCGTCCACCACCGTATAGTTATCGACGTCAAAGCCGGGGGCGAAGTCGAGACCTTGACCAGTTGGCCCCGTATAGACGGCAGTCGTGTTCGCCGGGTTGCCAACGGGAGTGTTGTTCGCAAATTGGGATTCGCTGTACTTCCCGGAGTAGTGAGCGTAGGTGCCCTGCAGCAAGAGGCGGCCGTCACCCCTCACGTCATAGCTGGCCGCCAACCGCGGCATCCAGGTGTCCGTATCGACGCCGACGATGCCGCCCGTGGCCTCGCTGCGCACGCGCTCGTATCGCACGCCGAGATCCAAGGAGAGGTGGTTGCCCGCTGCCCAGTGATCCTGCAGAAACAGCGACGTCGTGCGAATGTCAATCTGCGCTCCACGCGTCGCAAGCCAGTTCTCCAGGAGCGTTTCATCGGAGACAAACAGCGGGATGAACCGATCCGCCGCATCGAAAACCGGGTCGCCGCTCGCGTCAGTGAGGTAATCGGCGTCGAACACGTAGCCGGTGGCGCTCTGGGAGTTGCCTCCCGTGTTGGTGCTGTTGTAGACCTCGAAGCCGCCCTTGACGTCGTGGCTACCGACGCCGGTTGTCGTGAGGAAGTAAGAGAGATTCCCCGTCACTTGCCAGTTGTTGCGGTCCTCCGGGTCCGTCGCATCGAAGTACGGCGCGTTGTAGTGGCCCAACTGCTGCGTCAGCGTGATGAACGGCGAGTCCACGATGTCTGTGCTCGTACCGCCGACGTCCCGAAAGCCGAACGTCTTCCGCGAGACGCTCAGCTCACCGAACGCGCGCTGCGAGAGGATGCCTCGCCAGCCGGCAACCCAGCGATCGTTTGGGAAGTCCGGACGCTCGACGACGTTGGGATCGATCGAGAAGCCAAATGTGGTGCGCGTGGCGCTCCCGGCGTTGTTGAGGTAACTTCCAGTCAACGTGTGCCGCTCCGCCACCGTGCCGGTCAGCTTGATCTCGCCACGATTGTTGTCGGTGACCGTTGTAAACGGGATGCCGCTTTGCGGGAGGGGTTCGGTCGTTTCCGCGCTCTCAAACCGGCCTGCGCCAAAGAACCAAAGCTTCGTCGGGATGATCGGCCCGCCCACCGTCGCTTCGTGGACGGGATTGAGCTGACTTATCCTCTCGATGTCTTCCTCCCGCTCGAGTGGCGTCCGGGCGGTCCACGCGTCGTTGGTGAGCGTCGCGCGGTAGCTACCGGAAAATTGGTCGCCGCCGCTCTTGGTCACGACGTTGACGACGCCGCCCGAAAAGCGGCCGTACTCTGCCGAGATGCCAGACGTGAGGATTTGAGTCTGCTCGAGCGCGTCCTCGATGAACAGGTTGTTCGCCGTCCCAAACAGGTTATCGTTGACGTCGACGCCGTCCATGAGAAAGACGTTGTCGTAGGCAAAGCCGCCAGAAATCGTCAACTGGTTGTCGTTGGGTGTGTTCATGGTCAAGCCTGGTGACAACTGGGCGATTTCCTGAGGCGTACGGCCAATCGGTAGCACGTTGACCTGCTCGGCGGTGATGTTCGCGCCTCCGGTCGTCGTTGTCACCGCTGACTCGATCGCTGACCCAGGCACGGTCACCTGCTCCTGGAGACCCTGCACCTCGAGCGTCGCGTTCACCTCGGTGGGCTGACCGACACGCACCTCGGCCGACTGCTCGACCGGCTGCATGCCGCTTAGCTCGAACCTCACGCTGTATTCACCGTTCGGCAGCGCGCGGAAAAGGTAAACGCCGTTCTCGTCCGTGACGGCTTCCCGCACACCCTGGAGCGCCGAAGATGTGACGGTCACGACCACGCCTGGCAACGCCAGGCCCTGAGCGTCCCGGGCGGTGCCCTGGATCATGCCCGTCTGCACGCCCTGGGCAAAGACGGGTGACGAGAGGAGCAGCCAGACGAATGCTGCCGTCGTGACCGGAAGAAGCTTGCGAAACATCAGTGCTGACTCCTTTGAGATGCTGATCAAAGCGACCGATAGTCGCGCGCGGAGCTCATCAGCCATGCGTACCAGTGTTGTCGTGACTGCTGCGAGCACACCGTGTGCCAGAACAGTCGGAGCTCGTGCGACTAACTGCGGCTCTCGGGCAGTTTACGCAAATCGAAACGGCAGTTTGGAAGGGTCGGGACGAACCGCTGGAATGCGGGGACGAATGGCGGAAACGAGGGGAGGATTTACGGCAGTCGAACGCGATGAGGAAATCGAGACGCGCCGATTGCGTGACTCGAAACGTCGCTCATCCAGAGAACGCCGTCACGTGTGACGTGCGTGCGCACGATTTATCCGACCGACTGGATGATGCGCCTCGAAATATTGGAGAACGAAATGAGCGGAGAAAGGGGCCGTGAGGCCCCTTTCGAAGATTCGCCTGGCGCGGTGCGCGTCAGAAGCTCACGCGCGTGCCGAGGAAGAAGCGCCGCGGATCCAGGAAGCGGATCCCTTCGCCGAAGGCGGCCTCGCCCGTGCCAGCCACGAGATCCTGGTTGCGGATCGCATCCTGATTGTCGAGCACGTTGAAGACGTCCACGAACACCTCCAGGCCCACCAAGCCAATCCGCGGCTTGTACTGCAGCCGGAGATCGAGCTGACCGTAGGATGGGTTGTCGAGTGAGCCGACCGCGTCCGGCGCCAGCCAGAAGTCATTGATGCCCGCAAACTCGAACGGCTCCTCGACCTGGACCGGCAGATTGCGACCTGAGGCCAACGCCGTCCTGCTCGCGATCGTGCCGACGTTCCACTTGTACGCGCCGCCTAACTCGATGCCAATCGGCCAGACGTAGGAACCCCCCAACGCAAAGACGTGCGGGATGCTGCCTGGCTGCCGGCCGTACTGGTTCGGTGCGCGCGGATCCAGATATAACGTGTCGCCCTGGAAGTCGGCATTCGAGTCGGAGTTCGTGTTGCCACGAAGGTGGTTGTAGCTGTACCAAGCGAGCGCCTGCCAGTTGTCACTGAAGCGCCTGCGGAACGTCAGCTCGAGCCCGTGGTAGTTGCGCTCCCCACCCTCGAGCGTGGCGATCACGAAGTTGGAGCCTGGGTTCTCGGCGTAGCCGAAGTAGTCGAGGCCAAGCCACAGCGCGTTCGGATCGTCGATGGGCCCGGGGTACCCCTCAGTCGTTCCCTCGGTGTCCACCGCATACAGCCCGAGGTCGTAGTCCTCCAGGATGTCGCGCGTCCGGCGGTACGTATACGTCGTCCCGAAGCTCATGTTCCGTCCGAGATCGACCTCGTACCCGAATGCAAGATCGTCCGTATAGGGTGTTTGGGTGGTCGGCGCGAAGAACGCGTCCTGCTGCACGGCGCCGCCGCGGGTGCGGAAGGTGACCCATTCGTCGTTCAGGAACACCTGCTCGTCGAGGACGGAGCCAGTGAGCGTGCCGGCGAAGTTGGTCATGTTGTTCCGGATCGGGTCGTAGTAGCGACCGTAGAAGGCGGATACCTTCTGGCGGCCATCACCCATGAGGTCGTAAACGGCGCTCAGGCGTGGGGCGAATTCCCAGTCGAACGTGAAGATGTCCTCGCCCGTGGTCGCGAAGTGCTCCCAGCGCTCCGCGCGCACGCCCACGTTGAGCGCGAGACGGCCGAGCTCGATCTGATCCTGCACGAAGAACGTCAGGCCATCCGACCTGGTCTCCTGCGGGCCTTCGGTCACCTGGAGCGTCCGGTCGTAGTTGATCTTGCCTTCCCGGTTGCCCGCCGTGCTGCCGAAGGTCAGCTGTGAGCCCAACTCCGCCGATGTGATCGTACCGTCACCATTGGCGTCGTACAAGTCGTAGAACTCACTCCGGTTGGGCAGGCCGTTGATGGTCCGGATCAGGCCGGTGAAGTCGCTCGTGTTGAAGGGATCGAACCCAAGATCGGAGAACGAACCCGTCGCCAGCTCGCCGCCCGTGATGCCGGCCAGATGGCTGGCCAGCGAAAGCTGCTGTGCCGATTCGAGGAACGTCGTGTTGCGGAAGTTCTCGTGCCGCGCCCACTCGAGGCCGCCCTTGACCGTGTGACGGTCAATGGTCCACTGGACGCTGCCGCGTGCACCCTGGCTGTCGCGCTCGTTGATGAGATCCGAACCAAAGCCACCGAGCTGCTCATCGAACAGCGTGCGCTGGTCCGTTTCTCGGTAGATGACGGTGGTCAGCGGCTCACGAATCTCCGAGAACTGGGAGAGCTCCCCATTGTGGAGGCTGTACGCTCCTTCAATCAGCGCGTTTCCCCACAGACGCGAGTAGTTCACCGCATAGCGGTCGCCGCCCAGCTCTTGTGCTGCGCTTCGCGCGTTCGTGATATCGCGATCGCGCTGACCGCTGGTATCGGTCGGGTCGCTCAGGAACAGAAAGCTCACCGTGTCGCTTCGTGTCGGCGTCCACGTACCTTTGGCGTAGCCTTGGTTCTGCTTGTTGGTGGTCGACCGGAGGAACTCCTCGGTGTCGAGGCTGGTCACGTCGTCATCGCGCTCGAGTCGGCGATAGCTGCCAAAGAACCAGGCGCGATCGGGCACAATTGGGCCACCGAGCGTGAACGCGGCGTCGAAGGTCGAGAACTTCTGCTCGGTCGAGTTCTTGTTCTCCGCTTGTAGGTTGTCGTCCTGGAAGAAGTAGTTTGCCGACCCGTGGAAGGCATTGCTGCCCGACTTTGTAATCACGTTCGACAGCAAGCCAGGCGTGCCAGCGAACTCGGCCGGAATGCCGCCCGTGAGGACTTTCATCTCTTGAATGATCTCCGTGTTCAGCTCCGCGCCAGTTCGGCCGGTCACGGGATCTGTCACGTCAATGCCGTTGAAGTAGACGAAATTATCGGACGAGACACCGAGGTTGCCCCCGATGTCGGTATAGTTCACGCCAGACTTGACCGCGGGGTTGTTGGGACTCTCCGGGTCAGCCGGAAGGACACCCGGCACGAACTGGAAGTAGCTCTGGTATGTGCGACCGGTCGGCAGCGACTCGGTCAGCTCCAAGGTGATGTCCTGTCCAGTGATCGCGCTCTTGGTATCGACGAGCGGCGCCTCCGCGCTGACTTGCACCGCCTCGGTCAGGCCGCCTACGGTAAGCTGCACGCGTACGGTTGCGGTCTGGCCAGACCGAACGAGCACGTTCTCGTTCCGCGTGGGCGTGAAGCCGGACAGCTCCGTGGTGACGACGTAGTCGGCCGACGGTTCGAGCGCAGCAAGCACCGCGCGCCCCTCAGCGTCCGTGACGCCTTCACGCGTCGTGACGGCATCGCCTGCTTGGGCGACAACCGTCACGCCCGGAACGCCCAGGCCGCTGTCGTCCTGAGCGATGACCTCGATGGTGCCGGTCCCGACCACTTGCGCAAGCGCAGGGTGAGCGGCCGGTAACGTCGCGAGCAGCACCGCAGCAGCCACTAACGACACAAATGGCTTGATTCGACGCACGCTCTCCTCCTCCCTAAGGATTCGTCTGGAAATAGGTGTCCCATTCTGGGCGTCGAGGCGCCCGCCTGGCAAGGCGCGAGGAGCGCGCATACCGGGCGTATGTAAAGCGACGAGCAACGCAGCCAGGCCCGGGGTCCCCAGCGCGGCAGCCGCGCTGGGGTGGAGGCGGGATGCATCGGCGGCCAGAATGGGACACTTATTTCCAGACGAGTCCTAAGATCAAGTTGAAGCTAAAGGACTCATCCGGGAATCCTAAATCCCCGCTGTGTGGCGCCAATCCCCGAGCAGTCTCTTGAAGCGTAGCTGGGCTATGCCCCAAGCATGAACCGTGCCACTACCTTGTCGGTCCCGCAAAACAACGAGGCCTGTCCCCGCTTCAATCGAGCGCGGACGAATCCGGCGCACTGGATGAGCGCCTTCGGAATTTTGGAGAAGCCACCCATCCACGCTATAGTTTTTGCTCCAGATTCTTGCCTATGTTTCGAAGAGCTCCGAAATCGGCCCGTTGGTTCGCGCGTGCGCAGGAGGTCTTGCCCGGCGGCGTCGATAGCCCCGTCCGCGCGTTCAACGCGGTCGGCGAGACACCCCGCTTCATCGCGCGAGCCAAGGGCGCGACGATGACCGACGTCGATGGCCGAACGTACATCGACTATGTGATGTCGTGGGGGCCGCTCCTCCACGGTCACGCCCCACGCAAGCTGATCAAAGCCGTGGCTGCAGCCGCCAAGCACGGCACGAGCTTCGGCGCCTCAACGGCACTCGAGGTGTTGCTCGCCGAGCGGGTCCGCGCGCTGATGCCGTCGATGGAAATGGTGCGCTTCGTGAGCTCAGGCACGGAGGCGACCATGAGCGCCCTCCGCGTCGCGCGCGCTGCGACGAAGCGTGAAAAAGTGATCAAGTTCGCGGGCTGCTATCACGGGCATGCAGACCCGTTCCTCGTCGAGGCGGGCTCGGGCGCGACGACGCTCGGTGTCCCGACGAGCCCCGGTGTGCCGGACGGGGCCGCGGCCACGACACTGTCTGCCCCTTACAACGACCTCGAGACGGTCGAGCGCGTGTTCGCGGCGCACCCCGATGAAGTCGCGGCAGTCATTATTGAGCCCATCGCGGGCAACATGGGCGTGGTGCCGCCACGGCCCGCGTTTCTCGAAGGCCTGCGCACCTTGTGCACGCGTGAGAACACGCTGCTGATATTCGACGAGGTGATCAGCGGCTTTCGTGTTACGTCGGGCGGCGCACAGGAGCTCTACGGCGTACGGCCCGACCTCACGTGCTTGGGCAAGATCATCGGTGGCGGCCTGCCTGTCGGGGCGTACGGTGGGCGAGCGGATCTCATGTGCCTCGTCGCCCCGGCGGGCCCGGTTTATCAGGCGGGCACGCTTTCAGGTAACCCGCTGGCCATGACGGCTGGCCTATGGGCGCTGGGCGAGCTTTCACCGCAGCTCTACACCCGCCTCGAGCGGCTCGGTGCGCGACTCGCCGACGGGCTTCTTGACGCCGCCGCTCGCGCGCGTGTCTCGATGTACGTCAACCGCGTCGGCTCGATCCTGACGCCGTTCTTTACCGATACGGCCGTCATAGACTACGCGAGCGCATGTCGTGCCGACACGGGGACCTACGCCAGGTTCTTCCAGGGAATGCTTGCCAAGGGCATCTACCCGCCACCCTCACAGTTCGAGGCGTGGTTCCTCTCGACCGCACACGACGAGTCGCTCGTCGATCGCACGATCAAGGTGGCGCAGGGGGTGCTCAAGAGAGTAGGGGCAAAGGGGTAAAGGGATAGAGGGGTAAAGGGTAAGGGAAGCTTGCGCTCGCTCCCCTTGCCCTTGACGCCGGGGTCCTCTGACCGTTATTTCGCGGCCTTTCGGCCGCCCTTGCCCTGGGCCTTGCGCGCCTGCTGCTCGTGGTACCGCTGCCAGCGACGCTTGAGCGCTTCCTTGATGCGACGCCGCCCCTCGGCGGACAGCCGACGCTTGCGGCGACGGCCAGCCGGCCGAGCCTCTGTGCGCTCCGCTGGCTGAACAGGCACGGCTAGCCGCTTTTCCGCCGGCGCGCGACCCTGGTCGAGCGCCGCGCGCACCTCGCTCGCGCGGGCTGTCAGCTCTGTTAGTCGTTCCTTGGTCTGGGCTATCTCGCGCTGCAGGCCGTCGAGCGCCCAGGTAAGCACCTCAGCCGAGACACCGACGGCACGCGCCGTACCTTTTCTTCGTCCACGTGGCATCCAGCGAGCCTCCTTGCAACGTCAAAACGCATGGCAGCGTATCATAATCTGTAGAAATAGCGAGGCGCGTGTGTCACCCATGCAGGATCGGTGTTACAGCGGCTGTGCCGCGGTGTTAGCCGTCGCGTTACTCGTGAGCAGCGCCGCCTTCGGCGAGTCGGATGGACCACGCCGGGCGCCGGCGTTGCGAGCCGAGGCGTTCGAGCATGCCTACAACCTCGATCACGACCGCGCCATGTCGCTCCTCCAGCAAGCCGCCGCGGCCGACCCGAAGGATCCAGCGACGTATCATAGCCTCGCGTCGATCACGTGGCTCAACATTCTCTTCCGGCGAGGCTCGGTCACGACCGACGAGTATCTCGGCAAGCTCGTGGCCAAGGACGTCAAGGTCGCACCGCCCCCAGCCGTTCAAGCGACGAGGTTCAAAAAGTACGTGGCCCGCGCCGCTGAGCTCGCTCGACAACGGCTCGAGCGGGAGCCAGACGATGTGCAAGCGCAGTACGACCTCGGTGTGGCGGAGGGCCTGCAAGCATCGTACACCGCCACCATCGAAGGCCGCGTCGTCGGCGCGTTCGGCCCCGCCCGCCGGGCCTTCAACGCCCATGAGCGCGTGCTCGCCCTCGACGCCACTCGCCGCGACGCCGGCCTCATTGTCGGGACTTATCGCTATGTCGTCGCCGGCCTCGCGCTGCCCATGCGGTGGATGGCGTATCTCGCGGGCTTTGGCGGCGACAAAGAGAAGGCCCTTGCCCTCATCGAGGCGGCTGCGCGCACGAAGTCCGAGGTGCAAACAGAGGCGAAGCTCGCGCTCGTGCTGCTGTACAACCGCGAGAAGCGGTACGCCGAGGCGCTCCGCGTGCTCACGGATCTGAAGCGTCGATATCCGCGGAATCGCTTGCTCTGGTTGGAAGCGGGCTCGACCGCGCTGCGCGCCGGTTCGGCCACGCGCGCCGCGCGCGAGCTAGACGAGGGCCTCGCCAAGCTCTCCCAGGAGTCCCGCCCGCGGATGTTGGGCGAGGAGGCGCTCTGGCGCTACAAGCGCGGCGTGGCGCGACGCGCGCTCGGTCGGTTCGCCGAGGCGCGGGACGATCTGCTCCTCGTCGAACAACGGCGCGACGCCAAACCGTGGATCAAAGGGCGCGCCCTCCTCGAGCTCGGCATGCTCGCGGATTTGGACGAGCAACGCGCGCAAGCCATCGCGCGCTACGAAGAGGCCACTACCGTGTGCGAGGCCGCCGGCGACCGCGTCTGCACCGACGAAGCGCGCGGCTTGCGGCGCACGCCGTTCCGCGATCACGCCTCGCTCGCGATTGTGTCGAGCCGGTGAGGCGTCTGCCATGCGACGTTGGCTCTGGATCCTGCTTGGCCTCCTCGTCACCTGCGTGGTCATCATGGTGGCCGTTGTTGGCGCCGGTGTGTACTACATGCACCGCCACGTCAGGATCCAGAACGCCACCCTTTCCGTGGTCGACGCCCAGTTCACCTCCATCATGCGCCGGTTTGGCGATCAGCCGCCGCTGCTGGAAATGAGCATCGACGGTGAGGACGTTCGCGTGGTCAATCTCGAGCGCCGTGCGGCGCGCGCCCAGGGTCGGCAGCCGCGTGTCCTCCACGTGCTCGTCTACGATGCGCCTGAAGGCAAGCGCGTGAATCTCTCGCTCCCGTTCTGGATACTGCGGCTTCTCCCGCACGGCAAGCTCAAAGTCTCGCACGCCCACCTCGATCGTCTCCAGCTCAGTGTGGACGATCTCGAACGTGCCGGCCCCGGCATCGTGCTGTCCCATCGAGACGACCGCGTGCGTCTCCTCGTGTGGACCGATTGAGGCGCGTCGAGCGGACCTGTTCCCGAAATCCCCTGCAATTGCTGTCACTTGCAGCGATGACCGCATGGCCCGAGGCTTGCACTGCCATGTACCATGGACGCGGCCGGTCGTGCCCACGCGATTTGGATCGCAATACTGAGAGGATCACGAGCATGAAATCGGGGTGGCTAAGCCTCATCGCTATTGGTCTGATCGCAGTCGGCTCGTCTGCATCAACAGCGTGCGCTCACAGCTCATATGGCGTGCCGGGTCACGTGATGACGCGCCGTGGGGACCCAGGCTGGCAGCGCGACGCCTACAATCGCGGCTACCGGGACGGCAGGCGAGACGGTGAGCGGGACGCGCGCCGGGGACGCAGGCCCAACTGGGGCGATCGGCGGTGGAATGCGCGGGACGAGAGCCGCCGCGCGTACGAGCAAGGCTATCGCGAGGGCTACCGTGCGTCGTTTGCGCGATACGACCGTTCGGGGCGCTGGGGTCGTGACCCATCGTATGGCCGCGGCGCTTACGGGCGGGGCGGTATCGTACCGCCTTATCCGGGACCCTCGCGCTCGTATCGCAGCCCAGCGGCCAGCCGTGGCTATGAGGACGGCTACAAGGACGGACGCGACACGGCCAGGAAGCGGGACCGCTACGACCCGCGCCTCGAGAAGAAGTACCGCAAGGGCGATGACGGCTACAAGGATGCGTATGGCTCGAAGGATGACTATCGCGCAGAGTACCGCAACGCGTTCCGCGCGGGCTACGACGCCGGGTATCGCGAGGCACGTTGACGCAAGGGGCGGTCGCAGTCTAGCGCGGCTGCTGAGCTGGATGCGATCGGATCATCTGCAGAAGATCAAAGATCATGGAGAACCCGCGATTGGGCGATGCTGGCAAGCGCCCGCGCTACTAGTGGCGAACAGATGGCGAATACCAGAGTACTAGCAGAAGCCGACGCCGGGACTAGAGCATACGTATTCAAGGGGCACGCGACAGACCCTTTGTTTTCAAAGGCTTAGATCTCGTCCCGTGTGATTTACAGCCCGAAACCACAACGATCACGGCCCTGCCGAATAACGCGTGGCCACGCCCATGTCTTAGGCATCATCCGGACAACGAACAATGGCCGGAGCGCCAAAGCGCGGCAGATTTCAAGCTTCACGGTAAGCTCGCGGTCGTCGATGTACTTCAGAGTGTTCTTAACCTCCACCCCGTAGCGGACGCCGTCCAGTTCATACGCTCGGTCGAGGTTGTGATCAGTCGCGGTCCAAGCTCGACCCTCGATGGACCTCACGTCGCGGCCGAGAAGCCGGACGCCCGCGGACGCGAATGCAGCGTCGACGACGATTTCACCAAACGGGCCAAGCGCGCGTGCGAATGCGCCTTGCGAGTAGCGCCGCACCAGTTCCAGCACGCGTTGCCCCTCACGCTTCCAGTGACGATATGACCGTCTCACGATCAGGCGAATAGGCACACCTGCTGAGAGCTCCTGCGAGAATGCGTTGATCTGACCCTCGGCAATCAACTCACGCAGCGCGCGACCTGTGATCCAGTGAAAGAAGGACCGTTCGTGCAGCACCTGCAGTTGCTGGACGTAGTACACACGGTCGAAGGACTGTATTCGCTCGAGCAGCTCGGCCTTGGCGCGATCCGTCTGTTCGTCGCGCGGGCGAGGTTCCTCCTCTCCCTCCTCCTCAAGCCAATCGCCATACTCGTCGCTCATGCGTTGCCGCGGTCATAGATTCTGACGCACCTCGCGCTGCCGCCAAAGGGACCCCTTAGGATCGGCGATTCCCAAAGTGCATCGACCTCGCGGGATTGCCTTCGTTACGAACCGTCGCCGCCGAGGAAGAAAGTAAACACTACCTCGTCGATGGCCGCCTCGATGCCGCCGCTCAACTCGTATAGGCGCATGGCTCCAGGATTGGGCGGTCAGTGAGAACACATGCTTCGACGCAGCCAAGGTCACGGCCATGGTCGATCTACGACAATCAAAGGCTCGAAGCGCTTCGGGCCCGCGGTTGAACGGCTCGAAGCAGGTCTTCGACGCCGCGATGGAAGGCACCAACAATTATTTCAAGAATCATCAAGTTCCAACCGAACAGGGCTTCGCCGACACCTCACGCCGCAAAGAAAAACCCTCACAAGTCACTGAACGATTTCGGGTTGGGAAGCTGGTACCGGTACGGGGATTCGAACCCCGGTTCCGTGGCTGAGAACCACGTGTCCTAACCCCTAGACGATACCGGCACGCCGGGCGGTAAGAACCCTTGAGTTTACTAGGCACAGGTGCGAAACGTCAAGAATGCGTCACTTCGTGTGTCATCTCGTGCGCCCGGCATGGTGACGGGCCTGTGAAGGCTGCTCGCTGCGCACAGCTCTGCCGACGATGAGCGCGTGTGCATTATCATCCAGCACATGCGCAATTTTCTGTTGTCGCTTCTGCTGTTCGCGCTGCTGGCGGGTGCTGTCTGGTATGGCGCCGGAAAGCTGGAAGGCCCCGAGGTCGCTATCGCCAGCCCGAAAGCGGTCATGGGCCATGCCTCGCCGCTCGACGTGACCGTCAACGCGCCGCCCGATCGGCTCGACCGGCTCGAGATCGCCGTTGAGCAGCGCGACCAGTCGTACCCGCTCTTCAGTCTGTCGAATCGGGGTGGCGCGACGGTCACGCTCGAAGGGAATGGCACGCGTGTGCGCGGGACGGTCGGTCGGCGCAATGTACCGGCACTCACACAGGCGCCCGCCCGTCTCGTGGTTCGCGCCTCGCTCACGGTGCTGTTCGGTCTGCGCGCGGTCGACACCGTGACGACGCAAGATGTGGAGGTACGGCTCGTGCCGCCGCAGATCGCGGTCACCTCGCTCCACCATTTCATCAACCTCGGTGGATCAGAGGTGATCCTCTACCGCGTCAAGCCCGCCGATGCCGTATCCGGTGTGCGTGTCGGCGACATCGAGTATCCGAGCTATCCCGCATCCGGCGCTGGAATCCCGAATGCCGACCCGTCTCTCAGGGTCGCGTTCTTCGCCGTCCTCTACGACCAGGCAACCGACACACCCATCTCGGTCTTTGCACGCGACGCGGCCGGCAACGAGGGCCAGGCGGCTTTCGATCATCGTGTCTTCCCCAAGCGGTTTCGGAGCAGTCGCATTCAGCTCCAGGAAGGCTTCATGGAGCGAGTCGTCCCGGCCATCCTCCAGAACACTCCTGATTTCCAGGTTCCAAATCCGAATGATGTGCTCGACGCGTTCGTGACCATCAACCGCGACCTGCGGCGGCAGAATGCCGAGGAAATCGCGGCGCTCGCGCAGAAGACCGCGCCGAAGATACTGTGGCAGGGCCCATTCAAGCAGATGGTAAACACGGCCGTGGAGTCCGGTTTCGCGGACCACCGCACATACTTCTATCAAGGCAAGGAAGTTGACCAGCAGGTGCACCTCGGCTTCGACCTCGCCTCGCTGCCGCACTCGCCCGTTCTTGCCGCGAACCGCGGGCAGGTCGCCCTCGCTCGTTACCTCGGCATCTACGGCAACTGCATCGTGCTCGATCATGGCATGGGTGTGCAGTCGCTCTACGGCCACCTCGACACGCTGGACGTGAAGGAAGGGCAGATGGTCGACAGGGACCAGCAGATCGGCACGACGGACGTCACCGGGCTCGCAGCCGGTGACCACCTGCACTTTACGATGCTGCTTCACGGCCACCCGGTCACGCCGATCGACTGGTGGAGCTCACAGTGGATCGAGGACCGGATCGTCCGCAAGTTCCGCGAGGCGGGAGCCAAGCTTCCGCCCACGTAAGCGGGGGGCGAGGGGCCAGGTACCAGGACCGTCACTCGTCTATAATTGAGTTTGGCTCGTTGCTACACGGGCCTGGTCCGGCATGCTCCGGCACGACCCTCGTCTCAAATCCCTGAGGGATTCCCGTTTTGTCGAAGTCCGCTGTGCTCATCTCGGCGCCCGCGCAGAGCCGGGCTGCCGACTATCTCGAGCTGGCAAAGCCGCGGCTCAACCTGCTGGTGGTCGCGACGACCGCGGCGGCATTTTGCCTTGGCGCACGCGGTGCCGTCGAGCTGGACATCCTGCTGCACCTGATCGTCGGAACCGCCCTCGTCGCGGCCGGCGCGTCCGCATTCAACATGTTGCTCGAGCGCGACGTCGACGCGCTCATGCGACGAACGCAGAACCGACCGTTGCCGGCCGGGCGCCTGGGGATCTTGGAAGCTGGCGCGTTCGCCACCGCGATCTCCGCGATGGGTCTCGTGCAGCTCGCGCTCTTCGTCAACGCTTTGGCCGCGGGCATCGCGCTCGCGACGCATGTGAGCTACGTGCTCGTGTACACGCCGCTGAAGCTGCGCACGTCGTTGGCCACCGTGGTGGGCGCTGTGCCGGGCGCGCTGCCCGCCTTGATCGGGTGGGCCGCCGCCACCAACTCACTCTCGGGTGAGGGCTGGCTCTTGTTTGCCATCGTGTTCCTCTGGCAGATGCCGCACTTCCTTGCCATCGCCTGGCTCTGCCGCGACGAATACGCGCGTGCCGGCTTTGTGATGCTCCCGGTCGTCGAGCCTGACGGGCGGAGCACGGCACGACAGACCGTTGCCTACGCCGCGGCGTTGCTGCCGGTCAGCTTGACACCGGCGCTCGCTGGCCTCAGCGGTCCCGTGTATTTCGTTACGGCGCTCGTGTTGAGCACGTTGTTCCTCTGGTTGAGCCTCCGGTTTGCGCGGCACCGTACGCGCCTCGAAGCACGCCGGCTCTTCTTGGGCTCGATTGTGTACCTACCGCTGCTCTGTGGTGTGCTCGTGCTCGACGGATTACTGTAGGCCCACACCGTTGCCGCGCTGCGTTCGTCCGACCGACAGGAGCGGGCCCGCACGCCGCTTGCACCGACACACGACATGTTCGACGTCACGCTGCTCCCCACGCTGAACGCCACGCTCAACGCGACTGCAGCATGCCTGCTCGTCGCCGGCTTCTATTTCATTCGCCGCGGCCAGGTCTCGAGCCACCGCCTCTGTATGGGGGCCGCGTTTGCCACGTCGGTGCTCTTTCTCGTGAGCTATCTCGTTTACCACGCGCAGGTGGGATCGAAGCCGTTCACCGGTGACGGGTGGGTTCGCTTCGTCTACTTTGTCATTCTCTCAACACACACGGTACTTGCGGCCGCGGTACCACCGCTCGCCCTGGTGACCCTCAGTCGTGCGCTCAGTCGTCGTTTCGATCGACACCGCACCATCGCGCGCTGGACGCTCCCCATCTGGCTCTATGTCTCTGTCACAGGCGTCATCGTCTACGTGATGCTGTACATGAGGACCTGAAGCTCCCGCCGCTCCTCCACGGCCCCTGGCCGGCAGGCGGGAGACCTAATAGGCAACCGCTTTCGTGTCACCGTGCGTGACGTGAGGGAGTATAGGCCTACAGTCGGGATTGCAAGCTCGGCTGGCGCTGTAACTTCTTTGAAAAGGGGTGGGGGAGCAGAGGATAGAGGGGCTGTCGGAACCGACCATCAGAAGCGGCTAGTGAGCTGTGGGAGGGCGTTGCGGACGAATGGTGTGACCCGCGTGCCGTCGCGAGCTGAGTTCTGAACCTTCGGCCCGGTCTCAGGCGAGTGTCTGCGTGTCCGTCCACCCAAGGGATAACAGCTCTCGCCGAATATCCCATGCCCGCTCGAGCGCCGCGTGAACGTCGGACCAGTGCTCTCGCCCCAGGGTTTTCCCTGCGCGAATCACGTCCAGCTCGACGCCCTGCGTGATCCGCTTGAGCTGGCACTCTACGAGCCTCACACGGGATAATTTCCAGACAAGGATGGCAGATTTTGCAACGTTCGGGCCGTCCAAATCGCCCGACAATGGCTGAAACCGCATGCCACACCCCTCTTCCTGATCTGCTCTCGGCATTCAGTGCAAGGCGTGTGCCCGGTTGTCGCGGTGGAAGGCCCAAAAGGCGAGCGCGGATGTTCGGTTCGGCCAAGCGCGGGCGTTTCTGCTGATGAGACAGCCACGAGTCGCGCATACGATCTACAAACTGGTTCTGGCTGGTGCTTGGCGTGTTCCTCGCTCAATGCGGCCGTCCGCCATCACTCCACGAAGAACTACCTGCGACATGACGACCTATTTGTATCCTGATTCAGAGGTGAGCGCGCGGATGTGGTGGATAACCGCTGTCTAGGCGGTCTTCGTCCGGCTCTTCCAGTGCTCTCCGCGGCCACCGTGACTGACACGGCCGCCTTTGCTCCCTGCTGCGACCGCTTCGGCATGCGTCCATTCATGGGCCGTGCCTTTCCGATGGGCGGCCTTCCCACCGAGCGAGGCGATCGAACGTTGCTTCTCGGGCGCCATCGAGCCGAATCCGCGGGGCTTGTTGGGCATCACATGCCAGGATACACCGGTTGCTCGCCCAGGGGACCCTCATGCGTCATCGTCGGTCCAGCTAAGAGCCGAGCGGAGAGCTGACCGCTGAAGGTTGAGGACATTGATTCGAGATTCTCGATGCCGAAGACGTTTCTCCAGTATGAACAGCAGGACTGGTGGCCGCCAAATTGGGACAGCCACCTGGGGTGCAGGACTGGCTCGGTGAGTGAGTGCCGGCGTGTGCCCTCTCGGTGACCTATACGGCAACAACTGCTAATACAGGCCGTATTGTGCGAGTTGTTCAGTGATGCTGTATTCACTAGCCTGAAAGCTGAGCCTTTAACGATAGAGAAGATACGGTGCCCGCGTCAGTCGCCAGCGCGCCTCGCCTTCCGCCCACGCCGCGGCGATGTCGGCGGGATCGTCGCCCTTCCGGATGCGCACGGGGACGTCTTCCGATCCAAACAGTCTCCGCGCGCTCTCGAGCTCGTACTCGGTGGGGTACAAGCGCGCCAACACCGATGCGATTTCGAGCCCGACGCGCACGGGCTCCAGCGCCTCGCGGTCCGTCACGATGATAAAGACGCCCGCGCACGGCTCGTTCGCGTACTTGCTGGATGTGGGCGTGAAGGACACTGGGTAAAAGCGCACCCCCGACAACTCGCGTGCGTTCAACTCGTCGGCAAGCTGATTCCCATTGATCCAGGGCGCGCCGATGTGCTCGAACGGCGTGTCCGTGCCGCGACCCACCGAAATGTTCGTCCCTTCGATGGCACCGAGGCCTGTATAGAGCGCCGCTTGGTGCATGTTGCGCATGTTCGGTGACGGGTTCGTCCACGGCTGGCGCGTCTCGTCGAACCAGGCACGCCGCCGCCAGTGTTCCATCTCGATGACCGTGAGCTTTACGCCGATCTTGTTCTCCGCGTTGAACAGGCGTGCCAGCTCACCAAAGGTGAGCCCGTGGCGGATAGGCATCGGGAAGTAGCCCGTGAACCCCATCGACAACGCGTCCTGCACGGGACCTTCGATCTGCCAGCCGCCAATGGGGTTAGGACGATCCAGGATGACGACCTCGATGTTGTGCCTCGCCGCCTCCTCCATCACGTACGCCATCGTCGTCGTATAGGTGTAGAAGCGCGCCCCCACGTCCTGCATGTCGACAACCAGCGTGTCGATACCTCCGAGCATCTCGTCAGTCGGCCGGCGTGTCTCACCGTACAGCGAGTAGATGGGAAGCCCGGTCTTCTCGTCTCGTGACGACGACACTTTCTCGTCCAGGAGACCTCGGATGCCGTGCTCGGGGCTGAAGAGTGCCACGAGCGTGAGGCCTGGCGCGTCGTGCAGCAGATCGATCGTGGTCGCGCCATCGCGAGCACGTCCCGTGTGGTTGGTCACCAATCCAATCCGGCGGTTCGCCAATCGCTTGAACTGCTCGGCGCGGAGAATGTCGATACCGGTCAGCACCGTACGCGGCGCAGCCGCTGCGAGTGGTGTTGGCCCTGGCTCCAGCAACGTTCCGGGTCGACGGGCAACAGACGCGGCCAACCTCCGATCGATATCTGCCAGTGCCTCGTCGTTGAGGTCGTCGAGCGCCGACGCCGCCACCGTGGCCACGTCGGCTCGCAGCGTGTTCACATCTCCCTTGCCTGCCGGATGGAGGCGATTCGAGAGAAAGACGACGTATTGGCGGGTCGCAGGGTCGACCCACAACGATGTGCCGGTGAAACCTGTGTGGCCAAACGATCCAAGCGGGAAGAGCGCGCCGCGGTTTCGGGAAAACGTCGAGTCAATGTCCCAGCCAAACCCGCGGACGTTCCGCTCGGTGGGCGGCGTCTGAAACCTCGTCATCAGTCGTACGGTCAGGGGCGACAGCACGCGTGTGCGCCCCAGGCGACCGCCGTTCAGCAGCATCCGTGCAAAGCGCTCCAGGTCGTGCGCCGTCGTGAACATCCCGGCGTGACCCGCCACGCCACCCATGCGTCGTGCGGTCGGATCGTGAACGACGCCGCGCAACATGCTCTGGTTGGGTCCCTCGCACGGCCAACCAAGCGGCGTGCACCACTCGGTCGGTGCAATCCGCTCGCGGAGCGACGTGGGCGGCAGGAACATCGTGTCGTCCATCCCCAGCGGCTCGAACACGTGCTCGCGCGCGTACTGGTCGAGTGTCACGCCGCTCACGCGCCGCACGATGTCGCCGAGCAGAAAGAAGTTGATGTCGCTGTAGATGAAGCGCTCGTCGGGCCGCGCGATGGGCACTTCCTCCGTCGCGAGCCGAATGGCCTCGCCTGAGCCCTGCCAATGGAACGCGAGGTCCAAGTCTGGCCGCAGCCCAGACATGTGCGTCAACAGGTGGCGAATGGTGATGTCTTCCTTTCCGTACTTCGCGAACTCTGGGATGTACTTCGCAACACGGTCATGCAGGTGCAACCGAGCCTCTTCGAGGAGGCGCATCACGCTCGTTGTGGTGGCCACGACCTTGGTCATCGACGCGGCATCGAAGATGGTGTCGTCCTCCATGGGCTGGGCCTCGGGCTCGAGCGCACGGTTGCCGAACGCCTTCCGGTAAACCGTTCGATCCTCGTGACCAACGAGCACGACCGCGCCAGGGAGCTGGCCGTCCGCTATCGCACGCTCGACCAGTTCATCGATCCGTTCGAGGCGTTCGTCGTCGATCTCGGCGCTCGCCGCGATCGAGCTCACCGGGCCAAGCGCCGCGACGAGCAGACAGACGAAGAGAGCCATGCTGAGTGGGTGAGGATAGCGATGCATCGACGGCATTATACGGAGGGGACTCTGTCAATGCTCAATGCTCAATGGCGGGTTGGCCCACGGTTGCGGCATGGCATTGACCATTGGGCATTGGTCATTGAGCATTGGGCATTCCTAGAAAAGCACCTTCGCCGCAATCTGCACCTGCAAGGGTGGCGCGGCTTGCGTGAACTGGCCAAACGTCGGGAGCGGGTTCGTCGGATAGCGGCCGGGACCGAAGATGTTCTGCACGTCGGTATAGTTGGCACGGTTGAAGAGATTGAAGACCTCGAAGAAGCCTTCGAGCTTCACACGGTCGCCCAACGGAAACCGTCGCGCGATCCGCAGGTCAACCGTGGCGTGCATGGGCAGGACACCGGCGTTTCTGCCAAGGCTGGCTGCCGGATCCGCGGAGCCTGTACGGGGCCGATCCGGTGGAAACGCCCCGCCGTCACCGTCGCCGTTCAAATCGACTCCAGCGAGAATGCTGTACGGACGCCCCGACGCGAGCGTCACGATCGACGACAGGTGCACATCACCGGGAATGACCACGAGCCCGCTGAACACGAGCCGATGCCGCTGGTCTTGTAGCGAGGGCCCGCGCTCGCGCTCGGGATCGAAGCCAAGCGGAACCCCGGTCGGATCCTTGGGATCGCGTCCGCGACCATTGTTCTCTGGGAGGAAGGTGGTCTGGAAGTCGGTCGTGTCATCCTCGGCCTTCGAGAGCGTGTAACTGGCCAGGAGCTCCGTCTGATGACTGAAGCGCTTCCGCAGCGCGACCGAGATCCCTTGATACCAGGTGTGGCCATACGACGTGTATTGCAGCAGAGACGCAGACGTCCCCGGCACGCCCGCAACATCGAGCGGTCGCCGATTCGGTCCAAGCGCCGGCACGATGGGGTTGTAGTCGATCGTCCCCACCTGGTTGAAGCCTCGTACGAAGACGTAATTGATCGCCACGGCCATCTGGCCCGGCAGCTCGTGATCAATCCCGATCGATGCCTGATGCGAGTGCGGCGTCTGGAGGCCGGGATCAATCGCGATCTCGAGGCTGGGAAACGCACCCAGAAAGCCGCGTGCGCCCGCTTCGGAGAGCCGCCGCTCCGGCGCGCGCCAAGCGACGAGGGAGGTGGGCGGCGGCGCGACGAGGGTGCGCACGCCGTTCGGATCGCCGTTGACAATATCCGCAATGCCGAGCATGCCCGTGATGTGGTTGTCAAAGAAGACTCCCCAGGCCACGTGCAGGTTGGCCATGCCTGTGCCGCTCGGGTCCCACGCCAGCGCCACGCGTGGCGCGATGTTGTTGCTGTCGCTCGGAAAGCCATAGGGCTCGGCCACACCGGCCACGCTGTAGGTCACATCGGGCCAGAACTGCCGCTGGTAGCGTAGACCGAGCTTCAGCGTGACAGCATCGACCCGCCACTCATCCTCCACGAAGAGCGACAGGTCGCCGTAGGTGTAGGGCTTGCTCGCACTCCCGTATCCCTGGATGTATCGCACTGGGAGACCGAGGGCGAACGCTTGAATCGCGGAGAGCGGCCCTTCGACACCGAGCGACGCCGCCTGCCGTGCATCGAGCTCGGTAAAGATGTAGCGGCCGCCGAAGTGGAGCGGCAACGCTTGCTCGAGGTGGTCGATGTAGTTGAAGTCGAACCCTGTCTTGATCTGGTGCCGACCCGAGATGACGCTGAGGGTGTCAACGACCTGGTAGCGCTCGTTCAGCCTCGGCTGCGGCGTGAAGCGGTGACGTCCGAAGCTCGCCACGCCCGTGATCTCGACCGTTGGCCCACCTTGATTCTCGCCCACACAGGGACCGCCACACGCTGGGTCGAGCGCGTTCACGTCCTGGTCGCGCCGGGCGTACTGGAAGCGCAATTCATGCACCATCCGGTTCGAGACCACCGCTGTGTGCGACGCCGCGAAGACCTGATCCGTACTGTCCAGGATGGCGCCACGGCTTCGCGCCACGATGCCACCAAACGGCTCGATGTTCTCGTTGATGGCGTCGCCGTAGTTGTAGCGCAGCGTCAGTGCCTGATCGTTCCGGATGTGGTGGTCGATCTTCACGAGGAAGGTATTGGTTTCCATGCGAGACGGGACATGACCCACGTCGACGGGGAATCCAGTGTCGTTGATGAGCCGCGCGGGCGTGCAGAGTGCGCTGGGATCGGTGCAGGGCGACGCTCCAAGCACGCGTAATGGGGTTCGATCGTCGATGGTGACGAAGTTGCTGGCGTCGATGTCGAGCCGCTCGAACGACGTGAAGAAGAAGGCGCGATCTCGCCTGATGGGGCCGCCGAGAATGCCGCCGTACTGCTGTTGTGCGTAGGGCGCCTTGTCCTGCTCGATCGGCGTCCCCGCCGGATCGAACTTTTCGAAGTAGTTCTTCGCGTTCAACCCATCGTCTCGAACGTAGAAGAACACGTCGCCCGCCGCGCTGTTCGTGCCGCTCTTGGTGACAATGTTGACGAGGCCACCCGAGGCTTTGCCAAACTCGGCCGAATAGGAGCTCGCGAGCACCTGGAATTCTCGAACCGCCTCCTGGCTGAACGTCGCGCGCACACCGCCGATCGTCGCGTCGTTGTTGTCGAGCCCGTCAACGGTCAGGTTGTTCGATCGCGCACGTTGCCCGCCAAACGTGAGACCGGACGTGGCGGACGCGCCTTGCTGCGGTGTCCGGTCGGTCGAGACGCCAGGCGTGAGCAGGGCGAACGCGATGAAGTTACGGCCGTTGGTCGGGAGGCTTTCAATCTGCCGCTCGGACACGACCGTTGCCACGCTCGTCTCGCGCGTGTCCACGAGCGGCGGGGTCGTGCGGACCGTCACGGCCTCGCGTGCCCCGGCGACCTGCAGCACGACGTCCACGGCAACAGTGGCACCGAGCTCGAGCGAGACGTCTTCGCGCACTTCCGCGGCAAAGCCGGCATGCTCCACCGTCACGCTATACGTGCCTGGCGGCAGCGCTGGGATCGTATAGCGCCCGCGCTCGGAGGTCGTCGCCGCACGCGACACACGCGTGGCCACATTCGTGGCGGTCACCGTCGCGCCGCTCACGAGTGCTTGCGATGCGTCCTGCACGAGGCCGGTGAGATCCGCAGATGTCGCACGCGATTGCGCACCCACCGGCGCGGCCGAGCCCCCGAGCACCAAGATGAGTGACAGGACGCACGGGATCCAGCGCACCATAGCTCCTCCTTCATTCCCAAGACGCTCACGGCCACGCGCCTCGGTCCTGGCCCGACTCGTGGCGCCGAATTGTACCATGGCGGCGCGACACGATGCGGCTTGACGGTCTGGCAGGACGCCGCATATGATGAATGAACGGTCATTCATCACTAAAGGGATCACCAAGACCATGCCCGCCCCGACCGTGGACCGCACACCGCGCCTCGTGACCGCTCGCACGCCTGCCGCGCGGAACGACAAGCGCGAGCTCATTCTACGCGCCGCCGCCCGCGTCTTTGCCGAGCGCGGCTTTTTCAATGCTCAGGTGGCTGATGTCGCCAGAAGCGCCGGCGTCGCGGCGGGCACCGTCTACCTCTACTTTCGCAACAAGGACGATCTGCTGATCTCGATCTTCGAGCGGACGATGAGCGACGCCATTGCAGAGGGACGCGCGGCGCTCAGCCGCGTCAGCCATCCCGTCGAGCGACTGCGCACGATCGCCAGGCTCCATCTCGAGCGCTTGGGCCGCGACCGCCGCCTTGCCGTGGTCTTCCAGGTCGAGCTGCGGCAATCCACGAAGTTCATGGAGCGTTTCTCGACGACGCGGCTGCGAGAATACCTCGGCATCATTCGGTCGGTGATCGCCGAAGGGCAACAACAGGGTATATTTCGCCCCGATCTCAACGCGACCATCGGTGCCAAGATCTTTTTCGGCGCGCTGGACGAGATGGCCACGAACTGGGTCATCAGCCGTCGGCGTTATGCGCTCGCCTCGATGGTCGAGCCGGTGGTCACGCTGTTCGTCAACGGAGCCAAGGTCTAAGAAGATGCCAGGCACTGTTCACAAGGCCGCGGTGTTGGGCGCCGGGACGATGGGTGCGCAGATCGCAGCGCACCTCGCCAACGCCGGCGTTCCGGTACGCTTGCTCGACCTCACGGTCGACATCGCGAAGCAGGGGCTCCAACGTGCACGGGCGCTCGAGCCGCCGCCGTTCTTTACACCCGATGCGGCACGCCTCATCACGCTCGGCGGCTTCGATCGCGACCTACCGACGCTTGGCGACTGTGACTGGATCATCGAAGCGATCGTGGAACAGCTCGACATCAAGCGCGAGCTGCTGGCCAAGGTGGAGCCTCATCGTGCACCGGACGCTGTCGTCAGCTCGAACACATCGGGAATACCCATCAGTGTGCTCGCTGAAGGACGTAGCGAGGCGTTCCGCCAACACTGGCTCGGCACGCACTTCTTCAACCCGCCCCGCTACCTCAAGCTGCTCGAGGTCATCCCCACCGCCGACACGCGACGCGAGGTCGTCGATGACATCGTCAGGTTTGCCGATCTCCGCCTCGGCAAGGGCGTGGTCCGCGCAAAGGACGCGCCGAGCTTCATCGCGAACCGTCTGGGGCTCTACAGCGTGGCGAGAATACTCGAGCAGCTCGCGTCCGGCGCCTTCACCATCGAGGAGATCGACGCCCTGACGGGCCCGCTCGTTGGCCGACCCAAGTCTGCGACGTTCCGCACCTTGGATCTCGCCGGCCTGGACATCCTCGTGCACGTCGCGCGCAATCTCGCCGAGCGACTCCCGGCGGAAGCCAACCTCTTCACGCTGCCGACGGTCGTCGACGACCTGGTCTCCCGCGGTTGGCACGGTGAAAAGGCGGGCCAGGGCTTCTACAAGCGTGTCGGGCGAGATGGTGAACGCGAGATTCTCACGCTGGAGCCCGCTTCGCTCGACTACCGCGCGCGCCTGGAGCCACAGCTCCCGGAGCTCGAGCGACTCGCATCGGTTCAGCCCCTCGACGCGCGGCTGCGCGCCTTGCTGTTCGACCAGGGCCGGGCTGGCATGTTCATGCGCGCCACGCTCGGGGCGACGTTGATCTACGCCACGCGCGTCGCCCAGGAGATTGCGTATTCCTTGGACGACGTCGATTGGGCGATGCGGTGGGGATTCGGCTGGGCACGTGGCCCGTTCGAGACCATCGACAGCATCGGCATTCGTGAGCTGCTCGACGCGTGTGATGTGGCCAGTCGGCCACCACTCGTCGAGGAGGCGCTACGCGCGGCCCGCAACCGATTTCGCGAAGATGGCCTCGTCGCGCGCGAGCCCGGAATCGAGCTGCTCCGCAATGCCAAATCGCGGCAGGGGGTCGTGACCGAGAACGCCGCGGCGAGCCTGGTCGATCTGGGTGATGGCGTCCTCTGCGTCGAGTTCCATTCCAAGATGAACGCCATTGGTGGCGACACCATCGCCATGCTCGAGGCAGGCGTGCGGGAAGCAGAGCACCGATTCGCAGCGCTGGTCGTGGGCAACGACGGGCAGCACTTTTCGGCCGGCGCCAATTTGATGCTGCTGTTGCTGGCCGCGCAGGAAGCCGACTGGGACGAGGTTGACCTGATGGTGCGCGCCTTTCAGCGTGCGACTACGGCCCTGCGACGGGCGCGCGTCCCGGTCATCGTCGCGGCGAGCGGGATGACGCTCGGTGGCGGTTGTGAGGTCCTGCTGCACGCCGATCGCGTGCAAGCGGCCGCGGAATCGTACATCGGCTTGGTGGAAGTGAGCGTCGGCTTGATTCCTGCCGGCGGCGGCACGAAAGAGATGTTGCTGCGCGCGCTCGCCGTAGGGCCGGTCGCCACAGCGGACCCCTTGCCGTTCGTCCAGCGTGCGTTCGAGACCATGGCCTTTGCCGTGGTCTCGACCAGCGCGGCGGATGCGCGGGCGCTCGGTCTCCTGCGCGCGGTGGATCGCATCACCATGAACCGCGATCGCTTGCTCGCTGATGCGAAGGCGCTGGCGTTGACGCGGGTGCAAGAGGGCTATCAACCACCCCCACCGTCCCCGCCGCTGTCGGCGCCTGGGACAACCGTGCGGGCGGCGCTGCGACTGGGTGTGCACCTCGCCTGGCGCGCTGGACGCATTAGCGACCACGACGCGCACGTCGGGCGTTGGCTGGCGCACGTCATCGCCGGAGGCGACGTCCCGGCAGGCACGCCAGTCTCTGAGGAGTATCTGCTCGACCTGGAGCGCGAGGCCTTCCTCAGCCTCTGCGGAGAGCGCAAGACACAGGCGCGCATCGCGCATACGTTGAAGACAGGGAAGCCCTTGAGGAACTAACTCTCACCGACGAAGTCGGTGAGGTTTGAAGGGTGAGCCCCGGGGCAACCAGAGACGGTATGGTCGTCCGCGGTCACGGTCCAACGCTCGTGCTCGTTCCCGGCATCAACGGCCGCTGGGAATGGCTGCGCCCGGGGTTCGAGGCGCTGGCGAAAAGGCTCCGCGTGGTGACGTTCTCCTACCGTGGTGAGCCCGGCGCGCCACCACTGCCCCCACGCTGCGCAGACTTCGACCTGTTCGTCCGGCAGGTCGACGAGGCGGCGCACGCCGCGGCGGCGACGCGCGTGGTGGTGTGCGGCGTCTCGTACGGCGGGTGGGTGGCGCTCCGCTACGCGTCGCAACATCCGGATCGCGTGGCCGCGTTGATTCTCGTCTGCACACCGCCGCCGCCGCCGGACGTGACGCTCGGCTGGCGCTACGACCATTACGTGCGACATCCATGGCTCTACGCCCCGGCGTTCCTGCTCCTTGCGCTGCGTCGCACGGTCGCTGAGCTCAGGTCCACGTTCCCCGGGATACGCTGCTGGTTGCCCTTCTTGCTGCGCCATCTACGGACGATCATGCGCGCGCCGCAATCACCACGGCGGACCGTGCGACGCTGGGAGCTGGCCCAGCACGCGGACCTGCACGCGGACTGCCGGCGCGTCACCGCGCCGACACTGCTCGTCACGGGCGAGGCCGAGCTCGACGGCGTCGTGCCGACACAGGGCACGTTGAGCTATCTCGCGCTGATTCGCGGCGCGAATGCGGCGACGCTGCCAAGCACAGGACACCTCGGCCTCGTGACGAAGCCACAAGAGTTCGCGCGCATCGTGTGCGAGTTCATCGACATGCAGGGGCTAGGGGCAAGGGGCGAGGGGCAGGAGAGGGATCAGGGGTCAGGGAATCGCGGTCAGTGCTTGACCGATGAGCCAAGGCTAGCCACTGAAACGCTCATCAAGAATTGAGGTCCATGTCGCTCTCTATCGATGGTCCTGCCGGTCGTCTCGAGGCGCTGATTGAGGCGCCACGCGGTCGTGTGCGTGCTGCTGTGGTGCTCGCCGCATCTCATCCAGATATCGGCGGGACGATGCAAAACAAGGTGCTGCACGTTGCAGCGAAGACGCTCGTCGATATGGGCTGCGTGGTGCTGCGGTTCAACTACCGCGGCGTCGGCCTCAGCGGCGGTCCATGGGTGGAAGGACACGGCGCGCGCGACGACTACCGGGCCGCGCTGGACTGGCTCGAGACTCGACATCGCGGTGCCCCTTTCTGGGCGGTTGGCTATTCGTTTGGGTCGTGGGTTGCGATGACGACTGGCGCCAAAGACGACCGTGTTGTGGCGCTCGTCGGTATCGGATTGGCCGCGGAGAGCTACGACTACGCCGTGCTCACTGATTCAGAGAAGGCGAAGTTCCTGATTCACGGCGATCACGACAGCATCTCCCCGCTGCGTGCCGTGCAGCGCTTGTACGCGAGAATCCCGGAGCCTCGTGAGCTCGTCGTCATCGAAGGTGCGGATCACGCGTTCGACGGTCACGTCTTGGACGTCGGCGACACGTTGGGTGATCTGCTCGCTGATTTCTAGCGGGAAACGGAAAGGGAAAAGGCTCTCATGGAGGACACCGTTATCGTCTCGGCCGTCCGGACCGCGGTGGGTAAGGCACCGGCGGGGACCCTTCGAACGACACGTCCTGACGACCTCGCCGCATCCGTTTTGAGCGAGGCCCTCAAGCGCGCACCCGGCGTCGACCCGCATGAGATCGACGATGTGATACTCGGCTGTGCGATGCCGGAAGCCGAACAGGGCTTGAATGTGGCGCGCATCGCCAGCCTGCGAGCGGGCATCCCGCATGAAGCGTCGGCCGTGACCGTCAATCGCTTCTGCGCGTCAGGCCTGCAGGCCATAGCCTTTGGCACGGAGCGTATCCGTGGGGGTGGTGCGTCGATGATTCTCGCGGGGGGCACCGAGTCCATGAGCCTCGTCCCCATGAGTGGCAACAAGCTGGCGCCGAACCCGACGCTCGTGGACACCTATCCGGACGTGTATCTCTCCACGGGGCTCGTCGCCGAGAACCATGCTCGCGAGCACGCGATCTCGCGCGAGGCGCAGGACGCCTTCGCGCTCGAAAGCCACCGCCGAGCCGTGGCCGCGATCGATGCGGGACGGTTTCGAGAGGAGATCGTGCCGGTCGAAGCGCAGATCGTAGAGCCGCTCTCGACAGGCAGGCCTGGTTTACGTCGCGTGGTGTTCGACACGGATGAGGGTCCGCGTCGGGACACATCGAGCGCAGCGCTTGCCAAGCTCAAGCCGGCGTTTCACGCGCGGGGCACCGTTACGGCCGGTAACTCCTCGCAGACGAGCGACGGCGCCGCGGCTGTCCTCATCATGCGTGAGGATCGGGCGCGCACCCTCGGTCTAACGCCGCTCGGCCGCCTTGTCGCCTACGCGACGGCCGGCGTCGAGCCGGAACGCTTCGGCCTCGGCCCCGTGCCGGCCATGCGCAAAGTGCTCGGTCTCGCCGGTCTCGGCATCGACGACATCGATCTGGTTGAGATCAACGAGGCCTTCGCGAGTCAGGTGCTCGCGTGCCTCGCAGAGCTCCCCATTGATCCCGAGAAGCTGAACGTCAACGGCGGTGCCATTGCGCTGGGGCACCCGCTCGGTTGCACGGGCGCCAAGCTCACCTGCACGTTGCTCTACGAGATGCAACGCCGGGGGGCACGCTACGGCATGGCGACGATGTGTATTGGTGGCGGTATGGGAGCGGCGGGAGTGTTCGAGCGGGCGTAGCCAGGGTCCCGGGTGCTGGGTGCCGGGTGCTGCAGTGCTGGGAAGCATGAACCATGACAACGATCGCACAGGTGAGACGTGGTGGCTGGTGGCTTCTCGAAGACACGGTGCCGGACGACGTGTTCACGCCCGAGCGGCTCTCGGACGAGCACCGGATGATCGGGCGCACCGCGCTCGAGTTCGTCACGAACGAGGTGCTGCCGAACCTCGACGGGCTCGAGCAAAAGGATTGGGAGCTGGCGCGGCAACTGGTTCGGCGTTGCGGTGAGCTCGGCCTGCTCGCGACCGACGTCCCGGAGATGTACGGCGGCCTGGCGCTCGACAAAGTGAGCTCGGTGGTGGTCACCGAAGCCATGGCACGGTCAGCCTCCTTTGGCGCGACGTTTGGGGCGATGACCGGGTTGTCGATCATGCCGATTCTCTGCTTCGGGACGGACGCACAGAAGCAGCGATACCTCCCACGCCTCGTCAGCGGCGAGATCGTCGGCGCCTACGCGCTGAGCGAGTCCAGCTCGGGGTCCGATGCTCTCGGCGCACGCGCGCGCGCCGCACGACAAGCCGATGGCAGCTTTCTCCTCAATGGCGAGAAGATGTGGATCACCAACGGCGGCTTCGCCGACCTCTACGTCGTCTTTGCCAAGGTGGACGGCGATCACTTCAGCGCATTTCTCGTCGAGCGAGGGGCGTCTGGCGTTTCAAGCGGTGCGGAAGAGCACAAGATGGGGCTGCACGGGTCGTCGACCGCAGCGCTCATCTTGCAGGACGTACGTGTGCCAGCCAGCAGCCTCCTCGGCGAAGTCGGCCGGGGCCACAAGGTGGCCTTCAACGTGCTCAACTACGGTCGATTCAAGCTGGGGGCCTCCTGTTGCGGCGGAGCGAAGAGCGTCGTAGGCGAAGCCGCTCGCTACGCTGCCACGCGAAAGCAATTCGGCAAGTCGATTGCGTCCTTCGGCGCCATCAAGCACAAGATCGCCGAAATGACGGCGCGTCTCTACGCCTTTGAAAGCCTCCTCTACCGTACGGCGGGGCTCATCGACCTTGCCGCGGTCGCAGCGAGCGATCACGCATCTGGCACGCTGACCGCACTCGAGGAGTTTGCGGTCGAGGCGTCGATCGTCAAGGTTGCGGGTAGCGAGATGCTGGACTTCTTGGTCGACGAGAACGTGCAGATCCACGGCGGTAACGGTTACGTGCACGACTATCCGGCGGAACGCCATTACCGCGATGCGCGCATCAATCGCATCTTCGAGGGCACGAACGAGATCAATCGGCTCTTGATTCCGGGCATGCTGATGCGGCGCGCGGTCAAGGGCGACCTGCCGCTGATTCCTGCCGCCAAGCGCCTTCAGGACGAGTTGCTCACGGCGCCATTCGACCTCTCTGGTGAGGGCCCGCTCGAAGGCGAGCGGCGCCTCGTGACGGGCTTCAAGAAGATCGTGATCCTCACATTGGGTGCCGCGATGCAGACGTGGGGCGAACGCATCACAGAGGAGCAGGAAGTGCTCTGCTTCATCGCCGATATGGCCATCGATGCGCTGGCCGCCGAGAGCGCCGTGCTCCGCGCGGGAGGGGCGCAGCGCGACGGCACACAGGCCGGCGACCTACACTCGGTGGCAGCACAATTGTACGTGCAGGATGCGGCGTCCCGCATCGAGCGTGCCGCTCGCGAGGCGATCGGGGCGACGCTCGAGGGCGATTTGCAGAAGACGGCGCTCGCCGCGGTGCGTCGGTTTGCGAAGACCTCGCCCGCCAACACCGTTGCGCTACGACGCCTGCTTGCCGACCGAACGGTCGCAAAGGAAGGCTATCTGTTTCAGTAATGCAAAAAGGGGACAGGCCCCTTTTCGGCCGCGTCAGTTCCCGAAAAAGGGGCCTGTCCCCTTTTTGCATTTATCCTATAGGTGTGGTGACTCGTCTCGCGAGCGTGTCGATCCTGGCGCTGACGGTCGTCTCGTGTACCAACGCGCCGCCGCCACCTGATGCTGCGAACTATCCGGAGGGCATCCAGGCGCTTCGTGTCGAGAAAGACGACTGGTTTCGGACCGGCGACGACTCGCCCGTTCCGCCGACGCGCCGAGAAGCGCTGGTGCCCCTCGCCTACTTTCCTGTCGATGAGCGGTACCGCGTGCCCGCGGCGCTCACCCCGTCGTCTGCAGAGCCGGTCATGGTGATGGCAACCTCGACTGGCCAGCAACGCCCTATGCGCCGAGCCGGCCGGCTGGAGTTCACACTCCTCGGTCGCGAGCTCGCGGTCACGGCGTTCGTCGAGGCGGAAGACACGGCGGCGCGCCGCTTGTTCGTTCCGTTTCGCGATCCATCGAACGGCACCGAAACCTACGCCGGCGGACGGTATCTCGACCTCGATCGGACCGCGACCGGGCTCTATGAAGTGGACTTCAATCGTGCCTACCACCCTTACTGCTACTACAACGAAACGTACGATTGTCCTTTCCCACCGCCCGAGAACAGGCTGAGCGTGCGCGTGCAGGCGGGAGAGCGGGTCAAGAAGTGACAAGTATCAAGTGGCCAGCGCCCTCGCCTCTCGCGTCACCAACGGAGTAAAGACCAAAATGCCCGCTTCGTCCCGCCTCAATGGCCTGGCTGCCGTGATCTTCGACTTCGATGGCGTGCTTGCGAACAGCGAGCCCCTGCACCTGCGTGTGTTCCAGCAGGTGTTGGCGACGGTTGGCGTCACGCTGTCCGACGAGGAATACTATGCGGGCTACCTCGGGTACTCGGACCAGGACGCGCTTCGGGTGTTGGCGAGAGATCGCGGCCTTGCGTTCGACGAGGCCACCATTGAACGACTCGCTACCGCGAAGACGCGCCGATTTCGCGACGTCGCACGCGACGAGTCGGTGTTGTTTCCAAACTCGGCTGCATGCGTTGAGCAGATTGCAGCCGCCGTTCCTGTGGCCATTGCATCGGGCGCGCTTCGTGACGAGATCGAGCTCATGCTCGAGCCCACAGGCCTCCGCAAGCTCTTCAGTGTGATCGTCGCAGCAGACGACACACCGCGCAGCAAGCCGGCCCCCGATCCCTACGAGCGCGCGTTCACGCTGCTCCAGAACACGGGGCGGCTCGAGCCGACAGCGCGTCCGGCACACGTGGTGGCGATCGAAGACTCGCCGTGGGGTATCCAGTCAGCTAGGGATGCGGGACTACGGACGATCGGCGTGACCACATCATACGATGCGGATCGGTTGAGCGAAGCGGAACTCGTCCTCCCGAGCCTCTCCGCGGTGACACTCCCGATTCTCGCTAGCGTGGTTGCCGCTGCCTCCGACGCTCGTACAGCGCTATAGCCGCCGCAGTTGCGATGTTGAGGGAGTCGACGCCGGGCGCCATCGGGATTCGCGCCACGGCGTGGGTAAGGGCACGCGCCTCGTCCGAGAGGCCAAATCCCTCGTGTCCCAACAGAAAGGCGACGGGCGCGGCCCGCTGCCCACGCAAGACATCGGCCAGGTCCGGCGCGGCTCGATCCGGCGCCAACCCGACCAGCCACCATCCGGCGTCCTTGATGGCCTGCAGCGTACCTATCCACTCGTCGACCGTCGTAAAGGGCACCTCGAGACACGACCCCATCGACACACGAATAGCCTTGCGGTACAGCGGGTCACAGCAACGCCGGTCGAGCACGACGCCGCAGCCCCCTAAAGCCCGGGCATTACGAAAGATGCCACCGATGTTGTCGGGATTGCCAACCGCCTCGAGCACGATGAGCGGCGATCGGCCAGTTGGAGCGATCACGGTTTCGAGCGGCAGTGGCGCCGGACGCTCGGCGCACGCGAGGCATCCGCGGTGAACGTTGAACCCGACGATCGCGCTCAACAGATCCTTCGAAGCCACGTAGATGCGTCGTGAGTCGCGGTCGGGATCGACCACGTCGCGGATCGACGCCAACGCCGCGTCACTCACCAGCAACGAGCGCACGCACGGCGATCCGGTCTCCAGCAACCGACGCACGACGAGTCGCCCCTCCGCGATGAAGACACCGCGACGCGCCAGCAGCTCCGGATCCGGAATACTCCGGTAGTCCGCAATGCGTGGGTCATCTGACGACTCGATAGGCACCACAGGCATAACCGACCTTCATGCGAGCTACGTTGCCCTAGAGACAAGTAGGGCGCCCCTTTAGGGGCGCCGGAACGGCTGGTGCACCGGCGCGGCTGACGCACTGGCGCCGCTAACCGCGCCCTACGTCGTGATCTTCGCGATCTTGGTGGTCTCGTCTTTGGCTTACTGCAGGAGGCGATCGAGCTCCGGAAGCGCCCTCTCAGCCGGCTGGCGCACCGCCAGATCTACGGCATCCGATGCACCGGTCGTTTCAGGGTTGATCTCGATGACTGTCGCCCCGGCGGCGCGCGCCTCGTGGATGAAGCCCGCAGCCGGGTACACGAGCGCGGAGGTGCCAATCGCGACGAACACATCGCAGCGCGCGGTCGCCTCGCCCGCCTGCTTTACCACGTCCAGAGGGAGCATTTCTCCAAACCAGACGACGCCTGGACGGAGAGGCTCGCCGCAGATGCAAGGCGGGGGAATCTCCGGTAGAGGCACACGATCGTCGCGTCGCGTCTGCCCATCCGAGCACGGACGCGCGCAGCGCACGTGCCAGATGGATCCGTGCAACCGCAGAATACGCGTCGTGCCTGCGCGCTCGTGCAGGCCGTCCACGTTCTGCGTCACGAGCGTCAGGTCAGGAAACCGTTGGCTCCAGCGCGCAAGGACGTCGTGCGCCGCGTTGGGCTCACAAGCCGCGATCCGCTGCCGCCGCCAGTCGTACCATTCCCACACCAATCGCGGGTCGCGCCGGAACGCACCGGGCGTGGCAAGGTCTTCTGCTCGGAAGGATCGCCAAAGCCCGTCCGGTCCACGGAACGTCGGCACCCCGCTCGCCGCCGAGACGCCTGCGCCGGTCAGCACGGTGAGGTGCCGAGCACGCCGAATCCGTTCAGCCGCCGTCGCAATCGGATCGCTCACGGCCCATGCTCGCCCAAGAACGAAAAACGGGGACAGTCCTCGTCTTTCGGGCCGTAGGCGGCGTCGCTCCTCGGTCCCGAAAACGAGGGCTGTCCCCGTTTTTCTTTCCGCTGTCCCCGCGGTTCCCCTCGAGCTCCAAAAAAACGGGGCGAGCCGCCGCTCGCCCCCGTCAACGCAGGGGCCTGGCACTGTGCCCCAGCGAAACCATCCGCGCGACGAACGCGCGAACCCGATTGACAACTGTTCAGGTGGGCCGACTGTCACGGCGCCAACCTGACGCGCCTCTCGAGCGCAAACCCGCGTGCTGACTCGCCGATGCTGGTGCAGGTTCGCGTCGCCACCTTATTACTAGCAGGCAGCGTGCCATGATGGTTGTCGTTCGGGAGCTGACGAAACTTGCTGTGACGACGAGAGTTATCGATAGCGCAGCGCACGAGTATCCCAACCGCCCCGCCGGCAGCATTCAATGCCTTGGATTCGAGTGGTGCGCGCGATCGGTAGGATTGAATCGCGGTGGGTCAAACCGCTCATGCTGTGGAGCCGCCCGCGAGCGCACCGATCTCCTCGTAGAGCAGCGCTGACGCGATGATGCCGTTGTGCAAGTTGCCGAGATCGAGCTTCTCGTTCGGCGCGTGCGCGTTTTCGTCCGGCAGGCCGACGCCAAAGAGCACACTGGGCAGGCCGAGCTCTTCTTGGAACGTCGACACGACGGGGATGGAGCCCCCCTCGCGCACGAGCACGGGACGTCGGCCGAAGCCTTGCTCGATGGCCCGTGCGGCCGCCTGCACGAAGTCGTTGTGGGGATCACACATCCACGGCTTGCCGCCCTGCATGCGGGTCACGGTCACGTCGACCGTCTTCGGTGCAATCCGCTTCACGTACGCGTCGAAGAGGTCGCTAATCTTGACCGGGTCCTGATTCGGGACGAGACGCATGCTCACCTTGGCCATCGCTTGGGCCGGCAAGACGGTCTTGGCACCCTCGCCCGTAAAGCCTGACAGTAAGCCATTGACCTCGAAGGTCGGCCGCGCCCAGACGCGCTCCAGCGTCGAGTACCCGGGCTCGCCAAACAGCTTCGCGACGCCAAGGTCTTTGCGATACTTCTTCTCGTTGAACGGCAGCTTGGCGAACTCGGCCCGTTCCTCGTCCGTCAGCGGCTGCACGTCGTCATAGAAGCCGGGAACCTTGATTCGGCTGCTCTTGTCCTTGATTTGCGACAGCATCTGCGCGAGCACCTGTCCTGGGTTCGCGATGGCGCCACCGTACATGCCCGAGTGTAGGTCTGTGCTGGCGCTCTTGACGTCGATTTGAAAATAGCAGAGCCCACGCAAGCCATAGCACATCGACGGCACGCCGCGGTCGAACATCGTCGAATCGGAAATGACGACCACGTCTGCCGCAAGGTCTGCCTTGTGGGCGCGGACGAAGTCGTCCAGATTGGCGCTGCCTACCTCCTCTTCGCCTTCGAGGATGATCTTCATGTTCACGGGCAGCTTGCCGTTCTGCGACAAGTGTGCCTCGAGCGCTTTGAAGTGCATGAAGACTTGACCCTTGTCATCGGCCGCCCCGCGTGCGTAGATTTCCCCGTCGCGGATGGTGGCGTCGAAGGGCGGCGACTCCCACAGCTCGAGCGGGTCGACCGGCTGCACATCGTAGTGGCCATAAAACAGAATCGTGGGGGCGCCCGCGGCGTGGAGCCAATCGCCGTAGATAACGGGATGGCCAGGGGTTGGAAAGAGCGTCACGTTCTGGAGTCCGATCCGCGTCATCTCGGCCGCCGCCCAGTCAGCGCATCGCTTGACGTCCTCCTGGTGCGCCGGAAGCGCGCTAATGCTCGGAATGGCCAGAAACTGCTTGAGCTCATCGAGGAACCGATCGCGGTTGGCGTGAATGAAATCGAGAACAGCGTTCATGGTGCGTACTGTAGCGCAGGCTCTTGGGAGTGCAAAATACCACGTCCGCTGGTCAACTCGCGCAGCGGACACGTCGGCCTGCCATTGGCGGCGGAAAAGGGGACAGGCCCCTTTTTCGCCGGCGTCAGTTCCGAAAAAGGGGCCTGTCCCCTTTTTCGCTCAGAACTCCAGCCGCACGGCAAATTGCATGATCCGCGGGTCACCGGCGAGGGTTTGGATGGTGCCCACGGTGCTGCTGTCGATGTTGCTCACCGGGTTACCGACGTTTGCCCGATTGAACAGATTGAAGACATCCCAGCGCAGCGACGCTGCGAGGCCGTTCGTGATCGCGATACGCCGCTGCAGGCTCAGGTCGAAGGTCAGCCAGCCCGGTCCGCGCAGGATGTTCCGCCCAGCGTTGCCAAAGGTGCCGGACGGCACCGCCTCGAATGCTGTCACATCGAACCAGTCGTTCACGTCGTGAGCGTCGTTCCCGTCACGCACTCTGTTCGGCAAGCCCGTCGTTCCCGCTCCCACGTTGTTCGTCCCCTGGGTCACCGTGAACGGCCGTCCCGAGTGCGCCGTGTAGATGCCGCTGACCAACCATCCGCCGAGCAAGGCGCTGGACGCGCCGCTCGTGGCCCATGGCTTCCCAGGCCCGAATGGCAGCTCGGCCACGAAGGCGCCCACCAGGCGGTGGCGCACGTCGAAGTCGCTCGGGCCTTCCCACGAATCGAGGTCGCGACTGTTCTGCGGGCGTCCGGAGGACGCCGCGAGATGCTCGGGCGCCTGGTCGGTCGACTCCGACACGGTGTACGCGACGCGATAGCTATAGCCCTCGGTAAAGCGCTTCTCGAACGCGAGGTCGATGCCGCGGTAGCTCGACGTGCCCGACGGGTCGCGCCACTGGATGTGACCGAGCTCAGGATATGGCACCGTGCCGCGGGCATCGAGCACACCAGCCGCGCTCGGGAGCGGTTGGTTCAAGTTGCGCAGCACAGCCAAGTTTCGACCAATCGAGCCCGTGACGTCTACTGACAACACGAACGCGTCGCCGAGCTGGCGCTCGACGCCGCCGCCGAACTGGTGAACCATGGCGCGGCGGCCGTCATGATCGGCGGTCCGAAGGAGCAACCGCTGCAGATCCACATTGCTCGGATCGAGGAAATCCCCTGGGAAGCCGTCCGCCAGCAGGAACACGGGTATATCGCCATCTGGGGCCTGAATGTCGATGTTCAACAGGCCGGGCGGGTTCAGGGCGAGCTGATCCTCGGAGCCGATACGATCGAACATGTTGTAGAAGATGCCGTACCCAGCGCGGACGATCGTACGGTTGTTCCACCGGTAGACCGCGCCGACCCTGGGGGCGAAGTTGTTCGTGTCCGGTGTCGCAAGCGAGCGATCCTCGAGCGATCCGTCCGACGCAAACACGAGCTCGGCCGTGTCAGGGTCGAAGTTGGTCATTCGGTTGTTGGCCTCGTATGCGGGCGTGATGAAGTCGTACCGCAGCCCGAGAGTGACCGTGAGGTTGTCACGCAGCCTCCAGTCGTCCTGCACGAAGAACGACGTCGCCCACAGCCGCTGGTCCACGACGTGGACGTTCGCCAGCTGAGCGGCGCGTACGTAGCCGAGCATGAAGTCGGCCAGCGCCTCGCCGGTGAACTGGCCGTTGAACGACACGTTGCCGCGCGTGGCGGGGATGTCCATGTATTCGTTGCGCATCGGGGCCATGATGTCGACACCGAGCTTCCACTGGTGCCGCCCCTTCAGCCACGAGAGCGTGTTCAGGAGCTCGAACTGGTCCGTGTGTTGGAACTTCGGCATGAAGTTTGGAGACCCGAGCCGACTATGACCGCTGATGTCCACACCGACAATGCCGCCCGCGACGAGCGGATCGTGCGGCACTCCCCTGAAGCCGATCTGATCCATGGCGTCTTGACCGAAGGGATCCTGCACGCCGTCAGAGATCGCGCGTGACCACGAAAAGCGGGCTTCGTTCACGAGCGCCGTGCCGAGGACCTTGGTCCATCCCGCGACCATGCCGTGCGATTTCATGTCCTGGCGTCCCCAGGCGGAGGTCGAGGTGCCGTCCACCACGCCGCCAATGAAGCCAGGCACGAAGCGGAACCGATCGGTGTAGATGTAACGCGCGAAGATGTTGTCGGCTGCACCGAGCCGCACGTCGACGCGACCGAGGTACCGATCGCTTTCGTCCTCCACATTCGGCTGTCGCAGGAAGTTGTTCGTCTGGTCCGTCGTCGTATTGGGCAGCGGAACGAGGTCGAGGATGTTCGTCGCCACCGGGTCGATCCGATTCGGCGGTATCCTGTTGTTCGGAAACGGCTGTCCGGTCATCGGATCGCGAATCGTGGAGCTGAAGATGCCCTGCCGCTCCTCGGGCGTCGCGACTCGCGTCAGCCGCAGCACGCCTTTCGTGATGCGGCTGCCTTCGTAGTCCCCGAAGAAGAAGGCGCGATTTCTCAGAATCGGCCCACCCAGATTGCCGCCGAACTGGTTCTGGTCGTTGCGCGGCTTCTCCTGCCCTTCGCGCTCGGAGAAGAACGTGTTGGCGTCGAACCGATCGTTTCGGAAGTAGTCGTACGCCGTGCCCCGAAACCGGTTCGTCCCCGACTTGGTCGTGACGATGATGGCGGCCCCTGGCGCGCGGCCATACTCGGCTGCGTACGGGCTCGTCACGACTTTGAACTCGTTGATGGCATCAATCGATGGTCGGGAGACCTGCGTCGACAGCTCCTGCACGTTGGTCGAGATCGAATTGTTGTCGACACCGTCGAGGAGGAAGTTGTTCTGCAGCGAGCGGTTGCCGTGGACGCTGACACCGCCCGTACGGCCGGTCGACGTGCCACCCGACTCTTCGGTATAGCGATCACCCTGCACGCCCGGCACAAGGGCGAGCAAGTCGTCCCAGTTGCGAATGGCCAGCGGGAGGTTCGACACTTCGGTTTGGCCAACCACCGTGCCGAGAACCGGAGACTCGGTGTCCAGCAGCGGCCGCGACCCGGCTACGGTCACTTCTTCCTCCACACCTTCCACTGAGAGCACGAAGTCCAGACGCCCGCGCTGCCCGGTCTGGAGCACGACGACCTGGGCGTTCTTCGCGAACCCGGGAGCCTCGACCTCCACGACGTACTCCCCGGGTACGAGATCGACGGCAAGATAGTTGGCTTGCTGATTCGTCTGGAGCGTGGTGACCACGCCAGTCGCCGTGTTGGTCACGGTGATCGTGGCCTCCGGTATCACCGCGTTCGAGGTATCCCGTACGGTGCCGTTGAGCGTCGCGCGATCGACTTGGGCAGATGCGATCGCAGGACCGCCCAGCAAAAGGGCCAGCACGAGGCCCCAAAGCCATCTCACAGACATGACGTCTTCTCCCCCTGGGAGGCGAGTTGGGTCTCGCCTCGTGAAAACACCGATTCGGTGCAATGACGTGCAATGAGTCCAGGTCGAACGGCCAGCAAGCACGGCGGACCGCACGAGCTCAAGCGAGTGTGACAGGTCCGTGTAAATACCGTTGCACGATTCTAACCGGACAGGGGCCCAAGCGTATCTCCGAGCACTGCTAGAGGTCGAACACGGTCGGCACGAAAGTTGTGCCGGACTCGTGCCGAAACGAGTTGATGTCCGTATGAGATAGCACGCGCCGCATCTATGCCGCGTGCAGATTGTCGAGGAAGCCGGCGTGGAGCGGATTCAGGTGTATGAGGATTTCCTCCGGCCGCCGCTGCATCCGGATCGGGAGATCTAGATGTTTCCTGATCACGGGCTGGCAGCGGTGCGGCCGAAGTCCTCGACTTTCAGGTCCCTCCGCATGCGCTCGATGTTGCCGACCGATTCGAGGATCGGTCCGGCAAGGAAGATCCGCGGCCCGACACGCGTGCCCGTGCGCACCTCCTCACGCCAGCGCACCAGCTCCTAAGTCACGCCGGCCGGACGCAGCGCGGCGAGCCCGCTGTGCCGGACATTAGACGCGCTTACTCCAGACCTTCGACGTCGGCGAGGTCCTTGGGGCGGCCGGTCGCGCGCTTGTTTCGAATGAACGCGGTACGGCCGATGAAGTCGACATGTATCTCACCAAATGGCCGCCGAATGCGGTCTGCCCAAGCTTCGGCAAAGCTAAGGCCGGTCAGTTCGGTCAGTATGTCTATTCTGCCAGGTGCAACGCCAATCTGGTAGACGACGCCGGGGCACGCGAAGTCGGCCTCTGCGATCTCGGCCATAGGCGCACCGAAGGCCGCCAGTCCGCGCATGACGCGTGGGGCATTCTCGGGTGTCGCATC
>WHTZ01000016.1 GCA_009377495.1 Luteitalea sp.
CGACGAGGGTGATTCTGGTGGCATCCTCCACGCGCCGGGGCTTGACCTTTCGCTCAAATGGCAGCGAGCGAATCAGTACGGCGTTGACAAGGCTAAAGATGGCGGTGTTGGCGCCAATACCAAGCGTCAGCGTGAGCACGGCCACAGCGGTGAACCCGGGATTCTTGCGCAGGTTCGCAGCGCGTAGTGCAGGTCGCGACGCACCTCGTCGATGGTCACGAAGCCCCGTGTATCCCGGCATTCTTCCTTGCGCTGCTCGATCCCACCTATGGCGCGGACCGCAGCGGACCGTGCCTGCTGGGCAGACACCCCGGACGCGATGTCGCCTTCGATCTCCCGTTCGACGTGGTAGCGGAGTTCCTCATCCAGCTCTCGTTCCACCTGGTCGCGCCGGAAGCCCGAACGCAGGCGAAGACGCAGAATCTTGATCCATCGCATGGGGCGCGTCTCCTTCGTGGCGGGGTTTCACCAAGACGACGTGTGAACGGGACCCGTCACGGTTTACGTCGGTCGTACGACGAGCGAGATCGCGGTCGACAGCCGTTCCCACTGCGCCGTCTCTGTCGCCAGCGCCTTCCGCCCAGCGCGGGTCAGCTTGTAGTACTTCGCGCGGCGGTTGTTCTCGCTCGGGCGCCACTCCGCCTCGATCCAAGCTTGTTGCTCAAGCTTGTGCAGGGCGGGATACAGCGAGCCCTGCCCCACCCTCAGCTCGTCGTTGGACATCAGTCGGATACGCTGCGCGATCGCCCACCCATGCATCGGCTCGAGCGCGATGACCCGGAGAATGAGGAGGTCGAGCGTCCCCTGTACGAGATCGGTCGGTTTACTCATCTTGATCCCTCGGTTACCAACAAGAACCTACCGTACGCGGTGTCGGTAATCAAGGGAAACGTCTCACGTCCCCACCTGGAGGTGGTATGACCGACGCCAGCAGAAATGGCTCTTTACTCAGCCTTCCGTCGATTCGACACTAGACGCTCTGCTGGCCGCCCCGCGCAGATGCGACAGGTGCGTCGCAGCCGCGCCGGAGGTATCGTCCATGCTCTTGTCCGGTCGAATGGTGTTCGCCACGGCGATGGCGGGCTTCGGCATCGTCTCGCTGGTGTTCGTCGATTTTGTCAAACAACTCCAGCCGGTGGGTGAACTGGTGCCAGCCTCGACTCCCGGGTACGGCTTGCTGGCCATACTGACCGGCGTCGTCCTGATTGCCGCTGGGCTGGCGATCATGGCGAACGTCAAGACCTACCAGGCGGCCATCGTCTTGACGGTGCTGTTTGCTGTCTGGATCGTGTTTCTGCAGGTGCCCAGCGCATTCCTCAATCCCAGCCTGCTGCGCTCACCTTGGTGGGTCCGCACGTTCGAGACGGTCGTGCTGGCCGGCACCGCGCTGATTCTGGCTGGACTGACGAGCCAGCCGACACGCAAGCGATGGGTTCGCATCGGCCGTCTCCTGTTCGGCGTTTCGTTGCCCGTCTTCGGCGTTCTGCACTTCATCTATGCCGAGAACGTGGCATCGCTGGTACCCTCCGTTTATCCGTGGCCGTTGTTCCTGGCCTATTTCACGGGCGCCGCTAAACTCGCGGCCGGAGCCGCCATCGCGGTGGGGGTGCTCCCGCGCCTGGCGGCGATCATGGTGGCAATCCTCTACGGGGCGTATGCCCTGACCCTGCACATTCCTCACCAGTTCATGGACCAGCCGGTCGGCTACCAACCACGCGGTGTGACCAGCATGTTCGTGGCCATAGCTTTCTGTGGCGCCGCCTTGATCGTGGCCGGCAGCCTGGCGCGGCAGGATCAACCGCCGGACGCGTGATCTCGAGCGCAACAAGGAACCACGCGCGGTCAGGTTGAGAACGTCGACCGCACTGGGAGCGTCCGAGGAGTCCCCATGCCCATCAAGGAACTGAACCCCGACCTCAACTTCAACGGCACCGCATCGAAGGCGATCGCCATCTACCGGGGCCGAGCCAGAAGTTCGAGCGCTGCATCAGCTCCAGCGGCGGCGTCTGTGGCAGGAATGGCTGGGTCAGGATCGAGAGCGCCACACAGCGACCGATGGTGCGTCGAACTAAGCGGACAGCGATCGCCAACGCCACATGCCCGCGCCAATCGTCAGGAGCAGGATGGGCAGCAAGTGTGACGCTCCGGCCATCTCGGATGATCGCGCGTCGACCAGCACCGGCTGGCACCAGGCTACGCCTCCGTTGCTCTCGATGACCTTCGCGCGCACGTACCCCTCGTCGCCGCGGATCTCGTAGGTCGCGTTGAGCTCTGTGGCCTCACGCAGCAGGCGTCCGCCCCTGCCGATGAATTGAATACGGTACTTCGCCTCCCCGCGCTCCTTCACGCTGATGGCGATCTGCTCGGGCGTCGCCTGATAGTCGGCGAGCTCGACCCCAGTCGACGCGTAGAAGTCACCGCGATCCAGCGCGTCGACGAGCGCGCGCGCCTCGAGCCGCGGCGCGCGGACCACGACCCATCCCCGCCCCGGACCCGCTACGTACGGATTCCCCGGGTCCTTGAACGTGTGCGCATCATCAACCGCAATGCCGTAGAGCAGCGTGCCGTTCGTGAGGATGGTGTCCCACGCCTCCTCGAGCCCGAGCACGCCCCCTCCTCCGAGGTTGTTGACCGTAGGATGGCCATTGAAGACCTCGAACAGCCGGTTGTTGCGGACCTGGCGAAGCTCGTCGGCCGTGATCGCCCATCTGTAGTTCGGATGATTGATATGGGGTATACCGTTGGCTCGACGGACTGCGTCCACGTTGCGCTGGAGCACGTCCACCACCGAGGAGCCACCCTGCGGCTCGACGCGAGTGCTGACGTCGAGACCGTTGATGTGCAGCGGCTTCTCCCCGAAGCCGTCCGTCACCTCTTCACCCTTGAGAACGACGAATTGCTCGTCCGCCCCATGGAGTGCGTTGAGCGCCTCGACGGAGGTGAGGAAGTTGTGGTCGGTGAGGACCAGGAAGTCGTAGTCGTGCTCACGGTACCAGCGCACGACTTCGTCTGGTGTCGAATCGCCGTCGCTATTGAGCGTGTGCGTGTGCGTGTTGCCCTTGTACCACTGTAGCGAGGCCTCCGCCTGCGTCGCCGCGACCGTCGGCTGGGCGGCTGAGGGCAAGGGAGCGAGCAGAAGCACTGGAAGCACGAGCGCAAGAGCACGACGGGAAAGGCTGAACGAGAGCATGGCTGACCCTTATACACCAGACCGACAACATTCCCGCGACAACGTGTGCTCGCACGGTCTGTTCGTTGCCGTCGAGCGGCGGCCGTGTGTCTCCAACCTTGGCCTTGGCCCGTTCACTGAGTCCTACTGACGGCAGAAGCTGAGGGCTGTTCGGTGACCATCATTTGACTTCCACTAGGTATGTAATCAATCTCCTAATCTTCCCACCCTCCGAGCTCCAAGCAATTTGCGCTGCATTTCGGACTTACGCATCACGAAGGTAATTTGGAACCGAGAGCCGGAGCTACGGGATTCGTTCTCCTATCTTTGGTCCGAGCAGCAAGAACGTGAGCGAATTGTTCTCTCGCTTTGCATGGCGTCGTCGGCATGAACTCGTTCCGGGGGTATGCGCCTCACGCTTTCTCAGATCAGCTTGGAGGTATACCGCGCGGGACGAACCATCGGGTGCTGGTGTCACGTTCCGTTTCCCGTTACACTCGTCACCGCTGTCGACTGGGGAGGTTCATTCATGCGTGGGGTGAGCTCTGTTGCCGGGTTGCTGTTGGTTGTGATCTGCACGATCCCTGTGGCCGCTGACTCGACACCGTTTCTCGGTCGCTGGAACCTCATGAGCGTTGGGCGCGAGCCGACCTACGTCTACTGGCTCGAGGTGAAGGAGCGGGGCGGCGCGCTGACGGGCAGACTCCTTAATCGTGGTGGCAGCCCGATCCCGCTGCGGGAGATCTCTGTGGAGGGTAACGAGCTGATCTTTCGCCCGGCGAGCCCCGGCGATCGGCCGTCGCCCGAGTTCCGCGCCCGCATCAAGGATGACGAGCTGATCGGCACGGTGACCGAGCGCGGCCGCACCATCGAGTGGATAGGCCGGCGCCCTCCGAGATGGGGTCGCGCTGATGCGAATGCCAACCACACGTTCGGCCCGCCGGTCGAGCTCTTCGATGGCCGATCGCTCGACGCTTGGGACGTGCAACACAAAGGACAGTCCTCCGGATGGTCGGTCGTCGACGGGGCGATGACCAACCAGGCCAAGGCGAACAACTTGGTTTCGAAACAGCAGTTCACAGACTTCAAGATTCGCGCGGAGTACAAGCTGGAAGCGGGGAGCAACAGCGGCATCTACCTACGTGGTCGCTACGAGCTGCAGGTGCTCGACGACCATGGCAAGGCGGTCGACAGTGGCGGCCACATGGCCCTCTATGCGTGGGAGGCCCCTCGCGTCAACGCCAGCAAGCTGGCTGGCGAGTGGCAGACCATGGAAGCGACGCTCGTGGGCAATCGCGTCACGGTGACACTCAATGGTCAGAAGGTCCACGACAACCTGGCGATCGAGGCGATCACCGGCGGTGCGCTGGACGGGGACGAGTCCAGGCCGGGCCCCATCATGTTGCAGGGGGACCACGGCACGGTGTGGTTCCGCAGAGTGACCGTGACGCCCATCGGGCGCACGCAATAGTCGCGCGTCTCCTAATCAATCACCGGCGATCGGTCCGAGTGACAGCGACGGGTGTTCGAGGAAACGTGAGTCTTCTTGGTGACTTGCTGGTCGTGAACACGATCTCATTGCTGGTCACGTGGGTCCCGCACCTCGGTTGGCGTGTGGCAGCGGTCGTACGCTCAACTGCCTGACGGTGGCTCGAGGTGGTAGTTCCACGCCGCCAGTATACTGGCAGGGTTGAGCGAGCTTCTCGACAGCTTTCAGCGCGTGCGTCGCGACCATCCGTCGCGCACACTCATCGTGGCACGCTCGGAAGGGCGGGCGCTCACGGCGCGTGACATCTGGGACGAGCACCAGGCTGCGCGTGATGTCTTCACGCGACAAGGGCTAGGACCTGGCGCGGTGCTGCTCTCGCTCGCCGGAAACCGCGCCGGGTTTGCGGCAATCTTTCTCGCGTGCGTCGATCGTCAAATCACGATCATGCCGGTCGATCGCGGCACGGCGATCCCGGAAGTCGTGACGCTCGCCACCGCGTACGGGGCGAGCGCGCTCGTCGTGCCTGACGGCCTCAGCGTGCCACTCCCGCACATCACGGCTTCGCTGCCTGGGGGTCTCGCCCTCGCGGTGCTGACCGAGCAATCGCCGCGTGGGCGCTACCCTGACACGGCGTTGCTCAAGCTCACCTCCGGCTCGACTGGCTTACCGAAGGCCGCGCGGGCGGGCGAGCGCCACTTGATGGCCGACGTCCGACACATCATCGAGGCCATGGACATCCGGCCCGACGACGTGCAGTTGGCGGTGATCCCACTGTCACACATGTACGGCTTGGGCAACCTGTTGCTGCCGATGATCCTGCAGGGCACGGCGATGGTGTTGCGCGAAGGGTTCGCGCCAGCACAGGTCGTCCAGGATCTCGTCGACGACCGCGTCCGCATCTGGCCTGGCGTGCCGTTCATGTTCGACGCGCTCGTCGACCAGGTCACGCCCGGTGCGGTCCCGTTGCATTTCACCACGTGCATCTCCGCCGGCGCGCGGCTGGAATTCAAGACAGTCGACGCCTTCAAGCGCCACTTCAATCGAAAGATTCACTCGTTCTACGGCGCGACCGAAGCGGGCGGCATCACGTTTGACGACTCGGACGCCGTCAAGAGCCCGGTGCCTGTCGGCCGGCCGCTCGGCGACGTGCAGATCACGCTGCAGCCCATCGAGGATGCCGACGTGCCGGAGGGCAGTGGGCGCGTACACGTCTGCAGCTCAGCGGTATCTCACGGATACGTGGATGAGGCGCTGCCTGGCGAAGGATTCGTCGACGGAGGCTATCTCACCGGTGACCTCGGTTTCTTCGACGCGGACGGGCACCTTGTTCTCTCTGGCCGTCTGTCGTCGTTCATCAATGTGGCGGGCCGGAAAGTGCAACCAGAAGAGGTCGAACGCGTGCTCCGCACCATGCCTGGTGTGGCGGAGGTCGCCGTTGTCGGCGCACCTGACACGCGTCGTGGGCAGGTGCTCGTCGCCTGCATCGTGCCAGACGATCCAGCGCTGCGGCCCATCGCGGTGCGGACGTTCCTCGCAACGCGTGTTGCGCCGCACAAGATCCCGCGGGAGGTGTTGTTCGTCCACGACATACCTCGAACCGACCGCGGCAAGGTGGATCGGCGGGCGCTCGAAGCACGGGTTCGTCATACGCTGATTTGACCGGGGGAGCCGCGGGGGCCGCCCAACCTCAGCCAGAAACCCGGCGCAATCGTTGTGTTATAGTCACCCTGCTGTCCCGGACCAGCAGCGGCAGCTAACCTCTCTGCTCTCCGTTACTTGGCCGGGTGCGCGAGGTCGGTACACCAAGCCGATCTGTTCCATCTCGCGGTCTCGCCTGTCAAGCGACGCGAGGTTTGGCTGCCCGCGCATGGGACGCTCTGGAGGAAGTGGAGATGAACGTGTGGAAGCCGGTCGAGCTGGCCTTGACCGGGGCCGCGCGGGTCGCCTGGCCGGTGCTGCAGGCGATGAACCGCCGCGTGGAGGGCCGGCCGTTCCAGCCAAAGTGGGCGCCCGCGCCGCTCCTGAAGAGCTCGCAGCGTACGAAGCCGCCGCTCGGGTGGCCTCGCACGACCGACTCGCTCTGTCCCGCATGCGTCAAGGAAGCGCGCGGCCGTATTCTCAGCGGCGATCAACCGATCGAAAGCTTGATCCACGAGCAGATCGGCGAGATCAAGGCGCACATCCTCGAGCGCGACGGTCAGGTCATCATCGAGAAGACCTGCCCGGTGCACGGCACGTTCACCGACGTTCTCGCGATCAACCCGGCCTTTCTCGAGCGTATGGAACAGCTCTTCCCTGGCCGGGACTTCTCCGCGCTCACCGATCGACTCCACAATCACGGCACGTCCTCCATCCAGTACGGGCGCGGCGCGGTGCTCACGGTCGACCTGACGAACCGCTGCAACATGATGTGCGACCCGTGCTTCATGGACGCGAACCAGGTGGGCTACGTACACGAGCTCACGCTGGACGAGGTGAAGCAGCTTCTGGACGATGCGGTGACCATTCAGCCGCGTCGACAGCTCTCGGTGCAGTTCTCTGGCGGTGAGCCGACGATCTCGCCGATCTTTCTCGATGCGGTACGCTACGCGCGCGAGGTCGGCTATTTCAGTGTCCAGGCCGCCACCAACGGGATTCGCTTCGCACAGGACGCGACGTTTGCACGGGCAGCGCATGACGCCGGCCTCCGCATCGCGTATCTGCAATTCGATGGCATCGGCGAAGAGGCCAACGGACACCGCAAGGTCAAGAATCTCTTCGAAGTGAAGCTGCGCGCGATCGAGCACTTGTACGCAGCGGGTATCGACGTGTGTCTGGTGGTGACGATCGTCAACGGTGTCAACAACGATCAGGTTGGATCCATCGTCAAGTTCGCGATCGAGAACTGCGAGAAGATTAGCTTCGTATCATTCCAGCCGGTTTCCTTCACAGGGCGTGATGAGGATATCTCGGACCGGGAGCGGCTCGAGAAGCGCTACACGCTCTCGCATCTGGCCGAGGACGTGAAGCGGCAAACCGGCGTCACCGAGCCACTGCGCGACTGGTTCCCGCTGTCGGCCACGGGACCGCTTTCAGATGTGACCGACCTGCTCAAGGGACCCGGCGCTGACTGGGGCACGCTGAAGTGCGGATGCCATCCGGAGTGTGGCGTTGGCACGGCATTCATGGTCAGCAAACGCACCAAGAAATGGGCACCCGTCCCGCAGTTCATCAACATCGATCGTTTCCTCGCCGACGCGCGCGTCATCGTCGACGCCGCCCGCGGGCCGTTGATCACGAAAGTGCAAACGGCGCTCAGCCTGCTCCGCAACTACTCGCCGCTCGCAGCGCCCGAAGGCTTTCGGCTCGTGGATCTCGTGAAGAAGTACGACAAGCAGAGTGGCGGCGCGCTCGGCGGGCGCCTCGGCGCATGCGACAACGGCAACCGCAAGGGCGACGAGTGGCTCATCATGTTCGTCGCCGGCATGTGGTTTCAGGATCTCTGGACGTACGATTTTCGGCGCACGGAGATGTGCATCATCCCGTACGCGACGCAGATGGGCGAGATCTCGTTCTGTGCGTACAACACGGGCGTCGGCTGGCGACAGATCGTCGAGCAGATGCACCAGACGGCAACCGTGGCGGAGTGGTACAAGGAGCACGGCAAACATCCCGTCTACGCGAACCCGCGGAAGGCCGTGCCGCTGCCCGCCGGCGTGCAGCCCGTCACGCTGAAGATTCCCAAGGACGGCCGGCTCGTCGATTGGTCGCCAGACCCCGCGGCCGAGCCGCAGGCCGCGCGCGACGTTGGCACGCGACCCGAGTTGGTGCGCGTGTGAGAGGACGCCTCGGCGAGGCGTCCCTACCTTCCGCATGGTAGGGCGCGTTCGCCGAACGCGCCGGCCCTGACCGGAGGCTTGCCATGACGGCGCTCGTTCAGGAGATTCGCCAAGCTGCCCGCACGCTCTTCGCCCGGCCCGCCCTCGCCTTCACCGTCATCGTCACGCTCTCGCTCGGCATCGGCGTGACCACCGCGGTGTTCACCGTCTCGAACGCCCTACTGTTCCGGCCGCTGCCGTACCAGGAGCCGGAGCGCCTCGTTTGGATCGCCTCCAGCTTACCGGACTCGACGACCGCGCCAACGAAGGGCACCGGCCTGGACTATATGGCTTGGCGCGACCGCAGCCGTTCACTGACGACGCTGGCAGCTTATCGACGTGGCGTGGGCGTCACGCTGACCGGACGCGGTGAGGCGCGCAGGCTCACAGCGGCTCGCGCGAGCACGACACTGCTCCCAACGCTCGGCATGTCGCTCGCGCAAGGACGCCCGTGGCCCGCGGCGTTCGACCGGCAACCTGACAACAGGCAGGCCGCCATTGCCACGCACAGCGTGTGGGCACGCCTCTTCGGCGAAGAGACGAGGCTGTCCGGTCAGGTGCTGACGCTCGACGGTGCACCTATTCCAGTCGTCGGTGTTCTGCCGCAGGGCGTCGTTTTTCCGTGGGATCCCGAGGTTGAGCTACTCCTTCCGCTCGGGCTCGATGAGCGCGATGAGGGACGCGTCGCGATCAATCAGTTCACCCTCATCGGGCGGTTGCGTCCGCGTGTCGAGCTGGCGGACGCGCGGCAGGAGCTTGGCGCCCTGCGTCAAGCAGCGTTTGCCGCAAGAGGCTGGGATAAGTCGCGGGGGGCAGACCGTCTGCCGGCACTGGTGGCCGTGGAACCCTTGCAAGCACACCTCGTCGGTAATGTCCGGCCAGCGCTGCTGGTTCTTGCTGCGGTTGTCTGCCTGGTGCTCCTGATCGCCTGCGCCAACGTCGCCAACGTGCTGCTCGCGCGCGCGCTCGCACGACAGCGGGAGCTAGCGGTGCGGGCCGCCATCGGCGCCACCGGATGGCGTCTCACGCGAGTCGTCTTGATTGAAAGCCTGCTACTCGGCGTGTTCGGTGGCGTCTTTGGCCTTCTTCTGGCGCTGTGGGGCGTGCAGCTACTCAGTGCGGCGCTGCCGATCGACCTCGCGCGAGAGGTGTTGTACGTCAACCCGCTGCGGATCGATCGGCACGTCCTCCTCTTTACCGCGGGCGTCTCTACTCTCGCCGCCACGCTACCCGCCATGCTGCCGGGGTTCCTTGCCTTGCGGGTCGACGCGTCACGCTGGCTCGCCGGACGTAGCGCCCACTCGACGGCCACGCGTCCGGCGCGGCGGCTCCGAAGCCTGTCGGTCGCCATACAAGTCGCGTTGGCCACCGTGCTCCTGGTCGGATCCGTGCTCCTCATGCGAAGTTTTACCCGCCTCCTGGCGGTGGATCCCGGATTCCGGCCGGATCGCGTCTTGACGTTTGCGGTGGGAACCTATGAAAGCGATGATGCAACGCGGAAACGCGCCGCACTCTTTTTCGATCAGCTCCTCGATCGGCTCGCGGCACTGCCAGACGTGCAGTCAGTGGCGTTCAGTAACACAGTGCCCCTCACGCGGTTCGGCGTGATCTTCTTCAACCCGTCCGCGCACGACCGCCCGCTGCCACCCGGATCGCAGCTCGAGATGCCGCTCATCAGCGTGAGCTCGGACTATTTCAAGACTCTTGGCCTGCGGATCATGCGTGGCCGGGCGTTTACACGCGCGGATGATTCCAGCAGCTCGCCAGTGGCGATTGTGAGTCAGAGGCTGGCGCGCCAGCTTTGGGGTACGGACGACGTGGTCGGCCGTCGCTTCGGGTTCACGAAGTACGCGGATCTGATCGTGGTTGGTGTGGCGGCAGATGTGCGCCATGAGGGCCGAGAAACCCGCCCGCAGCCAGTGGCGTACATTCCCTCGCAGCTAGATCCAGTGGTAATCGCGCATGGGTACATCTCGATGCGGGCGGCAGGTGCACCTGAAGACCTGGTGGGCGCGGCACGGACGATTGTCCGTGAGCTCGATCCCACCCAACCGATCCACGACGTCGCTACGCTCGACCAGCGCCTGGCGACGTCGGTCGGCGCCCGACGCTTTCAACTACAGATCCTCACACTGTTTGCGTCGCTGGCGCTCCTCCTCGCGGCAGTCGGGCTCTATGGCGTGGTATCGGGATGGGTGAGCGAACGCGCGCGAGAGATCGGTATCCGCGTCGCTCTTGGCGCACAGCCTGCAGAGATCCTCCGTGGTGTCGTGCGGCAAGGTCTCGTGCTCGCCACACTCGGCGCTACAGTCGGTCTGGCCGTCTCGCTCGCCGTCACCACGTCCCTCGAGGCGACCCTCTTCGGAGTGCGACGCCTCGACCCAGCGACTTACATCATCGTCCCGACGGTGCTGATCGGTGTGGCGCTGGTCGCGAGCTATCTCCCGGCACGCCGTGCGAGCCGGGTCGATCCCGTCACAACATTGCGTGCGGAGTGACTTGGTACCGGCTGGGCATAGTCTTGATAAGCCACTTTGAATCAAGATTGTTTCGAGGTTAACCCACCGAGGATCGAGGAACGATCACGCTCATCCAGGCAGCGGCGTTGCGGCTGGTTCCGATCCGCGCACGGCATGGCTCGCGCGCCGCCCACAGTTGACGAGCCTGTGACTTTACCGATACATTGCTCCCATCAATTGGTTAACGTATTGGATCGTGATTTCACAAGGTGGTAAGGCATGGCATTTCTCAGGCCCGCCTGGCTGCTCTTCCTCGGATGCGTCGTCCTGCTGCCCGCTTCCGGTCTGCACGCGCAGACCTTGACCGCCTCGCTCTCGGGAACGGTTTCTGACGCGACCGGTGGTGTTCTACCGGGTGTCACGGTCACGATCACGAACGTCGCCACGAACGTGGTGGCGTGGCAAGGCGTCACCGATGACACGGGCACCTATCGAGCGCCGGTCGTTCCCGTCGGCCAGTACGACGTGACGCTCGAGCTCGAGGGCTTCAAGACGGTCGCCATTGAAGGGGTGCGCCTGCAGGTCGATCAACGGGCACGCGTGGATGCCGCGCTCGAACCGAGTGATCTCGAAGAGACGATCACGGTGACTGGCGAGAGCTTCGGGCGTCTCGAGTCCGAGACATCCTCGCAAGGGCTCGTGATCAACACGTCACAGGTGCAGAATCTCCCGCTGCCGAGTCGCAACGCGCTGAATCTGCTGACCCTGGCGGGCGGTGTGTCGAGCGGTGGTGCGGCCACCGGCATCAACCCGAACCAGATGTCCGTCAACGGCAGCCGCACCTTGAACAGCGAGTTCACCGTCGATGGGGTGTCGGTCGTGTCCGGCTCCACGGGTGGTCTCACGCGCATGCCGTCCACAGAGGCGCTGCGCGAGTTCAAGGTGCTGACGGCGAGCTACTCCGCCGAATACGGCCGCACATCGGGCGCTTCCGTGAACGCCGTCGTCGACTCGGGCACAAACGCGCTCAGGGGCAGTGTCTACGAGTACTTCCGGAACGAGAAGCTCAACGCCAACAATTTCTTCAACAATTTGCGAGGCGACCCGAAGCCTGAGGACCGGTACAACCAGTTCGGCTTCACGCTGGGTGGTCCTGTCACGTTGCCTGGGCTCTTCAGCGGCCGCGATCGGACGTTCTTCTTCGCGAACTACGAGGGGCTGAGGCGCAGCCAACCGTCGACCCAGATCTCAACGATTCCGGATGTGGCGTTCCGATCCGGCGATTTCTCGGCCTCCCCGGTGACCGTGATTGATCCGCAGACCGGGCAACCGTTCCCAGGCAATCGGATCCCGCCGGATCGTATCGACCCCGCCGCCGCGAAAATGATGGCGCTGCTTCCAGAGCCGAACGCATCCGGCACGCCCGACGCCACAACCGGACGACGTGTGTCGAATTACGTGTTCAACGAGTCGCGTGTTCCCTCGAATGATGAGGTCACGGCGCGCATCGATCACAACGCCGGCCGGCAAGCTCGATTCTTTGGGCGCTTCACGTACTACCGCCTTGACTCGCCAGCCGCGCAGATCATTCCGGGGCCCCTGGACCCTGCGGTCGGCGACAGCTTCACCAAGGGCTACCAGACCGCGTTGGGCTGGACGCATACCTGGTCGCCTGCGCTCCTCACCGAAGTGAGCTTCGGGTACCTGCGCGACGACCCGAGAATCGATCCACGCAGTCAGGGCATTGACGTTCAGGAGACCCTCGGCATCGAGCGTTCCGCGTTTCCGGGCACGCCCCACCTGAACATCTCGGACTTCTCGGACCTGGGCATGGACTCCAACACATTGCGCCGCCAGATCAACAACAACTATCAGGCGTCGATGGCGCTCACGTGGGTGCGTGGCTCACACGCGCTCAAGATCGGCACGCAGTTCCGCTTCAACCAGTTCAACGTGTTCAATCCCGGTGCCAGATTCGCCGGCATCTACGACTTCAACGGCGAGATCACATCCCCGACCAGCTCCTCGGGGAACGCCGTCAACGCCATGGCCGATTTCCTCCTCGGTGCGGTCAAGACTGCCGACTACGAGCTGCCCCAGCCGATGACGGGGCGGCGCAACTACAACCTCGGCTTGTATGTGCAGGACGATTGGAAGGTGACCCCGAAGCTCACGCTGAACATGGGCTTGCGCTACGAGTACGAGTCGCCGATGTGGGTCGACAACGACATCTATTCCCGGCTCGACCCAGAGACCGGACAGCTCCTGGTGGCCAACCAGAACGCCTCGCGCACGCTCGACATCGACGGCGATACGCTCAACCTCGCGCCCCGGATCGGCTTGGCGTACTCGCTCAATGACAGGACGGTGCTACGCTCCGCCTTCGGTATCTTCTACAGTCAGATCTTCTCCAATCTCGGAGGGATCGTGCTCTATCCGGGCTTCACCGTGCGCGAGAATTTCTCGAACCTCGGCACGGGCATTGCACAGCCGTTCACGCTGAGCCAAGGGCATCCTCTCTCCGCCCAACAGGATCTCAACGACCCCTTCTTCGTCGAGCGGAACGCGACGCCGGACAACCCCTTGAGCGGTGGCGCCCAGTTCGGTGAAGCCAGCCCGCTGCCGTACTCCCAGCAATGGAACGTCGGCGTCCAGCGCGAGGTGGGGTATGGAACGATCGTCGACGTGAGCTACGTGGGCTCCCGCGGACGACATCTGCCGCTCAGTCTCCAGTTCAACCAGATCCCGTTCGACCGCGCGATTGAAGTGGTCGAGGCGGATAGCAATCTGGCGACGCAGCTCGCGCGCCCGAGCCCGAACGTTGCGGGATTCGGCAGCTTCATGCACGTCGGTAACTCCATCTATCACTCCCTCCAACTGCGGGCGAGCCGACAGCTCACCTCGCGCGTGGGATTTCAAGCGACCTACACGTGGTCGAAGTCCATCGACGATGGGAGCGGCCTCTTCAACTTCTCGCAGCCGAATGGCATCGATAGAGGGCAGTTCTTCGACCTCTTCCCGGAGATCAACCGCTCGCTGAGCTCCTTCGATCGGCCGCACGTGTTCGCCGTGGCAGTACAGCACACGACCGGGGGACCGCCTGCTGTACGCGACATCCAGGTCAACGTCATCGTCACGGCGCGCTCGGGTCTCCCGGACACGATCAACCAGAACAACCTCCACCCCTTGGCCAGGCACCAGCGGCCGGATGTCGTGGGCGACAATCTCGGAGGCTTCGCACCTGACCAGACCGCGGAAGGAACGGCCATTCGATACCTGCTGCCGACAGACGATCCCAACTTTCCGTTTCGCCCGGTCGGCCCGCTGTTCAGCGGCTCGGGTGACGACCGTGAGCTCGTGCTGCCGTTCGAAGCACCTGGGAACCTTGGACGCAACACCACCCGCGAGCCGGGCGAGCTCAACGTCGACCTTGCGCTGGCGCGCCGATTCCCACTTCCCGGCGGCCTGGGCCTGACCGTGCGCGGGGAGGCGTTCAACCTCCTGAACCGCGTGAACCTCAACGGACCGAACACGTCGCTGAATGTGATCGTCGATCCGAGCACCGGGGAGGCTGTCTTCAGCTCGCCGAACTTCGGCTTGATCCAGAGTGCCAAGGCGGCACGCTTCATCCAGCTCGTCGCCCGGATTGATTTTTAACGTAGGGCGCGGCTTTCCTGGCCTGAGTGGAATCGAAGGCAGCCGCGCCGGGAGCACAGCGTGGACAAAGGGGGCGCCCTACCATGGCGGCCAACCATGAACATACTCGTTCGCGCGCTTGCGCTGTGTCTGGCCTTGCTGCCTGTCGCCGGCGCCACTGACGACCGCTGGCTCGACGTGCCCCCGGCAGACCTCGCGACGCTCGGTCCCGACAGCTTCAGTGACGAGGAGCTCGATCTCCCCTTCTACCTCGCCCACTTCCATCGCCTCGCGGGCAGCGTCCGCGCAGAGGGTCCAGACCGCGGCTTCATCGATCTCCCAGTGTGGCGGGCGGTCAAGGACAACCAGCCCTACAACGCCCGCATCATGGAGAACATCCTGTCGCTGGCGTACTTCTACACGACCGATCGGCCGTGGAACGTCTATCGCGGCTCACGGCCGGTGCGACAGCGGCTCGAAGCGGCGCTCGATTTCTGGTGTCGCCTGCAGAATGAGGATGGCCGCTTCAGCGAGTATGGGCCGGAGCAGTGGAACCTGGCCGCGACGGCGTTCGCCACGAAGTTCATCGGGCAGGCGCTGGTGCTCCTTGCGAAGGGTCCCCCTCTCGACGAGACGCTGCGGCAGCGCGTGATCGACGCGCAACGCAAAGCGGTTCACGTCGTGCTCACCGACCCGCAGCTCTACGAGCACGGCCTGCGGTTCTCCAATCAGTACACCAACGTCTGGAGTGGCGCGCTCGCCTTGCTCCGCGTGCGCCCAGACGATGAGCTGCGATTGCTTCTCGAACGCCGCATTCGGGAGACGCACACGGCGTTCCAGAGCCCTGTTGGCTACTTCTACGAAGGCCACGGCCCCGACTGGGGCTACAACTTTGGCACGCATCAAAGCAATCTGCATGGCGCCTGGCACTATACGCGGGGCACGGCGCTCGGAGAGCAGTTCGTCGAAGAGGAACGGCGCTGGGCCGAGTGGCTCGCGTATAACGCACTGCCTGAACCGGACGGATCGGGGTTCATCCTGAATCGCGGCATCGAGACACGGCAGCAGCGCCCATTTCTGGAAGCTATCGACACGCCGCTTGCCGAGAAGGCGCTTCCGCTCCGGGCTTTCACCACCACGTCCGAGGAGCTCCGCGAACGACGGGCGCGGCAACGCCAGACGCTGGAGGACACCTGGCCACACGTGGAGCCGTTGAGTGTCGGAGAGTTCTGGGCCTTCTCGCCGTACACCTTTCTGCACCGCGATCACGGCGAGTGGCATCCCACCGAGGCGGAGCGCTCAGCGGCGCGCGCCACGCTCCCGGTCAACCGCGAACGATTCACTCATCAGCGGATGGATAGCCGCCACCCGCTGGTCTTCACCTACATTCGACGGCCTTCGTACTATGCGGCATTCAACAGCGGCAAGCATCTGACGGAACGGCAGCGGTACGGCCTCGGCCTCGTGTGGTCGGCAGAAACCGGGTCGCTCCTCCAATCCCAAAGTGGCTCGGCGGCGGCGGCCTGGGGCACGAAGGGCCCCGGGCAGGAGCACGTGTACGAAGCCGGCGACGTCGATGCGTCGTTCCGCGTGGCAGAGCGCGCGCTCGATCCCACGCCTGGTGTCCGAGACTTGCCCGCCGGCGAGGTCGCCGCAACCTATTCGCTTGGCGACGCCGGCGTGAAGACCGTCCGCTTCCTCGAGCGCGAGATCGTCGTGGAGGTTCGCCACGACGGCCCGTTTGTCGAGCACATTCCCTTGTTGGTCGGTGGCCGCGACGAGCTGGGCCACGATGAAGACCAGGTGATGCTGACGCGATACGGTAAGCCTGTGCGGATTACCTTCGACTCCCCCACCCAACCGGAGATCGTCGAGACGGACATCAGCGTGGGTAACGTGCGCGTCCGAGTCGTGCGTGTCTCGGCCACAGACCGATTCGTGTACCGTTTGATCTTCGACGCGGCCACAACCGCTGACCAGGCCGCCAGCCTAGGAGTCCGTCAACAGCCTTGACGATGTTATCAGCGAATAGTCGGGTGATAACATCATGATTCAGATGCAGATCTCGCTGACCCACGATATGTACCGCGAGGCGAAGAGCGCCGCAAGACGCGCGGGCGTTTCGCTGGCCGAGTTTCTGCGTCGTGCCCTGGCACGAAAGCTCGGCGAGCGGAAGGACGCCCAGCAGCCCTGGATGTCGTATGCGGGCGTCCTCTCGTCAGGTGATCCTCACGCCAGTCGGAGCGTGAACGACGTTTATCGCCGGCCGAGGCCATGACGTCCGGTCCCGTTTATCTCGACAGCGGGATCTTTATCGCCTTCCTCGATCGCTCAGACGGTACCGTATCAAAGCGGTCTGGGGCGCCGATGCGGACCTCACCATCGAAGGTGCGCGCGTCGTCCCCGTTCACGCTTGAACACGACCGCTAATCTCTCTGTACGAAGGTTTTCGTTGACACATACGAAGACTATCGTACATACTACCCCGCGATGTCCCAGGATGTGCCGAAGCCGACCGGCGCGGAGCTGTCGATCCTGCGCGTGCTCTGGCAACGCGGCCCGAGCACTGTCCGCGATGTTCATGATGCGCTCCAGCGTTACAGGCCCGCTGGCTATACCACGGTGCTCAAGTTGCTGCAGATCATGACGGAGAAGCGGCTCGTCACGCGTGACGAGTCCGCGAGGAGCCATGTCTACCGCGCGCGCTGGTCTGAGACGACCACGCAGCGGCAGTTGGTCGCCGACCTTGCGCAGCGCGCGTTCGGTGGATCGGCTGCTCGGCTGGTGATGCAGGCACTCGCGGCCTCACCGGCCTCGCCCGACGAACTGAAGGAGATTCGAAAGCTGCTCGACGAGCGGCGAGGAGCACGCAAATGATCGCGTCAGACATGCTGGATGCCAGGATCGTGGACGCGCTCGGGTGGACGCTCGTTCACTTCCTGTGGCAAGGCGCCGCAATCGGGCTGGCGACGGCCGTGGCGCTGCGACTGCTCGGCCGCTTCAGTCCTCGAGTCCGCTATGGCGTCGCGTGCAATGGCTTGCTGGCTCTGCTGGCCGCGCCGTGCGTCACCTTCGCTATGCTCGCGTCAGTGCCGGTACCGAGGCCTGTCGCTCCCGCCTCGGTTCGGTGGACGCTGGCCCCTGTGGCCACCGCGCTCAAGCGTGCCGCCTCCGCACGCGAAGCGCCCACCGAAACGACCTCCCCTGCCTTACCAGCCGTCACGACATCACTGGCTCGGACGCGCAGCTTCTGGCTCATCTCGGTGATCGATCGAACACTGGCGAGCGTCGAGCGCTGGTTGTCGCTGTTCGTCTTGTGTTGGGCCATCGGGATCTGCGCTCTCTCCATCCGTCTCCTCGGCGGGTTGGTGATGCTCGAGCGCATGAAGCGAGTTGCAACGCGACCAATTCCAGCCGAATGGCAGGAACGCGCGAGCGACCTCGCGCGCCGCCTCGGCATCACGCGCGCGGTTCGGGTCCAGGAATCCGTCGCGGCCTTGACACCTGCCGTCATCGGCTGGATCCGTCCGGTGATCCTCGTGCCCACCAGTGCGCTCGCGGGCCTCACGCCGCAGCAGCTCGAAGCCATCCTCGCTCACGAGCTCGCGCACGTCAGGCGCCACGACTATCTTGTCAACCTTTTGCAGTCGCTGACGGAAACGTTACTTTTCTATCATCCCGCGGTCTGGTGCGTGTCCCATCAGATCCGCCTCGAGCGCGAGAACTGCTGCGACGACGTGGCGGTGTCCATGTGTGGCGATGCGGTGACGTATGCGGCCGCATTGACCGAGCTGGAAACGCTGCGTACCCGTCTCCCCCACGTGGCGGTTGCCGCGAGCGGCGGCTCACTGCTGCGCCGCATCCGTCGTCTGCTCGCTCCGGCGTCGCGGGCCGGCTCCTCATGGCCTGTGGCCAGCACAGCCGTCGCGGTCTTCGTTCTCGCGCTGGGCCTGGTCGCGACGCGACACTCTGTTGCGGCAGCACCGGAGGAGCAGGAACACGCGGCCGCGAGCAGCAACGGCGTCGATGAAAAGCGGAGCTGGTGGCGGATGATTCCCCCAGCACCTCCTGCACCCCCGACACCCCCGACACCCCCAACGCCTCCTACACCGCCAGCACCTCCGACACCCCCTACACCTCCTACACCTCCTACACCTCCTACACCGCCGGCACCTCCCGCATTCTGGAATGACAGCGACAACAGCTCCTTCCGCATGGAGTGGAGAGACAAGGACGAGCGCGTCAGCATCCGTGGACGCGGTCGCATCGAGCTGACCGACGACGACGCGGATGTGAAGAGCCTCGACGCTGATGGCTTCTTGGAGCTCGAATCGGGTAGCGGCAGGTGGTGGGGATCGAAGCGCCGCGTGGAGATTCGTCCGCGCCACAACGGTCAGCTCGAGCGGCGCTGGTGGAAAGATGGCAAGGAAGCGAGCTTCGATCCGGAGGGACGTGCCTGGCTGGCAAAGATGCTTCCCGATCTCGTCCGGCGCACCGGCCTCGGAGCCGACGCTCGCGTTAAGCGTATCGTCGATCGTCACGGGCCGAACGGCTTGTTGGACGAGGTGTCACGGATTCCATCGGCCTTTGTCAAGCGCCTCTATCTGACCAAGCTGCTCGATTTGCAGGTGCTTGATACGCAGATCATGACGCGTCTGCTGGTGCAGGCGGGCCGCGAGATCTCCTCTGATTTCGAGCTGGCACAGGTGCTGACAACCACGGCGACGAAAGGGCTCCGGCAGGATGAGAACAGACTCGCCTATCTTGCCGCGGCCAAAGCAATTGACAGCAGCTTCGAGCATCGCCGAGCGCTGACGGGCCTCATCGAGTCCGGTCCTCTCTCCGACGCGGTCATCGCGGCGCTGCTTGAGAACGGCGCAACCATCGACTCCGACTTCGAGCTCGCGACCACGCTGGTGGAGCTGTCGAAGAACCAGACACTCGAGGACAGCGCGATGCCGGCCTTCGCCGACGCGACGCAGACGATTCAATCGGACTTCGAGCGTCGGCGCGTGCTCACACCCCTGCTGAAGCAGCCGCTGTCGCCATCGGTTCGCGGCGCGCTCCTCGAATCAGCGGCCCAGATCGGCTCGGACTTCGAGCTCGCCAGTACGCTGATCTCGCTGGTCGAGCACCAGGCGATTGACGATGCTACCAGACCGCCGTTCTTTCGGGCGGTCGAGTCCATCGGCTCAGCGTTCGAGCGCCGGCGAGTGTTGACGGCGCTGCTGTCGCACAGCCCTCTGCCGGATGCCGTCGTGCAAAACGTGCTTGCGTCGACTCGGGGCATGAACAGCGCGTTCGAGATTGCCAGCGTGCTCACGAAGCTAGCAGAGACACAAACGTTGAACGATGCGACGCGCAAGGCGTACATCGAGGCCGCAGAGCAGATCTCGTCTGACTTCGAGCGAGACCGCGCTCTGGCGAGGCTCGCGCGCGTCGATCCCGGCCAGCCTTAGCTCAGAACACGTGACTCTGGACCACGGTATCGGGGTTTGAATGCCACCCTCTCCGCCACCTCGAACTTCGTCCGAGGTGGGCGGAGCGGCTCGGTTTCCTGCCCTCCGCGGCTCGCGCCGCTCCGGGCCCGAATCCCTGCCTCCCAGCCAATCTCCTGTTTCGTTCCCGTCAGCCAGTAGATCGAACGGCTTAACGTAAGTGACTGAAAGACTTCCGCGGTCGAACGTCGAGTTCGATACCAGCGTTTTCAGCAGGCGCGCCTGTTCACGCGGATCCTGCCGAATGAACAGATTGTGGGCGCTTTTCGCGAGTTCTAGAATCTTCGACCCCGTGGCCGCGTAATCGTGGCTGGCGCGTTCGTGGCGTGCCGTCTCGCGCCGGGTGGAAGCGAGTTCAGCCTCCCACTCCCCGGACTTTCTGAGCCACAGTTCGTCGCTGATTCGTCCGCCCAGGCGGTCGTCGTACGCTTTGTCGAGCTTCGCCTGAATGGCGAGGTACCGCTGCTGCAGCTGCATCACGGCCGTTCGGTGGTAGCGCTCTTTGTCGCTCTGGCTCTCGCGCAGCGCTTCGGCGATCCAGTTCGCAACGTCGATGGGCACCTGGATGCGCTTGACGACGTCAGCAAACAGCCGGGAGAGCTCTTCTTCGCGGACATACGTGTTGCCGCAGGACCCGCGTCCGCCGGTGCAGTGGTAGTACACGTAGCGGCCTTTCTTGATCTCGGCGGTCACTGCACAACCGCAACGTCCGCAGGAGACCAGACCCGTGAACGCATGCCGCCGCTTGGTGTATTTCGGTCGGTTCGCGGCCTCGAACACGTCCTGGACCTGCTCGAACAACGCCATCGAGATGATCGGCTGATGGAGACCCGTGTAACGTTTCCCCTTCCAAAGGAACTCGCCGGCGTAGATCGGGTTCCGGAGGATGCGATGAACCTCTGATTTCACGAGGCGCCGTACCGAGCGCGGATGCGTTAGCCCGAGTTCGCCGGCGATGCGAGTGACCTCCTTCAGCGAGACGTCTCCCTGCGCATATCGTTCAAAGAGCCGCGCCACCAGCGGTCCGCGTAGCGGGTCGACTTCGATCCGGTGCGTCTCGAGGTTGTTCAAGAACCCGACGTGTGCGACTGTCGGCCAATGCCCCTGTTCGGCCTTCTCACGCATGCCCTTCCGAACCTCCTCGGAAAGGTTGTCGATGTAGTTCTTGGCCATCAGGACCCGGATCCCGTGCATGAACTTCTCGGAGGATCGCGAGTCTTCGGACAGGACGACACCTTCCTTGACCAGGTGGACGTCGATGTCGAGGTCCGCGACCGTGACCCAGTCTTTGATGTTCCGGTAGAGGCGGTCCGTCTTCTCGACCAGGAGCGTGCAACAGGCTGTGGAGGCGGCCTGGAGGAAGCTCACCATCTCGTCGAAACCGGGGCGTCCCGTACGCTTCGCGGTCTCGATGTCTTCGAACTCCTGGACGACGTTGAAGCCGTGGGTTTCCGCGTACTCGCGCAGCAGCTTCTGCTGCGCCGGAATGGAGAAGCCTTCCTTCTCCTGCTCCTTCGACGACACGCGGACGTACAGCACGGCGTCTCGGCCGGACACAGGGCCATCAGCGCGGGTGTTCTGTGGGCGTCGCTTCATGGTCCGTTCGACTCCACCGGCCGGTCGCACGGGTGCTGCGTCAGGGACCATTCTCGCAGGATCGCGAAGTACGCGATCACGTTTTGTCGGAGGTCCGGATCCCCATCGATCCAATGAGCGACCTCAGCCACGAGAGCTTCTCCGCGCCCGTACGGGCCGGTGTCGTATCTCCCGCGCCGTCGCGCCTGGGCCGGACGGTCTGACCTGTCGGTCGAACGGCGAGAGCGCACCTGTCGGGCCATCACATAAGAGCCTCGCTTGGGCGCCGCCGAGGCCCTCGTCAAGCCCGCCAGCCCTGAAGGGGGCGGAGCGGAGCGACGAGGCTTGACGAGGCCGAGGGGCGCCAGACAATCGCGTGATGTGATGGCCCGGCCCCTGCTCATGGACAGCTCCTTCGCGGCGTCGATGCCGTTCGTGAATGCACGACCGCGTCGAGCGGGTCGTGCGCACGTTGCAGTGAGAGGAGCCTGGCTCTAAGAGCGAAGGCGCTCGGCGCTCAGTAGACGCGCTCGTTCCGTGCGCGTCTGCGTACTGGGCGCGAGCCTCGCTGGTGGCGCGGATGTGGACGTGGGGTCGACATCGACGCGCGCGCGGCTCTGCCTCGCGCGCCGGTCGCGTGGCGGCGACCGAAGGGGCGAACGTCTGAGGGCATCACGCCGTGTCGGGCGACGCCGTGCGGGTCGATTGGACTCGTTCTCGGTGGGTCGCGGCCAGATTGAGGTTGGCGCCGCGACGGCTGGCGCTTCTGCTCAGAGGCGCCGAGCGCTCGCCGGCAGAATCGAGAACCTTGACCCTCTACCCTATAGAACGCTCTAAATCGGCGGTTTCTAACATAACGTGTGCGTCAACTCTCATGCGAGACAAGGTGGGCAGTCACGCGAATGTTTCCGTCCAGGGCTTCGATGTGGGTCAGCCTGGCGCCACGCCGCCGTTTGCTCCGGGCTCGATCCGCGTGCGTGACCTGGCCCGCGTCGCGCGCGAAACCAGTTGTCGGTCTGCGCGTGGGCGGCGCGGACGCGTTGTGCGGGTCCTGGCACGCGACGGAGGTCAAGGGTGTTCTAAGCCGCGATCACGTGGCGCGTCGCTTGACGGGTCTCGTCGTTGGCAGTCGCTCGTTCCTTCCTGTCCCGCCGCAGGCGCCGGGCGCCGTAGACCGACGCTTCCAGGACAAGCGGTCCCGATGGTCGCAGCGGTCGAGACACACCGCGGAGCCTCTTCATTGTCGCGCGCCGGACACCGGCATGGACCAGATGTGGGACCGTTCGTCGGCGCGACACCCGGGGCGTGAGCGACCCCCTCGAGCAGCGCGTGGGGTCGGATTCGCGGTCAAAACAAGGGGTCGCTCACGCCCCGGGTGCTTCCGCAGTTGCTCTCCGCCGGGCGACCGGGGCGGCACAGAACGCCGCCCTCTCTCTGCCATCTGTTGCCCTATCACTCGCGGCGGCAACGACTTCCACGAGGGCGGCGCTTTTCACTGCAGCTTCATGATTGCGCTCCGTTCCGACGAACAAGGGGACAGACGCAGGGACAATTGCGATCGGGCGTTTTGTCCCTTCCCTCGTCCCCCCGTGTACCCCTCATGTCGCGCGGTCGCAACCAGGGAAGGAGATGGAGATACTGGTGCAGCAGCACCCAGTGCTCGAGCTACCCAGTCCCCGTGCGGAGAGAACCGGGGGAAGCGGCGGCGTCCACGACGGTCGGACGGGTGGCGGAGCCAGGTTCGGGTGCACCGCGCTTTCCGCAAACCCACAAGGAGAGTGCGGGTTGCGGCTGATCTCGCGGAGTCCGGGAGGGAAATACTGCATCCGCGCCACTGTTCCTCTTACCGCTCCTCCGTCTGCGTGCAACGCTCATACGGATCGACAACGAGAGGGGCCAAAGCAGGGGCCGAGTGCGTACAAGCTCGTTGGCCCCCCTTTCGGCCCCAGATCCACGAGCCAGGGCTATGGATGTCCGATCCAGAGCTGGACCGGCTATTCCCGGTGTGGCCTCTCCCTGGTACAACCGCTGAGCATCAGTGAGACCTGGCGAAGCGCACAGGGTCACATCTCAGTTGGAATACACCCGAAGTTCTTGCAAGCCACATCTATCTTTCCCTGTCCGCTTCGGTCGCACACGTCGGCGCATCGGTGGATGGAGTCGCACTTTTGGGCAACACGAGCAAACTGGCGCACATGTATGCAAGCGGCACCGGCCGTGATGTCGATCACACCGGCTGTTATTTTGAGCAGCCGACTTCCGGCTAGTGGGCCTTCGGCGTGCCCGCCTACGGGTATTGCATCGAAGGTGCTGACGATGGCATCGTCATCGAGAAGGCAGAGCTCGCCTGGACTCACCGCGAGTCTGGCGCCTTCTGCACAACAGTTCTTTCGGAGGCGGCGGAGGTCTGATGAGTGCCGATCGTTGCTCTGCCGCACACCGACGTAGTACGGTGAGGGCGCAGGAGGTAGCTGTGGCACGCGGAACGCAAGTACCGATCACACCGGACGTTCTCAGGTGGGCGATTTCAGAATCGGGGCACGGCCCCGAGGAACTCGCCAGCGCCGTGGGCGTGTCGCCGGATGTCCTCGACGCGTGGCAGGCGGGCGGCTCTCGCCCGAACCTTACCCAGGCTCGGCGGCTCGCCTCGAAGCTTCACCGGCCATTGGCGGCGTTGCTCCTGCCCAGCCCCCCCAAGGCGCGACCACTCGCTGTGGAATTTCGGCATCCTGCCAGCGCGCGGCGCGAACTGAACGCATCGGAGAGAAGGCATCTGCGGCGGGCCAGCCGGATTCAGGAGACGTTGTCCTGGATTGCTGGGGAGCTTGCGCTCGATGCACCCCAGACGCCGTCCGGATCGGTCTCGGACGATCCGGCGCCTCTCGCAGCCGAAACGAGGAGGCTGCTCGGCATCACGACGACGCAGCAAGTCGAGTGGCGATCGTCGGCGATCGCATTCGATCATTGGCGAAGCGCGCTCGAAGACACCGGCCACGTAGTGCTGTTGTTCTCGATTGGCAAGGCATCGTGTCGAGGCTTCTCAGCATGGGATCCGCGCGCTCCGATCATCGCCGTGAACACGGCATGGAACGAGGAGGCACGGATCTACACCTTGTTCCACGAGTTCGGCCACTTGATCACCAGGACGAGCTCCGCGTGCGTCGAATCACTACGGACTAGCGAACACGGGGATCCCATTGAACGGTGGTGTGAGCGGTTCGCTGCTGATGTCCTGATGCCCGGGCACGACGTGGAAATGTTCCTGCGCCAGCAAGGCTGGACGCCGGCGAAGAGGATCACGAGTCTCGATGCCGCTGCCGCCATGGCGAGGCGATTCAAGGTGAGCCTCCGAGCCGCAGTGATCAGACTGGTAACGATCAAGGCGGCGACATGGGACCTCTACGATCAAATCCCTGTCGTGGCGGACAAGAAGCCTGACGCTGGAGGTGGGACCGGCCGGAGTCGGACCGAGATCAGGGAGGACCAGTTCGGCGACCGCGTGGCCTCGGTGTTGGTTGATGCAGTTGAGAAGGACGTCATCGGTCGTTCGCAGGCTGTCGATTTCCTGGACATCCCGGACAGCTCGTTCGACGATCTTGCGCGGGCGGCGCACGGTGCGTAGCGCGTGGTCGCTGGCGTTGTCTGGGTCGTGGATACGTCGTCGATTGTCGAGGTTCGCAGATCAGTCGAGAACACGAAGAAGCCCCACGTGTTCGAGAAGCTCACGGAGCTGGTGAGTCAGGGCCGGCTGGTATTCCCGCGCCAGGTGCTCGGCGAACTGGCGCGCGTGGCAGACCCCGTTGGTCCGGATCAGCAGTATCTGTGGGCGAAGCGGAATCAAGCCACGGCCTGCCAGAACGATCCATCGCTCGAAGCGGTGAAAGAGGTGCTTGCTGTCGTCCCCCGCGTCCTGGATCCGGACAAGGACACGGGCGCAGAGGAGGCGGATCCGTACGTGCTGGCGAAGACACAGGATCTGAGGCGGGACGGAACGGACGCTCGCGTCGTTACGGAGGAGAAGAACGACACGCCGAGGAAGATGTCGCTGAGAACGGCTGCTGGCCTGTTGGGCATTCCGTCCGTTCCCCTTCGCGCCTTCCTGGAATTCGAGGGAATCCTGTGACGATGTGAGGCCGGCCCCCTGAGACACGATGAGACACGCTGCACGAGAACGCGCGGAAACAGAAGGGAGCGGACGGAGGTGATGGCGAGAAAGACGGCCTGAAAACGCACGGACGGGAGCGGACGGGACCCCGTCGACGGTTCTCTGGACCACGGTATCGGCGTCGAATCCCTGCCTCCCAGCCAAGCTCTTCCGGTAGAGTGCACCACTCCGTGCTGCTATGAACGCAAGTTCTGGAGGATTCCCTACGCGGAGTGACAGTGCCGACTGCCTAGTCGACGAAGTTCGGTGAACAGGACCGAATCGCAGTAGCCCTTCATTAGCGGAACTATTGGCGGCCGCCGAGCGTCTCTATCCGCGATCGGGGAGGCCCATGTTCGCTCACTCGCTCGCGCAGGACGCGCGCTATGCATGCCGGGGGGCTCGTCGTTCCCCGCTCTTCGCCATCAGCGTCGCCGGCACGATAGGCGTCGGGCTCGGCGTGCTCTGTTCCTGGTTCACCATCGTCAACGCCTATCTCTTCAAAGCGGTGCGCTTGCCGCAGCCGACCGAGCTGCATGGCCTGAGTTGGGACAGTTCGGCGCAGGAGCGGTACAAGCTGACGCTCGCCGAGTTCGAGGCGCTCGCGGCCGATAACCCGGTGTTTGCGCGGCTCGCCGCTGGCAACTCGGTCATCGCGGCGATGCCGAGCGGCCAATCGATGGCCGGACATCTTGTCACCGGCGAGTATTTCGCCGTCCTTGGCGCTCCCGCCGCGCTCGGCCGCTTGCTGACACCGGCGGACTTCACCTCCTCTGCGGTGGCCCCGGTTGTCGTTTTGTCCGACGTCGGCTGGCGCCGGTACTTCAACGCCGACCCGTCGATTGTCGGGAAAGAGATCGTGCTGGCAGGCGCGCGGCTCACGGTGAGTGGTGTCACGCGGCCCGGTGCGACGCTGCCCGGCGACGAAGCGATTGGCTTCTGGGCTCCTTTATCCCTGACGACGACGTTCGGCTTACCAACCTTGGCGACGAGTCAGGAGCGATCGCTGTTCGTCGTGGGCCGTCGTCGTGCGGCCGCGACGGCGGATCAGGTGCGCGCCTGGTTCGAGACGTGGGTACGCCAGCGATTCGCGGGCACCGAGCTCGAGCCGGTTCGCACGCGGACTGACTCGCTGGCCACGCGCGTGCCGCTCACCCGCGCCACGCTGACGCTGTTCATGTTACTCACCGCTGCCTTCGGGCTGGTGCTACTGATCGCCTGCGTAAACGTTGCAAACATGTTGCTGGCGCGTGGCCTCAGCCGGCAACGCGAGCTCGGCATACGCATCTCGCTCGGCGCCAGCCGCTGGCGCCTGATTCAGCAGCTGTTGATCGAGAGCAGTGTGCTGGCTGTCCCTGCCGCAGGTGTGGCGCTCCTATGCACGTTCGCCACGGCGTGGGGTTTCCCTCGGCTGGTAACGTCCACCATGCCGGCTGGCGCCGAGGTGCTTAGCCAAATTCTAGCGCCGTATGATCCCGACATACGCGTGCTGACGGTTCTCGTTGCCGCGGGATGGCTCGCCGCGCTGCTCGCCGGCCTGAGTCCGGCCATACAGCTCACGCGCACGAGCCTTGTCGCCGCCATGCGCGGGCAGATCGGATCTGGCGGGCGCGTCTCGCGGTTGCGTAGCGTGTTCGTCACCGTGCAGGTAGCCACCTGCGTGCTCTTCCTGGTCGCCGCGCTGGCGTTCGTCGCGGAATCGAGACGGATGGGCAGCGCCGAAACCGGTCTCGACTACGAGCGCATCGTAACCGTGCAGGCGCCGACGGCTTTACGTCCCGCCATTGCTGCGGAACTTGCTGCGCGGGCCGACGTTGCGGCGGTATCAGCCACTTGGCGACCACCGCTGATTTCCCCGATGTCTCTGCTGCGCGTCACCGCTGAGGAGGGCGTCACCCAGACCGCTGGCTTCATGGTCGTCTCGCCGGACTACTTCGATGCGCTGGGCGTGAGAGTACTTCGTGGGCGCGAGTTCACACGCGCGGAGGCCGAGCAGCATGCAGCTCTGATTCTCGTCAGCCACGCGACAGCGCGACTGTTCTGGCCGGGCCGCGATCCGATCGGCCAGAAGCTCGACATTGCGCCTCCCCTGACCGACCATCAGCGGCAACCGGCGGTGACGCGGGCAACGGTCATTGGCGTCGTCGAAGATGTCGTCAACGGCACACTGCTCGACGGCGTGGCCCGCACGAGCGTCTACTTCCCAACGACTGCGGCGGATCCCGAAGCGCGATGGCTGCTCGTGCGGACGCGTGGTGACGCCGCTGTTGGCGACAACCGCATCGCCAAGGCACTGCGTGACACACATCCGGCAACCGCGCTCGACGTGGCTGCCTTGCGCCAGCATGCCGCCGTTCAGGTGTGGGCGTTTCGCGCGTTCTCGACCGCCTCGAGCCTACCAGCGGCGATCGGGCTACTGCTGGCGTTTGTCGGCGTCTACGGTGTCGTGGCGTTCGTGATGACGCAGCGCACACGCGAGTTCGGCATTCGCATGGCTCTCGGGGCGACGTCCGGGCGCATCGTGCGAAACGTAGTCGGCAGTGCGATCCGTACGGCGACGCTGGCCGCCGTCTTGGGGCTGCTTGGCACCGCAGGCATCATGCGCGGCGTTGCCGCTATTTCTAACCTCAGGCCCGTCATCAGCCCTTCGATCTACATCGCTGGCGTCGTCATCGTCGTGGTCGCTGCAGCCCTCGCATCGCTGATTCCGGCGATGCGCGTCACAAACCTCGATCCATCGTCGACGCTGCGAGCCGACTAGCCGGAGCGCTCGTTCATGCCGCCGCAGGTAGGCATCGTAGCAGCCGGCCCTGTTCGAACGCTCGACAGACGCCAGCCTATTGTGTCCGAGATGTGTATCTGAAGTTCGGGCAACGGTCGCGCGGATTCAAGCGACAAGTGACTGCAGCGCAGACGGTTGGCTGCGGTTCACTCTCGCGCCGCCACCGCCAGCCAGTTGCGAATTCCGTCCCGAACACCCAGCCAGCCCATCCGCAAGGCACACGCGTCCCTACTTTAATAGACGCACGTTCAAGTCGAAACCTGACTAGGGTAGGGGCTCGCCATCCGTAAGCGCTGTTTAGCCGGCATCGACGCGCAGGCCGGCGCTTGCGAGGCGGTGACGGTCAGCAGCTGCCTGGAGCATCCAGGCACCGGCGAGCAACGCCGCGCCACGCCATGGTGCAGATGCGGATTGCATGGAAGATTCGCCATCGGCTGGCGGAGAGCACCGGCGCCGCACAGGCCAATCGCCACCAGCTGCGCGCCCTCCACTCCGATGTTGAACCCGCCAACAGCGAGCGCGCACACCCAGGGCGTGAGCGTGAGTTCCTTGAGGCTTTCCGAGAAGGCCAGGCCGTGCACCGTTCCGAACGCCGCGCCGACGAGCCATTCACGTCCAGCGAACAGCGGCCGGATCGGATGAATGGCGGCAATTGCGATCGACCCGGCAATAAGGATTCCGATCGCTGCGCGCGGGACGGATACGAACTCGTAGGGCTGCACCGCGAACGACCAACATGTGCGACCGGACGAACGACGAGCTGACGCTCGATGAGATCGAACGGACCGCTCTAGTCGTTACGCCAGTCAGATCGTCGGTACGCTCGTCTCTCGTCCCGTTCAACTATCGCCTCAAGAGGCTCTTCGTCTGTCCACCACAGGATCGACAACACCAGGTCGTCGGTGACCCGGCGCGAATCCTCGTGGATGCTGTGCCGCTCGTCCGCGCCGCTGAACCACTCGTCGACGTACACGTCACCGGACCCAGCGTCCCCTTGCCCCTTCGCGAGGTCGTGAGCAAAGGTTTTTCTACCAGGCAAGCGGGGCCAGAGCGATTCGGGCACATCGGGGCCTCGACGGAACCATCTGATGCGCGTCGCGTCCGAGGCGACAACTGCGGCGGGAAACGATCCGAGCTGAATGAGACGGATCGCAGTCGATGTGAGGCTCGTGGTGAACACATCTGCCAGTTCTGAGGCAGTTGCGAGCGTCATCGACTTGCCCTCGCTGCGCGGCGAGAACATGAATCTCGGCATGAGCAGGTCCGCTGCGTAGTCGTTTGCCCGTGATTCCCTGTTCGTCCCGCCCGATTCGTCGAATGCTCGGTGAGGGTTACACAACAGAGCCACCTCGCCGGCATCTCGGAGCCAATGCGCGAGTTCATGAGCCGCAGAGAATCGCTCTCTGCCTCTGCTGCTACTGTGATTGACCGTGATGATCGCCCTCTCGTCCGCACCGACGATTCGAGCTTCCGAACCGGACAGAGTTCCGTATGTGACGGTTGCGTCGCAATGCTGAGCGATCGCCTCGATATCGATCTCGCTTGGCTCGGTGATACCGAGCTCCTTGAGCAAGTCGACGGCGGACCGATATCGAGCCGGTTGAGTCATTTCTCAGAGCCCGGCTTCTTGTCCAAAAGGCCTAGGGCCCCAAACTGCTGGAGCCAACTCTCGACATCTTCATCGGTGAGCTCCTTGAATTCTCGATGCTGCGCGATCAGCATCCGCCCTGCTTGCTGATGCTGCGCGATCACTGCGTCGAGCAGCGCTCGGCGCTCTTCTGGACTGGCCGGTAACTGAAACTGCTGTGCGCTGATCGTCGCCGTCCTCTCCTCGTGCTTCTTCCGAGCAGCCACGAGCGCCCGCTGCTGAAACGTCTTAAACGTGTTCGCCAGGAGCTGCCGCATCCGGTCGGCGTCGGCGTCCATGGACATCCCGCCCTCTCGGTACTCCTCTTCAAGCTCAGCATCGTCGGCTTGCAGGATGCTCTCGCTCATCTCCTCGTAGAAAGCCCGGAGCGCTTCGTCTTTCTTGCTCATGACTGGCCCTCCAACAATCGCTTCACGGCCCGACGAATGCGCTTCACCGTCGTCTCGTACTCCCTCTGGGAGAGCCCCAGACTTTCGCGGATCTCGCTCGGGTCTTTGCCGTCTAGCCTGGCTTCGAGCACTAACGCCGCCTCTGGATCGTCCGCGAATCGTTCCTTGATCAGTTTCTCGAGATCCGCGCTGTCACCACCGGGCGGTGCCTCGAACTCTTCGAAGGGATCGGCCTCCGGATCCTCTCGATCGACGATCGACTTCAGATCGTCAAAGGCGTCCTTCGCTGCCTTCGTCCGCATGTTGTACGTCTGACTACGAATCGCGCCGATGAGCGCTACGAAGAACGCCGCCTTGGTAGGGTACCAGGTGCGCGTCCCGTCGAGGATCGCGAGGAACGCGTCCGTTACCAGCTCGTCGGGATCACGTGCTTGTCGGCGCCGGCCGAGAGCTTGAAACCGCCATCGCGCGAAGCTGGCGAGACGCGCCAGCTCCGTCTTCGTCACGGCGAGATACGCCTCACGAATCTGATCTGGGGTCGCTGCGATCGCTTCCGGCTCGGGCGGCGACCTCCGTTTGGCGTTGCTCATTCTGTTGCTTTCACCTCGCACCGCCTTCTTCTTGAGTGCCGTGGACACGGCGACACCGGACATCTCGCGAAAAATCTCGATCCGCATGTCCGGCGCGGCGTCCACCCCGGCACTTAGTAGCTAGGGAGTACACCGGCACGCTCTCCCAGTGCTCCCAGGAACCTGGTGCCGGACAACGCGCCCAAAACTTTTTCGAGGGGCATGTCCGGCAACCGGCGGTTCTCAGCACTTAGTAGCTGTGGGCGCATTCCGCGCCCCCGCGCTCAGGAGACGTCGAACCCGAGCTCGACGAGCCTCGATATCGGGGCATTCGCCGGCTCGAGTGTAAGCCACGAGCGACATCCGCATCGACAACAAGCCGTATGTCGTTGAGAAGTCGGTAATTACGGCCCGCGATCTGCTGTGCTCGTCTAGAAGCCCATCCCGGGGCTTACGGGGCTCGCACTCGCGGTGCCAGGGGAGTGTTGGATCATGGATCAACGACTCACAATCTCTTTCTGCGCTAGCGTCGGCGGTGTGCGCTCGGTCGCGGGGGAACCGCAGGCGCGATGACGACGCAGGGCGCTCGCCAAGTCGCGTCGATGGCGCCCGAACGCCCGACGAAGGTAAAGTCGCGGGACATCAGCCGCTCCGTCGAGGCGATGCTGTGGGGCAGGGCCGCGGGACGATGTCAGTTCGACGGCTGCAATCGCCCACTCTGGAAGTCTCCGGTCACGCAGGAGCGCGTCAACCTCGCCGAGAAGGCGCACATCTACTCGTTCAGCGCCGACGGTCCGCGCGGCAATCGTGGTATCGACGCGAAGCGACTGAACGCGCTTGAGAACCTGATTCTCGTCTGCGACATCTGCCACAAGACGATCGACAAGAACTGGAACAGCGGCCGCTATACCGTTGCGCAGCTGCAGCAGTGGAAGGCTGCCCACGAGGGGCGCGTTGCCCGTGTCACCGGCATCGGGCCTGAGAAGAGCAGCCACATCCTTCTCTTTGGCTCGAACATCGGCGACCACCACGGGCCGCTCCACTACACCCAGGCGGTGGATGCCGTCTTCCCGCACTGGTATCCCGCAGAAGACCGCGCGATTGAACTCGGCGTACGGAACAGCGTGCTCTCGGAAGCCAAGAAGGCGTTGTTCTGGGACCCGGCGCACGAGAACCTGGAAACCGACTACGAGCACGTCCGCCGGCGCATCAGGAGCGGCGAGATCAAGCACCTCTCTGTCTTTGCGCTAGCGGCGCAGCCGCTGCTCATCAGGCTCGGCGCGCTGCTCGGCGACATCGTGCGCGCCGATGTCTACCAGCTCCACCGCGAACCGGCTCCGTCGTGGAGATGGCCGGCGCAGGCACCTGCGGCACCTGAGGTCGAGATCCGGCGGCCGTCGTCGACGAACGGGCCGCCCGCGCTCGTGCTTGCGTTCAGCGCACCGGTCACGGCCGATCGGATCACCTCGGTTCTCGATCCGAACGCCGCGATCTGGACGCTGACGGTGCCGTCTCCGCACAAGGAGATCGTGAAGTCGCCGGCGCAGCTTTCCGAGATGCGCGGGCTCTTCAGCCGAATGTTTGACGAGATCAAGGCAGTGCACGGTCAGGACACGCTGCTCCATGTGTTCCCGGTCATGCCCGTGTCCCTTGCGGTCGAACTTGGGCGCGCGCGGTCGCCCAAAGCCGAAATGCCGTGGCGCATCTACGACCAGGTCGGTGCGCTCGGCGGGTTTGTGCCCGCGCTTGAGATCGATCCGAAGGAGTAACGACTATGCTGACTGACACCGGAATCGGCCGACAGTTCTTCGAGCTGCTCGTCGAGAGCCTCGACATCCCACCATCACTCTACGAGCGCGCAGTGAGCCGCCACCGTTCGCTCGGCGAATGGCTGTGCCGCGACGGTTCGCGCCTTCGCGAGTTCAGTCCCCACGTGTCACCGCAGGGCTCGTTCCGGCTCGGCACCGTCGTCAGGCCGCTCGCCGCGGACGCGGTCTACGACCTCGACAACGTCACGACCCTGATGCTGTCCAAAGCGACGATCACGCAAAAGCGCCTCAAGGAGCTCTACGGGCTGGAGATCCAGGACTACGCGACCGCGCACGGCATGCTCGCACCGCCGGAGGAGAAGAAGCGGTGCTGGCGGCTGCCGTACGCCGACGAGGTGAACTTCCATCTCGATTCGTTGCCGTCGCTGGCGGAGGAGGAGAGCTTCGTCCGCACACTGCGCATGCGCGATGTCCCTGAGGAGTGGGCCAGGCGCGCCATCGCGATCACGGACAAGCGGCATCCGGCCTACGCGAAGTCGACGACGCTCTGGCTGACGAGCAACCCGCGCGGCTTCGCCCGGTGGCTCGAGTCACGGATGGGCACCTTCGCGGACGTGCGGCGGCGCGAGCTGGTTCAGCGCCGGCTGTACGCCGCAGTCGAAGACGTTCCGACCTATGAATTGAAGACGCCGCTGCAGCGCGCCATCCAGTTGCTGAAGCGCCACCGCGACGTGATGTTCGTGGACAACCCGGACGTGGCGCCGCTCTCTATGGTTCTGACGAACCTCGCCGGGCACGCGTATGACGGCGAAGCGGATGTTTACGACGCCGTGCGCGGCATTCTGGCACGAATGCTGAGGTACCTGCGTGCGGAGCGGCCCCGCGTTCCCAACCCGACGCATCCGGATGAAGACTACGCCGACAAGTGGTCGAAGGACCCACGGCTCGAGCTGAGTTTCCTGCAGTGGCACAGCCAGGCGTCCCGGGATTTCGAGACATTGCCGGCGTTGAGGGACCCGGTCGCGCTCAGGGCCGCGACGAAGCGCTCGTTCCAGGTTGACCTGCGGGACGATCATCTCAGGAGCCTGGGGCTCGCATCGGCCGCGCCGGCCATCATCGTCACGTCTCCGGCACCGAGGGTTCAGATCTCCTCGCCGTCGCGCCCGTGGGGAAGCCTTGACTGAGACTGTCGCGGAGCGATTTCGCAAGAGCGAGATCGCGGCGCTCCTTGTGCGCTATCCCGGATTGCGGTTGGTTCCGTCCGGGTCGATGGCTTTGCGCGTTGAGGGAACGTTGAGGTTCTGTGCGAACGGCAAAAAGACCGAGGTCATCGAGGATGGCTTTGACGTTCGCATAGAGGCTCCGGAGAATTTTCAGGAGCGAATGGCGCTGGCGTGGGAGACGGGCGGGCGCATACCGCGCGACTACCACAAGCTGAGGAACGGCGCGCTTTGCCTCGGATCACGCGTGGGGCTGCGGCTGCAGATGGGCGGGTCACCGTCGCTTCTTCGCTTCGTCGAGCGCTGCGTGATCCCGTACCTCTAGGGCTATTCGTATTCGGTGAAGCACGGCGCGCCGCCCTTCGGAGAACTGGCACACGGCGAGCTCGGCTCGCTCCAGGATCTGGCCGGTCTGCTCGGCGTCGACGACTTGGACCTTGCCTTCCGCTATTGCACGCTGGCCGCCACGAAGAGACGACGCGCGAATAAGCAACCGTGTCCATGTGGCAGCGGCCGACGGCTAGGCCGTTGTCACAGTCGAAGAATCAACGCCCTACGTAAACGCGTCGGCCGTGCGGTTGTTGCCTCTGAGATGAGAACGATTGTGCTGGCTTTCCGCGAGCAGTCGCGCCGCAAGCGCATCGCGACCGCGCGAGAGGAAGCCGCCGCGACTAGACCCAGCCTCCTCGAGGTCATTCGGGAGATGCGCAGACCAGCCGCTCTTCCGCTATGGGTCCGCCCCGATGGCCACGTTCTCCTACAGGGACCTGCCTAGAGGAATCACAGCTCTGCCGGGGGCAGGCTACCGCGAGCGCATTGCCGAGCTGCGGGCCGTCGATCGTCCATCGCCAACGCCTGTCCGAAGTATGTCTACATATTTCGGACGACTGATCGGAAGCCCTACGCCTGAATCTAAAGCCCGCTCAATCAGTTGTGACGGATGCTCGATCACGCCGCGGAGACCAGCCAGTTGCGAATTCCGTCCCTAACACCCAGCCAGCTCAGTCGTATGCCCCCTCTCTACATCTGCTAGAACGCAGATTAGGCGCGGAACCTTACAGCAACGTCTCGATCAACACGGTCGACGCGGTCGGCTTGCGGGCGCCGGCTCGCCCTGGGTCTTGCCGGCGGCGTCTCGCTCACAACTGCGAAAGGCCACCGTCCACGACAAGCTCCTCGCCTTGCCGTGAAGCTCGAACATCCTGTGACTTGGCTAGTCCCGGCTTAGGCCGGGCTTAGGCCTCCCACGCGGGACCAATGGCACATGACGCATGATTGTCCCCTCACCCATTGATGGCAGTTGACGGAGCGTCGCCCTCGACGATATAGTCCCATCAAGAGCTGATGGGACTCACCAATACTCCTTCCGATCTCCTGCCGGGCACGCTCGAGCTCCTGATCCTGAAGACGCTCGTCAGTGGAGCCACACATGGCTATGGCATCGTCGAGCACCTGCGCCAGGCGTCCGACGACGTGTTGCGCGTCGGCGAGAGCGCGCTGTATCCCGCGCTCCAGCGGTTGCTCCTCAACGGCTGGGTGAAGGCTGAGTGGGGCACATCGGAGAACAATCGCCGCGCGCGCTACTACACGCTGACCGCGGCCGGCCGCAAGCAGCTCGCCGCCGAACGTGCCGAGTTCGACCGCATGGTCGGTGTGATTCAGCGGGTGTTGGGGACGACTTGAAGAGGCCGGTGTCATGAACAGATTCCTTCGCGGTCTGCTGCACCTACTTCGCCGCTCGCGACACGACGCTGACTTGCGCGAGGAGATCGAGACGCATCGCGCCCTCCGACAGGCCGCGTTGGAGCGTGACGGCCTCGATTCCGGCGACGCGGCGTGGGCAAGCCAACGGGCCATGGGCAACGTGACGCTTGCCGTCGAGGAGGTGCGGGACGTGTGGGTGTCGCGCGCTGTCGATCAGCTGTGGCAGGACATCCGGATCGCGGTTCGCGGCTTGAGCAAGAACCCGGTTTTCACGCTCGTCGCCATCGCGACTCTGGCCCTGGGCATCGGCGCCAATACTGCGCTTTTCTCGATCTTCAACGGTCTCATCCTGCGCCCGCTGCCAGTGCGCGACCCGAGCCGTCTGGCGCTGCTCACCGATGGAGGGTGGTCCTACCCGGTCTGGGCGGAGATCAGGGCTCGCGAGAACGACCTGTTCGACGGAGCCTTCGCGTGGTCCGGCGAGAGATTCGATCTGTCCCGCGGGGGGCAGAGCGCATTTGTGGACGGTGCCTACGTGAGCGGACGCTTCTTCGAGGTGCTGGGTGTGTCGGCCGTACGTGGTCGCATGCTCACTCCGGCCGATGACGGTGTCGGTGCAATGGATGGCTCCGTGGCCGTCATCAGCCATCGATTCTGGCGTGAGCATTTTGCCGGCGCCGATGACGTGGTCGGACGTCGGGTCACGCTGCAGCGCAGGGCATTCACCATCATCGGCGTGATGCCACCGGGGTTCTTCGGCGTGGACGTCGGGCGGATGACGGACGTGATGCTGCCATTTGCCGCCGAGCCACGCATTCGAGGTCAGGAAAGCTTGTTGGCAGCCGTCGACTCGGCGTGGCTCGACATGATGGTGCGGCTGAAGCCAGGGCAGAGCCTCGAGCAGGCGAATGCCGCGCTCCGCGGCGTGCAGCCGCAGATCCGCGCCGCGACGGTGAGCGGTGTGGTGGGAGCAAGAGCCGCGCGCTATCTCACCAATCCATTGACCCTGGCCGCGGCGACGACCGGCAGGTCGTCGCTGCGCACACAATTCGAAACCCCGCTCTTCGCGATGGTCGTGGCCGTGGGCCTCCTGCTGCTCGTTGCTTGCACGAACATCGCCAGTCTGCTCGTCGCGCGCGCGCTGGCCCGGCGCCGCGAGCTCAGCGTGAGGATGGCGCTTGGCGGCTCACGCGGGCGGCTCGCGCGGCTGCTCTTCACCGAGAGCCTGATCGTGGCGATGGCCGGTGCGGCCCTCGGACTGGTCTTCGCGAGTTGGAGCGGCGCCCTCCTCGTCCGGCAGTTGACCACGTGGGAGAGCAACGTATCGCTGGAGCTCGTGCTCGATTGGCGCGTGCTCGGATTCACCGCGGCGCTCGCCTGCGCGTCAGCGATTGTCGCCGGCGTGGCGCCGGTGCTCGGATTACAGAGCGTTGCCGCCGGTGAGGCGTTGAAGGATGCAGGTCGAGGCCTTGCCGGCGACCGTCGCTTCGCCGTCCGCGGCACGCTCGCCGTCGCGCAGATTGCCGTGTCGCTGATACTGGTCACGGCCGCCGGGCTCTTTCTCCGCTCGTTCGCATCGCTCAACCAACTGCCGCTCGGCTTCGTGCCAGAGCCTCTGCTGGTCGCGGAGCTGCAGTCGAGTGATGCGCCGATTGAACAACGCGGTCCACGGGCCGAGCGCCTGCGCGCCGCCGCGGCGGCCGTGCCCGGTGTGAGGTCAGCATCGCTATCCAGGGTGCCGCTGCTCACCGGCGGGGGCTGGGGAGCCAACCGGATTGCGATCGACGATGGGCCCATGCCTGTTGAGGATCGGAGCGATCAGCGACTCTGGCGCAATGCCACAACCCCGGGCTGGTTCGAAACCATGGGGACACCGCTCGTGAACGGCAGGGACTTCACCGACGGCGATCGCGTCGGCGCGCCGCTTGTTGCCATTGTCAACCAAGCATTCGTGCGCCGCTATCGGCTCGGCCAGCAGCCCATCGGCCGGACCGTACGCATTGGCCTGTCGAACGGCGAGAGGCGCTACGAGATCGTCGGGCTTGTTGGCGACAGTGTCTATACGTCGACGCGCGACGGCATGATGGCCACGATGTACGAGCCACTCGCGCAGATCGACCCCGAGGACTTCAGGGAAACCGTAGTCCTGACCATCAACGCGGCTCACGGCCAGCGAGCCGCGGTGGAGCGCGATGTTGCGGCCGCACTCGCGCGGACCGAGCCGACCGTTGCATTCACCGTCAGGACCTTCGATCAGTTCATCGACGCGACCGTCACGCAGGAACGCCTCATCGCCATGCTCTCGAGCTTCTTCGGCGGGCTCGCCCTTCTGCTGGCCGGCATCGGGCTCTACGGCATCGTCGCGCAAGCCGTGCGCACGCGCCAGGGCGAGATCGGTCTCCGCATGGCGCTGGGTGCGCAGCCTGCCGGGATCGTGCGTCTCGTGCTTCGTCGCGTTGGCGTCTTAATCGTGGTCGGACTCGCGCTCGGCCTGGCAGGCAGCCTCTGGGCGGCGCAGTTTGTGGGGCCGTTATTGTTTCAGGTGGAGGCCCGCGATCCGGCGACGTTCGTGGGCGCGGCTGGGGTGCTGGTTGCTGGGGGTGTGCTGGCCGCCTGGCTGCCGGCGCGGCGCGCCGCCCGGCTTGATCCTGCGGCCGTACTGCGCGAAGGGTAGGAAGCTCTCCGTCGCGTGACAGATTGCCCAGATCCGGGCAAGTGCGCGTTTGCCGATGCAAGTCGAGATCTGCTGCCCGGGGCGTTCGTTTTGTCCGATATTTGTATACAGATCTCGGACGCTCGTGGAGTCGCGTCGAGGCGTCGTCTCCTCAAAGTGGTTCGTGGTCAGAGAGTTGGGAAGCTTCGCCGTCATGCCGCGGTGATCAGCCAGTTGCGAATTCCGTCCCTAACACCCAGCCCACTTCCCTCGCCTCCGGCTCGGGGCGTGGGCTGCTCGGTCCGTCTTCAGGCGCAGCCGATTCGCCTTCGGCTCATCGCGACTGGGCTCGAATCCCTGCCTCCCAGCCAATCTCCTGTTTCGTTCCCTTCTGCCAGTAGATCGAACGGCTTAACGTAAGCGACTGAAAGACTTCCGCGGTCGAACGTCGAGTTCGATACTAGCGTTTTCAGCAAGCGCGCCTGTTCACGTGGATCCTGCCGAATGAACAGATTGTGGGCATTTGTCGCGAGTTCTAGAATCTTCGACCCCGTGGCCGCGTAATCGTGGCTGGCGCGTTCGTGGCGTGCCGTCTCGCGCCGGGTGGAAGCGAGCTCAGCCTCCCACTCTGCGGACTTTCTGAGCCACAGTTCGTCGCTGATTCGTCCGCCCAGGCGGTCGTCGTACGCCTTGTCGAGCTTCGACTGAATGGCGAGGTACTGCTGCTGCAACTGCATCACGACCGTTCGGTGGTAGCGCTCTTTGTCCCTCTGGCTCTCGCGCAACGCTTCGGCGATCCTCGCTCGGATTCAACGTGGTGATGAAGTCTGCGCTGCCGTCTTCTGCGCACGTGCAGAACGGTTCGTCACCAGGGTCAGGCGAGAGGTGGCGCGATCGACCACTAGCAATAAGCTCAGCCCCTTCGGCCAGCAAGTTGAGCACGCGGCCCACAGTCCCTCGGCGTACTCGCACCCGGCGAAGTACGTCCCGGTATTCGTCGAGAATCTCTTTGGAGACCAGCCAGACGAACGATCGGCGGTCGACCCACGCGCGGATCAGCTGCGCGCTTTTGTTGGCCCGGGCCAAACGCACCCGCCGGAAACCCGAAATGCCGGCGACCAGGACCGACGTATCGACAACGCCGCGCGGCCTACGGCGGCGTTCACCCTTTCGCCGCAACCGCGATCTCCGGCCTGCCGCGCGTTCGGCGGTGCTGTCGGACCACGCTCAGGATCTGCTCTTCCGATAGTTCGGGCATCTCCTGAGCGGCATCCCGCAGACTTCGCAGGAATTCCTGCTTCCATCCTGGGCGTCGGCGGCCAGGGGGAACGTCCTTCGCCACCGCCGCGAGCGGTATGCGCGCCTCGAGCGCCCTGCGAAGCATCCCGACGGGCACGATGATGCCGACCGGCGGCAGGCCAGGCCGCGGGCTCGACTCGATGCGCACCGACGCACGTTCCTTCGTGAGGTCTCGCCGGCCGGCCAGCGCCCGCACGAAGCCGGCCAGGTACTCGGTGGAGGCGCCTAACGTTTCCTTGAGGTAAAACGCACACTTGGCTTGCAGCAGGGTGTCGCGGTCGAACCAATAGGCCCTCCCGCGACGCTTGGGGCGAATCACCTTGAACTGGACCAGATTCTGGAGCTCCTTGGGAGGGACGTCCGCCACGACGGAGGCCTGCTTCAGTTTGAGCTCAGGGATGTTCACGGCGGCACTCCTATAATTAACATCTATATTTTAGTCTACATATCAGATTCCAGTCAAGATTCCAGTTAAGTCAAGACAGTTTCCTTGTAGACAGTTTCTTTGTAGTCGGCTTTCGTCTTTTGAGCCGGGCTGGACGTCTCTCCACCCTCGCGCAGGGACAGAGACGGCGGCACGAAACGGCACCCGCCGCCTCCAAGACTCCTCCACGTCGACGCGGCGGGAGACCTTGGAGGCGGCGGGAACGTTCTTCGGAATCGGCGGCGGGCACTGTGTACCGCCGCCTCCAAAATACCTCTAAGAATCGGGTCGAAAACTGAGGATTCGTGAGGACGTCACGCCTTGGGACGAGCGCTGTGGGAGGAAGCTGTGTCGGATCAAGGCGATCGCAGAGACCCCGTCGGACTAGGACCGACTACTTGGCGCGCGATCCAGCGTCCATACACAGCGCCGATCTCACACGGTCGCCCGCACTTCGATCGGCTGTCCGAGATTCATATCGACTCCTCGGACAGCCTGCGCGGTCTCGCGTGCGACAACATCCCTGTACGAAGCTTCGATCGCCGGTTCGCCTCCTATCAGACGGGCGTACAGCCCGCACCGTAAGCTAGGAGAGCAGTTTTGCGATCTTGTCGTGCCCGCGCCTGATGGCCCACGCGAGCGGCGTGGCCCATGGCGGATCGTCGGGCAGGCTCTTCGGCGCGCCACGTCGGAGCAGGAACTTGACCATCTCGAGCTGACCGTACTTGGCCGCCCAGGCGAGCGGCGTCGAACGGAGGTGCTCGTCACGCGCCGTCAGATCGGCGCCAGATTTGAGCAGTTTCTTCGCCTCCTGCAAATCGCCCTTGCGCGCCGCCTCGTGGAGCGGCGACATGCGCAGCCAGTTGTGCGCGCGCGTTGGCCAGTCTTCCTCCCGGTGTTCCTGCGGCGGCGGCGTGGCGCCGTACGAAAGGAGCAACTGCTCCATGCGCTTGTGGGGGCGCCATTCCCGCGACACCCACAGCGCGTCACCCGAGCTTTCGACAGGCGGATTCGGAAACGCGCCGCGCTCGAGGAGGAGCTTCGCGATCTCGTAGTGTCCGTGATAGACGGCCGAGTAGAGCGCCTTGCCCTTGGGCGCAAACTGCTCTTCGGGCAGATTGGCGTCAGCGCCGTGATCGAGAAGCAACTGCACGATGTCCATGCGCCCGACGGCGGCGGCATTTGACAGCGGCGCGCCGGCGCCGAGGTAGTAACCCTCGTGCTCTCCAATCTTGTTTGCCAGCGACCGATCCTGCTGGAGCAATTCGCGCACGCGCTCGATGTCGCCGGTGTGACACGCAGTCGGCAGATCGATGAACGCGCCGCGCGCCTTGAGGTGCGTCATGACGTGTGCGGGAGTCACCGGCCAATTACGTGGCACATCGCGCCAACCGCGGTAGAAGTAGTCACCGTTGGTGAGGTGAATTGGCCGAGCGCCGTCCATTCTCTGAGCGTTGATGTCCGCGCCGCGCCGCAGCAGCTCGTCGATCGCGTCGAGCTGTCGCGTCATCGTGGCCCAATGGATCGGCTGGTTGGATCGCCTGTCGCCTTTGGCGACGAGCTCCGGCTGCGCATCGAGCAGCTCGCGCATCCGCTTCAGGTCGTGATCCCGCAGCGCCAACGCGACCGGCTCCCCCTTCGGCGAGGCGTTGAACCTCGTTTCGAGCGTGTGCGTCAGCAGCTGTTCCATCTCCGTGTAGCCGCGATCGCGTGCAATCTCGAGAGGATCATCGTCGACCCAGAGATCCAGCGGGTTGCGATTGTGTTCGAGTAGGAATCGCACGACATCTATGCGGTTCTCGCGCACGGCGAAGTAGAGCGGCTTGCGATAGTCGTAGTGCGACCGCGCCAGCGACGAATCTTTTGCGATGAGCGCTTGTACGGCTTCGAGATCCCCTGACGTACACGCCTGAATGAGCGCCCACACATCGGTGCCGCGCCCGGGCGACCACAAGAGTTTTTGATCGGATTTCAGCTCGGCTGGTTGCAGCATGCGGTTCGCCGGCTGCATGGACTCGACGTGGTGTACCAGCGTCGGCCAACTGTCGAAACCGTACTCGCGCGCAAGCGCGTGCTGCGCCGCAGCCAAACTCACCGATGGATCGGCGGCGCGCAGCGTGTCGAGATGTTCCTTGGCTTGCTTGCGGAGCTGCTCGAGCGACGGACGTTCCGGCAGACGCCGCTGAGGGGGAACGGACATACGATCTCCTTTCGGATATCGCCCGCGTCCGCTCGACGGGCTGAAAGAAGATCGCAGATTGTGACCGAGGCTTAGCTCAGGTGGGCTCAGCCCTTCCCGCGGACGGGGTGCGTCCTGTCACGCGAAACGGATTGTATGCACGATTCGACGGGCGAGGCAAATGCCCGAGCCCGCCAAACCACCCGAACAGCTTCTGGGTACCGTGTGCCGCGAGGGTCAGCCCGAGGGTCACTCGCAGCAAGAGAAGGCCCGTCGCCATGTGCAACTCCGTTCCGTCACCGGCGCTCAGGCCGCGGCGACTGTCCCCTCACGGAAGAAGGCAAGCAGGTCTGCGTTGATGCGATCCTTGAGCGTCGACGGCATACCGTGCGGCGCGCCCTTGTAGACCCGCAGGGTGGCGTTCGGCACGATCTTCGCTGCCAGCAGCGCCGAGTCAGCGATCGGCACGATCTGATCGTCGTCTCCGTGCAGAATCAGCGTCGGCACGTCCATCTTCTTCAGGTCCTCGGTCAGGTCCGTCTCGGAGAAGACCTTGATGCACTCGTAGACGGCGTTGAGACCGGCCTGCATGCCCTGCAGCCAGAACGTGTCGCGGAGACCCTGCGACACCGTCGCGCCATCGCGATTGGCGCCATAGAACGGCCCGCTCAGATCCTTGAAGAACTGCGAGCGATCCTTCTGCACGGCCGCGCGAAGGTCGTCGAACACCTCGATCGGGAGGCCCCCGGGGTTGGCAGGCGTCTGGAGCATGAGCGGCGTGATGGCGCTGATCAGCACGGCCTTCTCGACGCGCTCGGTGCCGTGCCGCCCGATATAGCGCGCGACTTCCCCACCGCCCGTCGAGTGGCCAACGTGGATTGCATCCTTCAGGTCCAGCACTTCGACCAGCGCGGCAAGATCGTCGGCATACGTGTCCATGTCGTGACCGGTCCAGGGCTGGCTCGATCGCCCGTGGCCGCGACGATCGTGGGCGATGCAGCGGAAGCCGCGCGCCGCCAGGAACATCATCTGGTCCTCCCATGCATCGGCGCTCAGCGGCCATCCGTGGCTGAAGACCACCGGCTGCCCGGCGCCCCAGTCCTTGAAGTAGATGCGCGTGCCGTCCTTGGTCGTGATCGGATTCATGGGTTCCTTCCTTCGTCAGAATCGGTGCCGATGTCCTATTCCGGGGTAGCGGGTGCCACGCGCGCCCACAGCTCGTTGAGCTCGAGGCTGTCGAAGAACGCCGACGCCGCAACCACCCTCTCATCACGCATCTCGAGCAACCACGCGTAGGTGTTGACGTACGGTTTGCCGTCTCGTGCCGTGCCTCTGGCGTCGAAGAACACGATGACGGCATCCCCATCGGTGTAGATGCGGCGAATCACGGGCTTCAGCGGCTCGCGCATGCGCGCGTTGAACGGCCGAATGACGTCGCGCATGAACTCGTCGCGGTTCTCATACGTCTTCGCGACGACCGAACGGCCGACGATCGTCCAGGTCGCGTCGTTGGTCAGGAGATCGAAGGGGCTCCCCGTGCCGTCCCTCCAGGCATTGAAGCTGGCCTCGACGATCGCCTTGTTTCGCGATTCCGTGATGCCGATATTCGACTGAGCCATCACGACCCCTCCGAGCTGGGTGGTCAGTGTGAGGACCACCGGAACCAGGACCAGGTTGCGCACGGTATGCCCCTTTCCGACGTGTGCTGCTAGATCTGATTGTTCCAGGCCTCGCATTGGTGCTTCTTCAGCATGTCCTCCACGAACTGCGGAACCACGTTGCGGAACTTGCCCGTATCGGCCGGCACAATCTCGATCATCTGAGCGATCATCTCCGCTGGATCGAGCCGCCCCTCCGGCGTGCCCAGCAGGCTGTCGAACGTGGCGCGCATCGCGGCGCGCTTGGTGAAGTGGCGCGAGTCGTCCAGCCACCGGAAGGCTGAATCCGCCATCGTCTCGTTGTAGCCCGTGAGATAGGCGCCCGGGTTGATCGTCTGCACCTTGATGCCGAACGGCTTGAGCTCTTGCTGCATAGACTCGGCGAGCGCCTCGAGCGCGTGCTTGGTCGAAACATATACGCCGTACCCGGGCGGCGTGAAGAGCCCACCCATCGAGGACGTGAAGACGATCTTCCCGGCCTTCTTCTGCTGGATCCACTTCCGGATGAAGCCCTGGGTGAGCGCAAGGGGCGCGTAGACGTTCACCTCGAAGTTGCGTCGCACCAGATCGACTGGAATCTCGCTCACCGGTCCGGCCTCGCCGACTCCGGCGTTGTTGAACAGCACGTCGATGTCCCAGGTCTGGGCCTGTGCGACGTCGTACGGATCGAGGAGATCCAGCTTCTCCACCTGGAGGTTCTTGAGGCCGAGCTCGTCGACCTTGCGTCGAAGCGCCGCCACCTGCGGCGAGATCTGCGCCGTGGCGATGACCTGGTGGCCGTTTCTGGCCATGCCGATTGCGGCGCCTTCGCCGAAGCCGGAACCGGCCCCCGTGATGAGAATCGTCTTGGACATTGGCTTCTCCTTTCGTGATGGCTACGCGTGAGACGGACTGGTGGCGAACGCAGCCGCCGCCGCCTCAGCGATCTCGAGGTCCTGTACGACGGCACCGCCAGACACGCCGACCGCGCCGACCAGTTCGCCGCCGGCCTTCAGTGGAACACCTCCACCGAAGGGGACGAGTCCGCCGTTGGTGAGCTCGAGGCCTGGTGCGGGGCCGCCGGGCTTGCAGTACTCCCACACCTCCTCGCTCTTGGCCCCGAACAGCGCCGCCGTTCTGGCCTTCTTCATTGCGATATCGATGGACGCGAGCGGTGCACCATCCATGCGGCTGAAGGCCTTCAAGTGGACGCCTTCGTCAAGGACGGCAACGACCACCGGTACGCCGATTTCCCATGCCTTCGACTCCGCGGCGGCAATCACCGCGCGCGCTCGATCCTCCGTCAGTGACATCGTGTGTTCTCCCGTGGCTTCCGGACACACGCGAGAATAGTCGTCGCGCCGGCCCGTGAGAACCTCAATCACTGCAGGTGCGCGCCTGTGTTTTTCTGCAGGTGGGAGATACGACGCTAGTGGGAAGGCGAGGTCGGACCGCTCCGGAACACGTTGGCGCCCGGAGCGACGAGCGAGATTGACGTCCCCGAGGCGGAGCCGACGACCGTGAGCGTAGCCCCGATGTTCGCCGCGCGCTCGCGCATGCCTGGGAGCCCGAAGCGCCCGTGCTTGCCGGAGCCGGCGATCGCTGGGTCGATGCCGATACCGTTGTCGGTGATCCGCAGGAAGAGGTCGCGCGCGTACTCGATCTCGATGTCGAGCCGCGTCGCCTTCGAGTGCGCGTAGGCGTTGCGGATCGCCTCATACCCGATGCGGTAGATCTCGTCGCGCACGATCGGATGGAGGTCGCGGGACTCGCCCCGGACGCCGACCGAGAGGGTCAGCGTCGGAGGCTTCGTCGGGCTGTCTGCGGCGGCCCTGAGTGATTCCGCCAGATCGTTCACGGCGACGGTCGACGCCCGCAACGAGTTCAGCGCCGCCCGGCCCTCGTCTACGGCTCGACCGAGCCAGTCCGACAGCCGCTCCATGGCGCGGCGCATGTGGTCAGCATCCCCCAGGCGATCGAGCGCGTCCTCGGCGACCATCTTGCTGCCCTGGACCGTCTGCAGCAGCGTGTCGTGTAGCTCGCGCGCGATACGCGTGCGCTCCGCGAGCCGCTCATCGAACTTCGCGCTGAGCGCCGCGGACACCCGCCGCAGCCGTACTCGGTAGAGCGTCGCCACGGATGCGAGCAGGCACGCAGCCATGAGGCCTTGGAACCACATCGTCTGGTACCAGGCTGGCGCAACGGTGAACGCGAACGTCGCGCCGGCCTCGTTCCACACGCCGTCGTTGTTGCAGGCCAGCACGCGAAACACATAGCGGCCTGGCCGCAGGTCGGTGTAGAACACCGTGCGCCGCGTGCCCGCGTCGTGCCAGTCCGTTTCCCAGCCTTCGAGCCGGTAGCGGAACCTGACGCGCTCCGGGATGGACAGGCTGAGCGCTGTGTAGTCGATGCGAATCGTCCTCGTGAGCGGCGGCAGCGTCGCCGCGCCTTGTGGCGAGTAGGTCTTGTCGTCAGCAGTCACGGTCCGGACGAGGACGGGCGGCTGAAGCGTATTCCGGACGATCTTGCGGGGATCCACCGTGGCAAGACCACCGTTCGTCAGGAACCAGAGCACGCCGTCCGCGCCCTCCACGACGGGTGCAAAAGCCCGGGTGGTGCCGCGGACCATCAACGCCTCCGGCAGATCGCTCACTAGATCGAACAACTCGTACTGCACCCGATGTTCGGGGTCGCCCAGCAGCCGCTGAACCTCGGCAGCGGGGATGCGCACGATGCCGATCGCGGCACTTAACCAGACACCATCCCGTGATACCACGATCCCGGCCACCGCGCCGAACCTGATACCGCTCGCCCTCTGGACCACGTGGAAACGATCACCGTGGAGGAACGCCAATCCCTGCTCGCCGGTGATCCAGACCTGTCGATCCCGTCCGCCGAGCGCCAGGAGCGGCCCGACGTCGAGACCGTCGGCCTTCGTGAACAGGCGGACCTTGCCGCGTTCCACCATGGCAAGCTCGTCCCGATACGCGAGCCAAAGGCGATCGGCACCGTCGACATGCGCCGCGGCGGCGGTCCAGTCCGGACGGCCCGGCAAGATCGGCACGAACGTCCATTGCTCATCCTCGCGATAGAACACGCCGAGGCCGCTGATCGACACCCACAACCGGCCGGCACGATCCTTCGCGGCGGCCGCGACCGCGAAGTAGTCTGCGCGCTCGAAGAATTCGTCGGGCGGAGGGATCTGGATGAAGCGCCCGTCGGTCCACCGCAGGAAGGAACGCGTCGTGCTGAGCCAGACGGAGCCGTCGGGATCCAGGAACCCGACATCCAGCGTGTCTGGCGCGTTGGGAACCGGTGCGCCGTCGCGGGCGCGCCTGAGCGCTGCGGGGAGGTACGACAGCACCCAGACTTCTCCGTTCTTGTCGCTGACGAGACTCGCCCCTGGCGCGAGCTGTGTGTCGGCTTTCCATGCGAGATTCCGGCGGCGGAATCGATCCAGGCCACCCTGGGTCAGGACCCACACATTGCCTTCGTGGTCCACGAGCACATCCCTCGACAAGCGTCCGGACAATCCCTCCTTGATCGTGAAACGTTCGACCGCGGGTCGAACACGCCCGTCGGACCCCACACCTGAGGGGGCACTGATGCGCAGACGCGTGATGTCGTCCCCTGCGACCCACAGGCCGCCGTCTCGGTCCAGCGCAAGTCCCTGCGACGGCAGTTCCACGATGGTCCGCCGAGCTTCCGCGCCATCCACTTCACGGCGCACCTCGTGGACGATGGTGGAGAACATGTCGGCGAAGGCGATGGTGTTGTCGCCTGTCTGCGCGAACCCCGCCGCGCTGGTGGCGATGCCGAGGTCTCTGAACCTCCTCGTCCCCTTCGGCAGGTAGAGGATCCTGTCCGGGCTCGCCGCACCCACCCACAGCGTGCCGTCGCGCTCGAGGAACAGTCTCCAGGCCGATCGACACGGATAGTTCCAGTCCATACGGACTGTTCGCCAACGGTCGGCATCGAGCCGCGCGAGGCCGCCCACGGCGGCAACCCACACCACGCCGTCGAGGTCCCGCGCAAAGGAGCGTACCGTTCCGACGGGCAGCCCTTGGTCGACGGTGTAATTGACGGGACGTCCGTCCGAGCCGATGAAGGTGGCGCCTCCACGGGAATAGCCCACCCACAGACCACCGTCCGGCACGGCCAGGAGGGCGGACACGGCAACCGCCGGCAGTGCGCCGCCCTGCCGCTGATAGCGCTCGAACGCAACGCCGTCGAAGCGATACAGGCCGTTGCTGGTGCCGATCCAGAGATAGCCGTCGGTCGTCTGTGCGAGGCAATTCGGCTCGCCCGTCAGGCCCTCCTTCGCCGACCACGCCGAGTGGTGCATCTGATCGAGGCGCTGATAGAGGTCGAGCCCGGAAGCCGGCGATGCTGGGGCCAGCGTCAGCAGGCAAACCGTGACCATGCCGCGGACGACGCGACGTGCCGTGGTACGGCGCGCGTAGGCGTCACATCGGGAGCAGGCCACGCCGGATCGCGATCGCGACCGCGTGGGCTCGATCGTTCGCACCGAGCTTCTCCACCAGGTTCTTGATGTGAAAGTTGACCGTGGTCTCCGCGATCGACAGCCGATCGGCGATCTGCTTGTTGCGATAGCCCTCGCGGATCAGGCCGAGCACCTCCAGCTCGCGCGGCGTGAGGTCGTCCTCGCCCAGGTGCTCCGCGAGGCGTGCCGCGACGTCCGGCGGCACATAACGGCCGCCGGCGTGGACCGCGCGGACCGCGGCCAGCAGCTCGTTCTTCGGCGCGCTCTTCAGCAGGTAGCTGGCCGCCCCAGATCGCAAGGCGCGGCGAATCTCTCCGTCGCTGTCGGAGGTGCTCAGCATGATGATGCGGGCGCGGGGAAACTCGCCGCGGATGGCAACGAGCGCGTCGATGCCGTCTGTGCCCGGCAGGCGCACGTCCATCAGCGTGATGTCGGGACGGTACCGCCTGAGCGCTTCGATTGCTTCCTCGGCGTTTGCGGCCTGCGCGACGAGCCGCATGTCGCGTTGGGACTCGATAATCGTGCTCAGGCCTTCTCGGAAGACCGGGTGGTCCTCGACGCAGAGAATCGAGATGCACGTCGGGCGAGCGGGATCTCCTTGCATCGTCCGCAACCTCACTGTCCGCGGACAGGACCCGGGGAGGAGTCCGCGCGATCGACCTGGCCAGAATTATTGATCGCCTCAGCGGTGCGGTAGATAACGAGTCGCGTTGCTGGCCGTCGCATGGGCGGCCGGCGGAAATCGGCGTGACCATGCCGCCGCACGTCCACCGGCGGCCCACCAGGCGGGTCCTGCTCTCGAGTCCGGGTCCGAAGTATGCCTACAAACTCCGGACTGGATCTGAAAGCTGTTCAATCGGATGCCTCAGGCTCGCACAGGGGATTTCCCCGTCGCGGCCGGAATTACCAGGCCCACGGCGCAAAGCAGTTCGAAGATGCCGATGCACATCCACATTTCACGGGGAAGGGCGTTGTTCGAGGCGACCTGCTGCGAGACTTTCTCGAATATGAAAACTTTGGTACTGCCGCCATTACGAAAAGTGCGGCCAATAGGCCTTGAAGAACCCACAGCAGAATGTTCATGTCCCTCCTCTTTCTCCAGCAGCGTAAGCTCTTGCAGGATCGCCTCGGCCGCGTCGAGACATCCAGAGCGATACACTGTGAGACACGGAGAAACTAACCAGAATTGGCAGTAGGGCGGGTCTTAACGACGAGCGATTCGGAGAGCACCGCGTCTCTCAGGCAGGGTTCTGGTGGCGGACGATGCTTCTCACCCGAGTCCAAGGATCACAATGCCTGAAAAGTGCAACCTCGTAACCCGTTCTCTCGTCCAAGCTTCTATTCCGGCATCGAGGTGACCGTCTGATGTCCGTCACAGACCTCCTGGGGGATGCGAAATACTCGTGCCGCAGGCTTTTGCAGAGCCCGGGCTTCACGCTCGCCGCCGTGGCCGCCTTGGCGCTCGGTATTGGCGCAAACACCGCCATCTTCTCGGTCGTCAACACCGTCCTGCTCAAACCGGCCGCTTTTCCGGATCCCGATCGCCGCCATCGACCTCACCGTCCGGCTTGGTGCGCGATACTGTCGGACCTTGAGCGGCCAGCGCTATCCAGGGCTCACGCGGTCGGAGGGCATCACCCGCACGGTCGACGGCATCTCGAGATCACTCGATCACGCCGAGCGGCGAGGCGTGACCCTCTGCCTCGAAAACCACTACAAGGACGGCCGCTGGCGCTATCCCGAGTTCGCGCAGCCGCAGGACATTTTTCTCGAGATCCTCGACCGCATCGACTCGCCGTTCTTCGGCGTGCAGTATGACCCCTCGAACGCGACCGTCGGCGGCTACGACCCGATCGCATTTCTCGAGCGGGTGAAGCATCGGATCGTGACGATGCACGCGTCAGATCGGTATCTCGCATCGGGTGCAACGCTCGACGACCTCCGACAAGCGGACGGCAGCCTTGGCTATGCTGACGAGCTCAGGCACGGTGAGACGGGCAAGGGCTTGAACGACTACGATGCGATCTTCCGCATCCTGTCGAGCGTGGGGTTCGATGGCTGGATCTCGGTGGAGGATGGGATGAACGGTCTCGACGAGCTTGCGCGCTCTGTGACGTTTCTCAAAGACAAATGGGCATCAATCTCGATCACCTAACGTTTCCTGTTGTACAGATTTCGCTGGACGTTACCTCGATCGACGAGGCCTTGGAGACGGCGGCGTTGGCCGTGGACGCCGGCGTGGATTGGCTGGAAGCCGGCACGCCGCTGCTGCTGGCGGAGGGGTTGTCGGCGGTTAAGGCGCTCCGGGCGCGGTTCCCCGATCATCCAATCGTGGCCGACCTGAAAACCATGGATGGCGGCTACCTCGAAGCCGAAATGATGGCCCGCGCGGGTGCCAACCTCGTCGTGGTGATGGGGCGTGCGCATGAAGCCACGATCCGCCGGGTGGTGGACGCGGCCCGCGAGTATGGCCTGAAGGTGATGGGCGACAATCTCGCGGCGGAGGATCGCGTGGGCTGTGCGCGCTGGCTGCAGTCGCTCGGCGTCGACTTCGTCATCCACCACATCGGTTACGACGAGCGGCGGATGGTGTCGGGCCTGAGCCCGCTCCACGAGCTCGAAGCGGTGGTCGATGCCGTCTCGATCCCGGTCCAGGCCGTCGGAGGCTTGTCGATTCAGCAAGCGATTTCCTGCCCCGCGCACGGGGCCCCACTCGTGGTGCTGGGCGCGCCGCTCGTGATTCACGCGGACGAGTTTCGCGTGAGCGGGAATGACGTTGGCGCCGCGCTGCGCGAGATCTGCGCCGCCATTCGGCGGACGCCCCTCAGACAGCCCGGCGGCGTGCGCACGAAGTAGTGCGTGATGCGGTTCGACCATGATGCAAACACAGCCTGCGGTTGTCCACTATGCCCTCGAGCCGCTCGCCGTCGAGCTGCGTGAGGTGCCGATGCCGCCGATTCGTGACGAGGACGTGCTGCTCGAGGTGGGCGCGGCGTCGGTGTGTGGCTCAGACGTGCATCAGGCGTGGTGTACCCATACCTGGCCGGTCGCGACGCCGGTCATCCTCGGCCACGAGTTTGCCGGCACGGTAGCGGCGCGGGGGCGCGCGGTGACGACGGTGCGCGAGGGCGACCGCGTCGTGAGCGAGACCGCGGCCGTGATTTGCGGTACGTGTCTGATGTGCCGCACGGGTCGCTACAACCTATGCCCGTCGCGCAAGGGGTTTGGCTACGGCGTGGATGGGGCAATGGCGCGCTTCGTCCGTGTGCCCGCACGCTGTCTGCACGCCGTGCCCGACGATCTACCATTCGACCTGGCGTGCCTCGCTGAGCCGCATGCGGTGGCGTATCAGGCGATGTGCGTCAATGCCCACATCCGGCCCGGCGACACCGCGGTCATGTTGGGGCCTGGACCGATCGGCCTGTTGTGTGCACGCATGGCAGCGCTCTCCGGTGCGCATCCGCTCGTCGTCGCGGGCCGAACGGTGGACGCGCCCCGCCTCGAGACGGCGCGGGCGCTGGGCGCTACACACACCGTCAACGTAGATACCGAGCGGCTCGAGGACGTGGTGCGTGCGCTCGATCCGCTCGGGGCCGATCTGGTGTGTGATGCAACCGGTGCCAGTCGGCCGCTCGACGTGGCGTTGTCACTGGTCAAGCCGGATGGGCAGATCGTCAAGGTGGGATGGTCGCCTGAATCGGTCCCCGTCAATCTCAATCCGCTCGTGCAAAAGAACGTCCGGCTGCAGGGCTCCTTCAGTCACAACTATCCCGTCTGGGAGCGCGTTGTCGATCTCATCGCCCATCGTCTCACGCAGCCCGAGCTGATCGTGGGCCTTCGCACCGGGCTCAGCGGCTGGCGCGACGCGTTCGACGCGATGCATGATGGCTCCGTCATCAAATCCGTCTTGATCCCGTCGCTGTAGGAGACGACCTTACTGGGTGGTCGTTGCTGGTCTGACCGCTGAGCCCTCGACGACGTCAATCTGCAACATTGGATTGGTGGCAGGAATCTCCGTTGTCGGCAACCCAAGCTCGGTACGGACGATGTTGCAGCCCTGAGCAATCGCCGTGGCCTTGTAGAATGCGATCTCGCGGTTGCAACCCTGGCGTCCGAAGCCGCAGTCACTCGATACGATCAATTGCTCCACGGGGACGTGCTTCAGCGCGCGCCGAATCTCGCCCGCGACGTCCTCGGCACGGTCGGCCTGCAAGGTGCGGTGACTGACAGTGCCGACGCAGATCTTCTTCCGGAGGTCGTCGCGAAATGGCGCAAGCAGCTCGAGGTCCTTCTGGTCGCGGTCTTTCATCTCGAGGGTCCACACGTCGCCGCGACACCGCTCGAGATAAATCTCGATGGAGTTGGCGTAGCTCGTGTCCTCCATTACCCGTTGCATGTTGGGATTTCCCCAGCAGGTGTGAATCCACAGCTCCACATCGTCCAGGCCCTGCACCTCGCGATTGAAGGCCTCGATGAGGAATCGGACCTCGTCGTGATCCTTGCCAAATGTGTTCGCCATGAAATGGAACGTGGGCTCTTCAATCTGGATCAGCCGGCAGCCCGCGTCGCGCAGCGCCAGCAGCTCCGTGTTCATGGCTTCCGCCATGTCCCAGATGACCTGGCGCTTGTCGCGGTACTTGGGCGTGTGAATGTCCAGGAAGAGCGCCATGACCTGTGAACAGCACGTGCCGAACCGAACCGGCTTCGCTGTCTTGCTCTGGGCGATGCGCCAGATCTTCGGGTACGCCAGGGGCCGGTGCTCGATGGTGTCCACGACATGCGGCCAGCGCCAGCCCGTGTAGATCTCGTTGAGGAGGGTGCCCGGCGGGTAGCGGAGCCAGGGTGCGCGCGTCTCGTCGGATTGCAGGTAGTCCCCCTCGAAGCCGGTCCACCGTTGTAACGGATAGTGATGCCAGGCGCGGCCCGCCATGTCCTCGTCACAGTGATAGTCGCCGTGCGTGAGCAGATCGAGGCCTGCCCGTTCCTGATCGCTGATCACGACGGCGAGCGCGTCCTGAAACTTCTCGCGAAAGTGGACATCCATCATGCAGGTGTCGAGGGACTTGCCCCACGTGCTGACGTCGAACCAGCGCGGACGCGGCCAAGAGCCTGTGACAGTGCTGGGCAAGATGAGATTTGCCGTGGCGGTGAACATGAAGCGCCTCCTGCGTCAATACAACTGTGCCTGGGGATTGACATCATATGCCGGCTGATGCCGTACAGACACCGCCCGGGCGAATGAGTCACTCGTTCCACTTACTGGCCGGCGTTGATGGTCTCTCCGCTCTGTCGACGCCAGTGTACTATCCTCGTACTATCCTCTGTCGGGTCCGTTCATGGGTCTCCGTAGGATGTCATGATCCGTCAGCCGGTTGTTCAGGTTTCCGGTATTCGCAAGCTCTACGGCGCAACCGTTGCCGTAGACGAGGTGTCGTTCGACGTTCAAGAAGGTGAGATCTTTGGCCTCATCGGGCCCAACGGTGCCGGCAAGACCACCACCATGGAGTGCGTCGAGGGACTGCGCGTGCCAGACCGCGGAACTATCTCGGTTCTGGCGCTCGATCCTGTCCGCGACGCCCGCAGGCTGCAGAACCGGATCGGTGTGCAGCTTCAAGAAGCGCAGCTCCAGAAGCGGGTCAAGGTGTGGGAGGCGGTCGATCTCTGGGCCTCCTTGTACCCAAAGACGGTGAACGGCGATCGGTTACTGGAGCAGCTCGGTCTTGCCGACAAACGGGACGCCTGGTTCATGACGCTCTCGGGCGGCCAGAAGCAGCGGCTGTTCATCGCCCTTGCGCTCATCAATGATCCCGAGGTGGTGTTTCTCGACGAGCTGACCACTGGGCTCGACCCGCAGGCGAGGCGAGCGATCTGGGACCTGGTGCGTGGCATCCGCGCGCGCGGTAAGACGGTCTGCTTGACGACGCACCTCATGGAGGAGGCGGAGCGGTTGTGCGACCGAGTAGCGATCATCGAGCACGGTCGGATCATCGATATCGACACACCGGGAAGGCTCGTCGGTCGGCACTGCCCCGAGCGAACGGTGGTTCTGACCACAGACGATCGGACTGCCGAGGGGCGCTTTCGAACGATCCCGCTCGTTGACGCGGTGAGCCGCCGCGACTCTCGGTACACGATCCGCGGCCGGGGAGAGGGGATGGTCACCCAAGTCATCGATTGCTTGTCCGAGCACCGGATCAGGGTTACCGACTTCCGGACGGTGCTCCCGAACCTCGAGGACGTCTTTCTCAAGCTGACCGGTCACTCGATTCGCGACTAGGCCCGGCTGGACTCATCATGCTGCGTGGACTCGGGAAACTGACCTGGCTCGAGATCAAGATCTTCCTCCGGGAGCCGCTGGGTGTCGTTGGTGCGATCGGCATGCCGGTGCTGGTCTTCGTGGTGCTCGGCCGCCTGCTCGGTCGACGCGCCGCGGCGCGCTCTCCGGACGTCGCCAGTGGCGTGAGCGTCGACGTGGCCGTGTTTGCGACGATTCTCATCGCGCTTGCTGCGGTGCTGTCGTTGATCACGATTATCTCGATCTACCGCGAGGGCGGCATCCTCAAGCGACTCCGCGCCACGCCGCTGCGGCCTGAGACCATCCTCACCGCGCACGTGGTGGTGAAGCTGGTGTTCACCGCGGCCACATTGGCGTTGATGATCGTCGTCGGCGCGCGGTATTACCCGATGGCTCTCGACGTTCGAGTGGTCAGCTTTTCGCTTGCGCTGCTCTTGAGCACGACCAGCATCCTCTCAACAGGTTTCCTGATCGCCAGCATCGTTCCGACGGCGCGCTTCGCGCAGCCGATGGCGAGCCTCATCCTGTACCCGATGATCGCCATCTCGGGACTCTTCGTGCCCGTCGAATCCCTACCGACCGCGCTGCAGACGGTCGCGCGCCTCGTGCCGCTCACCTACGCGGTGTCGCTGCTCAAGGGGATCTGGAACGGCAGCGCGTGGTCGGCGCACCTACTCGATATCGCGGCACTGATATTGGTATTCGTCGTGTGCACGGCGCTGTCAGCGAAACTGTTTCGATGGGAGTAACATCCGTTCGGTCACTCGACTTCCTTCTGCTCATGCAGCCGGCCGCGCGGGCTCCGGCGTGGTGGCGCGCTTCGCGATACGGCGAGCCGGTATCCCTGATCCCACACACACGGCGCGTCGACCGATCACGCCGCTGAGGCCTGACGACGTCGACGAGCCGGTCACGGCGCGCGTGGTGCAAGACGCGTCCGGTCCGGCGTAGGAGGCTGCGCGACGACGAGCGGTCGCACACGGCGTACCGGACTCGTTCCAGCAGCTCGACGTCACGCTTGCGACCATGCTGCGCTTCCGCCAAGAGCGCCGCGTGGTTCTCGTCGGTCAGGTGCGGTGCGAGGAGCCGAATCGTGGTGAGCGTGACCGCCCCCGCGGCGAGCTGCGTGAGGATCGCCGGGAAGCGGCGGGCGGCCCGCGCGACTTCTATCCGGTCGTACGCGGCGTGCTCCGAGAGACGCAACATCTGCGTGCAGTACGTGAAGAGCGAGGCACAGCCTTCGGCCAGATAGAGGCGCCGGGCATCGAGCGCGGCGAGGGAGGCGATGAGGCGCGCGGTCGCATCGCGTTCGCAGGCAGCGAGGCGGGTCACCTCGCGGAGCAGATCCTGATCGGAGAGGTGATCGAACGAGGGAAGCGGCGTCGTCATATCTCATTATACGGACGCGATTTTCGAGTCTCAGAACACGCCCGTCGCGCACGAACCCGACGGGATCCACGTCGGATGTCGCCCGCACGCTTGCAAGCGGCTGGTACGCCCGGCTGACGCCTGCAGCCCTGCATCCTCACGCGATCGGGCACAGACCAGCGCCAACACCCTGGAAACATGTCAAGACTTTTTTGGGCCGGATCAGACGAATCGCGACGTGTGCCACCGGGCCCGCGTACGCGCAGGCAACGGCCTCAGCCCCTGGTGAAGCTCGACACCCTACCGCTGCCGGCCGTCTGAAGAAGGCAACCATACGTCACTTTCGTTCCGAAATGCAGTACTAAGCTTGACGTATTCTTGCCATCAAAGGCACCATCATGACATGGCGCGTCGAAAAATCAGGACGCTTCTAGACGAACATCTCGTTCGCCGAGCGAAGCTGGAATCTGTGCTGCAGCAAAAGCAAGTGAGCGAGATTCTCGGCGAAGCGCTCGAGCGCTATCTGGCCGAAACGGGAAGTCGACGCGCAACCACTAGCGTTGTCGCGGGGACTTGGGGGCTGCTGAAGGTCGGGCGGCAGGAGCTCGAACGGCTTATGACGGAGGAGGAGGGTTTTGTTTGATGCTTGATGATGTCCCACCGGCGGCACGCCTGTTTCTTGACTCCACGATTGTCGTTTGCTCATGAACGACTATATCAGCCGAAGCGGTAGCGTGCATGGATACAGGATGTGTACGTACATCCGGTGAATGGGCGCCCTGCGACACCGTTACCGATTCGAGCCTTCGCGAGTGAAGCACCCCGCACTTTCGATCGTCCTCTTGCTGTTGGTCGCGTTCAGGCTTCAAGGTCAATCGAAGCCGGGCGCAGACTTCGAGACGCTGCCGTTCGCGCCGCGGCAGGCGATTTGCTATCGCGCGCCCTCGCGCATGACCCTCGACGGCCAGCTCGACGAAGCGGCCTGGCGGGCGGCGCCATGGTCCGATCCCTTCGTCGATATCGAGGGCCACGGCCGTCCCCGCTTCCGCACACGTGCGAAGATGCTCTGGGACGATGAGCACTTCTACATCGCGGCGGAGCTGGAAGAGCCAGACATCTGGGGCACTCTCACCGAGCGCGACTCGGTCATTTTTCGCGACAACGACTTCGAGGTCTTCATCGACCCTGATGGCGAAACACATGCCTACTACGAGCTGGAGGTGAATGCGCTCGGTACCGTGTGGGATCTGATGCTGTTGCAGCCCTACCGCGATGGCGGTCCGCCGATCGACGCATGGGACATTCCAGGGCTCCGGGTTGGCATCGATCTGCGTGGCACGATCAATCGTCCCGGCGATCGTGACGAAGGCTGGGTCGTGGAGATGGCGATTCCATGGAAAGCCCTCCGCGAGGCGGCGCCGGGTCGCAGGCCGCCGCGCAACGGCGATCAGTGGCGCCTCAACTTCTCACGCGTCCAGTGGCGGACTGACGTCAAGAATGGCACCTACGTCAAGCGCTTGGATCCGAGCACCGGGAAGCCGCTGCCCGAGGACAATTGGGTCTGGAGCCCACAGGGGGCGATCAACATGCACATGCCCGAGCGGTGGGGTGTCGTGCAGTTCTCGGGCATGCACGCCGGTCGGACCACCACGCCGTTCGTCGAAGATCCCAACGATCGCGTGAAGTGGGCGCTGCGGCGCCTGTACTATCGCCAGCGGCAGTTTCGCGCCGCACACGGCCGGTACGCCGCCGATCTGTCGGCGCTCGACGTCGGCAGCATTCGCGTGGACGGGCTCGCGTTCCGGCCGTCGATGAAGGTGACGGATTCTCTGTACGAGATCCGAGCGCGTGGTTTCGGCGGCGCGGTCGTGCACCTTCGCCAGGACGGCAAGGTCTGGTTGATACCGTGAGCGCAGGTCGGTCACGTGCGGCGAGCGAACAGCGCCTCCGCCTCACCGAACCCATAGAAGCTGCGCTCGATGGATGTCCAGGTTCCGGTGTCGCGAAGCTCTTTCGCGATGTCCCGCAGCGTGCCAAGCGTCGCCAACATCGCCATCTGACCGAGGCTGACGCGACGGGCGCCGGCCGCGAACAGCACCTCGGCCGCCGGCGCGCCAGGCAGGGCCATCAGACTGATGGGGCCGTCGATCGCATCAACCAGCCGCCGCACCCCGTCAGGATCGACCAGCAGCGGGACGAACACAAGATCGGCGCCAGCCTCGAGGTAAGCCTGCCCTCGCACAACGGTCATCGCAATCCGCTCGTCGAGGTCCGCGCCGAGGCCCAGCAAGAACGTGTCGGTTCGCGCATTGATCACGAGAGGGATACCTCGCTGTTCGGCAGCCGATCGCGCCGCAGCGATCCGCCTTGCCTGATCTGCGACACTGAAGAGCGGCGCTTCGCCCATCCCGGCCGTGTTGTCTTCCAGGTTCACGCCGACGGCGCCGACATCGAGCACCGCGTCGATGGTCTCGGCGACGTCCGCGGGCGCGGGGCCGTAACCCGCCTCGATATCGGCGGTGATCGGCCGCTCGCACGCGGCGACAACGGAAGCAATCTCGCGAACCATGGCCTCTCGTCCGATCCGCTGACCGTCACCGAGTCCGCGGGCGTAGGCGATTCCCGCGCTCGTCGTGCCAATGGCCGGGAAGCCGGCCTCTTCGAAGATGCGCGCGCTTGCGGCATCCCAGGCATTGGGCAGTAGCAAGCGACCGGCGAGGTTGAGATCGCGGAAGTGGGTGGCAAGCGATGCTTGATCGAATCGAGTCATGTCTCTCCTCGTGTGGGTATAAGGCGTGGGTCGCAGGGCGTGAAGCCCGTCTGCGACCGATCATGTCTCGTGATGCTGACGTTTGCTGGCCGTTTTCGGACCTAGACATCTTCTAAGGCCGAAGTCTTGAGAGATGAAGCAAGTTTTCTGAAGGGCGGCCTTAGAAGCTGTCTTAGGCGCGGCCGCCGTCGGCGGCCGCGCATCTAGTAGCGAAGATCCGCCCCACCGTGGTTCGCCTTAGGCTCGGCGGTTTGAGGCGGAGCTTCGCTACGAGTCCCTCGTCGCACGCGGCGCGATGACACGAGTCGACGGAGAATGACCGTGTCCGAAAACCGCTAGACTTTGGGGGCACGGCGGCGCAACGATCGGTCATGGATCTCGATCACGACGCCTGTTACCGAGCAATGTGTGCTCGAGACGCGCGCTTCGATGGGCGGCTCTTCTGCGGCGTGAAAACGACTGGCATCTACTGCCGACCAGTGTGTCCCGCACGCACCCCGAAGCGCGAGAACGTCACCTTCTATGCGGCGGCCGCCGCAGCGCAGGGGGCGGGCTTTCGTCCCTGCCTGCGTTGCCGGCCGGAGACCGCGCCCGAGCTCGCCGCCTGGCGCGGGACGTCGAACACCGTCTCGCGGGCCCTCTCGCTCATCGAGCTCGGTGCCCTGGACGAAGGCTCGGTCGATGCCCTCGCTGAACGACTGGGTGTGGGCGAGCGACAACTCCGGCGGCTGTTTCACCGACACCTCGGCGCATCGCCCATCGGCGTCGCCCAAACCCGGCGGGTGCTGCTCGCCAAGCAGCTGATCCACGAGACGAGCTTGCCGATGGCGGAGGTGGCGTTGGCAGCCGGATTCGGCAGCATCCGACGATTCAACGAGATATTTCGGCAACTCTTCGGCCGACCGCCGAGCGCCCTTCGCCGCGGTGGTGCCACAGAGGTGTCGTCTGGATCGACGGGAGAGGTGATGATTCTGCTTCGCTATCGGCCACCGTACGATTGGCCAGCGATGCTGTCGTTTCTCCGAGCGCGCGCGGTTCCGGGTCTCGAGGCGGTGTCAGGCGGCGGCTATGCACGCACGATCGAGATTGCCCGCCTGCATGGGACGGTCTCGGTACGGCCGGCTCGAGGGAACGCCCTTCAGGCCACCATCCGATTTCCGAAGCTGTCAGCCCTCCCCACCATCATTGCGCGCCTGCGCCGGGTGTTCGATCTCGCCGCAGACCCCGACGTCATCGGCGCTCACCTCGCCGAGGATCCCGTTCTGGCACCCTTGGTGGCGGCACGGCCAGGCCTGCGACTCCCTGGGGCGTGGGACGGCTTCGAGCTCGCCGTTCGTGCGGTGCTGGGCCAGCAGATCACGGTGACGGCGGCGGCCGGCTTGGCAGGGAAGTTGGTCGCGAGCTACGGGGCGCCTTTAGCGGGCCAGCCGACGCGCAGCGAAACCGCGCGCCGGACGGCGACCGCGAGCGTCGGGTCAGACGCGCTCACACACGTCTTCCCACGACCCGAGCGCCTTGCGGCGGTCGACCTCTCGACGCTCGGGATGCCACGGACCCGAGCGGCCGCACTTTCATCGCTGGCGGCGGCCGTCATGGCAGATCCGGAGATCTTCAGCGCTGGCCGGAGCCTGGACGACACCATCACCGAGCTTCGCGCGCTCTCTGGCGTTGGCGAGTGGACCGCTCAATACATCGCCATGCGTGAGCTGCGCGAGCCAGACGCCTTTCCCGCGGCCGACAGTGGTCTGATGCGGGCGATGATTGATGCCGAGGGGCGCAGGCCGACCGCCAGCGAGTTGCTCGCGAGATCGGATCGCTGGCGGCCATGGCGTGCTTACGCCGCGCAGCACCTCTGGGCCTCCTGCGGGACGGGCCGTGGCGTCGAAGATGCAGCGTGAGGTGAGTCGCGTCAGCTGACGAGAGGACCGATGGTCCGTCCCGAGGGTGCTGGTGCCGGTATCCCCAGCCAGGACGCCATCGTGGCGCACACGTCCGAGAGGCTCGCTTTCCGCAACGCCGCAGTCGGCACGTCTGGCATGTCGGGCCGGATCGCCAGCATCTCGTCGACACCAGGTAGCCTTGACAACTATTATACTAATGAGCTAGTACAATAGTTCAAGTGGGCATCGTCTCCATCGACCCTCGCGACCGAACGCCGATCTACGCCCAGCTCGACCGCGGGTTGCGCGCGGCGATCGCCACCGGCCGCTTGCGCCTCGGCGATCAACTGCCGACTGTCCGTCAGCTCGCGGTCGATCTCCGTGTCAACGCCAACACGGTCGCGCGGGTCTACGCGGAGCTCGAGCGCGCCGGCGTCATCGAGACGCGGCGCGGCGTCGGGTCGTTCATCCGTGCCACGCCTGCGCAGGCCCACCCGCCGCGCGAGCACGAGCGTCGGCTACGCGCCTTCGTCACGCGCGTGCTCGCCGATGCCGATGCCGCGGGGCTGGCAATCGACGATGTGATCGCTGCATTGAGCGCGCATCGGCCTTCGACCCTTCGACAGTCTCAGGGGCGCCCCACGCGTGTTGCAGGGCGACAAGGAGGAACATAAATGGTCTCCATGGGCTTCGGACGTCGCTCGGAGGACTCGGCTGTCAACGGGCCGCGCGTGAACGTGGTCGCGATCGCGATCTTGCTTGGTGCCATCGGACTGGGCATGGCTGGATCGATCGCGATCGGCGACTACCTCCCGCTGTTCGCAATGATGGTCGTGGGCGTGGTGCTGATGCCGTCGCCCCGGATCGCGCAGCAGTGGGAACGCGCCATTGTTCTACGATTTGGCCGATTCGTCGGCTTGCGCGGCCCGGGGCTGTTTTGGATCGTGCCCTTCGTCGACCGCGTGTCGTCGTGGATCGATCAGCGCACGATCACCACCAGCTTTGCCGCCGAGCAAACGCTCACCTCCGACACGGTGCCGGTGAATGTCGACGCGGTGCTGTTCTGGATGGTGCACGACGCGGAGAGGGCCGCGCTCGAAGTACAGGACTACTCACAAGCGGTGAGTTGGGCGGCGCAGACCGCACTGCGTGACATCATCGGCCGCACCACGCTCACCGATTTGCTGCGCGGCCGCGAGCGGATCGAGAGCGAGTTGCAGAACTTGATCGATCAACGGTCCAATCCCTGGGGCGTCACCGTCTCGTCTGTCGAGATGCGCGACGTGGTCATCCCCGGTGCCCTGCAGGACGCGATGTCGCGGGAGGCACAGGCGGCGCGGGAGAAGCAGGCGCGCATCATCCTCGGCCAAGCGGAGATGGAAATCGCCCACTCGTTCCGAGAGGCCGCAAAGTCCTACCACCAGGACCCGACGGCGCTCCACTTGCGCGCGATGAACATGCTCTATGAAGGGCTGAAGGAAAAGGGCGCGCTCATGGTGATCCCGAGCAGCGCCGTGGACTCGATGGGCTTGGGCGGGTTGGTCGGCGCCGCGGCGCTGAGACAAGAGCATCTCGCTGCGAGCGGACCGCCTTCGTCCAGGCTACAGCGGTCTGGCGAGGAGGGAAGGAAGACGGAGTAGCCCAGGAGGCGGAGATTAGGGGCCAGTGGCTGGGCAAAGATCGTCACTGCGCCCAGGCGCGCTATCCGCGCCGCCTCGTGATGGGCGGCATAACGATGCCAGGCTTGGCGGGTGTCTTGTCGGGGTTGGTGAACCGAGTCGTGGTGGATCGGACCGGGCTCACGGGAAACTTCGATCTGGAGCTCGAAGCCGTCGAAATCCGCGCATCGGCAACGCAGGGGCCGAGCTCCAGGCCGTCCGACACCGATCAATCAATCTTCGCGGCGCTGCCGCAACAGCTCGGGCTCGAGCTGGAATCGACAAAGGGTCCGGTGGAGATCATCGTCATCGATCGTGCCGAGAAACCTGTTGTGCAAGAGAACCTAGTTTCGCGCGTCGATGAGGGGGAGGGCATAACGTGGAAACGTGCTGTCGCTAGTGACGATCGTCAACTCCTCGACTCGCGCGGCGGCAAGGATCAGGCGGTCGAACGGGTCGCGATGGTGCGGCGGTAACTCGCGCACCGCGTCGGCGTGCTCGAAGCTGACAGGCAGCTCGCTGAACCCACTTTCGATCACGGCCTGGGCGGGTCGTCGGACGCTGCGCAGTTTGCCGAGCGCGGCCTTGATCGCGATCTCCCAGGCCGAGGCCGCGCTGACGTAGACTTCAGCAGCGTTCTGCATGGCGGCGCGGGCGTTGCCGCCAAGACGCGGATCGTTGGCATCCCACCAGATGAACGCTTCCGTGTCGAGGAGAAGGCGCTTCACTCCGCTCGTCCCTCAAAGGCGGCCAACAGCTCATCCGGCAGAGCCTCGTTGAAGTCACCGACGATTTCCCACTGACCCGCTCCACGTCCGGGCACCCGGGGCCTCGTGGGAGAGAGCGGGACGAGGCGTGCTTGAGGCTTGCCGTTCCGAGTGATGATGACCTCTTCGCCAGCGGCGGCCCGCTGGACCAGTTCCGGCAAGCGTGCCTTGGCGTCCGCGATGTTCACCGGCTTGGGGAGAGGCATGACGCATATTCCTTGACCATGATGACCTGACAATAGTACTTAATATGACCATCATGGTCAACACGCAGATCAATGTAGGAGACGAGACGAACGTGTACGATCGGGTACACCTTGCCGTGGCAGCCTCGGTAAGCGTCCGGACTTCTGCACCGGGCTTCTTTAGGCTGCGAAACGTCGAGGTCGGAGGGACTCTATGTCGGTCATTATGACTCTGCTCGTGCTTGTCCTCGTCATCGTCGTGCTCGGCGCGGTCGTGACGGGCATCTTCAACAAACTCGTGACCTATCGAAACCGTTACAAAAATGCGTTCGCCCAGATCGAGGTCCAGCTCAAGCGGCGTTATGATCTCATTCCCAATCTGGTCGAGACCGCCAAGGGCTACATGAAACATGAGCGCGAGACGCTCGAGGCCGTGATCCATGCGAGAAATCAGGCGGCTGGCGGTCTGCAGAAGGCTGCGGCGGATCCCGGGAACGCCGAAGCCATCGCAGGCTTGTCTGCCGCGGAGGGCGTGCTCACAGGAGCCGTCGGTCGACTGTTTGCGTTGGCAGAAAGCTACCCGGACCTGAAGGCCAATCAGAACATGATGCAGCTCAGCGAGGAGCTGCGATCCACCGAGAACAGGGTGGCCTTTGCGCGACAAGCCTTCAACGACGGCGTGACGACGTACAACACCTACAAACAAACGTTTCCGGCGGCCATGTTCGCAGGGATGTTTGGCCACGGCCAGGATGCAGCGTTGCTGCAGTTCGACAGCGAAGAAATTCAACAAGCTCCCAAGGTAGCGTTCTGAGGCGGATGGCGACGGACTTCTTCGAGCATCAGGACATCGCGAGGCGGAACACGACCCGCCTCGTGATCCTGTTTGCGCTCGCGGTGCTGGCCATCATCGTCTCGATCGAGCTCCTCCTCGTGGCCACGATGGGCTATCTCGGTCGAGATCCGATGACCGGCGCCATCGACTGGTCGCTTGCCGCGAATCCCCAGCTTCTTGGGGTTGCCGTCGTGGGCACGCTGATCGTGGTGGGAGGCGGCAGCCTCTTCAAGATCGCGCAGTTGCGTGGTGGAGGGCGGGTCGTCGCGGAGGAGCTTGGCGGCCGACGTCTCAATCCCGACACCACCGTTCCATCCGAGCAGCAGCTCCTGAACGTCGTCGAGGAGATGGCGATTGCGTCCGGCACGCCGACGCCACCGGTCTATTTGCTGGATCGCGAAGAAGGAATCAACGCCTTCGCCGCCGGGTTTACGCCACAAGATGCCGTGATTGGCGTTACGCGCGGCACCGCCGAGCGGCTGACACGTGACGAGCTCCAAGGCGTGATCGCGCACGAGTTCAGTCACATCTTCAACGGCGACATGCGGCTCAATATCCGACTGATCGGTCTTCTGCACGGCATCCTCATCATCGGCATGCTCGGCTACTTCGTCCTCCGAATGGGCGCTTTTTCGGGATACCGGGGCCGGCGTTCCAGGGAGGGTGGCAACCCGCTCCCTCTTCTTGCGCTTGGTGCCGGACTCATGGTCGTAGGCTTCTTCGGCACGTTCTTCGGGAACCTGATCAAGGCCGCCGTGAGCCGACAACGTGAGTTTCTGGCCGACGCCTCGGCGGTGCAGTTCACCCGTCAGCCGGAAGGGATCGCGGGCGCGCTGAAGAAGATCGGTGGCTTTTTGAAGGGCTCGAAGGTCCAAAGCCCGAACGCGCCAGAGGCCAGCCACATGTTTTTTGGCCGGGCCACGTCGGGTCTGAGCGGGCTGTTCTCAACCCATCCTCCGCTCCCCGAGCGAATTCGTCGGATCGAGCCATCCTGGGATGGCGCCCTTCCCCAGCTGGCGCCGCGCACGGATGCCGGGGTCGCAGCGCCACGCGGTGTGGCGGGCGTCGCGGGCCTGGCGGGCGTCGCGGGCCTGGCGGGTGCCGAACCGCTCGATCGCGGCCTTGGACAACGCATGACACGTGCGATCGACCAGGTTGGGCAGCCGAGCGAGGCCCACATGCGATATGCGGCGAGATTGCTTGAAGGTCTACCCAAGGCAATCGTCAACGCCGCCCACGAACCGTACGGCGCGCGCGCCCTCGTGTACGCGCTGCTGCTCGATCGCGAGGCCGAGCCGCGACGGCGTCAGCTCGCGCATCTGTCCGCGGCGGCCGATCCGGGCGTGTATCAGGAGACCCTCCGGCTCACTTCGCGTATCGAGGCGCTCGACGTGAGGACGCGACTTCCGCTTCTCGACATGGCGTTGCCGGCACTACGCGCCTTGACGCGGCCACAATACCAGCTCTTCAAGCAAAACGTCGCCGCGCTGGTGCGAGCCGATGACACGATCGACCTGTTCGAGTGGTCGCTGCATCGGATCCTGTTGCACGATTTGGAGACAGACTACGTCAAGGTCACGCCCGCTCGAGCTCAACACCGTACGCTCGCGCCCGTTCAGGTGCAGTGTGAGCTGTTGCTGTCGAAGTTGGCGTATGCCGGGCATGGAGACGTGGCCGCGGCACAGAATGCATTCGAGCAAGCCGTTCAAAGCCTCGGCCTGCCGCGGGCACGCTTGCGCCGTGCCGACGAATGTGGCCTCGAGGCGCTCGATGCGGCGCTCGCAACCCTCGATAAAACGGCACCTCAAGTCAAGCGTCAGATTCTGAAGGCAGCGATAGTCTGCATTACCGCCGACCGAACGGTGACCGCCACTGAAGCGGAACTGCTGCGAGCGATCTCGGCGTCGCTGGGCTGTCCGATGCCCCCGGTCCTGCTGGCGTGATGCGCCTTGCGCTCGAGCTCGGTTTCAGTTGACACCTTCGTGGTCGGGCTGCCCTTTCGGAGGGTCCGATGACATGGTGGCGTGAGAACCTGGTGGTGGTTGGTGTGCTGTTCGGGATCGCGGTTGGACCTTTGCTGCTGCGTGCACAACAACCAGCGTCGGACCTGATCCTCTCGAATGGGAAAATCATTACGGTAGATGAACGCTTTACGGTGGCTCAAGCTGTGGCGATTCGAGAGGATCGCATTGTGGCGGTCGGTACCAATCACGCAATTGCCCAGCGGGCGGGACCAAACGCGAGAAGGATCGACCTGAAGGGAAGGGCCGTCATTCCCGGGCTGATCGATAACCATATGCATCTTCTCCGCGCCGGCATGACCTGGCAGCGGGAAGTCCGTTGGGATGGAGTCAGCTCACGAAGGGAAGCGCTCGAGATGCTGCGCGCCCGCGCACAAGCGGTCGGTCCAGGCGAATGGGTCTTCAACCTCGGTGGCTGGACGGTAGACCAGTTTGCAGACGATAAGAGTCCATTCGCGCGTGAAGAGTTGGACCAAGTTGCTCCCAACAATCCGGTCCTACTGCAGGCATCTTACTATCAGACCTATCTCAATAGCCGCGCCTTACGGGCTCTTGGGATCGACGAGCGGACGCCCCGGGACGCATGGGTCGTGCGCGACGCCGCCGGAAGGCCGACGGGCATGATTGAAGAAGCGGGCGTTCGCCCGATCGCCGCCAGGCTTCCCATGGTGCCACCGGCCCTGATTGACGCCAGCAGTGCCGCGATGATCAAAGACCTGAATCGGGCGGGCCTCACGGCTGTCGGCAGCGCTGGTTGTCCACCGGAGTTGTTGGAGATCTATCGAAGATGGGCGGATCGGGGTCAGCTACACGTCCGGGTTTTCTGTCTCGACTCCCTTGGCGCCGCCACTCCAGAGCAGGTTGACCAAATCCTGCCCCGAATTGCCCAGATCAAGCTGTTTCAGGGTGACAACTACATTGATCAGGTCTTCTACGGCGAAGGTGTCTACAGACCGCTGCATGACCCGATGTTCTTGTTCAAGGCTGATCCGAAGCCGGATCACCTCGCCCAGTGGCGCCGCATTGTCATGGCGCTGGCCGAGGCGGGCCTGCCCCTGCACGTGCACGCGGAACTGGACGACACCATTGATGCATTTCTCGACGAAATCGAGCAGGTCCACAAGAGCCATCCCATCAAGAACCTGCGCTGGGTTCTAGCCCACGTAAACCAACTCGACGAGTCACACCTCGAGCGCATGAAGAACCTGGGAATGTATGCCGCGGTGCACCCCTGGGCAGTCATCAATGGTGGAATCCTTCACGAGGTTTACGGACAACGTGCCTACGACATGGCGCCGCTGGCCACGATTCAGAACAGCGGTATCGCGTGGGGACTCGGAAGCGACGGAACCAGGGCCAATCAATACCGGCCGTTCACGACACTCTGGTGGGCCGTTACCGGGAAAATGGTTGGGGGCACGAAGGTCCTTCGACAGACAATCAGCCGCGAGGATGCCTTGATCGCGCACACACGCAGGAACGCGTACCTGGTGTTCCAGGAGAACAACCTGGGCTCGATCCAGCCGGGTAAGCTGGCCGACTTGGTTGTGCTCGATCGAGACTACCTCACGGTTGCAGCGGACCAGATCAAGGACATTGAGCCGGTCATGACGATCGTTGGCGGGAAAATCGCCTACAACGCTGACACTGAGGCGAGAGTCAATTAGGCGCTCTCGATCAGCAGTTGCACGGCAGACGACAGTCGATCCCAGCTTTGAAGCTCACGTTGGAGTTGCTTCTTGCCCTCGCGCGTCAGGGAATACACCTTGGCAGGCCGGCCGAGATCCGAGTCCTTCCATTCCGCGCATATCCACCCCTGGTGTTCGAGCCGATGCAGGGCCGGGTAGAGGGAGCCTTGCCCAACGGAGAGCACGTCACCGGAGAGGAGCTGAATGCGCTTGGAGATTCCCCAACCGTGACACGGTTCTCGGGCGATCGTCTTGAGAATGAGCAGATCCAAGGTTCCCTGGAGCAAGTCTGATGGTTTTGGCATGGCATGCCTCGATCGTCGACAATGATACCTCGGATCATCGACAGTCCCGCAAGATATCCTCGGGGCGTTCTTGCCAGGATCCTGTACGGGCTCCCCGTGTGAGAGATGCGGGCCTTGCTACTCCGACCGCAGCGCCACGATCGGATCGAGCTTTGTTGCCTTGCGGGCCGGCAGGTAACTGGCGATGAGCGCCAGAAGGATGAGTAACACACTCCCGAACACGATCGTGGTTGGATCCCAACCGGTAAGGCCATAGAGAAGCCCTGACATCAGCCGTGTCGCCACGATAGCCGCGACGGCGCCCACCCCGATACCCATCAACGTCAGCTTCATGCCCTTGACCACGACGAGCATCAGGATATCGCGCGCCTGCGCACCCAGCGCGATACGCACGCCAATCTCCGGCACGTGCTGCACGACGAAATACGCGATCACGCCGTAGATGCCGACAACCGCCAGGAGTAGCGCAAAGGCGGCGAACGCGATGAGCAGCGTGGTGCCAACCCGTCGCGCCGCCACGTCCTCGTCGAGAATCTCATTGAGTGTCCTGATGTTGGAGACCGGTTGAGCGGGATCCACGGCATGGATCTCGTGTGTGATTGAAGAGACGAGGCTCATCGGGTCCACAACGGTTCGGACGACGAGGTCGCGTGGCGCGAACCACGGGAAGGCGTCGAACTGCCGGTAGGGGACGTACATCTCGGCCTTCACCGGGGCGTCGAGTCCCATCTGGCGGACGTCGCCGACGACTCCCACGATGGTGAGCCAGGGGCCAGGGTAGCCAGGGGCGTCAGGCTTGAACCGCTTGCCCACCACTTCATCAGCGGGCCAATACTGACGTGCCATGGTCTCGTTGACGATCGCAACTGGCTGGGCGCCCGCGTTGTCACCGGCGTCGAAGTACCGGCCTCTTCGCAGTGGGACACCAATGGCTCTGAAGTAACCTGCGCTGACCTGTCGATGGTTGGCGTCGTACGCCACGGCTGGATCAGGTGGCTTCCCCTCGAGCACGAAGCTCGTGGTTCCGCCTCTCCATTCGAGCGGCACCGATGTCGTGTAGCCTGCGGCGGCAACACCGGGCAAGTGCGTGATGCGCCCGAGCACCTCGTCGTAGAACGCTGTTCGGCGCGTGTGGCTCGTGTACTTATAGAAGGAACGGCCTGATTCGGCAATCCCTCGCTCATCCGGGTGCGTCGCGAGCGCGGTGCGGAGTGTGAGAACTCCGTCAGTACGAAGCCCGACGTCAGCGTATCGTAGCCGATAGAGCGCCTGCATGAGCATACCGGCGGCGACCAGGAGCACCAGCGTCATCGCCACCTCGGCGACAACCAGCACGCTGCGGCTCCTCTGCATACGTGACGCCGTACGGCCACTCGCTCTCAAGGCTGTGCTGACATCGGACCTCGTTGTCTGCACCGCAGGGGCGAGGCCACACAGAACGCCAGTCATCAGCGAGACCGCGACCGTCAGTCCGAACGTGCGTGCATCGAGGGTCATCGATGCAAAGAGCGTCATGTCCGGTGGCACCAGCTGCTCGAGAAACGTGAATGTCCACCTGGCGAGCACCAGGCCAAGGAGCAGACCCATCGCGGAGAGCACCAGGCTCTCGGTCAGCAGTTGTCGGACGATGCGGCCACGAGCTGCCCCGAGGGCGCTGCGCAAAGCGATCTCGTGACGGCGTGACGCGGCGCGGGCAAGCAGCAGACCCGCGAGGTTCGCGCAGGCAATTGAGAGCACGACACCGACGGCCGTCAGGAGCAGGAGCAGCGGACGGCGCGCATCTCCCGACACTTGCTCGGCAAGCGGCAGGATGTGTGCTCGCAGCCCTCGGGCTTCTGCTGGGCGATCCCGTGCGATTCGCGCGTTAATGGCTTCAATATTCGCCTGTGCCCGTGCAACACTGACGCCGGGCTTCAAGCGGGCCACGACGGTTAGATAGTGGCTGTCGGAAATTGCCAATTCCTCTGAGCTGAAGGCGGCGGGCACCCAGAGGCCGACGTAACTTTCTAGAAACTGAAAGGTTGCCGGCATGATGCCGACGACGGTGTATGGCTCGTTGTTGAGGAGGATGTCACGACCAATGATCGTCGGGTCGCCGCCGAAGCGTTGTTGCCAGAGCTCGTGGCTGAGAACCGTGACAGCCGGACCGCCCGGGCGATCTTCATCGGGCCGGAAGACCCGCCCGAGCGCAGGTGTGACGCCGAGCACCGGAAAGAACGCCGCCGTGACTCCGCGCGCTTGAATCTTCTCGGGCTCCTGGCTGCCCGCGAGCGTCACACCCCAATGGCTGGCTGCCGCAACCGAGTCGAACACCTTGTTCTCGCGAGCCCAGGCATCGTAATTGGCTGGTGCCACGTCGTTGCGCGGGAACCCGATCTCGGAAGCGTCTTCCCAGATCATCACGAGTCGCTCGGGCTCGTGAAACGGCAGCGGTCGGAGGAGCACGGCGTTGATCAGGCTGAACACCGCGCTGCTGCCGCCGATACCGATCGCAAGCGTCAGGACTGCCGCCAGGGTGAAGCCCGGGTTTCTGGCGAGCGTGCGCAGAGCGTGCTGGATATCACGCCGTGCATCCTCCAGCCACACGAACGACCGCGCGTCCCGGTGGAGCTCCTTCGCCTGATCCACACCGCCCAACGCGCGCCTCGCGGCGACCCGCGCTTGCTCAGGCGTCATGCCTCGCCGACAAAAGTCGTCCTCGAGAAGTGTGAGATGAGAGCTGATCTCTTTGGCGGCTTGCCGTTCCGCTCGCGTAGTTCGCCAAACGTTGCACAACCTGCCGAGAAGGCGTTTCATTTCACTAGGCAGCATAATGAAGCCTCTGATGAGATGCTTTCACAGCTACACTTGATCGTCAAGTGGAAGAAGGGCAGTCACGTGCCTGAAGGGCCGCCCTACCGGACTGGCTGATGACGTTCAGCCACGAAGTCACCCCCTGGTTTTGGCGATGCCAGGGGCGCGTTGCTCCTGGTCGATCGCGGGCACCAGGTGCCGCTTCGTCAAGTCTGTCCTGAGGATCTCGTACGCCTCGCGCGGGTCGTCCACCTGCGTGAGCAAGTGGACGTCGCCTGGCGCAATGGCGCCGTGCTGCACCATGGCGTTGAAGTTCACGACGGTGTTCCAGTAGTCGCTGCCGTACAGCATCACCGACACGCGCTTGCGTAACTTGCGCGTTTGCATCAAGGCGAGAATCTCGAACAGCTCATCGAATGTGCCGAATCCGCCTGGAAAGATGACCAGCGCTTTGGCGAGATAGGCGAACCAGAACTTGCGCATGAAGAAGTAGTGGAATTCGAACAGCAGGCGCTCAGTGATGTACCGGTTCGAGCCTTGCTCGAACGGCAGACGAATGTTGAGGCCAATGGTCTTACCGCCAGCCTCGTGCGCGCCGCGATTGGCCGCCTCCATGATGCCGGGCCCGCCGCCCGAGCACACCACGAAGCGATGATACGGGAAATCCAGCGAGCGGCTCCATTGGGTCAACAGCCGTGCCAGCTCGCGCGCATCCTCGTAGTAGCGAGACCAGTCCACCGCCTGCTCGGCGCGCGCGAGCGCGGCCTGTGCGCTGTCGCTAGGCACGCGTCGTGCATGCTGCCATGCTTTGAGGCGGTCCCGCGCACGCTCCGCGAACGCGCGGCTGCGCATCCGTGCAGAGCCGAAAAAGACGACAGTGTCCTGAATCTTCTCCTCCTCGAACCGGCCAAGCGGCTCGAAGTACTCCGAGAGGATGCGGATCGGGCGCGCTTCATCGGTTTCAAGGAACTCCGGGTTCAGATAGGCAAGAGGCTGACGATTCATACGGACTCACTGTAACACTTCACGTAAACAGGAACATTCTGCGTAATCGCTCGTGTTTCCCGGCAGACCGAAACGTGCGCCAGGAGCTCGACGTAGAGGATCGATGTGAGACACGCAAATAGACTGCTGATTGCGTTCGCCGCATGTATCTTCGTTGTGACCTTCGTGACGCGCCTTGCCGCGCAATCCGACACAGACGGCTGGAGCATTCCCGAAGGCGCATCGAAAGAAGCCAACCCAATATCAGTGACGCCAGAGCTACTCGAGCAGGGTCGAGAGCTGTACGGTGACAACTGCGAGCGTTGCCATGGCCCCCAGGGTAGGGGCGATGGCAGCGATGCAGAGCCCGATGATCCGCCCGCAGACTTGACGGATCCCGCTCGCGCCTCCCGCAATCGTGACGGCGTCGTCTTCTATCGGATCTGGAACGGTCGCAACAACCCGAAGATGCCCGCGTTCAAAGACGAGGGGCTGACCAAGGAAGAGGTGTGGACAATCGTGGCATACGTGCAATCGCTCAGGAAAACCTAGCCCGCCAGTCTCCCAAGCAGCGAAGCTGCAATGTGCTGATACCCGTCCACCGCCCGGTCCAGCTCAGGAATGCGCACGTGCTCATTAGCCGTGTGCGCGACGAGGATCGAGCCCGGCCCATACAGGAGCGGCTGACCCCACCGCGCCAGGAACGGAATATCGGTGCTGTACGGAAAGACCGCGGTCTCGAAGCCTGGCACCGTCACCGTGCGCACCAGTGGAAGGTCGAGCACGTCGTGGACGGTCACGTCGCCTCCCGCGAGCGCGCGCAACTCTTCGCGGACCACGTCGTTCGATACCACGGTGCGAAAGACGATCTCGGCTTCCGCTGACGGCGGCACGACGTTTGGCGCGATACCTCCCGAGATCAGCCCCACGGTGTAGTGGGTCGTGCCGAGCGTGGCATCCTGTGGCCACTCCGCCGCGCGGAGGCGCATGAGCACGTCCACGAGCTTCTCGATAGCTGACTCGCCGAGCTCAGGGTGCGACGAGTGTGCCGCACGGCCGCGGGCGTCGAGCCGCACCCGCAGCATGCCTCGCGTCGCGGCCGCCAATCGGTTGTCGGTCGGTTCGCCATTCACCAGGAACGCGCAGCCGTTCGCGAGGGCGTTGGCCGCCATAGCCCCATCGCTCCCGCGCTCTTCACCCACTAGGAACAACAAACCGATGCGACGCTCGCCTGCCGCGCGCAAACGCTCCGCTGCCGCGACTTGGGCGGCGAGGATGCCTTTCGCATCGCACGAGCCGCGCCCGTAGAGTCGATCACCGTCGATTCGGCTCGGGAAGAATGGCGGCACGCAGTCGTAGTGCGTGGAGAGAACGACGCGCGGCGGATCGAGCGTCGCCAGGATGTTTCGTCGATCGCCGCTCACGACCTGCTCGCTGACCGACCATCCGAGCCCGCCCAGCCAATCGGTCAACCAGCCGGCCAACGCGCTTTCGCGGCCCGTCGTCGTATCGACGTCGACGAGACGAGCCGTCACACGAACGACGTCTAGCGGATCCACCGCTCGAGCTCCGTTCGCGCGTCGGTGCGCGAGTCGCGGTACTTCACGATGACCGGCGTGCTCAGCGAGAGTTGCCACTTCCGACCAATCTCGGCCGTCACCGCGCGCGCACCCGGCACGACCACCGCGCACGGCGGCACGACGAGTGGCTGGCCCTTCTCGGGCTGGATGATCCGCTCGTTCGGCAAGTCGTAGATCGGTGTCGATCCCGTGATAATGGTGCCCGCACCGATGACGGCACGCTCCTTGACCACCGCGCCTTCGTAGACACCGGTGTTCCCGCCAATCAGCGCATCGTCCTCGACGATGACGGGCAAGGCACCAACGGGCTCGATGACGCCACCAATCTGCGCGCCCGCGCTCACGTGTACGCGCTGCCCGATCTGCGCGCACGTCCCAATCAACACGTGCGAGTCGATCAGCGCGCGCTCACCAACCCACGCTCCGATATTGATGAACATTGGCGGCATACAGACGACCCCGCGTGACACGAAGGCACCGTCGCGCACGGCCGACCCACCCGGCACGACCCGCACGCAACAGTCGAGCGTGAACCGCCTGAGCGGCAGTGTGTCCTTATCGAAGAACGTGAAGCGACCGTGGTCTGCCGACATGTCCGACAGCACGCCAAACCGGAAGCCGAGCAAGATACCCTGTTTCACCCACGCGTTCACACGCCAACCCGTGGGCGAGGCGGGGTCGGGCTCGGCTGCGCGTACCGTGCCCACCGACAGCGCGCCTCGCAGCGCCTCGAACACATTGCGTCCCTCGGCCCGGTCGCCCTCGGGACCCTTCTCCCACGCTGCCGCGACGCGTTCAGCAAGCTCCTCGACGGGAACGGTCATGCTCGCACCTCCGCAGGCCGCAGGCCGATCTCGTCCATGATCCGCGTGAGCTGCTCACGCGTCTCGGCCCGCGGCGGCACCATTGGCAGACGATAGCGCTCCTCGAGGAGCCCCATGTGTGCCATCACATACTTCACAGGAATGGGGTTCGACTCAATAAAGTTGCCCAGCAGCAGCGGCAGCAGACGCTTGTTGAGCATCTGTGCTTCGGCGACGCGGCCTTGCTCGAACAGCTCGACGAGGCGTGCGAGCTCGGCGGGCATCTCGTTCGACGCCACTGAAATCACACCGCGTCCGCCAACGGCCATGGCCGGCAGCGTCAACGCATCATCACCGCTCACGACCACGAAGTCGTCTCGCACCACTCGGCACACTTCTGAGATTTGAAAGAGGTTGCCTGAAGACTCCTTCACACCCACCACGTTCGGAATCGCCGCCAGACGGGTGAGCGTCTGTGGCTCGATGTTGCAGCCCGTTCGGCTCGGAACGTTGTAGAGGACCACGGCCAGGGAGGTCGCCCCCGCGATCGCCTTGTAGTGCTCGACCAGGCCGTCCGGCGTTGGCTTGTTGTAGTACGGGGTGACCGAGAGTAAGCCGTCGGCACCTGCGCGCTCCATCTCCCGAGCTTGCTCGATGACTTCCGCCGTGTTGTAGCCGCCCGCACCGGCGAGCACCGGCACACGCCCGCTGGACTCCTGCACCACCAGCTCCACGACACGACGCCGTTCGCCAGGCGTCAGCGTCGGCGCCTCGCCGGTGGTGCCACATGGTACGAGGAAGTGAATACCTGCCTCGATTTGCCGTCGTGCCAGTGTCCGGACACCCGCCTCGTCGACGGCGCCGTCGGCTGCAAACGGCGTGACCAGCGCGGTACCACAGCCTGTAAAGCGCGTTCGCATCGCTACCTCCCGTGACAGGGGCCAGGGACGAGGGGCGCCCCTTCCGTGATTCCCAGCACGTCGCGCATGGTAAACCACCCCTGCTTTCCTTGCACCCAACGAGCCGCGTGCAGGGCGCCGCGGGCGAACGTGGCGCGGTCACGCACGCTGTGCGTCAGCGTGATGGTCTCGCTCGGACCGTCGAACCCCACGGTGTGGATGCCGGGGATGTGCCCGGCCCGTGTCGCGCTCACATCGAGCGGCCGCCGATACCCCGCTCGTTCGAGCGCCGCGACGAGGGCTTTGGCGGTACCAGACGGCGCATCTGTCTTGGCGGCATGGTGCGCCTCGTGCACGAAGGCGCCGTAATCCTCGTCCTGGGCGATGAGCATCGCCGTACTGGCGGCGACGGCTTCGAGCACGTTCGCTCCGACCGAAAAGTTGGGGGCGAACACCGCCGCAATGTCTGCGCGTTGAACGGCGGCGCGCACGGCCGTCTCACGCTCGGACCAGCCGGTTGTGCCAACGACAAGCGGCGCGCCCAGGCCACAGAGCGCCTCGAGATTTCCGATGAACGCGCTGGCGTTCGTGAATTCAAAGATGATGTCGAGGCGGTGGAAGCGGGAGAGCGCGAGGTCTGCACGGCCGGTTCGACTGGTCACGATCCCGGTGATCTCGATGCCGTAGCTGGGTGCCAGCTTCTCGATGAGGCGGCCCATCCGGCCATGCCCGACAATGAGCGCGGAGAGCGTGGTCACGGCAGCTCCATACTAGGCATGTGCCGCCTCCTGCTGCAATGTGCAGAAGCGATCGTGAACTTGCGCCATCGCGGCCGCCAAGTGCTCTTGGGGCAACACGACCGTAACATTTCTTCGCGCGCCTGCTTGCGAGACCATGCGGAGCGGGAAACCTTCGAGCGCACCGAGGATCTGCATCGACAGTGATGGGTCGATGCGCAGCCGCTCGCCCACCGCGCAGAGCAGCGCCATCTCGCGTTCAGACGTTACCTCGGCAAACTCTCCCAGGGCGGCGAGGATGGCATCGAGATGTCGGGTGTCATCGACCGTGACCGACACGCTCACCTCTGAGGTCGTCACGACATCCACGGCCGTCCGGTAGCGCTCGAACACCTCGAACAGCCGACGGAGGAAGCCGTGCGCCATCAGCATGCGCGAAGAGGTGATGTCGATGACCGTGACATCGCGCTTGCACGCGAGCGCGGTGAGCGGTGTTGACGCGGGCGGCGGGGACGCGACAATGGTCGTACCGGGCGCCTCCTGGCGGTGCGAGTTCAGGATGCGTACGGGGATCCCGGCGGCGACCGCCGGGGCAATCGTGCTCGGGTGCAACACCTTGGCACCGAAGTACGCCAGCTCGGATGCTTCCGCGAATGACAGGTTGGGCACCGAGCGCGTGCCGGGCACCACGCGTGGATCGGCGGTTAGCATCCCGTCGACGTCGGTCCAGATCTGGATCTCCGCAGCGCCGAGGGCGGCGCCGAAGATGGACGCCGAATAGTCGGAGCCGCCGCGGCCCAGCGTCGAGGTCACGCCCCTCTTGGTGGCGCCGATGAAGCCACCGAGGACAGGCAGGCGCCCCGCAGCCAGATGCGGCTGGACCTCTTCGTCCATGCGCTCACGCGTCGCAGCCATGTCAGGCTGGGCGGCTCCATGCTCCTCGTCGGTCACGAGGGCACGACGCGGGTCGACCCAGATTGCCGACACACCAACCGCCTGCAACGCGGCCGTCAAGATGCGGCTGCTGGCGATCTCGCCGGCTGCCACGATGGCATCCAACGAGCGCGGTGAGAGATCCCGCAGGATCGCGAGCGCGTGCAAGAGCTGCGTCACCTCACGCCAGTCGGCGTCCAGCTCAGAGATCAGGCCAGGTTGGCGAGCCGGCAGTGCAACCGAGGCGGCGACCTGACGATGACGCGCTCCAAGCCCATCGACCATGGGCGTGACATCCGGCTCCGCACCGTTCGCAGCGAGCGCCGCTGCGTGAATGAGCTGATCGGTGACCCTTGACATAGCGGAGACGACCACGAGCGACCCGCGTCCGCGATCCTGTCCGCGCCGGACGATGTCCGCGACGCGCCGCATGGCATCGGCATCTTTCACCGAGCTCCCGCCGAATTTCATCACCACCATAGACAGGCTCTTCGGCGCCCCTAAAGGGGCGCCCTACCGCAGCTTCAAACCCACGAGTCGCGTTCGTCAATCCGCGAGCAAGCCTTCCGTGCGCATCAGCTCGGCATTGAGGATCGCCGCGCCGGCCGCGCCGCGGACGGTGTTGTGTCCAAGCGCAACGAACTTGAAGTCCAGCACGCTGCACGGACGCAGCCGCCCAAGACACACGACCATGCCCCGATCGCGCTCGACGTCGAGTCGCGGCTGCGGGCGGTTCGCCTCTTCGAGGTACACCAGCGGCTGTTCCGGAGCCGACGGGAGGCCGTGCTCCTGCGGCCTCCCACGAAACGCCGCGAACGCTCTGCGCACATCTTCGAGCGACGGCCGAGCCGAGCACCGCACCGACACCATCTCGATGTGGCCGTCCACGACCGGCACACGGGTTGTGTGCGCGCTCACGGCGAGCGCGTGCGGCACGACCTGCCGGTCCTGCAGCGCACCAAGAATCTTCTTGGTCTCGCTCTCGATCTTTTCCTCTTCGCCACCAATGAACGGCACGACGTTGCCGGCTATGTCGAGCGATGCAACGCCCGGATAGCCCGCACCCGAGATCGCCTGCAGGGTGGTCACCACAGCCGACTCGAGGCCGAACACCCGCAGCGGTGCGAGGGCCATCGCCAGGAAGATCGTTGAGCAGTTGGGGTTGGTGACAATCGCACCTGGCCAGGCTTTTTCCTGACGCTGGTACGGGACGAGCGCGAGGTGATCAGCGTTCACCTCGGGGACGAGCAACGGCACCGTTGGTTCCATTCGAAAGTTGCGGGCATTGCTCACGACGAGGTGCCCCGAGGCGGCAAAAGCGCCTTCTACCTCACCCGCCACGGCGGCGTCGAGGCCGGAGAAGATGAGGCGTGGCCCCTTGCCCGGCACGGGCTCTTCGACGATGAGCTGCGCAGCCTCATCGGGCAACACGTCAGCGAGCCGCCACGCCGCCGCGTCACGGTAGGCCTTGCCTGCCGATCGCTCGCTCGCCGCGAGCCACGTCAGCCGGAACCACGGGTGGCCGGCCAGCAGCCGGACGAATTGCTGGCCTACCATCCCCGTCGCGCCGAGCACGCCAACGTCAATGCGTGACATGATGCTGTCCCCGTTTTCCTGGCTTCTCCTTCAAACAAAAAACCCGCCGCGCGGCATCGCCGCGTCTGGCGGGCTCCTAGCGAACGTCCTAACTATCTCGAGGCTTACGTTGCGCGTCTAGTAACCCGCCCAGCGCGGTGAGACTTCCGCTTTCGAATGGTCGTTCGCGTGCTGGTTCGGGTGGCAAGCCTCATGACAAAATGCCACTCTAGCGTATCTGGTCGTCACGGCACGGTCAAGAGCAGCCCCCTTTCCGTCTGAAGATGCTACAACCGGCCCTGATCCCTGAGCACTGGTCCCTGAAGCCTGAGACAGCCCTGACACCTGACCCCTGCCTATGTGGAAGCTGCGATCCGTCGGGTCGCGCCAGGCCCGAGACAAAACGGCGGAATCCGACCCAACGTCATTCGAGCACGCCCTGACGATTCTCAGCACGCCAGCGCACGTGCTCGCCGCCTTCTTCGATCCGCGCGCGCTGGCCGAGTGGTGGGGTGTTCGGCAGGCCGTGACGGTGCCCCGACCGCTCGGCGTCTATGCCGTCGATTGGGCCCCCACAGACGTCCGTGACGAACTGCTCGGACCCCTTGGCGGCGCGTTCTATGGAACGATCATCGATTACCGCGCCGACCGCGAGTTCTTTGTGGCCGACGCGTACTGGTTGCCGCCCGAAGGAGATCCCATCGGTCCGATGGCACTCGACGTGACCTGTGAGGCGTCCGGCTCATTTGCCTGGTTGCACGTGCGCCAGAGCGGCTGCGATGACAGCCCCCGCTGGCGTCGCTACTACAGGATCATCGACGAGGGCTGGACCGAGTCACTGCTTTCCCTCAAGGCCTTTCTCGAGGACTAGACATCTTCTAAGGCCGAAGTCGTGAGAGATGAAGCAAGTTTTCTGAAGGGCGGCCTTAGAAGCTGTCTTAGGCGCGGCCGCCGTCGGCGGCCGCGCATCTAGTAGCGAAGATCCGCCCCACCGTGGTTCGCCCTAGGCTCGGCGGTTTGAGGCGGAGCTTCGCTACTCCTCTGCAGACGCCGGACGCGGTGCACGCGCCGGCACGAGGCGACGCATTCTCGCCAACAGGAGGGCGAGCGGTGCCGCAATGAAGCTCAAGAGTGCGCCCATTCTGGCCTGATCGAGCAGCTCACCCTGCGGAAACGCGGCGACGGCAAAGAACAGCGCTACCGTGAAGCCAATGCCGGCGACAATCCCCAGCACCACGACGTCGGCCCACGACAGCCCGTGCGCCCGCCGGAACCCACAGCGCTCGGCCAACCATGTGAACCCCGCAATACCGATCGGCTTACCCACTACCAGCGAGACGAGCACGATCAACGTGCCTGCGCCGATGGCCGCGAGGTGTACGCCAGCGTTGGCGAAGCCAAACACCCCCAACACGACTTGCACCGGCACCTTCCACCAGTGCTCGAACTGGCTGAGCGTGTCGGCGCCGTGCTCTTCACTCGGCTCGTAGATGCCAACATCCATCATGCGGTGTGGCATGAACGGCACGATCGGGACGAGCGCAAGGGCAGGGTGGATGCCGCCCTGATGGAACCCAATCCAGGAGCACGTGCCCGCGAGGAGCACGTATGGCCAGAAGCTCCGCACGCGGCCGCGGCGCAGCATCCAGGACATGGCCATCGCCAGCGCCACTGGGCCGATGAACCAGCCAAGGGAGATGGCGCTTTGGGGATAGAACGTCGCCAGCAGCACGAGTCCCAGCGCATCGTCCACGATGGCGAGCAGCAGCAGAAACGGGATCGCCGGGCTGCCGGGCGGAAATGCAATGCGCGCCACCAGGTACGAGAACGCGATGTCCGTCGCGCACGGAACGGCCCAGCCTCGCGCGAGCTCAGGCAAGCCATAGCCATGCACGAACGCGAGGTACATGCCTGCCGGCACGGCCATGCCGCCTATGGCCGCCAGAATCGGGACAGCTGACTCTCGCGGCGACGAAAGCGCGCCGCCTGGCAGCGTCGATTCGAAGACCTCCTTCGCGGCAAGCGCGAAGAAGAACGCCATGCCGATGTCGTTCACCACGAACTCGAGCGCGTGCGCAACGGTCTCGTACGAGTCGTGATCGAGGTTCGCCCACACCAGGGCGACGACCGTGCCGGCGACGAGCAGTAGCGAGTAATCGATGACCAGCCTGAAGGTTCGAGAGATGAGAGACACGGTTCAAAAGATGAATAAGAGACACAACTTAGAAACAACGCGATGACCCACACAATCTTAGCCCGATCGCCAGCGATCCTTGGCATGGGGGTGCTTAACGGAAATGGGGGTCGCGAGATCTGGAGGGTCGGAAAAAGGGGACAGGCCCCTTTTTCGTCGGCGTTGGTTCTCGAAAAAGGGGCCTGTCCCCTTTTTCTCCGATCCCCGCGAGGCCTACAACGACGTGCCCGGCCGCGACCCCCAGAGCCGTTAAGCACCCTTGGCATGGGCAGGTTGGCACGGGCGCACGACAGGATTGTGACATGCGGGCACGAGGAAAACAGGGACTACCGGGCATCGCCTGGAGGATCACCCACCTTGCGAATACGCAGAAAGTTTGCATCTCCGCGCATGAGATCCGCGCTGACGCTCACGAACAGGATGACCGCGCCCGGTTGGAGAATGCCGCGCTCCACCAGATGCCGTTCGATCGCCAAGCCGGAGGGGTCGGCTCCAACGTTCTCCTCGATCGCCAGCGGAACAACGCCGCGGTAGAGCGCCAGACGACGAGCGAGCGCACAGCTTCGGGCGACCGCATAAATGGGAACGGGGGGGCGGTAGGCGGACAGCACCCGCGCGGTCTTGCCGGCGCGCGTGACGGCGACAATCGCGGCGGCCTGGCCGGAGGTTGCAAGCCTGGCAGCCGCTTCGCAAATGGCCCGGCTATGCGCAATGTTGATGACCTCAGGGCCCACATTGACGGGCACGTCGGTTGGCAGACCCTCCGCGTCTCGAATAATCGCATCCAGCACGCGGACCGATTCCACCGGGTACGCGCCCACGGCTGTTTCGCCAGACAGCATGATGGCGTCCACCGAGTCGTCTACGGCGTTGGCGGCATCACTCACCTCGGCGCGTGTCGGTCGCGGCACGCTGTGCATCGACTCGAGAACCTGTGTGGCCACGATGACCGGTACGCCGCGCGCCTGTGCGCGACGGGTGATCTCCTTTTGCACCCGTGGCACCTGCTCGAGGGGTAGCTCGAGGCCAAGGTCCCCGCGGGCGACCATCACCGCATCTGCCGCGGCGAGGATGCTCTCGAGGTTCGCGACGGCCTGTGGTCGCTCGACCTTGGCGACAATCGGCACACCCTCTATGCCCTCACCGCGGATGCACTCGCGCGCACGGTGGAGATCCTCCGCGGATTGCACGAAGCTCAACGCGACCAAGTCGACGCCGTGTGCCAGGCCAAAGCGCAGGTCCTCTTCGTCCTTTGGCGTGAATGCCGACGCGGGAAGCCTGATGCCAGGCGCGTTGATGCCCTTGTGCTGGCCGAGCACGCCGCCCGTGATGACGGTCGTCACAATGGTCTGTCCGTCCGAGTTGTCGACGCGCAGCTCGATGCGACCGTCGGCCAGCAACAGCCGGTCACTCGGCCCGACCGATTGCGCGAGGCCCAGGTAGCTCGTAAACACACGGCCCGGCTCACCCTCCTGATTGCCCGTGACCACGAGCAGGCGGTCACCCTCATGGAGATCGATTGGCCGACCATCCTTGAGCCGGCCCGTGCGAATCTTCGGTCCGCCCAAATCCTGGAGGGTCGCCACCTGGCGACACGCATCCGTGGTGGCCGCGCGCAGGCGCGCGAGCACCTGCGCGTGCTCCTCGCGCGTGCCGTGTGAGAAGTTCAACCGGAAGACATCGACGCCAGCAGCGATCAGACTTTGAAGCTTGCGGTCTTCGGCGCACGCGGGGCCGAGTGTCGCGATGATCTTTGTACGACGAATCTGTCCGTTCTTCGCCTGCGTGCTCATCTAGGATGAGCATACAATTTGACCGCTTGTGTCACCAACCGCTAGAGTCCTATCGGGGCCCCCGCGAGCCACCCCAGCGGCTCCGCGTTGGGGACCCCCGACAACCACCCCAGCGCGGCTGCCGCGCTGGGGACCCGGCCAGGAGGTAACGTGCATGCAAACCTTCTTCTCCACGACGGTGGTTGCCGTCCTCGCGCTCGTGAGCGTACCGCCAACGATGGCGCAGACGAAGGTTGGCGACGTCGTGCCGTACGCGAGCGAGAGCCCGCACCCATACCCGGCTGGCGCGGGCGGTGACACCGTCGTGTGGCGTGAGGTGGTGCGTGCACCCGGCGCGACGTTCATCCGTGTGCACTTCGTCGATCTAGAGCTGGGCAGCGGTGATGCGCTGACGGTCTCGAGCCCAGACGGGTTCCAGATGTGGACGCTGACGGGTCGAGGTCCGCGCGGATCCGGGGACGCATGGTCGTTTGCGCTCGACGGCGATACGGCCGTTGTGCGGATTCACGGCGGACGGTCTCCGGCGTTTGGCTATCGCATCACCGAGGTGGTCCACGGGACCAGATCGCCAGTAGCCCCGCTCGAACGCCAGCCGGAAACCGTGTGCGGCAGCGATGGTCGCGAGTCCGTCGCGTGCCACATGAGCGAGCCCGACATTTCGCAGGCGCAGCAGCCCGTCGCCCGCTTGCTCTACCAGAGCGCTGGCGAGGCGTTGGTCTGTAGCGGAGCGCTCGTCCGCGGCGCGGTCGACAGCCTCTTGCTCACGAACAATCACTGTCTGCCGTCACAGGCTGAAGTCGACACGCTCCAGGCAACGTTCGGTCACCAGCTCAGCGCGTGCCGCGGCGGTCACCTCGCTGCCGGTGCGGTGTATGGGGGCGACCTGCTCGTCACGACGAGCCCGAGCCTCGATTACTCACTCGCGACGCTGGACGGGAGCCCGGAAACCGTGTGGGGTGAATTGATCCCGACGGCGACCGACGCGGAGATTGGCACGCCGTTCTGGCTGATACAGCACCCGGGTGGCGGGCCCAAGGAGATTGGCTACTGGGAAGACGCGGCGCAAACGACGCGCTGCAGCGTGGACACGACAGCGGTGACCATCGACACGTTCACACCCGGAAGCCAAATGGAGTACGGGTGCGACAGCCTCGGCGGCTCGTCCGGCTCACCCGTGATCAGCGCAGAAAGCGGGCACGTCGTGGGTCTCCATCACCTCGGCGCTCTGCCACCACCGTCCGCGTGTCTCAACGCCGCAACGATGATGCGCTTCATCTGCGAGGACGCGGGGACGTTCCTCGGATGCGACCAGGCAACCGTCGGTCACCGCCGCTACTTCGCTGAAGGTGCCGAAGGCTTTTTCCAAACGTTCGCTGGTGTCTTCAATCCAGACCCTGCCTCGTCCGCCTTCGTCTCCGTGGAGGCGCTGGCTGAAAACGGCGGCGCGGGTCGGTCGTCATTCTGGCTCGGTCCTCGTCAGAACCGGATCGTGCGGCTCCGCGAGCTCGTCGGCGACACCGCCGCTGCAAGCGTCGTCACGTCGAACCTCCCGGTCGTGACGGATCGGTACATGCGTTGGGGCACGCCGTATCTGTACGGCAGCTCGATGGAACGCGGTCTCACCGAGCCGAGCACACGCTGGTTCTTCGCTGAGGGTGCCACTGGTCCCTTTCGCCTGTTCTACCTGTTCGAAAACCCGTCGGCTCGAGAGGCCAGCGTCACGGTCACCTACCTCCGCGAGAGGGGTGGGCCCGTGCAGCGCACCTACTCTGTAGCGCCGTTCAGTCGCTACACCGTGTACGTCAACGCCGAGCGTGGCCTGGAGGCAGCCAACGCCTCGACCCAGATCACGTCGACGGTTCCCATCGTGGCTGAACGGTCCATGTACCTGGACAGCGGTGGATTGGTGTTTGGATCGGGGACGACGGGCTCCGGAGCAACAGCGCTGTCGTCCACATGGTATTTCGCCGAGGGGGCAACGGGCTTCTTTGACGAGTTCATCCTGTTCGGCAACGTGGGCTCGAGCCCGATTGACGTCACGGCCCAGTACCTGCTGCCGAACGGCGGCGCGATCGAGAAGGTGTACACCGTCGCTGGAGAGACCCGCCGCACGGTGTGGGTCAACGCTGAGGATGCTCGGCTTGCCGACACGGCCGTCGCAGTCAACCTTTCGGCAACGGCGCCTTTCATTGCCGAGCGCGCGATGTGGTGGCCGCACAACGGCACGTGGCGGGAGGGTCACGTGTCGCTCGGCTCGACGGAAACCGGCACGGTGTGGGCAGTCGCCTACGCCGGGCGAAATTGCGACGACGACGATTCGTTCGTGCTGATCTCGAATGGCAGCTCCACACCGGGACGCGTACGCGTGAGCGCGTATTTCGTGGCCGGTGAGCCGACGGCCAAAGAGTTCGATCTGGCCGGCGACGCGCGGCTCACCGTGAGTGCCGCGCAGGATCTAGGCATTGGCTGCGGGTCCGAGTACAGCGTGCTCGTCGAGAGCCTCGGCTCGTCACCCGTACCGATCGCGGTGGAGACGTCCAGATACTTCTTCAGTGGCCAGCCGTTCGAGGGAGGCGCCGCCGCTCACGCCACCAAAGTGCGCTGATTTGGTGACGGGACAGTAGCGAAGCTCCGCCTCAAACCGCCGAGCCAAGCCGCAGCGCCGTGCCGGCGGATCTTCGCTACTAGAGGCGCGACCGCCTCCGGCGGCCGCGCCTAAGACAGATCCTAGGGCCGGACGCAGAAAAAACTTGCATCATGTGTCACGAGTCCGGCCTTAGGATCTGTCTAGCATGACGACCCGAGACGTCGACCTCGATGACTTGACCGTCGCCGCGGCGGTCGCGCGGTTGGCAGACCGGTCGCTCCGCGCGTCGGATCTCCTCGACGCGTGCCTGGCGCGCCTGCACGCGTTGAGCGGCTCCTTGAACGCCTTCATCACGGTGACAGAAGATGAAGCGCGGCGTGCCGCCGCAGCCGCCGACGTCGCGCGGGTCGCCGGGCGGTCGCAGGGGCCGCTGCATGGCATCCCGATCGCGCTGAAAGATCTGATCGACCAGCAGGGCGTGCGCACCACCGCGGCTTCTCGTGTGCGCGACGAAGCGCCGCTAGCCGCCACGGATGCCGCCGTGACGGCACGCTTGCGCGCCGCGGGCGCGGTGCTCGTGGGCAAGTGCAACCTGCACGAGTTCGCGTTCGGTTCCACCAACCAGGATTCCGCCTTCGGCCCCGTCCGTCACCCGTCCGATCCGACGCGTCTGGCCGGTGGGTCGAGTGGTGGCTCGGCGGTCGCCGTGGCCACCGGAATGGCGCTCGCGGCCCTAGGATCCGATACGGGCGGCTCCGTTCGCATTCCCGCGGCGGCCTGCGGAATCGTGGGCCTCAAGCCCGCCTTTGGTGAGGTGCCGCTCGACGGCGTTGTGCCCTTGAGCGTCTCGCTCGATCATATCGGCCCACTGTGCCGCACCGCCGAGGACGCCTGGCTCCTGCACACCGTGCTCGCGGCCGTTCCTGCCGACCACGCCGCACCACCGCCGCCGCGGACGCTGTCGTTGCTCCGGGCGCGGGTGCTGCGGGGCTACTTCCTCGATTTGCTCGAAGACGACGTGCGCGAGCGCTTCGAGTCGGCTGTACGCCAGCTTGCTGACCGCGGCGCGCGCATCCATGAAGGCAGGATTGCCCATGCCGATGAGATCGTCAGGACCTACGCGGCCATCACCGTGCCCGAGGCGGTCGCCTGGCACGCACCAACTTTGGCCACGCATGCCGACCGCTACACCGCCGTGGTGCGGGAGCGACTCGAAGCAGGCCGGCAGCTCCCCGCGGTGGAGTACCTGCAGGCGCAGGCGCGTCGGAGGGTACTGCGCCAAGAAGTGGCGCAGGCCCTGGACGACTGTGACATCCTGCTGTTGCCCACGCTGCCGTGCGTGGCGCCGCACATCGGGCAGGCGAACGTTCGATTCGGCGAGCAGGAGCTCCCCGCGCGGGTCGCTCTCCTGCGGTTGACGCAGCTCTTCAACCTCACCGGCCACCCCGCCGTGACGCTTCCCTGCGGCAACACCAAGGAGGGCTTGCCCGTTGGCTTGCAGATAGCTGGCCGAGACACGCGTGAGCTCATCGGATGGGCGAGGGGAATCGAGAGGGAGGTGGAAAGCTCGAAAATCGTCATCGCCGCCTGGAATGCGCGCCGATAGACCTCGAGCTCGCGATGTGAACGAATCCTCACGCCCTACCTCACCTTGTCACCTTGCACTGACCGTGCCACATGATCACGCGGCTGTTTCACCATTGGGAGCGCAGGCTCCACAGAGTTACCCCGGATCGCATCGTCCGGCCTTTCGAGTGGGGCCTCGAGTGGTTGCCGCCGGCCGCGCGTCGTGGTGAAGGTTCGCCGGCCGCCGTCATTGGGGCGTATGCGAGGACCGCCGTGGCCGAGAGCGAAGCCTTCTACGCGGCGACGCCCGCGCCGCACTATGCGCTCGACGCGCAAAACCATCTCACGTTCGAGAGCGCCGCCGCCACGCCACACCCCGTCAACAACATCGTGCACGCGCGATATTTTCCGGCCGTTGCTCGGACGCGGCCGCGCGCGGTGCTGGTGCTGCCGCACTGGAACGCCGATGAGACAGGATACGTTGGCCTGTGCCAGATACTGGCACGATTTGGCGTGAGCGCGCTGCGGCTGACCTTGCCCTACCACGAGCGGCGCATGCCGTCGGAGCTTCACCGTGCCGACTACATCGTGAGCGCCAACGTAGGTCGCACGCTCATGGTGAACCGACAGGCGGTGGTCGATGCACGTCGTGCCATCTGGTGGCTCGCCAATCGCGGTTACGACGCGGTCGGCATTCTCGGCACGAGCCTCGGCTCCTGCCTCTCAATGCTCACCGCGTGTCACGAGCCGCTCGTCCGCGCTGCGGCGCTCAACCACGTGTCGCCCTTCTTCGCGGACGTCGTGTGGGAGGGGCTCTCCACGGTGCACGTGCGGGCCGGCTTGGATGGACACATCCATCTGCCGACGCTACGGCGGCTCTGGCTGCCGATCAGCCCGCAGCCGTTCGTCGATCGGATTCGCGATACGCGCACCCTGCTCGTCTACGCGCGGTACGATCTGACATTCCCGCTGCACCTGTCACGCGAGCTGGTTCACGAATTCCGCGCCCGCGCCATCCCACATCAGGTCGTCGCCCTGCCGTGCGGCCACTACAGCACGGGCATGACGCCGTTCAAGTATCTGGACGGGTATGTGCTGACGAAGTTTCTGCTGAAAGCGCTGTAGATCGACCGAAACGATGGCACACCGCGGATGGCGCGGCTAAAGCCGCGCCCTACTTAGGGGTGCCGGCGCATCGATCGTAGGGCGCCCCTTGCCGGGGTCCCCACGCGGGCAGCCCGCGTGGGGTGGCTTTTGGGGCGCCGCGCCGGAGCTAGAGGTATTCCAGCAGAGACCGCATGGCGTCGTAAAGGACCTGCGCAAGCGCGCGCGCCAACGGCGACACGTCACCCTTCGCGACGGAATCGGCCACCGTCACCGGATCGGTAAGGACCAGCCAGATCGTAGCGCCTGCGACCGCCACAGCCAGCAGCGCGAGGACGGAAAATAAACTGATGCCCAGCTTGGCCAGGCTCATGGGGCGACCCTCGGGGCGATCCGGTCGAGCGACGTACACGACCAGGGAAACGCCGGCAGGGAGGACAGCCGGCAAAAAAGCAGTGTACCCCAGCCAGTTACCAATCGTTTGACGAAACGACGACGCGGCCGGTTCGGCTGTCGCACAACCGAGGACGACTTGCCAACGATGTGTCCGGATCTGAGACCGCCGGCGGCGTCTGGCTGCTTCGGCGAGGGCAAAGGCGCTCTGATAACCAAATACGCGCTGCGGGCGCATCGGTTATCCCCGATGCGGCCCGATGCGGGCGGTATCTGCTGAGCTAGAATGGCGGCGCGAGGACCGGCTCGCCGAGGCCGAGCTGTGCGAGATCACCGACGCGGTCCGGGTCGGCCACGACCGTGACGCGCATCTTCTCGGGAGCGAGATAATTGCGCGCGACGCGTGTCACCTCGTCAGCCTCGACCGCTTCGACCGACGGCACGAAGTCGTCGTACCACGAGTCGGGCAGGTCGTAAAGCGCCAGCTGTGTTGCGGCGCGCGCGATCTGTTCCGCCGTTTCGAAGCTCCGCGCAAAGCCACGCGTGAGCGAGTCGCGTGCGCGCCCGAGCTCGCGCGTGTCAACCGGCCGTGGTCCGCCGATCTGCGCAAGCTCCTGCAGGATCTCCGCGATCGACGCCGTGGTGGCGTCGGTTTGGACGCTGGTCTGGACAACGAAGGGCCCCGGCGCGCGCCAGAAGTGCACCGAGGTTCGGACGCCGTAGGTATAGCCCCTCCGCTCGCGCAGGTTCAAGTTCAAGCGGCTGACAAACGTGCCACCGACCGCAGCGTTGGTCACGATGAGCGAGTGATAGTCGCGCGTCGTGCGGTCTGCGGTCAACGTCCCCACACGCAAGTCGGACTGCGCCGCGCCGGGGCGCGGCACGATGACGAGGCGGGCGCACGCCTGCTCGTCAACGACGCGTGGCGCGGTCCACGCGTCGCGCCCGTTTGTATCGCCTTCGGTGAAGGTGGCGGGCAGCACGCGGGTCGCCGCATCCAGCAGGGCGTCATGCGGATGATCGCCAACCAGCACGAGCGTTGGCGCCACGCCCAGCAACCGCTCGCGGTGGAAGCCGCGGAGCTCCTCCTGGTCAATGCGTGCGAGGGTATCCTCGGTGCCTAGCGGTGGTTGGCCGTACGGATGACTGCCGTAGAGCTGCTTGTAGAACGCGCGATCCGCGAGCGCGCCCGGGACACTGCGCATCTGCCTGACCCGGCTCACGCGCAGCGTGCGCACGCGAGCAATCTCGCCCGATTCGAGGTTCGGCTGGCACACGATCTCGCCGAGCGCCGCGAGGGCGTCGAATGCAGTCCGCGCTAAAGAGACAAGCGTCAGCACGGTGGCATCCACACCGACCTCGGTATCGAGCTGCGCGCCCATTCGTGCGAGCCGCTCGTTCACGTCGAGCATCGTCCGCCCGGCGCTACCCTCGTCCAACAGATCTGCCACAAACGCCGCGAGGCCGGCCCGATCCGCCGGATCAGCCGCCGAGCCCACCGGGATCATCCAGACCAGCACGACTACGGCCTGGTCGCGATGCGCGACGGTCCAGATGCGCGTGGCCCCACAGCGGTGCTTGTTGGGCATCGGGAAGCGAACCGCGGCCGGGCGTGCTGGTCGCGGCATCTGCGATCGATCGATGCTCACGAGACCTCCGCGACGGCAGATTCTGGTAGCGCTCGCGCGCGCTCGCCCACGGGCACGACGCTGAGCGCCACGCCTGGTACGTCCAGCCACCGCGTCGCCGCCGCGCGCAGCGCTCCGCCGGATGCCCGCTGATAGCGTGCGAGATCCTCGCCGAAGTAGCCGGGGTTGTTGCAGTACGTGTTATAGGCGTTCAACTGATCGGACTTGCCACCGAACCCGCCAACGGTCTGAAGCCGGTAGGTGAACTCTGCTTCGACTTGCGTTCGAGCGCGCTCGAGCTCGTCGACGGCCGGCTCCTCGCGCGCACACCGCGCGATCTCCTCGCGAATGTGCGCCTCGAGCTCTGCGAGATCGCAGCCAGGTGCCGCGGTGGCCACTACCTGAAACGTGCCCGCAAGCTGCCGAGACGACTGAACGGCCACGACATCGACAGCGATCCGGCGCTCGTATACGAGGCCGCGATATAGGCGAGAGATCTTCCCGCCGCCGAGGATCTCGGCCAGAAGGTCGAGCTCGGCATCGCCCGGCGCGAAGAAGCCGGGGCTCTGCCAGGCGAGGTACAGCCGCGGTAGCTCGACGCGGTCTTCGAGCAGCACGCGGGCTTCGGGTGTTGCGGGTATGGGTGGATGCCGCTGATCGACGAGGTCACGGCCTGGCAGATCGCCGAAATACTGCTCCGCGAGCCGCAACACCTCGTCTGTGTCGACATCGCCGGCGATCGCGAGCGAGGCGTTCCCGGGGTGGTAGTAGCGCCGAAAGAAATCGTGTACCTCGGCCAGGGTTGCCGCGTACAGGTCGGCGGGAACGCCGATCGTCGGCCAGTGATAGGGGTGCGTCGGTGGATACAGGGCCTGCGACAACGCAATGGACGCCATCCCATAGGGCCGGTTCTCGTAGACCTGTCGGCGCTCGTTCAGCACGACCTCACGCTGGGTCTTGAACTTGTCTTCGGTGACGGCCGGCAACAAGAAGCCCATGCGATCGGACTCGAGCCAGAGCGCGAGCTCGAGCGCGCCGGTTGGCACGACCTCCCAATAGTTGGTGCGGTCGGCGGTGGTGGAGCCATTGATCTGCCCGCCGGCTTCTTGCAATGGCGCGAAGTATTTGTCGTCGTGGTGCGCCGAGCCTTCGAACATCAGATGCTCGAAAAGATGCGCCAATCCGGTGAGGCCGGGCTGCTCGTTCTTCGACCCAACCCGATACCAGATATTGACTGCCACGATAGGCGTCCCGTGGTCTTCGTGGACGATGACGTCGAGACCGTTCGGGAGCGTGTGGTGAGTGAAGGGGATCTCCATCTACACGGGCGCGAGCGGAATGGTCTTGAAGCTCGCGATGGATACTTGTGCCGCGGTTCGTTCGGCCGCGGCAAGAAACGCGCGCGTTGCAGGCGACTCCGGCTCGGCCAGCACGATCGGCACACCGGTGTCTCCGCCCACGCGAATGGGCTCGTAGAGTGGGATCTGGCCGAGGAACGGCAGCTCGAGCTCGTCCGACAACCGCTCGCCACCGCCCTTGCCGAAGATATCGCTCTCGTGCCCGCACTCGCTGCACACGAAGTGGCTCATGTTCTCAATGAGCCCAATCACCGGGATCCGGAGCTTGCGATACATGGCCACCGCCCGGCGCGTATCAGCCAGCGACACCGTCTGCGGCGTGGTCACGGCCACAGCACCCGCAACGGGAACGGTTTGGCTGAGACTCAGCGCGACGTCCCCCGTACCGGGCGGCAGATCGATCACCAGGTAGTCCAGATTGTCCCAACGCACTTCGCGGAAGAACTGCTGAATGATGCCGTGCAGCATCGGGCCGCGCCAAATGACGGGCGACTCGTCACTCGCGAGAAATCCCATGGAGACGACCTGCAGGTCGTACTTCTCGGCGGGCACAATCTTCTGGCCGTCGCTGGCCAGCTGCGTGCGCACGCCGAGCATAATGGGCACGTTGGGACCATAGATGTCGCCGTCCAGTATCCCCACCCGACCCCCACGCGCCGCGAGCGCGAGCGCAACGTTCACGGCCACGGTCGTCTTGCCGACGCCGCCCTTCCCGGCACCGATGGCCACGACGTTCTTCACACCCGGCACGGGTGCTCGCCCGGCGTCCGGCGTCACGCTCCGCACGCTCGCTGTCATGGTCACATCCACGGCGTTGACACCGCGTAACTGCGCCACCGCGGCACGCGCCTGCTCACGGAGCTGATCTTTCACGGGGCACGCGGGCGTCGTGAGCTCGATGGTGAAGGAGACGTGCTCCCCTTGGATGTGGAGCTCTTTCACGAAACCGAGGCTCACGATGTCACGGTGTAGGTCTGGATCGTGGACGACTTTCAGCGCCTCGAGCACGGCGCCTTCTGTGATTGAGGTGGATGGCATGATGACGTCTCGCGGTCGACCTCGCGGAGGTGCGACGGCTCGTGGGCAGCGCCTGCCCCATGGCGGGAGCGATCCTATAGCGCAGAACGCGCCCTTTCACTGATCTTACCGCAGCGGCGGGGTTGAGGTCAGCGCACGAACGGGCCCAGAACAAGAACGAAGGAGCTCGCAGCGTGGAGACTACACGCCAACCTGCTTGGCCGAGAAGTCGCCGAGGATCGGCAACCGAAACCACTCTCCCTGGTACGCCTTCACGAGGCAGAGGATCCAGACGATCAAGAACGCAAGGCCCACGAGCGGCCACAGCAGCACGGTGAGCCAGCCGAAAACTGGGATCGCGCCAACAATGGCCAAGGCCATCCACACGGCCACCCACGCAACCAGTAACGCGACCGACTGCATGGCGTGGAACCTGACGAACTTGCTTTCCTTCTCGAGCACCAGGAAGACGATGCCGACGATCAGGAAGTAGCTCAAGAGGGCGGCAACGTTCGGCTCCAGCCCGGTCGAGGATTTCTCCGTGGCGGTGGTGTCCATAGATTCTCCAGAGCTCGCTCGGTTACAGCAGCATCATATAACGTGACGAGGCGACAGACCGTCTCACCCCTTCACCCCGAACAACCGGCGCGTCTCCGGGTGGATGAGTACCCAGATGGTGTAGAGACCCAAGGCGGTGCCGAAAGGCACCATGAAGAGGTCGAGCACGGACAGCACGAAAGCGGCTGGGCGAGCCCACGGTCGGTGGCTGCGCACGGCAAGGCCCGCGCCAGCCGAGGCTGCAGCCCAGAGCAGGAGCAAGGCCGCGACGCCAAAGAACACCCCGGCCGTGAGCGACGCCGCCACGCTCACCTCCTCGGCACCGGTCAGACCGAGCGCGCCGAGGCCGAGCGCGCAGAGGGCACAGGCCGCGAGGCCCGCGAGCGCGCCGGCGATGACGTGCAGCCGCCCGACGAGATCCGCGTGGGTGTGCATACCACCGCGAGGAGGATTTGTTCAACGAACTGACACCCGGACGGTGACCTGCGTCGGAGCGTTCGGATCGCGGAGTCGGAATTGGAGAGAATCACCGTCGCGCAGGCCGGGCGGCATGCGGAACACCAGGTATCGCCACCGAAGGGCGCTTCCCTCACCGGTGCAGCTCTCACATCGAGCGCCCCACGACTCACCACGACCACCGCATGCTCCGCACGTTGTCGCGAGGGAGAGTCGGATGGGCATACGGCCGCCGCGCTGGGCTTCGATGCCGGTCAGCACGATGCAGATCGCGGCCACCGACCGACTCTCAGCGGTTTCGAAGAATCCACCGCGCACACGCTCCACGACGGCCGCCGCCGAAGGAAAGTCAACGGCAACCTCATCCCCAAACCAGCGGACGTCTCTCGACAGGGCCGTGACGCGGGTCACGATAATGCGCTCTTCGGGATGAAGACGATCACGCCACGCCGGCCGCTGACGGCCGACGCGCCCGCGGCCCGGCGTTGCCGGACGGCGCATGGGTCCGCGCCGGGCACCCCAAATCGGGTCGAGAATGCGGTAATAGTCCTGCATGCGCGATCGCTACGATAGGAACCACCTGCGCTGTTGTCAAGCAAACCTGGCGCAACCCCAACGCCTACCTGAGTCCCGCGCGGTCATCCGGCCTTTGCGTCGCGTCAGCCGCGAGACCGCGTGGGGTACCTACGCACCGCGATAAAGGTCGGGAGGACTGGGCGCGGACACCCGCGGCTTTTCAGGAGCCGACTAGCGGGCACCCAGCGTGAGGAGCACCTCCCGCCGCACACCGTTCTCCCACTCGTCAAAATTCAAGGCCATCTCACACTCGTCACACAGCACTTCGAGCACCGCGGGACGTTGTTCCTCGGCCACTTCCACGCGGGTGTCCTCCAGCGACACCACATGCACCTGCAACGTCTTAACCTGAAAACGGCGTGCGTTTCCGCACGTCGGGCAGACAAACGGCATCCTGTTCTCCTCACGGTCGTGGCACGTCACACGAGACGCAGCCCGCGCCGCTTCGTCGATTCTATTGGATGCGCCAGACCTGAGCTAGTAAAAACCGACGTGGAAGGTGCTGGGAATCGGGAAGACTACTCCTCGTCCTCCTGTTGGGTCTCCTCGTCGACCGGCTCGCCGAGTTGAAGCACCGTGCCAATCGCGTGGCCTGGAAGCAGACAATGCTCACCCTTCGCCTCGAGCGACACCAGCGTGATGTCCCAGGGGCGCGCACGGTATGAGGCGGACACGCACCCGCACGGCAGCGCCTCGAGATCTTCGAATTCGAAGAGGCTCAAGGAGCGGGGCGTGGCGCTGACGGGGGTGGTAGTGGTGAGCGTCATGGCCTCCATATTGGTGACCTCCTAACCGACCACGTTGCAAAGTTGACGCCAGGTCCGGTGGCGATTCGACTCCCGACCGATCCGTGGCGACCAGCCGATTGTGCACCGCAACGCGTGGGGCGACCTCTCGCCACGTTAATCCGCGTCCCAGTGGTCCAGCAGGCCTCGAAAGCCCTGCCTATTTGTATAGACGCAACCTGCCCTCCAGAAGTTACGTGCCCTTAACGACACGGATCCAAGAGGTTACGGGTAGACCAGTAAGCCACGGACCCGGCGGCTCGAGTACACGGCCTCGGCCGCACGCACATAGAGGTCGAGCTGGCGCTGGTCGGCCGGCCGCGAGCGGCCTGTCTTGAACTCGATCACGCAAACCTCGTCGATGCCCACGACCAGGCAATCAATGGTCCCGCGCACGATCCAGCCGTTCGGATTCTGTGATCCGGCGAGCAAATCTGGGTACTCGACTGTGTCCAACCGTGTCGAATCGTCCAGACCCGCGCGGATCGCAAACGGCACCTCGTAGTAAACGTCGCCCGAGGCCAACGCGCGCACCACCTCATCACGCCCATGAATCGCACGAGCGAAGGCAACCGCCGCGTCGATGAGGTGGTCGATGCTCGTCGCAGATAGTCGCTCCTCGGCGTCGATGAGCGCGCGCGCTCGCGCGGCCAGCACCGCCGCGTCCTCCTCCGGCGACAACCCGAAGCGCAGCAGACGGTGCACGAGACGCCCCACGAGGACATCCGTGCTGGGAGCTTCGCCGCCTGCCGCCTCTCGGCTGACCTCCTTGCCGATCTTTTCGGCGCGACCGCGCGCGACTTCAATGACGCTCACCCGCGCGACGGTTGGGCTGACCTGGAGCGACGCCAGCGCGGCGGGCAGCGACTCGTCAATGGCGACCGACTCACGGTTCGCTCCTGTCTCTATTACAACGTGCGGAGCGCGACAAACGTACAACGCGTGCGCGCCAGTGCTTCCCACCCATGTCAAGGCCCCGCCCTCACGCGCGCGAGCATGCGCCGTCTCGATCACGTGTCGGAAATCTGAGGGAATCACCTCACCCAGGCTTCCACGACCCGGTTTGAACGTTTGCTCACGGAGGAGCGTCGCAAGGTACAGTCGATCTCGCGCGCGCGTCACGGCCACATACAGTAACCGCTTCGTTTCTTCGCGGTCCCGTTGCTGCTCGAGCGCCTCGACAGCCGGCTCACCGGCGCCCACGGCAACAGATGAAGCACCGTCGCCGCGATCGAGCACCACGCGCACGGCCTCGGGCATGCCGCCCGTGCCGCGCGCGAGGTTCACCACGAAGACAATGGGAAACTCGAGACCTTTCGCAGCGTGAATGGTCATGAGGTTCACGGCGTTGCCGCCATCGACCATCGCGTTCGACTCATCGCCAGCAGAGAGACGATCGAGGTGATCGGCGATCCGTGCAAGCGTGGCGTATCCGCGGTTCTCAATGCGCCGGACGAGACCGCGCAGCTTCTTGACGTTCTCACGCGCCTGCGCGCGACGCGGCCCGCGCCATTCGAACGCATAAGCGGCCTCGCTCATGATCTGGTCGAGCAGCTCACCTTGCGGCACGTGATCAACCAAGGCGAGCCACCGCGGCACGCTGTGCCGCGCCTGCACGAGCACACGCTGGTCCTCTCGATCGAGGTTCGCAACGACCGGCGGTGGCTCCGCGTCGGTGAGCGCGGACGCCAGGTTCGGCGCAAGCAGCCGCAATCCGCGATCCGATAACCGAACGAAGCGCGACCGCAGAAACGCCGCGGCGCGAAGCGATGATTCAGGTGCCGCAAGATAGCGAATGAGCGCGATCAGGTCTTTGATCTCATCCGTGTCATAGAAGCCAAGACCCTTGTACACATAGGAGGGGATACCGCGCGCATCGAGCGCCGCCTCGAACTCGCGGTGACTCTCGCGCGATCGGAACAGGATGGCCACATCGCCAGCCCGCGCGGCCCGCCATGTCTTCGTTTGCCGGTCACGGACCTCGGCGTGCCCGAGCAGACGCGTAATCTCCTCGGCTACCGCGCCTGCGCACGCCTCCGCCGTATCGGCCACGGCGAGACCAATGGCTGGCTCGCCCGCGTGGGCTTCCTGACTCCCAATTCCCGATTCCTGACTCCCGATTCCCGACGATTCCACCGGAAAATGATCCTCTTGACGGTAGCGGAACGCATCGAGGTCGTGGGCGCCTTCATCCATCGCGGCAAACAGATCATTCGTAAAGGCGAGCAGCTCTGGCCGAGAGCGGAAGCTGTGCGAGATTGAGCGCCGGACGTCCGGTCGGTCCGGCCGCAACCCGGCGATCTCGCGCGCCGCTTCATCGAGCAAGCCCACGTCCGCGTCACGAAAGCGGTAGATGGACTGCTTCCGATCGCCCACGAGGAAGAGCGATGGCGCGAGCGGGGCGTCGTGCACCAGACCAAACCCTTCGCCCCATGACTGCACCAACGAGGAGATGAGCTGCCATTGCAACCGGCTCGTGTCCTGGAACTCGTCCACCAGGACGTGGTGGTAGCGTGACTCCAGCCGGTAGCGGCTCTGGGAGAACTCATCCATCTGCCGCAGCAAGCGAACGGCACACGCCAGCACTTCCGAGAAATCGAGCGCACCGTGCTCCTGAAGCGTGCGGCGATACTGATCCAGGGCTACGCCAAATATCCGGCGGACGCCCCGCGCCAGGACCACGTTGAGCGCGCGACCAAAGCGGTCGAGCGCGCCAACGACCTGCGGCGTAAGCTGTGCGTGCAGGGCGCGATGGCGCTGGTAAGCCGCGGGCGTTCGGTGATCGCGCGCGGCGTACGGCGGTCGTTGTCGTTGACGACCGTCCCGCGTGATGAAGTATGCGCGCAGGTCATCTGCGAGGGCTCGTACATCGGGCGGCTGAACGATCTCGCCTCGCCCGAGGCGCTCGAGATCCGCCGCGAGCAGCGCAAATCGCGGCTGCGTCACGGGGCCTTCGGTCAACCACTGGGCAAGGGGCGAGGGGCCGCCTGGCAGCGTTGCAAAGATACGTTGTAGATCGGCAACGAGATCGGCCGCCGCCTGGTCTGCTGTCAGGTCGCGCGACGCCAGTCGGACATACCGATCGAGCGCCTGGGAGGCGACGACACGCCGCTGGAGCAGCCGCGACAAGCCGTGTCGGAGACGATTGAGCGACAAGTGCGCGAAAACGAGTGCCACGTCCTCGTCTCTGCGGGCGCGCACCTGGCAGACGCGCAACGCGTGATCGAGCGCCTCCTCGATCAGGCGTGCCACCTCTGTCTCGTCTGCCAGGGTGAAGCCGGGATCGAGGTCAGCCTCGAGCGGAAACTCCCGCAAGAGCGAGAAGCAGAACGCATCAATCGTGCTGATGCCGATGTCGCCGAGCCGATCGCGCAGCGCCAGCCACCGCGCGCGGTCCGCAGCCGACCCGTCTTGCGCGGCACGCCGCAGCTCGTCGACGATGCGCTCGCGCATCTCGGCGGCAGCTTTGCGCGTGAAGGTAATGGCGAGGATGTGCTTGGGATCGACGGCCGCGCGCAGCAGATTCAAGTACCGCCCCACCAGGACGGTCGTCTTGCCGGTGCCCGCCGAGGCCTCGAGCACGACGTTGTGCCGCGGATCGGTGGCATACGTGCGCGCGGCGGCGTCTGGTAAGGGTGGCGAAGCCCGGCTTGCCGGCCGAAGCGCGAAGTCGAGCGAAAGCTGCCGCGCGTCACTCATCGCCGACGTAGTCCTTCCGGCAAACGGTCGGAAAGGCGCAGTACACGCAGAGAAAAGGCTCTGCGGGCGCCACGCGAAAATCGCCTCGTCCGATCGCGTCAACGGCCTCGAGGAAGCGAGCCGTCGCCTCGGCCAGTTGAGCGGTCCGCTCGCGACCGCGTCGCACAACCGGCACGTAGGGCTCGGCCTGACCGAGCGCAAGATAGCCGGCCTCGGCGAGCTGCCACGTGCCACCGCGCTCGCGTGCGAGCTGCTGCTCCAAGCAGAGGCCGTAAATTTGCGGTTGCAGGGCGACGGGCGATCGCGGCGCGCGCCCGATCTTGTAGTCGATGACACGCAGCCGGTTCTCTTCCAGCAGGTCGACCCGGTCTGCCACACCGCGGACGCTCACCCACCGTTCCTCACCCTTCTCCTCGAACAGGTAGCGCCCGTCGATGCGATGCTCGACGAGCCGCGCGGAAACGAGGCCCGGTGCGGAAATCTCAGCGCGCAGGATGCGATCGACGAGAGCAGAGGACACGGCTGTTCCCAGGAAGCGCTGACGCTCGAGTGTTCGCTCCGGCTCAGGAAGCGCGGCGAGGGCCGCCTCGACAACCTCCGTGAGCGCTTGCCGCGCGCGAGGCATGTCCTCCACGGTGAGGTCAGCCGATTCCGACCATCGCGCGAAGAAATCCCGCAGCACCTGATGGACGAACCGTCCGCGCTGGAGTGCGGAGAGCCCCGGCGCTTCTTCCACGTCTGGCTCGAGCGCGAGCTCGTCTGCCGCAAAGTGCTTGAACGGGCACTGCAGATATCGCTCGACGGCTGTAACGGAGAACTGCTTGCGATCGCAGGAGCCGACATGGCCACGGAAGGCTGGTGCATCACGCGGGGTGCGCGACAATCGCACCGCCAGCCAGGCCGCAGCCGCGGCGTCCACGGCTCGAGGGACGACAGGTGCGAGCGACAAAGCCTCCTCTGCCAATACGCGGACGTCCGGTAGCGGCAGCCGCACCACGGATGCGTCGAAGTCGTCGATCTCCTCGAGCAGCGACGAGGCGCGGACGAGCGTGTCTTGCTCGAGGAGAAAGGTTGACACCGACAGCTGGTCGTGCGGCAGGCGAAGCAGATCATGAAAGGCAGCGCGGTCAGCAGCCAGCCGATCCGCCTCGCGGGGCCAGCCGAGATCGATCAACAGCGACACCGGATAGAACACATTGCGCTTCGGCGCATCTGGCCACTCGCCGTCGACGAGGCCCGCGAGATGGACCGACGCAAACCGGCCATACCGCGCCGCCTGGGCGTCGACAAGGTGCACGCCCGACGGCCCCGTGCGCGGCGTAAACGTCTGCGCCTCGATCCAGCGGCGCAGCGTCGCCGCCAGATCGGCCAACGCTCCGGCCTGGTCGTGGAATTCGCGGTGGGCGTCGCGCAGCGACTCGAGCGCCCCCACGATTGCGGCGCGGGCGCGAAGGTGTCGCTGCGAGTCCACAGCGCTGACGGCCGGGCTTGCGTGACGCTGCAGAAAATCGAGCAACACCTGCAGGTGGGCCGAGGGGACGCCATCCGCCTCCAGGCTCGCGAGCTCTGAGGCAGCCAACGCCGCCGCGCGGGCACCACGCGCAGCGCGTATGTGTGGCAGCCGCGCGCCGGGGCGAGCGGCCTCGCCGGCCCAACGATCGGCCAGTCGGCACAGATGATCGCGGCCCCCCAGATATCCGGCATCGACGAGCGCGCGATCGAGCGCGGCGACGTCTGCAGCCGTCACGACCTCCTGGTCTTCCCCGGTGAACTGGAAGTGTGGCGAGCGCAACAGCCCGACGACGGTTGTCCGCACGAAGCCTGACGACACGAATTCGAGCACGAGATCGAGCGCCGCCGCGTACGGCTCGGATGCGAGCGGAAGCGCATCGAACGCCTGGCAGGGAATGGCCGCGTCACCGAGCACTTGGCGCGCGAGGTAGAGATACGGCAGTGGCCGATGGTAGACGAGCGCGATGCGATCGAGCGGAGGCCCGGACGCCTCCGGGCTGCTCGCAGCGGCCTTTACTCGACGCGCGAACAAGAGTACTTCCTCTTCGCGATCGCGGCTGACGAACCAGCGCGGGGCGTCGCCGGGCGGCGTGACGAGGGTGACCCGAGACCGCGGCGTCGTGGGAGCGCGGCCCTTCAGGGCCGCCCGGGAGGTGCCGCCGGATTCTCGCGGCGCCGGAAAGGTTCGATCGACGAGGTCGGGCAGCAGTGCGTGCAGTCGCTTGTCCAGTCCAGTGGCTAGCATCGCGTCCGTTGCGACGATGTCGACGCGTGCGAGGCCGGGTAGCCGCGCCAGCAAGTCGTAGTCAACCGGCCAGAGCCCGCCGCGCTCGCACGACTGATCACCCACGGACACGATGACGTGCCGGATGGGCCGCTGCGCCCGTCGTGCGATCAACGTCTCGTGCAGCGTATGCTCATCGAGCGCGCCGGTCGACGGGAGCAGGGCCTCGTACGCGGCGAACGTCGCTGCCAGAAAGCGAGTCTGCTCGAGCAAACGGCGCGCACCACGATCGAGGTCGGCGCTCGCGGCGAGCTCGTCGATCAGGCGGACGGTCAGCTCCTCGCGCGTGTGGCGCAGCCTCCGGATCGCATCGTAGAAGTCGAGCATCTCGGCGAGGAGACCGGCGCGCAGCGCGAACGGCGGCGCGATGCCGCGGACGCGCACTTCGTCTGCCGCCCGACGGAAGAGCACCTCGCGCGTGAGATCCGCGAGGCGAGGGCGCTGGTCGCCCGCCCGCTCGTGCAGGCCCCGATACAGCCCGGCGCGGGTCACGAGTGCCGGCAGCAGCATGGCCCAGCCCGCGTCCCCGTCCCTCTCCACACCCAGCGTCTCGCACTCGGCTGCGCTGGGTTGCCAGGCATCGACGAGCCGGCGCGACTCGATGGTTTGGCGGAGCTGTTCGGCGGCGCTTTCAGAGGGCACGACCACGAGCCGGTCAGGTACGAGGAGCGGGTCGCCGAGACAGGCGGTCGCGACGATCGCGTGTTGATACGCGTCGAGGTCAGGTGTGCGGATGAGCAGGGTGGTCGGGCTCAAGGAAACGACGGCTTTCTCGTCACGCGCGCGATGTCGTCACGCGCCCGCTCGACCAACATGAGCGCCCCGGAAGCTGCCGCCGCGGCATCCCACGCCACTTGCATGTTCGCGGAGGCCGCTGCAGCGCGGCGGCTGCGTGTCGCGGTCAGCGCGAGATGCACCGCGTTGGTGACCAGCGCATGTGGTGCTTGTAAATCTGGCGTTGGCTTCACGCGCGCGAGCGCCACGAATGCCTCGACGAGCTGCGACTCCAGCTTGCCAAGACGTTTCGCTTCGGGTCCTGCCAGCGTGCGGATGGCTTCGAGCGCTGCGCCGTGCCGTTCGAAGCACTCGAGCACCGGTGACACCGCGCGTTGATAGGCACGGTAGAGCGGCTCGCGAAGCTCCCACTGATCGCGCAGCAGGCGCTGGCGCCGGGCGGCCTGGAGCTCGCGATCGACGGCCGCGATCAGCGCCGACACCTCTCCTGGGCGCTTTCGCCCGAGCGCGGCATCGCGTTGCTGAATGCGCGGCCCGAGCGCCTCCACACCGCTGACGTCGCCCTTGGCCGCCAGGCGTTGGGCCCGCTGCAAGCTCGACTTCGTGAGACGCGCATACGCTTGGTCGGCCGAGCGCTCTGCTGCGAGCGCGGCTTCGAGGCGCTTGGCCACGTCGCGCGTCCATCGCTCTGGCAGTGCGCGGGCGCGTTCGTCCACGAGCCGATACGTCGCCTCGAGCAGCGCGAGGCGCTCGGTGGGAATCTCAACGTGGCCTGCGAGGTCGAGGGCTTGCTCGATGACCTGCGGAAGCGTGGGCGCCGGGCGCAACGGTTCGCGCGGAGGTACCGTGTCCGCGATCAGCGCAAGGTCGAAGGAATGGTCGCCCGTCGCCTGCCGCAAGCGCGCGATGGTCTCATCCAGCATGGCGACGAACTGACGGACGTCCGTCGCGCGATATCCATGGTGGCGTGCCGGCCACGCAGCCAGCCGTCGTCTCGCGGTCTCAGCGATACGCACACGCTCCTCGGGGCTAGGGGTCTCGCGGATGCGACCCAGCGTCTCCGCGATGTCGGCAGCCAGCTCGGCGTAATCGCCCTCACCGCGGGTGGCTGCGTAGCGTGCGGCGCGCACGCTCCGAGCGTACCGCTCGGTTCTGCGCCAGTCGATACGTGACTCAGGCAAGGTGACCGTTTGCAATCGCGGTGTTTCGCCCGGCAGGACGAGGTCGAGCGGGACTGTGAACACCACGCGGTGACCTGTCCGCGTCCACTCGCCGTAGCAATGGATGCTCTCGCCGCCCTTCAGGAACAACTGGAAGAGCGGCGGTGGCGGTATCGGTGTGGTCTCGGCACGGGCGCTCCCGACCGAGAGGGCGACCAGCGACGTGATCAGGAGCAACGCAGCGCATCGACGCACGCCTCGATCTTGTGCCCATTCGATGACGAGTGACAAGAGCGTGGACACTGGGGTCAGTTCCTCATTGAGTTCGACGCGCGACAGGCGGTGCTGGTCGGCTCGCACAACGCTTCGCGCACGGGCGCAGACAGTGTACGTGGCGCGAGGTGTGGAAAACATGTTGATGTGCGGTGCATCGCCTGTGCACAACCAGACAGCGCGATTACTCTTAGCGTGTACCACAATGCATTCGGACGATTAGCGCATGTGCACGTCGCCTTCGCGTATTCTTTCGCTTGCGCAGCGGTGCACGAAGACTACAATGAACCGCTTCCAGGGGCCCCACATCGTGTCAACACGCGTGCATCACTTCGACCATGACATCGGGGGACGTGCCTACCACATCGAGGTAGCGCAGGTCGGCGTGAACACGTGGCGAGCGCAAGTCGTCACACCGTACGGCGGACGCTCGGCCCTCATGCCTTTTTACGACGCCACGCCAGCGGATGCCGCCGATCGTCTCGCGGAATGGCTCGCCCGCGCGCACAGGCACGCGGCAAGCAGCGAGTCGCTTTGACGATGCTTCCAGCGTTCGCTAGAATAGTTGTTCTGCTCAGGTTCCGCTTACCTGAAACGTGAGCAAGCTTCGGCCGGCCAACCAGTGGGCCAGTGGCGCAGTTGGGAGCGCGCTTGAATGGCATTCAAGAGGTCACGGGTTCGAATCCCGTCTGGTCCACCACCCTTCGCTCACGCTTGCCACGGGAGCGTGAGCTACGGGTGGCAAGCCACGCAAAGGGTGTCCACCGTAGCCCGAAGGGCGAAGGTGGACCGACACGATTCAGCCTTCGCTCATGAATGCAGGCGAAGGCTGCCCGCCGTAGCCTTGGCGAAGGCGGGCCGGTCACTGTCTGCGAACGAGCTACGGCTGGCAAGCCAAGCTTCGCTCTTGGTCACAGGCGAAGGTTGTCCTCAGCAAGGGAGCTCTCGTCACCGACGGCGGAGGTTGTCCACCCTAGCGGGGCAGCCGCGAAGGCGGACCCGCCGCTAGTCTCACCTTTGCTTGCCTCCATCCGTGAGCCACCTTCCGTGCTCGTGAGATCTGCAAGCAGAGCACACCAGCGCCGTGGCAAATTCTGCAGCCCTGCGGCCTTCCTCAGGGATTCCTCAAGAATTGAGGCGGCGTCGAGGCACCTTCCGTCCGGCACGCTCCTTGCCTTTTGTGACGCGTGAATGGGTTGTCGACGCGGTTCGTCTACCTCCTTCGCGGCGTCGACGATTCGGCACGCACCTATGTTGGCCTCACCTCCGACGTTCAAGCGCGCCTTGC
>WHTZ01000017.1 GCA_009377495.1 Luteitalea sp.
GGCGGGTCCGCCGAAGCGCGAAGCGCGAAGGCGGAAAGGCCGCGCGCTACGTACGATGAAGGTAGAGACTCCAACCGAGCGGCGCTCACCTCGTGTATCTTGACGAGGTGTCCCTCCAACGCCTCTGGGTGATCATGCTGGTTGCCGCCACGGGGGCGCTGGCCAGCGACGCGCAGCGGCGGGCGTTGCCCGACCTCTCGCTCGACGCCTTTCCTCCAGACGCTCGCCGCGCCATCGAGCCGCTTTATCGCGAAGCCACCGCCAACGCAGACGACGCTCGGAGCGTGGGATCGCTCGCGATGATGCTGCACGCGTGGGAGCAGTGGGACGCTGCGGCGGCGGCCTACGCGCGTGCCGCACATCTCGCGCCACAGACCTTCGACTGGCCGTACTTGGCGGCTGTTGTGGCAGAGCGCACCAAGCAGTACTCCGCCGTCGTGCGACTGCTCGAAACCGCGCTGAAGCTGCGCCGCGACTACGTGGCCGCGCGCATCAAACTGGCCGAGGCGTTGCTCGAAACGGGGCAACGCGCCGAGAGCGTTCGCCTCTTCGAAGCGCTGGCGCGCGAGCCTCGCTCGGCCGCACCTGCAGAGTACGGCCTCGGACGTCTGGCCGCTGAAGCCGGCCGCACGGAGGCTGCACTGGCGCACTACCGCCGCGCCTGCCGCCTCTTTCCGGAGTTCGGTGCGGCGCACTACGCGCTCGCCATGGCGTATCGGGATCGGGGTCAGCACGATGAAGCGCGCTCCGAGCTCGCGCTCCACCAGAAGCACGGGACGCGCTGGCCGGCCGTGGACGATCCCGTGCTCGCTGGCATCGGCGCCCTGAAGGTCGACGCACGATCGGAGGCTCAGCGAGGCCTCGAGCTGGCCGAGGCTGGTCGACTCGAAGAGGCCGTGCAAGCGCACGAAGCTGCTCTGGCTGCAAACCCAGATTTGGCTCAGGCACGCGCCAACCTGATCTCGCTCTACGGCCAACTGAAAGACTGGCAGAAGGCGGAGGCGCACTACCAGGCCCTCGTCCGCTCCGGCCGGCAGTCAGATGAGGCGCACTACAACTACGGGGTGATGCTCGGGCTGCAGGAACGATACGCGGAGGCTGCAGACGCGTATCGCCACGCGCTCGAGCTGAACCCGCACTACGCGTTAGCGCACAATAATCTGGGGCAGATACTGGAGCGCGACAAACGTCTGGACGAGGCGCTCGGCGCGTACCGGCGTGCGATCGAGGAAGACCCGAAATTCCGGCTGGCGCGGTTCAACGTCGGGCGGATGCTCATTGGCCGCCGCCAGTTCGATGAGGCGATCGTCGAGCTGTCGAAGTTGACGACACCGGTAGATGCCGAGACACCACGATACATGTTCGCGCTGGCCACGGCGTACGTGCACGCGGCCAGGCGCGAGGAGGGGATCAAGTGGGCCACGGAGGCGAAACGGCTTGCCGAGGCCCAAGGCCAGACCGCACTGGCTGCAGCCATCGAACGAGACCTAGCAGGCATCAGATGACACGTTTGGCGGCGATTCGTTGGGCTGGCATTGCTCTCGCGTCGCTGGCGCTGCGCCCGGACGCGACACTCTTTCGCGAGGTCGCGGCGGACGTCGGCTTGACATTCACGCACGTCAACGGCGCGTCCGGGCAGTACTACATGCCTGAGGTCATGGGAGCTGGCGCCGCGCTGCTCGATTACGACAACGACGGAGATCTCGACGTGTACCTCGTGCAGGGGGTGGAGGACCTCCCTTCGGACGAAGAGTCGCCGACCTTTACCTCCCGCCTCTTTCGCAACGATCTCGTTGTCTCTTCTGATGGTCCGCGTGACTTGCGGTTTACAGACGTCACGAAAGAGGCTGGTGTCGGCCTCGCTGGCTACGGTATGGGTGTGGCCGTGGGCGACTACGACAACGACGGCAACCTCGACCTCTACGTCACGACGTTCGGGTCGAACGTCCTCTATCGCAACAACGGCGATGGCAGGTTCACCGATATGACGAGCGACGCGGGCGTAGACGATGAGCGCTGGAGCACGAGCGCCACCTTCGTGGATTACGACCGCGATGGCCACCTCGATCTCTTCGTCGCGAACTATGTGGACTTCACCATCGCGAACAACAAGATCTGTCACGAGTCGCTCGGCGCTCGCGACTACTGTGGTCCGCGCGCCTACAATCCCGTGCCCGACTGTCTGTTCCGCAACGACGGTGACGGTACCTTCACCGACGTCACGGAGTCTTCAGCCGTTGCGCGCGCATTCGGTCGCGGCCTCGGCGTTGTCACCGGTGACTACACTGGTGATGGCTGGATCGACGTGTATGTGGCAAACGACGCCTCACCGAACCAACTCTGGATCAACAGCCGCGACGGGACGTTCGAGGACGTCGGCCTGCTGTCGGGCACCGCTGTGAGCGGTGACGGTCGTCCCGAGGGAAGCATGGGCATTGCGTCGGGCGATTACGACGGCGATGGTGATGAGGACCTCCTCGTCTCGAATCTCACGGCCGAAACGTTCGTGCTCTACGCGAACGATGGGCAGGGCAACTTCGAGGATCGCCGCCGCGCCGCGGGACTCGCAACGCCGACGGCCAGCATGACCGGTTTCGGCATCGACTGGTTCGATTACGATCACGACGGACGGCTCGACCTGTTCGTCGCCAACGGGGCGGTCAACATCATCTCCGCACAACGCGGGCAGCCCCAGCCATTCCGTCAACGCAATCAGCTCTTTCACAACGAAGGGCAGGGAGCGCTCGAGGAGGTCACTGCTCCAGCGGGTGCCGCGCTGGCGCTGATCGAGGTGAGCCGCGGCGCCGCGTTCGGCGACATCGATAACGACGGGGATGTCGACGTCCTCGTGACCAACAACGGCGGGCCGGCCCGACTGCTGCTCAACGATGCGAGCGGCAATCGGCACTGGCTGTCGGTTCGGCTGGACAACAGGGCGCGCAACCGTTGGGGCGTCGGCGCTCGCGTGGGGGTTGAGCGGCAAGGACAACCCACGCTCTGGCGGCGCGTCCGCAGCGATGGCAGCTACCTCTCGGCGTCGGATCTGCGCGTCCACTTTGGTCTTGGCAACGGTCCGGACATCCGCGCCGTCGTAGTGGAATGGCCGGATGGTCCCCGCGAGCGCTGGACTGACGTAGGCACGAATCGCGTCGTCCTGCTCAAGCGTGGCACAGGCGCGCAGATGGCGCACTAGTCCAAAGGCGTCCAGCGGCTCGCCGCCCGGGTACAGATGCGGAAGCCCCCCTCCCCTTGGCGTTGATACAATCATTTGAGACGGCGCGGCTAAAGCCGCGCCCTACCGTCGATACAACACGTCTCGGCCGTCCATCATGCGCATAAACGCTTCCTCTCACGTCCCCTATCTATTCGCGCGCCGCCACCTGCGTTCTCTGGCGCTGATGGTCGCGCTGCTGCTGGCCGCGGGCACGTCCGCATCAGGCCCGCAACCCCAGGACTCGTGGCTCGACGGGTATCGGCCGATGGCCCAGCGCGTCATCGACACATCGCTCGGCGCTCCATTTGCGTGGCGCCGGCTGGCGGAGCTGACCGATACGTTTGGTCCACGCTTCTCGGGCAGCGCCAATCTCGAGCACGCCATACGTTGGGCCGAGGCCGAGATGAAGCGTGACGGCCTGGAGAACGTGCGGCTGCAACCCGTGCACGTGCCACGCTGGGTCCGCGGTACCGAGAACCTGGAGATCGTCGAACCCGTCCCATCGTCACTCGCGATGCTTGGTCTCGGCGGCAGTGTGGCAACGCCAGCCGATGGGCTGAGGGCGGAGCTCCTGGTGGTGGGGAGCTTCGAAGACCTGCGGAGCCGAATCACCGACGCACGCGGCAAGATCGTGCTCTTCAACGCGCCGTTTACGAGCTACAGCGAGACCGTGACGTACCGCACGAACAGTGCGTCCGAGGCCGCGAGCGCCGGCGCGGTGGCGGCGCTCGTCCGATCGGTGGGCGGGATGGGGCTCCGGACACCACACACGGGCATGATGGTGTACAGCGAGGACGTGCCGAAGATCCCGGCCGCCGCGATTAGCGCGGAGGACGCAGAGCGGCTGGCCCGGATGCAAGCGCGGGACGGGCATGTAGAGCTCCGCCTGCGGATGGGAGCACAGACGCTGCCCGACGCACAGTCGGCCAACGTGATCGGCGAGATCACGGGACACGAGCGCCCAGAAGAGATCGTGCTCGTCGGCGGCCACATTGATTCGTGGGACGTCGGCACGGGCGCCTCGGACGATGGCGTGGGATGCGTGGTGACGTGGGAAGCGCTACGGCTGATGAAAGCGTTGGACCTGCGTCCACGTCGGACGGTGCGCGTCGTGCTGTTCACGAACGAAGAGAACGGCCTGCGCGGCGGCCTGGGCTATCGTGATGCGTTCGCCGAAGAGGCCGCTCAACACGTGCTCGCGCTCGAGAGTGACTCGGGCGTGTTCGCGCCGCTTCGGCTGGGCTACACGGGACCCGACCGTGGGTTGCAGACGCTGAGCGACATTGCCACGTTGCTGACGCGGCTCGGCATCGATCGTGTCGGCGCCGGTGGCGGCGGAGCAGATATCAGCCCGATCGCCCGGGCGGGCAACGTGCCGATGATGTCGCTCGGCGGCGATCCAAGACGCTACTTCACCATTCACCACACCCAGGCAGATACCATCGAGCGCATCACATCGGACGAGGTCTCACGCGCCGCGGCCGCGATCGCGGTCGTGGCTTATATCGTTGCCGACATGCCGCAGCGTCTCGGGGCGTACACGGCTACGAATTGAGTCAAGGGGCCTAAGGGGTCGATCACTTCCCGCCGCTCGTCATGACCTCCGGGGCGCTGGCCGCAGCCGTGATGAAGGTTGCCAGGTCTTGCTTCAACTGATCGAGCGACGGGCCATGGATGTACATCATGTGACCCGCCTCGTAATACGTCAGGCGCACGCGCTCGCGGTAATCGCCGTCGTACGCAAGATGGTTGAACGTGTACTCGGTCGCGAAGAAGGGCGTTGCCAGATCGTAGTAGCCGTTGGCGACAAGGACACGCAGGTGGGGGTTGCGTGCCATGGCTGACCGGAGCGCGGGCGCGACGTTCGTGTATCTCCCCGGCTCCTGCGGTTTCCAGGGCTGCACCTTCCCCGTGAGAATCTCGTAGACGTCGTCGTTCTCGTACTTCAGATCCCGGCGGACGTATGCATTGAACGCGGCGGTGTACGGTCCCGTGATGGCCATCATGCTCGGGTCATATTCCGTACGATCGCCAGCCGCATCTTCGTCCCGCCCCGTATACCGGCTGTCGAGTCGGCCGACCGTCAGACGCTGCTCTCGTAAGAGCTCCTTCGTAAACCGGGAGATCGCCACGCGTAGGTTGACCCGCTCGACGAACGTCGGCGACAGACCCGTCAGTCGAGCCACCTTCTGCGCCAGGTCCTGCCGATCGGCTTCGCTGAGCTGGTTGCCGTTGAGCAACGCCTCGGCGTACTCGCCCAGCGCGAATCGCCGCGCCTCGTCCAGTGTCTTCTTCAGATCCGCTTGCAGCTCGGGTGCTAGCTTCTTGTGGTACCACGCTGTCGCCGTGTAGGTCGGCAGGAAGAGCACGTACGGCAGGTCGTTCCCCTCATCGAATCTGGCCGTCTGGAAATTCAGAATCGATGAGACGAGCACGACGCCGCTCAGATACACGCCATGCCGATCTTGCAGATAGTCGGACAGCCCGGCGGCGCGCGTGGTGCCATAGCTTTCGCCAATGAGGAACTTCGGTGACGTCCAACGCTGGGACCGCGTCAGGTACAGGCGAATGAAGTCCCCGACCGACTGGACATCCTCACGCACACCGTGGAATTGCTTGGCGCCTTCGCCTTCCGCTGGTCGGCTATAGCCCGTGGAGACCGGATCGACGAAGACCAGATCCGTCACGTCCAGCACGGATGAGGCGTTCTCGACGAGGCGGCCGGGGGGCGCTGCCTGTGTCGGGTCGTCCGGCATGAACACGCGCCTCGGCCCGAGCACACCGAGGTGCAGCCAGACCGACGAGGAGCCGGGCCCGCCGTTGAACGAAAACGTGAGTGGACGCTGCGACCGATCGTCGACATCATCACGTGTATAGGCAATAAAGAAGACGTTGGCCTTTGGCTTGCCTGCGTCATCCTCCAGCGTGAGCATCCCGGTCGTTGCGGTGTACGCGACGTCCGTACCACCAATGCGCACGCGGTGTTGCGTCTCGACCGGCGGTGCGGCGGGCTCAGGCGCCGTCTTCGCGGCATCGGCTGTCTTGGCAGCGCCTGTCTTGGCAGCGCCCGTCTTGGCAGCGCCCGTCTTGGCCTCTTCTTTGGCGCCCTGTGCGGCCGTTTCACGCTGTTCGGCACGGGCCGCTGCAGAGCCCAACATCAACACGAGGACCAGTGCGGTCATGTTGCCCACGATTCGCATCGGCTACGCGCTCCTTCAGTGGTCAGCCCGTGAACGCCTGACGCAGTACCTCGAGGCTCTTGGGCACACCCGTATCGGCCGCCTCTTTCCCCTCGAACTCGAGTGAGACGTACCCTGAATAGTTGACGCCCTCGAGGATCTTGGCTATACGCCGGTAGTCGAGGTCGAGCGTATACCACTCGCCGCCGCCATAGTAGGTTTTTGCTTGCACGAAGACCGTCTTGGGTGCGATCTCTTCGAGCTTGGAGTACGGGTCTTCGAGGAAGTTTCCCGTGTCCATCAGCACGCCGAGCCACGGCGAGTCCACGGCGTTGACGATGCGGAGCAGGCCGTCCGGAGTACGAGCGAGACCCCAATGGTTCTCCAGGGCGAGCAACACGCCTAGCTCTTCGGCTTTGGGCAGACATTGCTCGATGCTATCGATGCACCACTTGAAGCCCTCGTCCTCGGTGTGCCCGGGGAGCACCGGCTCGATGCCCCGCGCCTCCATCAGGTCGTCGAAGGATTGAATAGTCCCCCAGCGGCCCGTGTTCAAGCGCATGCACGGCATGCCCAGGCTATGCGACATCTCGAGGCAGTGAATCGTGTGGTCGATGTGCTTCTTGCGGACAGCCGGGTCCGGGTCGACGAAGCCCTGGTGAATCGACAGCGCAATCAGGTCGATGCCGTTGAGGAACGCGTGGCGCTTCAGTCGCTGGAGGTACGCACGATCATCGCTTTCCATCTGACGATGCAAGACATCGACGCCTTCGAAGCCCAGCGCCGCAGCCTTGTCGATCACCGTTTCAATCGGAACGCGAGGCCCGTCGAAGTGCCAATATGAGTACGACGACACGCCGAGCTTGACACGCCCACGGCGACGAGTTGTCTGCGCACCGGGAGACGCCTGCGCGCCTGCGGCAGTACCCAGGGCGAGAGCTGAAGCGGTCGAGAGAAACGTACGTCGTGTGATGGTCATGGACAGAAATGGAACCGGGTACCTTCTCGGGGCAGCATGAAAAAGGGGACAGGCCCCTTTTCGTCAGCGTCCGTTCGCGAAAAGGGGCCTGTCCCCTTTTCATGCGCGGGCACCGGCTACGGCGCGGATACACCCAATCGTGTAGTCGATCTCCTCACGGGTCGTCGGCCGACCCAGACCAAAGCGCAGGTGCGTCAAGCCTTCGGTGTCACGCCCGATCGCTTTGAGCACGTGAGACCCTTCACCCGACGCGCTCGTGCAGGCCGAGCTCGTCGAGACGGCGACCTGGTCGAGCGCGGCCACGAGCGCCTCGCCCTCCGCGCCAGGCACGCTGACGTTGAGGTTGTTGGGAAGGCGATCGTCCGGTCTCTCCAGCGGATCCGGACCATTCAACAGGACGGTCGGCACCGCTTCGCGGATCGCGCGCCAGAGGTCATCGCGCCATTCGCGCGTCCGCGCTGTCTCGTCCTTGAGCGACTGATTGGCAAGCTCCACGGCTTTGGCCAAGCCCACGACACCGGGAACATTCAACGTGCCGCTGCGCACGCCGCTTTCGTGTCCACCGCCGGTGATGAGCGGTGCACAATCAACAGAACGGCGAATGAAGAGCGCGCCCGTTCCCTTGGGGCCGTAGAACTTATGGCCTGAAAACGAGACGAGGTCCACGTTCAGATGCCGCACATTGAAGAGGCGCCTGCCGATCGATTGTGTGGCATCGGTGTGGAACAAGACGCCCCGGTCTCGACAGAGCGCACCAATCGGCGCGATGTCTTGGATGGTGCCAATCTCGTTGTTCGCGTGCATGATGCTGACGAGAATCGTGTCGTCAGCCAGCGCCGCGCGCACCGCGTCCAGCTCCACACCGCCTTCGCCGTCGACCCCCAGGACGGTCACACGAAAGCCGTCCTCCTCGAGGGCCAAACAGGTATTGAGCACGGCCTTGTGCTCGGTTGCCACGGTGACGATGTGCCGTCCGCGCTCACGGCAGAGTCGTGCCACCCCACGAATGGCGAGGTTGTTCGATTCGCTGGCCCCGGACGTGAAGACGATCTCTTCCGGATCGGCGTCCAGGCCGTCCGCCACCTGACGCCTGGCCTGCTCGACTGCGGCACTCGCCTGCCAGCCGAACACGTGACTGCTGCTTGCCGGGTTGCCAAAGATCTCGATGAAGTAAGGCTGCATCGCCTCGAGCACCCGCTCGTCGACGGGCGTCGTGGCGTGGTAGTCGAGATAAATCGGAAGCTTCATGGCGTTTCGAGGTCTAATCCTGTACGGCTACCTGAGCCGGAGCGGCAACCGTTCGCGTCTCGGCTGGCCGGTCACGGAAGAATCCGGCGAAGAGCACCATGACCACGGCCGCCATGGCGGCTGGCCACAGCCAGATCGCGGTCCACTCGTGCGTGGCACCCATCTCGTAGCGTCCCACGATCTCACCGGCGACATACGCCCCAATGAACCATCCCACACCGAGCGTGACGAACGCAATGAAGCCTTGCGCGGCGGCCCGCACGTGGACGGGTGCTCGATTGTCCACGTAGATCTGGCCCGTCACGAAGAAAAAGTCGTAGCACACGCCGTGGAGCACGATGCCGGCGTAGAGCATCCAGACCCCTGCGTCCATGTTTCCATATGCAAACAGCACGTAGCGCGCCACCCACGCCAGCATGCCAACGAGCAGCATCTTCTTCACGCCGAAACGCACGAAGAAGAAGGGCATGACCAGCAGGAAGAAGATCTCCGACATCTGGCCGAAGGTCATCTTGCCAGACGCGCCCACCATGCCGATCTCGTTCAAGAAGCGGTTCGTGAACGTGTAGTAGAAGAGAAGCGGAATCATCGTGAGGAACGAGCCAATGATGAAGATCGCGAAGTTGCGGTCCTTGAGCAATGCCAGCGCGTCCAGGCCCAGCACATCACGCACCGTGACCCGCCCGCCACGCTTCGAGGGAGGCGTGTGCGGCAGGAATAGACAGTAGAGCCCCATGACGATCGCGGCGACAGCGGCAATCTGCACTGGCACGACGGTCGCATCGAGCCGAAACCAGCCGAGCATGTTGCCAACGACGATCCACCCGATCGTGCCGAGCACGCGCACGCCGGGGAACTCCTTGCGCGGGTCGGTCATGTGATGAAACGACAGCGAGTTGGTCAAGGCCAATGTCGGCATGTAACACAGCGAGTGCAACAGCATCATCGTGTAGAACGGCTGGAACTCGGTCTGCCGCGAGGCGAGCCAGAGGAACAGTCCGCCGGACAGATGCAACACGCAGAGTATCTTCTCGGTCGCGAAGAAGCGGTCGGCCACCATGCCCACGAAGAACGGCGCGATCATCGCCGCGATGGCCGTTGTCGAGTAGACCGCGCCAATCCTGAGGTCCGAGAACTGCAGCGTCGCGCCGAGGTATGTGGCCAGCGTGACGCCCCAGGCCCCCCAAACGAAGTACTGGAGGAACATCATCGCGGACAGCTTGACGCGAACTCCTATCGGCATAGACTCGGGCTCCAGGGCGAGGGGCCTAAAGGCCCCTCGCTACGGTCGACGATCTACTACGGTCGACGGTCTACGATCTCCGGTCGTTATTCCAACTCCCGAACTTTGATGTTCCGGTACCACACATCGTCGCCGTGGTCCTGGAACACGATGTGGCCCCGGCTCGCCGCGGCAAACATCGGCCATTGCTTGAACTTGCTCGCCTCGATGCGCTGGTTCCAGTCTTCGCTGTCGCGCTCGTACTCGACGACCTTTGCGCCGTTCAGCCAATGCTCGACGTGGTTGCCACGCATGACAATCTTCGAGACATTCCACTCCCCTACCGCCTTTGTCGCGTCCGTCGACGGCGCATAGAGGTCGTAGCAGGCAGCGGCGGTGCGATTGCCATTGGACCCTTGCTTCGCGTCCGGGTGACCGTCGTTGTCGAGGATCTGGTATTCGGGACCACTCCAGTACGTCTCGTCGCCTTCTTCCGTCACCTGATACATCACACCGCTGTTGCCACCAGGCGAGAGCTTCCAGTCGAAGACCAGCTCGAAGCTGCCGAACTCGCGCTCGCTCACGAGGTCAGTGCCGGGATTACTCGACAGAGGCAGAGCGCGGGACCCGCCGGCGTACGCGATCGTGCCATCGGTGACCTTCCAGCTCGCCGAGGCATCCTTGGCCTTGAACCCTTGGAAGCCCGTGAGATCCCGGCCGTTGAAGAGCAGCTCCCAGCCGTCCTCCTTCTCGCCAGGCGAGAGGGCGTTGAGCGCAGCCGCGCCAGGCGCGGCGCCAGTGCCCGTCCAGCCCTCCACGCTGCCTTCCTTTGTCCCTTCGACCGCTCCGGCCACCGCAGCCACGCCGGTTTTCGCGCCTTTCTTCGTCGCGTCAACACCTTTCTTGATCGTGCGGCTGGTGGCCCTGCTCGCCTTCTCGGCCACCGACCGGCTCCGTTCCTTTGCTTTTTCAGCGGTGCTCTTCTCACCGCTCTTCTTCTCACCGCTCTGCCCCTCCTGCGCCATGGCTGGCAGCGCAGGCATCGTCCAAGCAAATGCGGCGGTCATCGCCATCAGCATCCAGAACCGCTTCATGGCCGACTCCTTTCTCGCGCGAGGCATGCCTCACGTCACGTGTACACCCCGTCGCGGGTGACACATCTTGCAATTGTGCATGGATTCCGTGCGCCCTGATCAATTTCCCCAAGCTCTGCATTACGACCGCAGCCCTAGTGGCCAGCGAGCGTCGGCCAGCGCGTCGACGACCTCACCTCGAAATCCTCACCGACTCGCGTGACCACCAGCGCTGCCGCATGCGGATCGCGCTCCACGAGCCCCAGGCCTCGATCCGCCCCCAAGACGCACACCGCCGTCGCCAGGCTGTCGGACGCCGTGCCACTAGGCGCCACAACGGTCGCCTGTCGCGACGGGGTGAGGCCGAGCCCGGAGCGCGGATCAACGATGTGGGAGTAGCGCACGTCGTCGATGACCACGAACTGCTCGGCGTCACCAGACGTCGACACAGCCGCGTTCCGCAGAAGAATACGGGAACGACGTTTTCGCTGCGGCACGTCCAGGCTGATCGTCCACCCTGAGCGCTCGGGCGGCGGATCACCCACGACGATGTCCCCGCTCGCGGCAATGAGCGCACGCCGGACGCCGTGCGCCGCAAGCACCTTCAATGCTTCGTCGGCGGCAAACCCCTTTCCAATCCCACCCACATCGAGGCGCATGCCGGGGCGGTCGAGCGCAACCGTCCCCGCCCGCTTCTCAAGACGGAGATATCGATAGCCAACGTGCGCCTTGGCGGCGCTGAGCGCGCGCGGGCTCGGTGCCTCCCGTGTCCGGCTGGCTTCACGCCACAACCGTGAGAGCGGCCCGACCGTCACATCGAACGCGCCGTCTGTCCCCTCCGCGACGCGTTGCGCGGTCTCCAACAGTCGCAGCAGATCGTGACTCGTCGGAACGGGCCCGAGCCCGGCCCGCGCGCTCAAACGCGACAGCTCGCTGTCTGGCCGATAATCGCTCAGCGTGCGATCGAGCGCGGCCACCCTCTCAAACGCGGCGCGTGCCGCTCGCGTCGCCGTCGCCTCGTTTGGCGCGTAGAGCACGATGCGGACCATCGTGCCCATATGGGGCTCAGTGAACTCGAAGCGCCGAGGCGATACGTGAGGTTCCGTCAATGCACCATGCACAATGCACAGTGCAATCAGAACCGGGGCGACGTGAACGTTGCTCGACAAGCGCTCAGCTCAACTCCGACTGCCCTGGCATCGCGACGGGAGGCACGGGCATCGGACCCAGCTCCAGCGTCTCCGGAACCAGCGAGACCTCAGAGTTGAGCGCCTGCTCCCACGTCACGAGCTGGCCGGTGTACGCCGACATGCGGCCCATGATCGCGGTGAGCGTCGACTCGGCCACTTGCTCGAGCTCGTTGATCGGCGTCCCCTTACGAATGCTCTCGATGAGATCCGTGTGCTCCTGGACGTAGGGGCTGATCGGATCCTTCGTACCAGTCCAGGCCTGCGCCCCCTTGATCTCGTACTCGTTGGGCTTCGTATCGCAGGTCCCTTTCGTGCCTACCAGCGCCTCGGCGATGCGGTTCGCACAATTCTCGATCTGCCGGCACATGCTGAGCGCGTGGACACCGTTCGCGTACTCGAAGTCCACGGCAAAGTGGTCATAGATGTTTCCAAACTCCGGCGCGGTCCGAACCTGCCTACCCGCCAACGCCACGGCGCTTGCCGGGTGACCCTGCATCGCCCAATTCACCACATCGATGTTGTGGACATGCTGCTCGACGATATGATCGCCGGAAAGCCAGGTGAAGTAGAGCCAGTTCCGCATCTGCCACTCGACGTCAGTCCAGTCCGGTTGGCGCTCACGGTTCCAGAGAAAGCCCTGGTTCCAGTAACACCGCGCCGCGACCAGGTCGCCGATGGCGCCGCCGTGCACTCGCCGCATCGTCTCGATGTAGCCATGTTGGTGGCGCCGTTGCGTGCCAGCCCCGATCGCGAGCGACTTCTGCGCCGCTGTGTCGGCCACCGCCAGCACTCTGCGAATGCCCGGTCCGTCGACGGCAACCGGCTTCTCCGTGAAGATGTGCTTGCCTGCCGCAACCGCTGCCTCGAGGTGGAGCGGCCTGAAGCCCGGCGGTGTGGCGAGGATGACGTAATTGATGTCGGTCGCCAGCAATTTTTCGTATCCATCGAGACCGATGAAGCAGTGATCGTCAGAGACGGCCGCTGCCTCGCCGAACTTCTTCGTGAGCATCTCGCGGGATCGATCGAGGCGGTCGGCAAACGCATCGCACATGGCAACCAGGCGAACACCCTCCGCCCCGCGCAGCGCATCGCCCGCCGCGCCGGTGCCACGACCGCCGCAGCCAATGACCCCGATGCGAATCTCGTCGGATCCAGCCGCGTACGCTCCCGCCACGTTCGGCACCGTCGCCAGGCTTGTCCCAACCGCCGCCGCGGTCGCGCTCTTCAGGAAATCGCGACGCGAAAAGGATTCCTGGTCGCTCATGCGTGTCCTCCTGAGGCTATCACCACGAAGGTCACATGCTGTCCTGCGTGACCTTCGATCGAAGGCCACGCAACTCCGGCTGCTCCTCGACCGCGCGCACGATGCGGACACCGACAAAGGACTCGTCCGGATGCCACCAAATGCTCTGCGGCTGCTGTGGATCGCTCATGCTCCATTCATCGCTCGAGCCGACGCGCGCCGCGTAGCGAAGCGCGTCCGCGCCGTCCAGATACGAGCCGCCGCGCACCCCGTGCGGAAACCGCCGATCATCGGGCACGAGGACCGGTCGCTTCAACGGCTGCGGCAGCACAGACAACTTCTGATACCGACCCCCATCGTACTGATCCAGCACCCACTCGGCAACGTTGCCCAGCATGTCCTGGAGCTGCCACGGATTCGGCTGTTTCCCGCCCACTGGGTGCGGCTCACCGTCCGCGTTCTCCGCGAACCAGGCGCCCTCCGCGAGCGACTCTGGTGCCGCGTTGGCATCGCCAGCCCGCGCCGCGTACTCCCACTCGGCCTCGGTCGCCAAGCGGTACGCCTGACCGGTCACCTTCGACAGCCAGCGACAGTACTCCATCGCGGCGTGGTGTGTCATGCCGATGGCGGGCTGCTTTCCCTTGCCAAAGCCTCGACTCTCATCCCCATACGGGCGGGACGGTCGCGTCAACGCATCCGCGTCTGCTGCCGCCGAATCCACCGTGCGCAGGCCCTTGGCACCCCGCGCAAACGCGAACTCGTCGAACTCATCCCAGGTGACTTCGTGCTTACTGATCCAGAATGGCGCGAGCTCAACCTCGACCTGCGGTCCCTCGTCTGGGCGGCGACCTGACTCACTCGCGGGGCTGCCCATCATGAACGTGCCACCCGGCACAGCAACCATTTCGAAGCTCACGTTGGTCTCGGGAATCTTCTCGACATAGGTGGCACCGGATTTGAAAGGTTCGTCGCTTTGGGCTGCCGGCTGGGAACCGCGGCCTGGCGTCTGAGGCCCAGGCCTCGCCACTGCGTGCATCGTCATGACCGCTATGACCAGCGCCAGCGCACTGACCGCTACTCGCCCGACCTTCACCGACTGCTGTCGCTTCACCTCGTGCATACGTCTATCGTACTATCGATCTTAGAAATTGAACCGCAAGCTGAGTTGGACGTTCCGCTCGCCTCCCTTACCAGTGATACGGCCGAAGTTGGCGTCATCGGGATTGGTTTGGGCGCCGCTCAGGTTTGGGTGATTCGGGAAGTTGAAGAACTCCGCGCGGAACTGCAGGCCGCGCCGGCCGTTGAGGCGGAAATTCTTGAACAGCGCGATGTCCCACTGCTGGAAGCCGGGCTGCTCGATGAGGTTGCGCGGCGCGTTGCCGAACCTGCCATCTGCGGGCCTGGCGAACGCGTTCGGGTTGAAGTAGAAGTTGTCGTCCTCGCCGGCGCCTTCCGAGAGCTGCCCGTTCGCCCCATCATAGAGGCCGCCAAGGTAGTCGTACGGCTGACCGGTCGAGTCGCCCACGCCCGCCACGTCGTCGCCACGGCCGGGCCAGCCGCGGCCACCCGAGCCGAAGAACGTCGCGCCGGACACCTGCCAGCCGCCGAGCACATTACCGAGCATCGTGTTCTGATCACGATAGAACGGCAGGTCGTAGATGTAGGAGATCGCCACCACGTGGGTTCGATCGCGGCCAGAGATACCCCAATAGCCGCTGTCGTCGTAGGTGTTGAAGATAATGTTGCGCTTGTCGTCGGCATTGTCCTTGAGCCGCGAGAGCGTGTAAGCGACACTGATCTTGAATCCGTTGCGGTACCGGCGCTCGAGCTGTGTCTGCAGCCCATGGTAGCTCGACTTCCCGGCGTTCTCGGCAAGGCGGATCACACCAAAGCCCTGGTACGGTCGCAGCGCGTTCGCGTGAATGCCTTCGTTCTCCGGCAGATCGAGCGTCCCTTCGGGAAGCTGGTTGATGTTCCGCTCGCGCTGGAGGTACAGGCCGCGCCGCCCCACATACGTCATGTCCAACGTGAAGCTGAATGGCAACTCACGTTGGAATCCCGCCGACCACTGATACGACGTGGGGTGGTTGAACACGGGGTCGATGGCCGTCATCACGAACGGGAAGTTGCCCGCCTCGGTGCCGCCGGGGGCATCGGCCGTGCCGTTCTGCACCGCGATCATCGGCTGGATAGGTGGGTTACCCCCGAGCAGCAACGCATCATTCAGCGTCACGCGGTTGTGGAAGACCCCCACGCTCGCCTTGACGATGGTCTGCTCGTTGACCAAGTACGAGAAGCCGAGACGCGGCTCGAACACGTTGGCGTGCGTCTCGGTCATCCCCCGAGGCACGCCGCGGAAGAGATTGTCGAACTCGTCGCTGCAGGCGATGTCCACGGCCTGGCACGCGCCATCTGGCCAGCCACCGGCCGGCAGGCTCACGCCGTTGTAGCGGTCGCCCGTGCCCGCAACCACCTGGCCGTTCCCTGGATCGATCTGGACCGCCCGGCTCGGGTCGTACAAGCTCTCGTAGAACGACGAGGCGTTGTTGTCCAGGCCGTACCACGGCGGCCAGTACGCCCAGCGGACGCCACCCTCAATCGTGAGATCGCTGGTCGGCCGCCAACTGTCCTGGATAAAGAGATCCACGCCCAGCGCCCGCCATTTGGTCAGGGCGCGCTGACCGATCTCTGCGTAGTTATCGAACAGGCCGAGCGCCGTGTTCCCAATGGCGAGGCCCGCACCATCGGGTCGACCGTTCCGGAACTCGAACCGGCCGTTCTGGTTGTTCGTTCCGCCTGGCACGCCCTGCACGTTGATCTGGTCGAAGTCGTCCTCACCGGAGTACTCGAGCGCTACACCACCCCTGAGCGTGTGGCGGCCCTTGATCCAGGTGGTGTTGTTGGTGAAGAGGTGAATGGGGCCCAGCGAGCTCGCCGGGTACGGTCCACCATCGATCTCGCTGAAGTCGGAGATGGAAATGGTCGGGATCTTGTCAAAGATCTCCTTGTCGTCTGGAAAGATGTACGGGTATTCGATGCCGTAGCGGCTTCGCTCGAAGAGCCCGCCGTCGCGGAAAACGTTGATGTAGACCTCGTCCAACGAGTATGCATAGGTGAGCTCGTTGATGAGGTTGTTCTTGAGCGTGCTCGTCCACTGGAACGTGGAGGTGGTGTTTGGCCGGTCCCAGTCAGTGCGCGAAGGTGAAGCCCCCGCGGTAGCTATCTATCGCCGTCCACTCGTAGTGCGACCACCGTCCTGAAATGCGATTACTCCCGTTCAACTGGTAATCGACCCGGATGTTATCCTTCCGCTGGTCGCGCGGATTCGGGCTCTGGAGAACGACGTTGTCGCCGTCCGGGAATTGGCCGTTGGGCACGGGATAGGCGTTGAGCATGGCCATCCCGACCGGTGAGAGTCGATTGCTGGGAATCACGTTTCCGGGGAACGGTTGTCCCGTGCGCGGATCGATGATCTCGCGGGAACCATCGAAGAACGGGTTGTTCGGATCGAGGAGCTCGCCAAAGTCGCCCTGGCGCATCCTCTCGGTCGGCACGGTCTGGAATGAGGTGTCGACCCGGAAGAAATCCACCCATTCCTCGGCCCAAAAGAAGAACAGCTTGTCGCGGCTGTCGTTGAAGAGCCCAGGGATTGTCACGGGGCCGCCAACCGTGAACCCGTACTGGTCGTAGTCGAACGGCGCTGGACCGTCACTGACGCCCGGCTCGTCGCTGCGATTGCGGCTCCAGGAGTTTGCGTCGAGCAACTCGTCGCGCTTGTACCAGTACACGCTCCCCGTGAGATCCCGTCCGCCGCTCTTGGTCACCATGCGGATCTGCCCACCCGAGGCGCGGCCAAATTCCGGCATGTAGTTGGCCGAGAGCACCTGCACTTCCTGGAGTGCGTCGACGTTCATGACGCCCAGAATGGCGCCGGTCGAGCGCGTGCGCAGCGCGATGGCGCCGTCGACCGTCACCAGGTTCTCGTCTGGACGGCTGCCGCTCATGCTGTAGCCGCCGTTTCCGAGATTGTCGAAGCCGAAGCTGTTGAACGTACCCCCAACGACGCCCGGCTTCAGCAGCGCCAAACCGACCGGATTGCGTCCACTCAACATGAGCTGCTGGACGTCTCTGGCCTCGACCGTCTTGCGGACTGCGGTGTCGGTCTGCAGCGGCGCAGCCTCGGCGGTGACGGTCACCTCTTCGGTCAGCTCGCCCGTCTCGAGCGTGAAGTCGCTCGTGATCTTGGCCGCCGCGTCGAGTTGGAGGCTGCTCTTGACCGCTTTCTTGAACCCCTGAAGCTCGGCAGTCACCTCATAGACGCCCGGCTGCAGGTTGGGAAACAGATAGAAGCCGGAATCGTCGGTGACCTGAATCGTCGCGCCGCCCGTGTTGTCGTTGGTGGCTGTGATCGTCGCGCCGGGGATCACTCCACCCGTTGCGTCCCTGATGACGCCGGAGATTTGCGCTGTTTCGAATTGGGCGAGCGCCGGTGAGCCGGCGGTAACGAACCACACCGCGCCGAGCCACACGGCTCGGGCCACACTTCTCCATACGTTCGTGCGTAAGCCCATCTCATCCCCTCCATCAACCGTCAGTGGTCAACACAACCCACGCTCGCGTGATCCCCGACCGAAAGGCCGGTCCCCTGATCACGACCCGAGCTTTGAAGAGAGTCCCAGCACCTCCTTCAGAAGAGGAACCGCAAGCTAAGCTGGACGTCGCGCCGCCCGTTCTTCTGCGTTACGCGGCCGAAGTTCGCATTGGATGGATCGGCAACCCCCAGACTGCCCGTGAGGTCACCCGTTTGCGCGCCGGCCTCACCGCCGGTACCCCCGAGGTTGGGGTGGTTCGGGAAGTTGAAGAACTCCGCCCGGAACTGCACGAGGCGCGTGCCACCGAGGTTGAAGTTCTTGAACAGCGCGATGTCCCACTGCTGATCCCCGGGGTTACGAAGCAGGTTGCGTGGTGCATTGCCGAACGTCCCGGCTTCGGGCTCCGCAAACGCGTCCGGGTTGAACCAGAAGTTGTCGTCGTCCCCATTGGAGAACTGCTTGTTGGCTCCCGCCTCTGGATCACCAACGAGGTTCACCGGTTGTCCGAATCCGCCGTCGCCCACGCCCGCGATGTCGTTCGTTCGAACGACCGAGAATGGCTCGCCGGTCCGTAAGAACGTCGAGCCGGAGACCTGCCATCCGCCGAGCAGGTTGGCGAGGAGCGTGTTCTGCTCTCGGAAGAACGGCAGATCGTAGATGTAGTAGATGTTGAACACGTGGCGGCGGTCGTAGTTCGACGGCCCCCAGTAGCCCGTGTCATCGAACGTGTTCCACACGACATTGCGCTTATCGCTCCCGTTGTCTTCTGACTTGCCGAGCGTGTAGGCAGCACCCACTTTGAGGCCATTGCTGTACCGCCTGTCGGCGCTGATCTGCAGGCTGTGGTAGATCGACCGGCCGGCATTCTCGGAGAGACGGATGGCGCCGTAACCCGTGTAGGGCCGGAGAGCAGCCGTATTGATGCCGGGGTTTGCCTGGAGCGTGCCAGGCTGCAACTGATTGATGTTGCGCTCCCGCTGCAGATACTGCCCCCGGCGACCGATGTAGCTCACGTCGACGACGAACCCAAAGGGAATCTCGCGCTGGACGCCGGTTGCCCACGTGTAGGCCGTCGGATGCTTGAAGGCGACGTCCTGGGCCTGCATACCGAACGGCAGATCCGTGCCACCTCCCTCGGCCCCGCCCGGGCTATCCGCGCTACCGTTTGCCACCGTCACCATCGGCTGGAACGGCGGGTTGCCGCCCAACAGCGTCGAGTCGTTGAGCGTGACGCGGTTGTGGAAGATGCCGCCGCTCGCGCGGACCACGGTCTTGTCGTCAAGCGAGTACGAGATACCGAGCCGCGGCTCGATCGCGTTGTAATGCGTCTGGGAGAAGCCACGCGGCTCACCGCGGAACAACGCCTGCACCGCCGGATCTTGCGCCACCCCGAGATCGTTGCCTTCGCCAACGAAACCGTCGGCTGGCAGGACGATGCCGTTGAAGCGATCGCCGCCGACCAGGCGCCCGGTCTCCGGGTCGATCACCGCCTCTCGCGACGTATCGTAGAAGCGTGGGTCGAAGTTCGCGATGTTATTGGTCGTGGAATGCCACGGCGGCCAGATTGCCCACCGGATACCGCCTTCGATGGTGAGCTTGCTGGTCGGTCGCCAGGAGTCCTGGATGAAGAAGTCGGTCGCTAGCGCTCGCCATTTCGTGAACGCACGTTCACCGAGCTCCGCGTAGTTACTGAACAGCCCCAGGGCCATGTCCGCAACCGCCACACCGGTCCCGCCCGCTCGGCTGTCACGGAACTCGAAGCGGCCGTTCTGGTTGTTCGTGCCACCTGGAATCGCGTTGACGTTGATCTGGTCGAAGTCATCTTCGCCCGAGTATTCGACGACGACGCCCCCCTTGAAGGTGTGGCGACCCTTCACCCACGTCGTCGTGTTGGAGATGGTGTGGATCGGGCCCTGTGAGAACGCGGGGTACGGTCCGCCGTCGATCTCACTGAAGCCGTCGGTGGAGATGGTCGGAATCTTGTCGTCGATCTCCTTGCCCGGGAAGATGTACGGGTAGTTGATGTTCGTTCGGCTGCGTTGATGGAGGCCGCTCTCCGTGAACACGTTGATGAAGACCTCGTCCAACGAATAGCTGTAGTTGAACTCGTTGATGAGATTTCCGGTGAGCGTGCTCGTCCAACTGAAGGTCTGCGTGGAGTTTGGTCGCTCCCAGTCGGTCCGCGCAAACGGGAACCCGCCGCGGAACGCGTCAATGGCGACCCAGTTCTGCCGCGAGTAGCGGTAGATGAACTGGTTTCTGTCGTTGAGCCGGAAGTCGAACCGGATGTTGTCCTTGCGCTGGTCTCGCGGGTTGTCGCTCGTTTGGATCAGGTTCTCATCACCTTGCTGGAAGCCAGGTGTCGGCAGCGGATAGGTGTTCAGGAACGCGACACCGTTTGCCGACAGCCGGTTGTCCGGGATCACGTTGCCGGGGAACGGTTGTCCGGTGCGCGGGTCGACGATCTCCGTGCGCGCGCCGTAGAACGGGTTGCTGGGATTCAGGAGCTCGCTGAAGTCGCCCCGGCGCATCGCCTCGGTCGGCACGGTCTGCGTGTTGGTGTCCTCCTGGAAGAAGTCCACCCACTCCTGCGCGCCGAAGAAAAACAGCCGGTTCCTGAACATCTCGCCCGGAATCGGCCCACCAAACGCATACCCGTACTGCTTGTAGTCGAACGGCGCTGGCCCCGAGTTCTCGGCCTCGTTTGGGCTGCGGTTGCGCTCCCAGGTGTTGGCTTGCAACGACTCGTCCCGGAGGAAGAACGACCCGCTCCCCGTGTAGCGGCTGCTGCCGCTCTTGGTGACGAAGCGGATCTGCCCGCCACTCGCGCGGCCGTACTCCGGCATGTAGCTCGCCGTCAGGACCTGCACTTCCTGGAGCGCATCGACGTTTTGGATACCGATGATGGTCCCAGCCGACCGCGTCCGAATGGCGACCGCTCCATCAACCGAGATTGTGTTCTCGTCGGCGCGTCCACCGTTGATGCTGAAGCCGCCGTTGCTAAAGGCGTCGAACCCAGCGTTGTTGAAGTTTCCGCCCACGACGCCGGCCTTCAACCCCGCGACGCCAATGGGATTCCGTCCTTGAAATGACAGCAGCTCGATGTCCTTCGCCTCCACTGTCTTCCGGACCGTGACATCCGTCTGCAGCGGTGCCGCTTCAGCCGTTACGGTGACTTCCTCCGTGATGGCACCGGTTTCGAGCACGAAGTCCACGGCGATCGACGCCGCCGCGTCGAGCTGGACGTTGGAACGACTCAGCCTCTTGAAGCCGTCCAGCTCGGCAGTCACGTCGTACTGCGCGGGCCGAAGGTTGGGGAACGTGTAGAAACCGCTCCCATCGGTCACCGTCGATTGAGGCTCTTCGGTCTGCGTATTCGTGGCGGTGATCGTCACACCAGGAATGACGGCGGCCTGTTCGTCTCGAACCGTTCCCGAAATGGCGCCTCGGTCGAACTGCGCGAACGCAGGCACGGCGCCAACAATGAGCACAGCCAGACCGAGACACACCGGCTGGACGATGCTCGTCAGCATCCTCATCTGTGAGCACATGTGACCTCTCCCCCTCTCACGGGCCGCTCGAAAATGGCGGCCAAAAACGAACTGCACAATACAAGAGCCGTGAAACATCCGCGTGAATCTGGCCGCTGAAACCGCGTGCACGACGGGGTCGTGAGATGACGCGGCCTAGGATTCGAGCGCCTTCCGACAATAGTCCAAGCACCTCCTCACCTCTGTAACCGTGTCCGTGCCTTTGTACTCGTATTCAATATTGGCGTGAATGGGCCAGCCACCATCCCGCACGGCCTGCAGCACCTCGGTGATGGGCGTGTCCCCTTCGCCGAACGGAACATTGTCTCCCTGGTCGCGCTTCCGATCTTTGATGTGCAGCGCGATCACGTCCGCGTGATGTTCCTCGAGGAACGCCACGGGATCGAGGTTGGCGGCGACGAAATGACCGATGTCGAGGTTGATCTTGATGGCATCCCCGCCGAGCTGCTGCGCCCGTGCAAAGTCGGCTGGCGTGGCCGTCTCGTCGTTGCCGATTCTGGAGTGATTGTGAAAGCCGACGACCATGTCAGCCTTCTCGGCCAGCGGTCCAATGCGACTCGCCAGGCTGACCTTCGTCGACGTCGTCACCAGCGTCACGCCGAGCACGCGTGCAAGCTCGAAGGTGTTCGCGAGCTCCTCGTCGGTCGCCTTTGGCGAGAATTGCCCGTTGAACGCGTGCAGACCCACGCCTGCCTGATCGAAGAGCGCCTTCGCTTTCCGAGCGTCCTCGACGGTCGGGGGCTCCTTGTCCGCCTGGCGGAGGTGCCCGGCCCACAGCTCGCAGGTCTCGATGCCGAGCGTGGCCATCGCATCAACGGCCGCGGCCAGCGCCATATCGCGAAAGCTGTAGGTCTGCGCGCCAAGCTGGACACCACGGACGGCCGCCCCGCCCTCCCGCACGAGCGCGCCACCCGCGGTCGCAACGGCAACGGTCTGCAGAAAATCACGACGATTCATGTGGACTCCTCGAACGATGGTGCGACGTGTGCGCGAGCCTTGCGCTAGGGCCATCGAAATCGCACGCGGTTGGATGGCATCCCTGATGGCGCCCCTAACCCTGAGGGCGCCCCTAAAGGGGCGCCCCTACAATCCCCTAGACGTCACGCCTGGGCGCTGGTCGGTTTCGTCTTCTCGCCTGTCACTTCGACCATCCGGTCCGCGTCCCACGAGACCGGACGTTCTTCGAAGTAGCTCACGTTCGACAGCACCGCAGGTCCGGCGGCACGCAAGCCGAACGTCGCATCCTCGACCACGGTCTTGCGCGTGCGCACCGCGTCGAAGAAATTCGCGAAATGGTGGTAGTTGGCGTCGTACCCGGGCGGCGCAACCCAGACATCCTCCGGCTGCTGCCGCATGGCCATATGCTCTTGGCGAACCGATGGCTTTTCCTCCGGATACCGTTCGTAGTACTTCTCGAGAAACGCCTCCTGCACCGCTTCGGGAAACGTCTCGATCGTGTAACCCGGCGCCTTCGATCGCGGCATCTTCGCCACGCGCACTTCGCGCCCCTCCAACGTGAGGACGCCCTCGCTGCCCACGAACCGGAACTGAGAGCGTTCACCAGCGCCCGCCGCAAAGTCTACCCTGAGCGCGAGGTTGAACGAGGGATGTGTCTCGCTCTTCGGGTAGTCGCAGAACGCCAGCATCACGTCCGGCACATCACGACCATCCTTCCAGAACCGCAGGCCACCCGTCGCGAGTATCCGGGTGGGTCCGTTCGACGCGAGGATGTAGTGGATGCCAGAAAAGAGGTGCACGAAGAGATCGCCGGCAACCCCGGTGCCGTAATCCCGATAGTTGCGGAATCGGAACAGGCGCATCGCCTCGAACGGACGCTTCGGCGCGCGTCCGAGATAGCGGGCCCAGTCGATCGTCTCGGGCGAGGCGTCCGGAGGGATGGAATACTGCCACGCGCCGAGCGCGGAGTTGCGGTCGATATAGGCCTCGACGAGGTTGAGCTCGCCGATCGCCCCCGACTCGATCAGCTCCCGCGCCTTCGCGTACACGATCGAGCTCACTCGCTGACTGCCGACCTGCAGAATCCGCCCCGTCTTCTTCGCCGCATCGATGAGCGCCCACCCTTGGTCCGCGTGCTGGACCATGGGCTTCTCGACGTACACATCCTTGCCGGCGTTCATCGCATCGAGCGCGACCTTTTGATGCCAGTGATCCGAGGTGGCAACAATCACCGCATCGACGTCCGCGCGGGCGAGGATCTCTTCATAGTGCCGCGCGGTCATGAGGTGCTTGCCCCACCGCTCCTTACAGCGAGCCATGCGGCCGTCGTAACAGTCGGAGGCCGCCACGAGCTCGGTGCCAGACACCTGAAGCGCCACGTTCGTGTCGTGCTGCCCCTGCAGCCCGGCACCGATCAGCGCCAGGTGAATCTTGTCATTGGGCGATGGCACCCGCGCGGGCGGCGCGCGGAGCGGCAGGACGTGTGCACCGCCAGCGCGACGTGAGCCAAGCGCTGCTGCACCCAGAGCACACGACGCCGTAGCCGACACCTTCAAGAACTTTCGACGGGAAGCGGTTCCGTCAGCCATGGTCTTCACGTCCGCGGTATCAGAGGGAGGCGCCGCGCCCCAACACGCATCACAGGCGCGTGACGGCGGGTACGGTCATAGTGGTGTGACCATTTGGACAACAGTACGCTGCGTGAGCTCCGAACTCAGTGGATAGTCGATTTGTAGCACGGAGCCGATCGATCGGTCAAGACGAAAGGGGCAAAAACAGGGGCGAGCCGTGAGGCGCAAGAGGAACGGGGACAGTCCTCTTTTTCCAGACACCTGCTGAAAACGAGGGCTGTCCTCGGTTTTCGCAAGCAACCAAAGCGTGATAGGATGCCCATCCGACGAGCAAGACTTCTAACCACGACGCAAATGGTAGCTCTATGTGGTCCTACCAAAATAGCCTCCATTCCTTGCTGACTCGCCATCCAGATCTCGGTGCGCCCGAGCGCGAGCCCCTCCCGCATCACATGGCCGAGGGCCCGTTTGGTCGGGACACTTGGCGATTCATCTCTCCAGGTGGTAACCGGCGGGCGGCCCGCGTGTGGCTGTAGAGGTGCCACGCTCGAGGGAGACACAAGCTATGGCAACCGATCGACGAACTTTCATCAAAGTGGCTGGCGCAGGCACGGCCGGACTGGCCATGCGGCCAGCGTCCAGCTACGCGCGCATCCTTGGGGCCAACGACCGCGTGCGCGTCGGCATCGTCGGCTACTCGGACCGCAGCCGAGGTGCGCTCATCCCGGCCTTCATGGCGCAGGCGGAGGCGCACAACTTCGAGCTCGTCGCCGTCTCGGACATTTGGAACCGCCGACGCGACGAGTGCGTCGCGCACGTTGAGACGCTCGCCGGCAAAACGGTCGCGGCCGGCCGAAACAACGAAGAGCTGTACGAGCGCAACGACGTCGACGCCGTCATTATCGCGACGGCCGATCATCAGCACGCCTACCACTGCATCGAGGCGGTGACCGCGGGACGCGATTGTTACGTCGAGAAGCCGTTCGCGCACACGATGAAGCACGCGCGCGATGCTCGTCAAGCGGTCAAGGAATCGGGCCAGATCATGCAGGTCGGCACGCAGCGCCGGAGTGCCGCAAACTATCAAGCGGCGGCGGAGTTCATTCAATCCGGCAAGTTCGGTGACCTCGTCATGGTCGAAATGACGTGGAATGTCAACCAACCAGGCCGCTGGCGGCGGCAGCGCCTCGTGCAGGAGATCCGCCAAGAAGACACCGACTGGAAGCGGTTCTTGATCGACTATGCGGATGACGCGTGGGATCCGCGGAAATACCTCGAGTTTCGCTTGTTCTGGCCTTACTCGTCTGGGATTCCCGATCAGTGGATGGTTCATCAGATCGACACCGTGCATTGGTTCACGGCGCTGCCCCACCCGCGCAGCGTGGTCGCCAACGGCGGCGTGTACCTGTGGAAGGACGGCCGCACGAACTGGGACACCTTCACCGGTGTGTACGACTATGGCCCACTCGACGATCCCTCCAAAGGCTTCCAGGTGATCTACACATCGCGCATGACCAACTCGGCAGGCGACGTCAAAGAGATCTATCGGTCCAACGGCGGCACGCTGGATCTGGATGAGAGCACGGTGACACCGGAGGGTGGGCTCGAGCCACGAGCCGCACGTGCCATGGGCATGGAGGCCAATCTGCTGTCGGAGCAGTCGCTCTCGGCAGCGGCAAAGGCCGAGACAGGCGCCGACACGGGTGCTGATAACGCGACGTCGGCCAATATGCGCAACTGGATGGAATGTGTGCGCAGCCGCAAGACGCCAAACGCAGATATCGAGGCGGCCTATAATCACTCCGTCGCCCTGTGTATGACCGTTGCGGCCATGCAGACCGGTCAGCGCATCACGTTCGACGATGAGAAGCAGGATGTCGTGATTGGAGGAGGTGGTAGCAGTGGAACGCAGGAGTAGTCGCGTTGCTTGGTCTGGTGCGGCCCTGGTCGTCGCGGCTGCCGCCGCGGGCGCGGCCGCATCTGGCTTGTCCACCGACGTCCGAACACGCGCTGCGCGCGAGGTGAGCATGTCCCGCGTCACACAAGGCGAGGAGCCGTCCGTGCGGATCGTGCCTCACGAGGCCGAGCGACGTGTGGATATCGAGGTCGACGGGAAGCCGTTCACGTCGTATATCTGGCCAACCACGCTCAAAAAGCCCGTGCTGCACCCGCTCCTTACGGCGGATGAGGTGGAGGTGACTCGTGGCTTTCCGCCCAAGCCTGGTGAGCGAGCCGATCATCCGCACCAAGTGGGGCTGTGGTTCAACTTCGGCAACGTGAACGGCTTCGACTTCTGGAACAACTCGGAGGCCATTCCGCCCGATCGCCAGGCGAAGATGGGAACGATCCTCCACCAGAAGATCACCGAGACGACGAGCGGGCAGGGTGAAGGTAAGCTGGCCGTCCAAGCGGTGTGGCGACAGGGTGACGGCACGGACATCTTACGCGAGGACACCACATTCGTGATCAAGGGCGGCCCCGGCGTCCGGAGCATTGACCGCATGACGACATTGACGCCGCTCGGCGATGCCGTTTCCATGAGCGACACGTCCAATGGCGAGCCTGCGGAGGCCGCGAAGGAAGGGCTGCTTGGCATCCGCGTCGTGCGGGCGCTCGAGGATCCAAACGAGAAGGGCGGCCAGTTCACCGACGCGTCCGGCAAGATTACCAAGGTTGCGCAGATGGACACATCGAGCGTCACCGGCGCCTACACGAGCAGTGAGGGAAAGACGACCAAGGACGTCTGGGCCACACGTGGCCGCTGGACCATGCTCTCGGGGACCGTGGAAGATAAGCCCGCCACGATTGCCATTCTCGACTCACCGACCAATCCGGGCTTCCCCACCTACTGGCACGCACGTGGCTATGGTCTCTTCGCGGCGAACCCCCTTGGACAAGCGGTCTTCAGCGAAGGCAAAGAGCGCCTCGACTTCGCGATCGAGCCGGATGCGCCCGCCACGTTTCGCTATCGCGTCCTCATCCTCAGCAGCCAACCCTCTCCCGAGGAGATGGAAGAGCTCTATCAGGAGTGGGTGAATGAAAAGGGGTAAAGGGGCAAAGGCGTAAAGGGGTAAAGGAGGAGGCTAGCGGACCACTAAGGTCGTACCGTCAAGTCGTGTCGGTGAACCCTTCCGTCTCTCATGACGAAAGAAACCTCCTTCAAGGATTCTATGTCGTCGAGCGGATTCCTTGGCACGGCAACGATGTCAGCAGCCTGACCGACCCTCAGAGCGCCCCGCTCCCTTTCCACGCCCAAGAGTCGGGCCGCATCAATCGTCATGGCGCGCAGAATAGACGCCGGAGGGATTTCCGCCTCTGCAAAGCTATCGACGTAGTCGATGGCAGTGACGCCGCGCGATTCTCCGTTCACATCCGCCATGACATCCGTGCCGAATACGACGGTCACGCCGGCCTGATACGCTCGCCGTAGACGCTCAACCCGACGCGCATGAGAACGCATCGCGGCCTCTTTGGTCATGCCCTGCGCCAGAAGCGCCCTGACGGTAAAGTCGGTGCTGACCAAGACCACTCCGTGCCTCTTGGCCAGCGCGAGATCATCGGCCGTCAGCTCCCAGCCATGCTCAATGGACGCGACGCGGGCTTCGATTGCGGCACGTGCGCCTGACTGTGTTTGGACGTGAGCGGCGACCTTGACGCCCGCCCGGCCCGCCTCTTCGACGACAAACTGAATATCGCCTCCGGAGTACTGATACCGCTGACCGTCCACGACGATCTTGATGACTCTCGCGCCCCAATAGATGTTTTCCCTGATCGCTCTGCGGAGCTCGTCCCGACTATCGGCAAAGTAGTACTCTGGATTCTCGAGCAGCTTTGGGCAAGACAGATCTCCGCAGAAAAGATCACGAATAGCGCGGCTATGGCGACTCCGCTCTTCCTATGCACGTCAGAAGCTCCTGTTCTGAGAAGAGATACTCGCAGGTGCTAAGGACTCGTCCCGGGCGCCGTCACATCTCTATCCCCTTACCCATGAGCTCAGCGCCAGCCCCCATAGGGTAGAATCAATCGAATATTGATGTCGCTGCTAACCTGAACTGTGTGAGAGGTCAGTCAACGTGAAACGAATGGTAGGAATGTCGTCACTCATCTTCATGTTGAGCGTCTGGCTGGTTGGAGCGTTCCTTGTTGGATCCACGCTCGTCGCGCAGGAGGCCAAAGGATCGGCCGAGGCGCCAGAGGCCGAGGTCGAGCAGGCCTATACGATGCGGTGCGTTGCGTGCCACGGCGCCGACGGCAATTCGCAGCTTCCGGACATGAGCTTTACCGACGGTGTCTGGAAGCATGGCTCGTCAGAAGAGGACATCGCGAAGATCATCACCGAAGGCGTACCCGGGACCGCCATGATGCCGTTCGAGGCGCAGCTTTCCCCCGAGGAGATCCAAGCACTCGCGAAGTACGTGCGGCAATTCGATCCGAAGCTGCGCGGTGCAGAGAAGCCAAAAGGGTAAGACCAACCACGAGAGCACGAAGGTTAGACCACGAAGACTTCGTGGTTGATCATACGTCACAGAGCTTCACCGCTTCGCCCAACGAGGCCAGCGGATCCCTGGTCGGGATGAATTCGTGCGCAAAGTACCCGGTGAAGCCCTTGTCAACAATAGCGCGCGCAATGGCGTCCCACTGGAGCTCCTGCGTGCCGTCCAGCTCATGACGACCGGGCACGCCGCCCGTGTGGAAGTGCGCGATGTATTCCCAGTTGTCCGTGATGGTTCGGATGACATCGCCCTCCATGATCTGCATGTGGTAGATGTCGTACAGCAGCTTGACGCGAGGCGAGCCGACCGCTTTCATGACCTCGACGCCAAACGGCGTGTGGTCGCCCTGATAACCCTCGTGATCGACCTTGCTGTTGAGCAACTCGACACACACCGTCACGTCATGATCCTCAGCGACCTTCGCCACCTTGCTCAGCGCGTCAGCGCAGTTGCGCACGGCTTGCTCATCGTTGATGTTGGGCCGCCGGTTGCCAAAGAAGACAATGAGATTCGGCACGCCTGCTTCGGCCGCCTTCGGGATGGTGGCGGTGAGCGTCGACACAATCGTGTCGTGGTTGGCCGGGTCGTTCACGCCGTCTGGAATCGAGCCGGCGCCGGGCGAGCCCATCGAGCAGGTCAGGCCGAACTCTTTGGCAATCGCCCAGTCTGACTCCTTCAGAAGGTCGATGGCCGTGAGTCCAACCTCCGCCACGCCCTTGCAGAACGTGCGGAATTCGATCTCCTCGTAACACCAGCGGCACACCGACTGCTTCAGCCGTCCCTTCGAGACGGCTGCCTCACCCGTCCGGCTGGCGGCTGCAGGATCCACGGCCCCCAAGACCAATGCTGCGCCGCCCGCCGTCGCTAACACATCGCGCCTCGTGACGTCCATGTCGCCCTCCTCCCTTTTCCACTTACCAGCTATGCATCGTGCCGTCGAGTCGCCGATTCACCGGCAGATATGCGGGATCGTACGGATACCTCGCCGCGAGCCCTTCGTCAATGTCGACTCCCAAGCCTGGCTCATCGCCCGGATACATGTACCCATCCTGGAACGTGTACGCGTGTGGGAACACACGCTCGGTCTCATCCAAGTGCGGCATGTATTCTTGGACACCGAAATTGTGGACGGCTAGATCGAAGTGCAGGGCCGCCGCGATGCAGATGGGACTCATGTCGGTAGCGCCGTGGCAGCCCGTGCGCACCTGGTGCATCTCGGCGAGACTGGCGATCTTCCGCAAGTGCGTGATGCCGCCGGCGTGGACGACCGTCGTCCGGATGTAGTCGATGAGCTGTTCCTGTATGAGCTTGTAGCAGTCGAACACACTGTTGAAGACCTCACCGACTGCGATGGGCGTCGTCGTGTGCTGCCGAATGATACGGAAGCCCTCTTGCAGCTCGGCCGGTGTCGGATCCTCCAGCCACAGGAGGTGATACGGCTCGAGCAGCTTACCGGCGCGGGCCGCCTCGATCGGCGTGAGGCGATGGTGGGCATCGTGCAATAGATGCACGTCTGGCCCGAATTCGGCACGAACCCGCTCGAAGAGCCCGGGGAGAAAGTTCAAGTATGCCTCAGTGCTCCAACGGCTCTCGGCGGGCGCCGTGCCAGGCTCGGCCGCCTCATAGAACAGCTTTCCGCGGCCTACGCCGTACGTGCTCGCCAGACCTGGAATGCCAGACTGCACGCGCACGGCCTTGTAGCCGAGATCGAGATAGTGCGCGACCGCGCGCACCGCGTCCTCGACCGTCTGGCCGTTGGCGTGACCATAGACGAGCACACCGTCACGAGACCGACCGCCGAGCAGTTGGAACAGCGGCATGCCGGCGGCCTTGGCCTTGATGTCCCAGAGCGCCATATCGACAGCCGAGACAGACGCCATCGTCACGGGACCACGGCGCCAGTACGCACCGACGTACAGGTACTGCCACGTGTCCTCGATACGACGGGCGTCACGACCAATGAGCAGCGGCACGACATGGTCGTTGAGGTAACTGGCCACGGCAAGCTCACGACCGTTGAGCGTGGCGTCACCGAGGCCCGTGATCCCGTCTTCGGTCACGAGCTTTAACGTCACGAAGTTACGGCCTGGACAGCAAACAATCACTTTCGCGTCGACGATGTTCATAGCTCTCGAACCTAAAACAGCCCTGGGGCGCGGCTGATGCGCCGGCGCGGCTAACCGCCTCCGCCAAGGCTACGGCGGTCCGCCGAAGCTTTATGCGAAGGCGGAAGCCGCGCCCTACTTTGTGTCTTCGTGGTTTCGATCCCGTGACCCTTGTCACCTCTGTACTCGACCGCTCACGTCTCCGCGCGCCACACGCTCCACCTCGGCGACGCTCACGCGGTTGAAGTCACCAGGGATGGTTTGCTTGAGCGCGCTCGCGGCAACGGCAAACCGCAGCGCCTCGGCTGGTATTTTACCTGCGAGCAGACCGTAGCCAAGGGCGCCCGCAAAGCTGTCCCCGCCGCCGATGCGGTCGACGAGACGCACGTCGTAGCGCTGGCTATGATGGAACTCGCCGGAGTGAACGTCGTAGAGCACCGCGCTCCACCCGTTGTCGCTTGCCGAGTAGCTTTCGCGCAACGTGATGGCCACGAGCTGGACGCCGTACTCGCGCACGACGCGCTCGGCCACGTCGCGGTAGCCGTCGAGATTCAGTTGGCCGCTGACAACGTCTGTGCCCGCCACGTCGAGACCAAGTACGGCCTGGATGTCCTCTTCATTGGCGATGACCACGTCGACTAGCGAGACGAGCGGCCGCATGACCTCTTGCGCTTGCGCCTCGGTCCACAACTTCTTGCGGAAGTTCAGGTCGAGGCTGACGCGCGCGCCCGATGCCTTCGCCGCCTCGATAGCCTCACGTGTGCACGCGGCAGCCGACGCGCCAAGGGCCGGCGTAATGCCAGTGGTGTGGAACCAGGCCGCACCCGCACACACGTCTGCCCACGGCACCGTGCCCGGTCTGAGCTCCGTGATCGCGGATCGCGCGCGATCGTAGATGACGTTGGACGCCCGCTGCGAGGCACCGGTCTCCGCGTAGTAGATGCCAATGCGGTCACCGCCGCGCTGGATGTAGTCGGTGCGCACACCCTCCGCACGCAGCGCACGCACGGCTGCCTCTCCGATCGCATGCGTCGGCAGGCGCGTGACGTAGTAGCTCTCGCAGCCGAATTGCGCCAGGCTCACGGCGACATTGGCTTCGCCACCGCCAAACGTTGCCTGGAACGCAGGGGATTGCAGATAGCGCTCGAAGCCGGGTGGGCTCAAGCGCAACATGATCTCACCAAAAGTAACCGTCTTCATGATGCCCCGTTGACCGACGTTGACGGCGCGGCTGAAACCGCGCCCTACGAGACCCTGTCACCGGCCGGCGCGTGCCGTGCGGATGCTCTCGACGACTCTTCGGGCGTTCGCGGTCAGCACCTCGTAACGACCCTCTGCAATGGCCTTCGGATCGAGCATTGCGCTACCGACGCCCACGGCACACGCACCCGACTTGATCCATTCCCCCACGTTCTCCAGGCTCACCCCGCCGGTCGGCAGAATCTTGATCTGCGGTAAGGGCCCTCGAAGATCACGGACAAAGCCCGTCCCAAGCGCCGAGGCGGGAAAGACCTTGACGACGTCGGCGCCCGCCTGCCAGGCGCTCAGGATTTCGGTGGGCGAGAAGCACCCGGGCACCACCGCTACGTCGTAGCGGTGACACAGCTCGATGACACCGTGGTGCAACACGGGCGCCACGATGAACCGTGCGCCCGCGAGGATCGCGTGACGCGCCGTTTCAGGATCGAGCACCGTGCCGGCGCCAAGCACGAGGCCGCTCGGAAGTGACGCCGCGATCTCCTCGATGAGTCGCATCGCGCCAGGGACCGTCATCGTCACCTCGAGCGCACGCACGCCGCCTTCGGCTAACGCGTCGAAGACCGCCCGCACGCGCCCCGGATCCTGCATCCGGATGATCGCGACCACGCCGCTGTTCTCAATCTCACGAACGATGTCAACGCGTGATGTCATAGGAAGGTGTCAGGTGTCAGGGATCAGGGCTGTCTCAGGGAGCAGGTGTCAGGGATCAGGGCTGGTCGGTGCTCCTTCGGGCGTAGCCGCTCCTGTTGACCTCGCACACCGCATAGCCCTGATACCTCAGGGGCTGATCCCTACTGACCCCTGACCCCTGATCCCTAGTTTAGGTCCACCGGCTCCAGTCTCGGCGCCAGCAGGTGGACACATCCAAGCGCGACGAGATACGCGAACCCGGCGATGAAAAAGACGATCGCGTAGCTTCCGGTCGCCTCCAAGAGGCGGCTGGTCACGTCGGCAATGAAGAAGCCACCGAGAGCGCCGGCCATGCCCGCCAGTCCAATCACCGATCCAACGGCGTGCCGTGGAAACATGTCGGAGGCGATCGTAAAGATGTTCGCTGACCACGCTTGATGCGCCGCGGCGCCTAGGCCCACAAGCCCCACGGCCGCCCACAGACTCGACACCTGCGACGCAAACACAATCGGCGTCACGGACACCGCGCAGATCAACATCGCTGTCTTTCGCGCACGGTTGGCAGACCAGCCGCGCTTGATGAAGTGCGACGACAACCATCCGCCACCCACGCTGCCGATGTCGGATATCAGATAGATGCCGATGAGCGGCGGTCCCATGGACATCAAATCCAACCCGTGGTTGCGGTGGAGGAAATCCGGCACCCAGAAGAGATACAGCCACCACACCGGGTCGGTCAGGAACTTGCCCATGGCGACGGCCCACGTTTGGCGGAGCGGCAGCAAACGCTGCCAGGCGATTCGCGCGGTCGGCTCGGGCGGGTCGCTCCGGATGTAGGCGAACTCCTCGCGTGACACGCGCGGATGCGTCTCGGGCACGCCGTAGTAGCGCAGCCAAGACGCGAGCCAGAGAAACCCGAGCGCGCCCGTAAAGATAAACGCCCAATACCAGCCGTAGGACGCCACGATCGGCGGGACGATCAGCGGCGTGAGGATGACCCCCACGTTCGTGCCGGCGTTGAAGATACCCGTCGCGAATGCGCGCTCGCGCTTGGGGAACCATTCGGCAACCGTCTTGATCGACGCGGGAAAGTTTCCCGCTTCGCCGATGCCGAGCAGGAAGCGGCTGATGGAGAAGCCAATGACCGACGGCGTCCACGCAAGGCCGACGCCGGCAAATACCGCCATCAGCGGAGCGCCGAACACCGGGCCCTCGGCGTGCAACATCGCCGCCAGCGACCACACGGTCACCGCAATCGAGAAGCCGATGCGCGTGCCGACGCGATCCATCAGCCATCCCGACGCCGCCATGCCGATCATGTACGCGATCTGAAACGACTTGACGATGTTACCGTAGTCGAGCTCCGACCAGCCAAACTCCTGTTGAAGGGTGGGCTTCAAGAGACCGATGACTTGACGATCGACGTAATTGATCGTCGTCGCGAAGAAGAGCAATGCACAAATGACCCACCGGTAGCGCCCGATCACGGATGGCGGCGCCCCGACGTCGGGCGTCGATGGTGCGGTGTCAACGGCTGGCTGAACGTGACTGGGCAAGCGATTGGTCCTATTGATTGACGCCGCTCGCGAGGAAGCCGCCGTCGACCACCAGCACATGACCGGTAATGAAGCTTGCCGCCTCGGACGCCAGCAGCACGGCGGCGCCCTGTAGCTCGTCGACCCGGCCAAAGCGCTTCATCGGCGTTCGCAGCAGGAACTCCTGACCACGCCCCGTGTCGAGCAACTTCGTGTTCAGCTCTGTACGGAACACGCCGGGCGCGATCGCGTTGACGCTCACACCGTGAGGCGCGAGCTCGATCGCCAACGACTTGGTGAGCGACGCGACAGCCGTCTTGCTGGCCGCGTAAGCCGCCACCTCGTGCAGCGCCACGAACGACGAAAGCGACGCGATGTTGATGATGCGCCCCCACCGGCGCTCGACCATGACGGGCGCGAACACCTGACACACCCGCAACGTGCCGGTGAGGTTCGTCTCGAGGATGCCCTGCCACTCCTCCTCGGGCTGGGTCAACGTCGGTGCGCGCTTGGTACGCCCGGCGCAGCTGACGAGAATATCGGCGGAGCCGAGCGCCTCGAGGGTCGCGTCGCGCAGGTGCTCGAGGGATGCGCGATCGCTGACGTCGGCCGGACATCGCACCGTGCGTCGGCCGCGCGCCTCAACCTCCGCGGCAACCTCATCGACGAGCGCCGTCCGACGACCCGTCGCGACCACATCGGCGCCCGCCTCGGCAAGACCCATTGCCAGCGAGCGACCAATCCCTGAAGTGCCGCCGACCACAACTGCGACACGCCCGGTGAGATCGAGTCCACGAAATGCCATGGTTAGGTGAGAAGGTAACAAGGCGACAAGGTGACAAGGTACAGGTGCGAGGGGCCAGGTGCGAGGTGCGAGGGCTGTCTCAGGCTCCAGGTGTCAGCGCTGCAGGTACCAGGGCCTGCCTCACGGACCTCGCACCTTCACCGCGTCACCCGGTCACCTTGTCACCCTTCTCCATGGTGCCAGCGGCTGCGACCGCTGCTGGATCGTCACTTTCATCCTCGGCGAGGTGTCGCTCGCGCGATGTGCGCAAGTGAGTATCCATCGCGCCACGTGCGCGGTCAGCATTGTGCGTGCGCAGCGCGTGGTAAATGGCCCGGTGCATGTCGGCAGCCTCCTTGAGACCCGGACCGTGAGCCCGGTCTGCCGTCCGGCGGCGCTGCTCATAGAACAACGCCGAGACCATCTCCACCAGCGACGCGAGAATCGGATTCCCGGACGAGTCAGCCACCGCCCGATGGAAGCGGATGTCGTGCACGAGGAATGCCTGCTGGTCGTCCATCGAGGCGTACATGCCGGTAATTTCTTCAGCGATCGTCGCAAGCTGATCACCGGTGGCGCGCTCAGCGGCCAGCCCCGCGACGCCGACCTCGAGCACGCGTCGCGCTTCGAACATTTCGGTCGCCGTGAAGCCGTGGAGCGCGGCGAGAAAGCTCAATGGCTCGCTCCCCAGCATCGGCGGACCGCCACGGATGAAGGTCCCCGCGCCGTGCCGAGACTGCACGACGCCCATCGCCGCCAGTGCCCGCAGCCCAGCACGCACGCTCGGGCGAGAGACCCCGATATGCACGGCCAGTTCTCGCTCAGCCGGCAACCGGTCACCCGGCTTCAAGCCGCCCCGCTCGATGAGGCCACGGACGTGGGCCACCACCTTTTCAGCCGCAACGCTGTGGAACCGTGTGAGTGACGAAACGTCCGTCGAGGTCATACCAATAGCGCACCTTTGAGGACTGCTGGGCTGCAGAAGATACCACTCATACGAGAAGCATGTCAAACACTCGTATCTCTTGCCGATACGTCGCGACGACTCGCCATCTCCCATCCGACAGGACAACGATCCGTTGTGCTTCGTCGGTAGTGGATTGACCACGGATGCGTGACAGGGTGACAGGGTCACTCTGTCACCCTGTCACGACCGATACGCCTCTCGGCCAATGCCCTGCACCGGGATCTTTTGTGCGGCGAGGACCTCGTGCTGCAACGCGTACATCGCCGCCGCCGCCTGATCAATGGCGCGGACGAACGCGACGGACCCTTGCAGAATGGGCGCGACACGATCGCGGTCCTGAATGCGCGCCTTCGGGTACTCGTGCTCGACGATGAGGAATGTATCGGCAACATCGAGCGTCAGCAGCTCACGTGCCGCAAGCTGGTGATCGAGCCAGTCGACGGTTCGGTTCTGCAGATATCCGAGCGGGTCGTGCCGCGCTGTACCGGGAAGCTCATGCTCGCAGAGGACGACCTGCTTCTTCCAGGCGTTGAGCTGATCGGCGGGCCTGCTCGACGGTTGCCCGCCCACCCAGTCGCCGCGCTCCAGCGTCTGCCCACCGTAGCCCCACGCCGACACGCCTTTAGCGTCGATCACCTGGCCCTTCACGTGAAAGCCGCCGATCAGAAACTCGTACCCTTCGTCCTTGAGGTATTGGAAGATCGAGCGCGTGTCCTGCCCCATCAGGATCGCGTGCGACGGATCGTAGTGAATGCGGAACTGGTCACCAACACCGTGCCGCTCGCAGATCCGATGGAGCGCGATCCACGTGCCCGGCGTGTACGCAATGTTGTTGTGGAAGCTATCCCCTGTCGTCCACCCCGGCATCGGGCACTGCTCGACGCGATAGGTCAAGCGGCGCGCCTTGGCCTCCTTCAGCAGCGGGATGAAGCTCTCCTCGAAGTCGCGCAGATCCTCGTCCATGCTCTGGTCGAAATTCCGGCCGACGAAGCCGCAGACGGCATCGACACCGAGCCGCTCGCACGCCTCGAACACCTGGCGCATGAAATCATGCTTCTTTTTCAGAAGCGCCGCGTCTGGGTGGAGCATGTTGTCGAAATAGCCGATATCCGAGATCCCGATCTTGTGCGCCTCGAGCGCTTTCTGCACCCGCGTGGCGCGCTCATCGGTGAACGGCTGCCGCAAGTCGAGGGTGTTCGCCACCGGGTCGAGCATCGCTTCGGGCGGTACGTCGGCTTGCGACGGGTGCAGTGCCGCGGAAAGCTGAATGTAGTCTGCGCCGAGCGCGCGCGCGAACGCCACCCACTCTTCGATGGCGAGATCCGGGTCGGCATCGCGTTTCTCGCGCGGGGTCAACTCTTGCAGTGCAGCCGTCAGAATTCCGACCTTCATGTACTTGGGTTCGAACGCCTTTACCGTCATGAACACTCTCCACTCGGTCTTACGCCACGGGCTTCGAAGGGCACCACATCGATTGCCAATGCGTCAGTACTGAACCTTGACCCACCCCTTCCCTGACTTGGCGCTCTCGAGCATGGCGCCGACCAGGCAATTCGCACGATAGCCGTCCTCGAAGGTGGCAAACGCCGGAGGTGTCGCATCTTTCTTGGGATCACGCCCCTCAGCGATGTAGCCATAGACGTCGCGCATCACGTTACAGAACGCGTCGGTCCACGCCTCTTGGTGTCCGCCCGGGAGGTGTGCGTAGCGGCGCGCGGGCTCATCGAGCAGCGACGGATCCTTCACCAGCACTTGGTTCGCCTGGTCGCGGCGGCCAATCCACAACTCGTTCTGCTGCTCCTGGTGCCAGCGCAGCGAGCCGGTCGCGCCGTTCACCTCGAGCACGAGATCGTTCTTGTGACCAGCGCTCACCTGGCTCACCGAGAAGACGCCTCGCGCACCCGAGTCGAAGCGCACGAGCACGGTCGCCAGATCCTCGACCTTTATCTCCACCTTCTCGACACGCTCGTTCGCCCCGGCCGCGGCAAACGCCTCGCGCGAGCCCAGAGGCTTCTTGCGCGTTGGAATCGTCGTCGAGATCTCCGCCAGAACCTCCGTGATGCGCGCGCCAGAGACGTGCTGCGTCAGGTCGCACCAGTGCGAGCCCACATCACCGAGCGCCGAAGAGGCGCCGCCCTTGTCGGGCTCGAGTCGCCAGGAGTAGTCGGTGTCTTTCAACAGCCAGTCCTGCAGATAGTGTCCGAACAGGAAGTGTGGCCGGCCGATGTCGCCCCGCTCGATCATCAATCGCATCTGCTGCACGAGCGGGTTGCCCCGGTAGTTGAACGTCACCGCATGCACGACGCCCTTGACTGCGGCCGCGTCGCGCAGCTTGCGTGCTTCCTCCGCGTTCATCGCCAGGGGCTTGTCCGAGACGATGTGCTTGCCCGCTTCGATCACCGCGAGGTTGACGGGGTAATGCAGGTAGTTGGGCGTCGTGTTGTGGACGACCTCGATATCTGAATCCTGAATGAGCGCCTCGTAGCTCGCGTACGACTTCGGAACCCCCAGTTGCTCCGCCTTGGCTTTGGCCGACGCCTCACTGCTGCCAGCAATGCCCACGACATCCACGAACCCCAGCCGGCGCACGGCGTCGATATGATGTGGGCCGACGAACCCGGCGCCGACGATGCCCATTCCGATACGCTTCAAGATCGCCTCCTCGAGAAAGGTTCTAACGGTGCAGTCAGGTCTGGCGGTGCTGAAGTGCTGAAGCACCCCAGCACTCTGAACCCAGCACCTGCTATAAATCTCCCCGCTTCATCTCTTCTTTGAGGTAGTCCATCGTTCGCCAGCACATGGCAAGGATGGACCACGTGGTGTTCTGCGTGCCGCCCGAGACGAACGGCGCGGCGTCGGCGAGGTAGACGTTCTTGACGTCGTGCAGCCGGCAGAACTTGTCCGTGACCGACGTCACGGGGTCCTCACCCATGCGGGCGGTGCCGATCTCGTGAATCGACCAGCCTGGCGGCAGGGGTTTGCGCCTGACTTGGATGTCCTCGGCACCGGCGACGGTCAGCATCTCCTCGATCTGCTCCGCCATGTCCTGGATCATCTTCATCTCGTTATCGCCAAACCGATAATCGAAGCGGAGAACCGGAATGCCCCAGGCGTCCTTCGCTTCCGGATCGAGGAGGACACGGTTCTCTTTGCGCGGCAGCACCTCACCGAAGCCGCCCAGACTGATCGGAGTGGGATACCACTCCCGCACCTTTTGCTTGAAGGCGGAGCCGAACCCTTCGATGTCGTGCGCCATACCCGGATACTCGGCACACCCGCCGCCACCCTGAAAGTGGTAGCCCCGAATGAAGTCCGGATGGCGGTCCTTCAGATTGCGAAAGCGTGGCACGTACGGAGATACGGGCCGGCCGTCGTCGAGCGTCGACGCCGTGCCCTTCCGCACGGGAATGAAGCCGCTGCCGCCGATGCCCATGATGTGCTCGCTGAGGTGGCAGCCGAGGAGGCCAGACGAGTTGCCGAGTCCGTTCGGGTATCGCCGCGACTTCGAGTTGAGCAGGATGCGCGTGGAGTCGAGCGTGCCGGCGCCAAGGACAACGACTCGCGCCTTGAAGTCCATGACGTCACGCGTCGTCTTATCGATCACGCGCACCCCGGTCGCCTTGTTGGTGCGCTCGTCGAAGAGCACCTCCGACACGATGGAATGCGGCCGAATGGTGAGATGGCCCGTATCGCGCGCCGGATAGATGAGCGCCGTCGGCGAGTGAAATGAGGCACCGATATCACAGCCTCGTCCGCACCGCCCACGCCCCATGCACCGCGCGCGATACTTGCTGAGAACGCCGTCGGTGGTGACACCCGCGCGTCCCGGGATGTAGTGCCGGCCCATCTTGGCAATGGCGCGCTTGAAGTGCACTTCGACGCAGTTGAGCTTCGATGGGCGTTGGAAGATGCCATCGGGCACCTGCATGAGGCCTTCTTTGGTGCCAGAGCACCCGAGCAGCTCGTCGACCTTGTCGTAGTAAGGCTTGACGTCCTCATAGGCGATGGGCCAATCGACGTCGTAGCCGTCGCGACTGGCCGCCTTGAATTCGAGCGGGCCATACCGCAATGCGCCGCGACCCCAGAAGTTCGTCTTGCCACCCAAGATGCGCGCGCGCACCCACGCGTACGGCGTCCCCGTCGTCGGATGCTCCTTTTCGTTGACGACCCAGTTGCGGGTGAACGTGTTGCCCGCATACGACGTCAACTTCTTGTACTCCGCAAACTCTGGGTGATTGCCGTACGGCCGGTCGTACATGTTGTATTCGGCCACCGCGATCGGCCGTTCGCCGTCCGGCAGGCGACCACGACGCAGCGATGAATACGGCCACTCCATCGTGCGGTACTCTTTCTGCCCGTCGATCATGCGTCCGGCGTCAAGGAGCAGCACCTTGACGCCCGCCGTGACGAGCTGAAAGGCCGCCATGCCACCCGACGCGCCGGAGCCCACGACAATCACATCCCATGAGGCCGTGCCAGGCTCGATGGACGCAGCCAACTTGCGGGTTTCCTCCATGGCCGCCGTGAGGTCGGGGCCGTCGATCGTCAGATCTCGTGTCGTGTCTTGCATTACCTTCCTTCTTCGCGCTGGACGCTGAACGCGCGGCCTATGGCTTCTGACCGCAGTGCGGGCACGGCTCGCCATCGACGGTCTTGCACCCGACGAATTCCGGCAAGTACTGGTTGCCTTTGTACTCGAGCTCCTTGTGGATGCCGATCTCCGACGTGTAGTAGCCTCGGATGGCGGCGTCTTTCGTGGTCTTGAAGAACGTCTCGAGCGGTGTCTGCGGATCACGTTCGTTCTTGCTCAGCGCGGTCAGCAGCTCGGTTGTTTGGCTAGCACTGAGCTTTGCGAAGGACGCTTGGTACCGCTCCCGGCTGACACGATCCAACTCTGCCAGTCCGCTCGTCCAGGAGGTTTGCGTCTCTTCGTCGGACTCGTCAAGCAACAGGTCGATGTAATCGGCCACGCGCGCCGCACGCGCACCAGGCGAGTGGTCGTCGGCGGGAATGATCGCCTCCGCCAGCGCATCCACCTCCCCGTACTGCGCGGCTGTCAAGAACACCAGCTTCGGCGGTGCCTGTGACTTCTGAATGAGGGCACAGGCCTGCGCTGCCTCATCCGACACGTAGGGCCACAGCGCCAAGCCACTCACGCCGACGCCCAAGCTCTTGAGTGCAGCGCGACGCGTCACGTTCGACTCACGCCCTCGAAAGCTCATAGGCTGATCCCTGTATCCCTGATCCCTACTGACCCCTGACCCCTGATCCCTGTCCCCTTAGATATTCCGTCGCTTCATCTCTTCCTTGAGGTGATCCATCCCACGCCAGCACAGCGCCAGGATCGTCCAGGTCGGATTCTGGCAGCCCGCCGATACGAAGATGCTGCCGTCCACCAAGAAGAGGTTGTCGACGTCGTGCGTCTGACCGAAGGAGTTTGTCACGGATTTCTTGGGGTCGTTCCCCATGCGCGCGGTGCCGAGCTCATGAATCGACCAGCCCTCCGTGAGCACATCGCGGGTGACCTTGATGTTCTCCGCACCGGCGGCGCGCAGCATCTCCTCGGCGGTGTCTGCCATGTCCTTGGCCATCGCGAGCTCATTGTCACCGAAGCGGTAGTTGAAACGGAGGACAGGAATACCCCACGCGTCCTTCAGGGCAGCGTCGAGCTCCACCTGATTCTCGTATCGCGGCAGCACCTCACCAAACGCACCAACGCTGATGGCCGCCGGATAGTGCGCGCGAACCTGCTGCTTGAACCGCGAGCCAAAGCCCGCGAGGTCGCGCGCGTATCCGGGAAACTCGGCACAACCACCAGATCCCTGGAAGCCGTAGCCGCGGAGGAACGGCGGATGCTTCTCGTCGATGTTTCGGAACCGGACGATATAAAAGCTCTGGGGCCGACCATCGTCGAGGCTAGAGCCCCGGCCGTTGAAGACCGGAAGAAAACCGCTCGCGCGTGGACCCATGATGTGCTCGCAAAAGTGATGGCCGACAAGGCCGGATGAGTTCGCGAGCCCGTTCGCGTGGTTTTCAGACTTCGAGAGCAACAACAGCCGCGTGGTCTCCAGCGTCGAGGCTGCGACCACCACGACGCGCGCTTTGAAGTCGAGCACGTCGCGGGTCTCGGCGTCGATGACGCGGACACCGCTGGCCTTGTTCGTCGAGGGATCGACCAGGATCTCTGCGGCAATCGAGTTCGGCCGGACCGTCAGATTCCCCGTGTCGCGCGCCGGATAGATGAGGGCGGTCGGCGAGTGCATGGGGGCCTGCAGATCGCACCCGCGGCCGCAGCGGCCACGCCCCATACAACGCGAGCGATACTTGTTCGCGACACCGTCGGTGGTCACACCCGCACGACCCGGGATCAGATGCCGCCCCATCTTCTCGACAGAGGCCTTCAGCATCGTCTCCGGGCAATTGAGCTTCACGGCCCGCTGGAATTTGCTGTCGGGCAACTGCGGCAGGTTCTCGGGCGTGCCACTGATGCCGAGCAGGTCGTCAACCTTGTCGTAGTACGGCGCGATGTCCGCGTACGCAATCGGCCAGTCCTCACCAAAGCCGTCGCGACTCGCCGCTTTGAGGTCATGGTCCGACAACCGCAACGCCACGCGACCCCACAGGTTCGTCTTGCCACCGAGGACGCGCGCACGTACCCACGCGTACCGCGTGCCCGTGGTCGGGTGATCCTTTTCGTTGACAAGCCAACTGTGCGTGAATGTGTTGCCGGAATAGGCGAGCAGCTTCTTGTGCTTCTCGAACTGCGGCGCGGTACCGTAGGGCCGGTCGATCATGTTGTACTCGGCGACGTCGAGCGCATGTTCGTCCGGCGGGAGCCGGTGGCGTCGCTGCGACGCGTACGGCCACTCCATCGTGCGGTATTCCTTCATGGGATCGAGGAGGCGGCCCGCCTCGAGCAGCAGCACCTTCACGCCCGCCGAGGCGAGCTGGAATGCGGCCATCCCACCGGCCGCGCCGGAGCCGACAACGATCACCTCATACGGCTCTTTGCCAGGCGTGATGCGCGCAGCCTCCGTGCGCGACTGCGCGAGCTGCGCCGCCACGACTTTCTGCTCGTCCTCGTACTTCGGCTGCGCCGGTGTTTGCGGTGCGGACTGCATAGCGAATCTCCGAATCCCAGGCGGCGCGGCTAACCGCCTCCGCCGCGTCGGGTCCCGTCCGGGACCCGACAAACCAGTGCTGGCTAGCGGCCCGCGTCGAGCGGGCCGCCGTGGCGGTCCGCCGAAGCTTTATGCGAAGGCGGAAGCCGCGCCCTACATAACACTCATCTCGGCCTATCCCTTGTATCCGTGCTCCGGATGCGTGCATCCGACGAACTCGGGCAAGAACTGATTGCCCTTGTACTCGAGCTCTCTGTGGATGCCAATCTCCGACGTGTAGTAGCCGCGGATGGTCGCGTCTTTCGTCGCGGCGAAGAACTTTTCGATCGTCGTCTCGGGCGCTGACTCGTTCTTGCTGATCTCCGTGAGCAGCTCGTCGACTTGCGAGGCTGACAGCTTCGCGAACGCGGCTTGATAGCGCTCATCGCAGGCCTGGTCCAAGGCCGCGAGGCCTTCTGTCCAATTCTTCTGCGTCTCCGCGTCCGACTCGGCGAGCAGGAGATCGATGTAGTCGGCAACGCGCGCCTCTTTGGCACCCGGGGAGTGATCGTCGGCTGGGATGATGGCCTCGCTCAGGAGCTCGACGCTCGCGTATTGAGAAGCGGTGAGAAACGCCAGCTTCGCGGGCGCTTGTGTCTTCTGGACAATGGCCAACGCCTCGGCTGCCTCCGACGAGAGGCACGGCCAAACCACAAACCCGCTCACGCCAATGCCAAGCGTCTTCAACGCCGCCCGGCGCGTCACGCCCTGCTCGGCGTGCGCCGTTTCCCGTTCGACCCGTTCCTCGGTCATGGCTCTTCTCCTGGTCTCTGAGGGCAGTCCGGACCCTTACGCCTGCACCTTGCCAACGTCCACGGCTGTGCCGCGCCGAGCCGACTCGTAGATGGCCTCGACCACCGCGACGCTCCGGCGACCTTCGCGCGCGTCACAACGAGGGCGAGACCCATTCGCAAGCGCGGCAAGAAAGTTCTCGAAGACGCGGCGATGTGGCGTGGCGTCCGCCACCACGGCCGATCTGGCGCCGGCACCAGGCTGCGACTCGACCGCGGACGGGCTCTCGCTTGCCTCGCCGACGCTCGGAGAGCGAAGGGGGGCATCCATGACATCGCGGCGGACAATCCGGTCGTGCTCCACCACAATCGTGCCGCGCGTCCCCGTGATCTCAATGCGGCGGTCGAACCCGGGAAAGGCCGCCGTGGTCGCCTCGATGGTGCCAATCGCGCCGCTGGCGAACTCCAGCACCGCCACCACCGTGTCCTCCACCTCAATCGCGTGAAGCCCGGTCCGGGTGTGTGCAAAGACGCGCGCGACATCGCCCAGCAACCAGAGCAACAGGTCCACCGTGTGGATGCCCTGGTTCATCAAGGCCCCGCCACCATCGAGCGCCCAGGTGCCGCGCCAGCGCGATTGGCTGTAGTACTCGGGTGGACGATACCACTTCACGTGTGCCGTGACGAGCGTGAGGCGGCCCAGGGCACCCGCCGCCAACTCTCCTTTGAGGGTCTCGAGGTCCGGCGCGCATCGCTCCTGGAAGAAGACGCCCACCTCGACACCCGCACGATCGGCGACCTCGATGATGCGGTCGACCCGCGCCGTGCTGATCTCGAGCGGCTTTTCAACCAGCGCGTGCAGCCCCTGCCCGGCCACCGCAGCAATGTGATCGCCGTGCAGGCCCGAGGGGCTGCCAATAGCAACCAGATCGAGCGGGCGATGTGACAGAAACGCCTCGACGTCACCGTACGCCGTCGCCGTATGGCGGGCCGCCAGTCGCTCTACCTTCTCGCGGTTCGCGCCGCACACCGCGCTCACACGAACGGCCGGCAGCTCGCTGGCGGCGCGGGCGTGCGTATCGCTGATGCTGCCGCCACCGAGGATCCCCACATGTACCGTCATCGCTTCGGGGGTAGCTCCGGAATCTCCACACGACTGCCGCTCTGCGGCACACCAGCTCCCGCCGGCGCGAGGTCGAACGGCGTCACCATCGGCGAGGGAAACCGGTCTGGCCCCTCGGTGCTGATGGCCTGCGACTGCGCGAGATGTCGGCTCATCGCGCCCCGTGCGGCTTCGGGATCGCGCGCGCGCAACGCGTTGTAGATGGTTCGGTGCATGTCGGCTGCCTGTTTGAGATCGCGCTCGAGGCCGACGTTCAGGCGCCGGCGCTCGTAGAACATTGCCGAGACCATTTCGACGAGCGAGGCGAGAATCGGATTTTGAGACGCCGTCGCCATGGCGCGGTGAAATCGAATGTCGTGCACCAGGAACGTCTGCGCATCCCCGAGCGACGCGAACATGTTGGCCATCTCCTCGGCGATGGCGGCGAGGTTCTCACCCGTCGCGCGCTCGGCGGCAAGACCCGCGGCTGCGATCTCGAGCACGCGCCGTGCCTCGAACATCTCACCGGCACTGAACTTGTGCAGCGCGACCAGAAAGCTGAGCGGTCCCGTTGCCAGCATCGGTGGACCGTCGGCAATGAACGTGCCGGCACCGTGCCGCGTTTGAATGACGCCCATGGCGGCCAGCGCCTGCAAGCCGGCACGCACGCTGGGGCGACTGACGCCAATCCGCGCGGCCAGCTCCCGCTCGGAGGGCAGTCGCGCGCCCGGCCCGACCGCACCCCGCTCGATGAGGTCGCGGACGAAGCCGACCACCTGATTCACCGTCATCTGCTCTGGGAGCTTCGGTGCCCGGGCCATACGCACGCCTCACGCGGCAACAAGACATGCCGTCGAGGTATGACCAACATGCCTCACTTGACCAGCATGGCGTAGCCAAAGAGCCGCTTCGGTCGGAGAATATCTGCACCAGGCTGCAGATGCAAGCGACACGTGCATACCACCATCTGGTATAGGATCGGCCCGCCATGACATATGTGCTCGGCATTGACGTTGGCACCGGAGGCACGCGCGCTCTCGTGGTCGACGCGCGGGGTGCGGTTGTCGGTGCCGCAACGGCGGAGCACGTACCGTTCGCCTCGCCGGAGACCGGATGGGCCGAGCAAGATCCGCGTGACTGGTGGCGTGCGACGACGCGCGCTGTGCCGCGCGCGCTGGCGCAGGCTGGCGTCGCAGGCGAGGTCATCGCGGGCGTTGGCCTGACCGGTCAGATGCACGGCGCGGTGCTCCTCGATGATCGTGGTGAAGTGGTTCGCCCCGCGCTCATCTGGTGTGATCAGCGAACGGCGCGCGAATGCGCGTCTATCACGGACACGGTCGGTGCGGCACGGCTCATCGAGCTGACGGCGAACCCGGCGCTGACCGGATTCACGCTGCCAAAGCTGCTCTGGGTTCGCCGTCACGACCCCTCTGCCTGGAACCGGGTCGCGAGCGTGCTCTTACCGAAAGACTACGTGCGATACCAACTCTCAGGCGTGCGCGCGACGGATGTGGCCGACGCGTCCGGCACTCTTCTTTTTGACGTTAGCCGCCGTCGTTGGTCGGCCGACATGCTCGAGGCAATGGATGTGTCGCCTTCGTTACTGCCCGAGGTCGTCGAGTCTCCCAGCGTCACCGGTGTCGTCTCGTCTGAGGGCGCGGCCGCTACGGGCCTGCGCACGGGGACACCCGTGGTTGGCGGCGCTGGTGATCAAGCCGCCGGCGCCGTCGGCATGGGCATTGTGCGACCGGGCGCCGTGAGCGTGACCATTGGCACGTCCGGCGTCGTGTTTGCGGCGACCGATCGGCCAGCGCGTGATCCACAGGGACGCGTCCACACGTTTTGTCATGCCGTGCCCGGGCGGTGGCACGTCATGGGTGTCACGCAGGCGGCGGGCCTGTCGCTGCGCTGGTTCCGAGATCGATTCGGATGCGGCGTTCGGTCAGACGGGGACGCCGATCCGTACGAGCAACTGATCAGTGAGGCGGCCGAGGTGGCCGCCGGCGCGGATGGTGTCTTGTGGGCGCCGTATCTGATGGGGGAGCGAACGCCCCATCTCGATCCGCACGCGCGCGCCGCGCTCGTGGGCTTGGCGGCGAGCCACACGCGTGGCCACGTGATCCGGGCCATCCTCGAGGGCGTGACGTTCAGCTTGCGTGACAGCTTCACGATCCTCGCCGAGATGGGCGTCCCGGTGCACGCAGTGCGGCTTGGCGGCGGCGGTGCGCGATCGGCGGTGTGGCGTCAGATTCAAGCAAACGTCTATGCGCACGTCGTGGAACGCCTGCAGGCGGACGAGGGCGCGGCCTATGGCGCGGCGCTCCTCGCCGGGGTCGGCGCCGGGTTCTGGCCGACCGTCGAGGCCGCATGTGACGCAGTCGTCCAGGTGGCCGAGCGCATCGCGCCCAGTGAGCGCGCGGCTGGTACGATGAATCGTCAGTACGCCGCATACCGCGCCCTCTACCCTGCCCTCCGCCACGTGCGGGAAACGGCAAGCAGGGCGCGGCTTTAGCCGCGCCGTCCAGCTGCCCTCCGCCACGTGTGGGAAACGGGCCAGAAAGCCGAGTGAAGATGACCGATTCATTTCAACCACGACCGGAGCACAAGTTTTCGTTTGGCCTCTGGACCGTGGGCAACCCTGGTCGCGATCCGTTTGGCGAACCGGTCCGCCCGCGGCTGGCCCCGACGGATGCGGTGAAGCTCCTTGCCGAGGTGGGCGCCTGGGGCGTGAACTTCCACGACAATGACTTGGTGCCCATCGATGCCACGCGGCCCGAACGCGATCACATCGTCAAAGCGTTCAAGCAGGCCCTCAGCGACCACGGCATGGTCGTGCCGATGGCCACGGTCAACCTCTTCACGGATCCTGCGTTTCGCGACGGCGCCTTCACCGCCAACGATCCGAACGTCCGCGCCTATGCGCTGCAAAAAACGATGGGTGCGATGGACCTCGGGGCGGAGATGGGTGCGACGATCTTCGTGCTGTGGGGCGGTCGCGAAGGCACGGAGACAGACGCGTGCCGCCGGCCGGACGAGGCCGTGAAGCGCCTCCGCGAGGCGGTGGACTTCCTCTGCGAGTACAACATCGAGCAGAAGTACCGCTATCGCTTCGCGCTCGAGGCAAAGCCCAACGAGCCGCGCGGCGATATCTACATGGCGACGACGGGCGCGTATCTCGGCTTCATTGCCACGCTCGCTCGCCCTGACATGGTGGGAGTGAACCCTGAGGTGGCGCACGAGCACATGTCTGGCCTCAACGTCACCCACGCCGTTGCGCAAGCATGGGAAGCGGGCAAGCTCTTCCACATCGATCTGAACGATCAGCATGTTGGCCGCTACGATCAGGACTTCCGTTTCGGCGCGGCGAACCCACGGTCGGCGTTCTTTCTGGTGAAGTTCCTCGAGGACGTTGGCTACGGTGGGCCTCGTCACTTCGACGCGCACGCGTACCGCACCGAAGACCTCGAGGGGGTCAAGGCGTTTGCACGCGGCTGCATGCGCACCTACCTCATTCTCCGGGACAAGGCGGCACGCTGGAACGCGGATCCGGAGATTCACGCGCTCCTGAGTCAGATCGGCGGGGGACGGGCATCCGAGCCTCGTGTCTACTCGGCAGAGCGTGTCGAGGGGCTCAAGGCACGCACGTTCGACCGAGCGGCGCTCGCCAGGCAAGGGCTCGCCTACGAACAGCTCGATCAGCTCACCACGGAGATCCTGCTGGGCGTCAGGTAGGATTAAGAGCTGGCCTTGCGCAACATCACGAACTCACCGATGTTCTCCGACGTGAGCAAGCCGACGAGCCGGCGACCATCGAGCACCGGCAGCACGGGCGAGCCAGCCTCTTGCAGCCGCGCCAGGGCGCGATCGAGCATCTCGCGCGGGTCGACCACGCCGAAGGTCGTGCTCATGGCCTCACGCACGGGCGCAGTGAGACCTTGTTCCGTGACTGCCTTCACCAGGCCGTCGCGGGTGAGCACGCCGATGAGTTGCCCGTCCTCGATGACGGGGAAGTTCTGCTGCGTCCCGCTGATGACCAGATCCGCCGCACGCTGGAGCGGATCCTCGGCGTGAAGGGTGTGGAACTCGGTGATCATCGCGCGGTACACCGGCACGCCCGCCAGCGCCGATCGCAGGCTGACCATGGAGCTTTCGGCGGACGCACCCAGCCAGACAAAGAGCGCAATGAACACCAGCATGGGGTTCGTGAACAGGCCCCAGAACCCGAACAGCATCGCGAGCCCTTGTCCGAGCGCCGCCGCAATCTCGGTGGCGCGCACGTAGTCGAAGCGTGTCGCGAGCAGCGCGCGCAGGGCGCGGCCCCCATCCATGGGAAACGCCGGAATCAAATTGAACAGCGCCAGCGCGACATTGATCAACAGGAAGTCGCGCGCCACACCCTGGATACCCTCAGGACGCTCCAGCAGCACCTGCGACAGCGGAACATCTGCTGCGATGAGCAATATCGCGAGGAACGTGGCAATGGCGAGCGCCGCGTTGACGGCCGGACCCGCAAGGGCCACCCACAGCTCCTGTCGGGGCTCCTCCGGCATGCGCTCCAGCCTGGCGAGGCCACCGATTGGCAGCAGCGTGATATCCCGGGTCCGAATGCCGAAACGCCGAGCCGTCAAGGCGTGACCGAACTCGTGCAGCACGACGGTGCCGAAAATCGCGAGCACGAAGACGACCCTGCCGATCGACGCCGTGAGCCCTTCGTCCGTCCTCCAGCCGCTCAGCAGGATGAAGCCAATGAACGCCACAAACGTGATGTGGAGGTAGACGGGAATGCCGGCAACGGTCGCGATGCGGATGGACCAGGACATGAGGGCTGAGTCCTTGTCAATGCTCAACGCTCAATGCCTTGGGCATTGCTAAAACCGCACCGTCAATCCAAGCCCTGCGTTGAGGCTCATTGGACGTCGGTCGTCGAGCTCGAATGCCTCGCGATACCACACGGCCCGCACGTCGCCGCGCAGGGCCACGCCGCGGATCGCGCCGCGTGATCGTGCCAGGAGGGGATACATCATGCCTGCTCCGACAAAGAACACTTGCCCCGTGTCGACGACACGCCGGCCCTCGTGCAATTGTCGCACGTAGCCCGCGCCGCCGCGGACGAACGGTGTGACCCGCGCAATCGTCAGGCGCGGTAGGCGCACGACGAGTGCCCCCTCGACGCTGAGTTGGATCAAGCGATCGGTAGCGGTGACCGTCTCCGGCACCTCGACGTCACCGATCACGGTCGTGCGAACCTCGGGCTGTCCCAAACCGACACCAGCCTCTGCGCTGATGAGGGGGGTCAGCCGATACCCTAGCGTCGCCTCGAACGCGGCCGCAGACGCGATGCGCGCATCCGTGGTAAACAGTATGAAGTCGTCGCCGCGCGGGGCCCCGTTCCCGGGAATGGATGCCGTTGTCCGACCGAGCCTCGAGTCGCCCCACCAACCCGCACCCACCGTGAGCTCGAATCGTCCGCGCAGGCGCGATTCGCGCGGCGTCACAGCCTGCTTGGATGGCGTGGGCGCTGGCTGCGCGCCCGCCGCGTCCGCGACCAGGATGACGCCCGCACAGGCGAGCAACACTACATGCGCCCTCAACGTGCCCTCACGGAGATCCTGATCTCCCCCGTGTCCGAGCCGGCCTGAACATTCGCGAGCTTGGTGTGCACCGCGGCCAGGAAATCGACGTCGACTCGGTCCGTCTCGTCGAAGAAGCTATCCAGATCACCGTCATCGAGCGGTTCGACGCGCAAGAGGCACGGCCCCGCGTCAACGCCAGCGATCACGAAGCCCCCATCGTCGGACAGCGAGAAATTACCAACCAACTGCCGGGTGCGCAGATTGAAGGCCGTGACGTGCGCACCAAATACCCCACGGCCATCCTTCGTGATACGCCCGCTGACGCTACCCGTGCGGCGACGAAAATCGCCCGCGGGATAGAGATCGGAGAGACCGGCGATGTCGTCCGCCATGGGCCTCCGTCCGTCGATGTTGCCCGGTGAGAACGCAATGGGGAACATCACAGCGCCCGCACCAAGCACGCGCCGACCGCCGCCGTGCACGAGCTCCGTCTCGCCGAGGGCCGAGTGCGAGAGGCCCGTCAGATGGCCAAGCTCGTGCAGCGCAATGGACTCCAGGTCGAACCGACCCGGTTCGCCGCCCGAAGCCGTCGTCCACGGAAATGCGGCATTGAAGAAGATGTCGGCTTCCAGAATCTCGCCCGTGACAGTATCGACGGTGATGCTCGTCGCGCCCAGTACGCGCTCGAGCTCAGGTCGGTCTTCGAAGCCCAGCGTGCTCATCCCATCTTCCTCGCCCGGTAGCGACGCGGTAAAGCCCGCACGCGCGAAGGTGATGGAGGCCGTCGGCACGTCTTCCCACGCCCGCGCCGCACGCTGGACAGCGCCATCGAGATCCGTCGGCGTCACGCCGGGCACGCCCTGGTCGCTGACGAAGTAACGCACGGGAAGCTCCTGCCACCGCAGGGCGATCGTCTGATCACCGATGTGAACGCCGAGCTTCAAGTACGCAAACGTGGGTGACGCGAGAAGGACCACCAACAACAGCGCCTTGACCAAAGCCGCGCTCACGTTGGCGGAGCAACGGTCACCACGCTTGGACTTGGATCCCTGAACCTCTCTCGCCCCTCGCCCCTCGCCCCTTGCACCTCTCATGGACGGGCTCCCGCGGCAGAGGCCGTCGCGACTAGCTGGCGGAGCTGTGCCTCGAACGCGCTCAGCGCGATCGGGTCACGGGAACCATCGCCGCGAACCACCCGCTCGGTGCGCGATGTGGCCTGCAGACCGGCTGGCACGACGACGCGCGTCTTCGCCAGCTCATCGGTCGTGACGCGATACGTTCCCTGGAAGAGACCTAGCACGTACGGCATCGACGGTCCCCGGGCATTCAGGAACAGCACCACTTCCTCACCTTCGACGTACTCGGGGGCTCCAATCACGAGCGTGCGATACCGGCCGAGTGTGCCGCCTGGCACGCGAAACATGACGTCCTCTCCGAGGTCACCCTTGTAGTAGCTGAGGGCATGGACTCTCACGAGCCTCTCGATGCGTCGACCGTCGCCTTCACGAGCCTGAACGCTCACGACACGCCCGCGCACGATGGCGAGCGAGCCTCGCACGAGCTCGTTCAAGTCAGCCGGCACGACGACCGTGGCGCGCGCAGCCGCTGGCACGATGCTCAACGTCAGCACAATCAAGCACCACACGAGGTCACGATTCATGGAGAACTAATCTACAGGGCGCGAGGCAGGGCGTCAAAACGAGAGGTGCCGGGTGCGCCCGCGTCACAGCGGCCAAGCAAAGAGGATCGCGGGAATGGCGACGAGCACGATCACGCCCTCGAGCGGAAGCCCAACGCGCCAGTAGTCCCCAAATCGATAGCCTCCGGGTCCCATGACAATCGTGTTGGACTGATGGCCGACCGGCGTCAGGAACGCGCAAGACGCGCCGACGGCCACGGCCATGAGAAACGCGTCGGGGTTGCACTCGAGCGAGCGCGCAAGCTCGACCGCGATTGGCGCCATGACGAGTGCGGTCGCGGCATTGTTGACCACATCCGACACGATCATCGTCGCCACGAGCAACGCCGTCAGGACCACCACCGGCGACATTTCCTGCGTGGCGTGCAGGATGCCGTTGGCGAAGAGCGTCGTCGTGCCCGTACGTTCTAGCGCCTCACCGAGAGGCAGCATTGCGCCCAGTAGCACGATCGTCGGCCAATCCACCTCGGTGTACAGATCTCGCTCCGGCAGAATCCCGAGCACGACGTACACCGCGGCGGCGGCTATGAGCGCGAGCGGGAGCGATACGACACCCGACGTCCCAAGCCCGAGCGCAGCGGCGAAGATGACGAGGGCGGTCGCGATGCGCCGCGGTTGCCCAAGCCGGATGGGTCGCTTCGCAAGAGGCAGAAGTCCGGCGTCCAGAATCCTGTCCGTTTCGTCTGGCGCGCACTGCAGGAGCAGCACATCGCCGGCCTGCAGCGTGAGGTCGGTCAGTCGTGTGTCGATTGGCCGACCGGCACGAGCCACGGCCACGAGCGCCACGCGATCGTCGGTCAACCAACCGAGGTAGCTGGCAGATCGGCCGACGAGCGCGGAGGCTGTTCGTATGACGCCTTCGACGAACACGCGCTTCTCCGAATCGTCTTTCTCTGGCGCGTCCGGGCTCTGATCAGAATCCTGGGTCTCCTGCGCACGACGCCGGCCGCCGCTGTCGACGAGCTCCAACCGATAGCGATCCACGAGCTTCTGAAGGGGATCCGGGTCGCCGCGGACGAGCAAGATGTCGTCGGCGGCGACGAGCCGAGTGAGTGCCGTGGCCAGCCGCTTCGGTCCGTGGGCAATGCCTACCAGCACGACGTCGCTGTTCTCCTCGCGTACGGCCCCCAGCGACTCGCCAATGATCGTACTGTCGAGCGGCACCCGTGCCTCGGCGACGTAGCGCTCCACCTCGAAGAGCGGCTGCCCGGCACCGGCGCTGCGCCGCTCGGCCGGCAGCAGTCGCCAGCCGACCAGCACGAGGAACGTCACGCCCGCCGCGGCCACGATAAGGCCGACCGGTGCAAAGTCGAACATGGCGAACGAGCGGCCAACCGCTTCTGCACGATACGTGGCGACGATGATGTTAGGCGGCGTGCCGATGAGCGTGATCATGCCCCCCAAGAGGCTCGCGAAGGCGAGCGGCATGAGCAGCATGGCCGGTGCACGCTGTCGCTCGGCCGCGGTGGCCAGCGCAACCGGCAGGAGGAGCGCGAGCGCGCCCACGTTGTTCATGAAGGCCGAGGCCACGCTCACGGTGAGCACGAGCACGGCGATATGTGTGAGCTTACCGCGCGTCAGCGGCAACAGTTGCTGAGCCACGACGTCAACGACGCCCGAATTTCGGAGCCCATGGCTAATGATGAGCACCGCAACGACCGTCACGACCGCCGGATGGCCGAACCCGAGAAACGCACGGTCAACAGGAACGAGGCCCAGCAGGACCACCGCGATGAGCGCCGCGACCGCGACGAGATCGTGCCGCCACCGGTGCCAGACGAAGAGCACGACCGTCACGGCGAGAACGGCCAGGAGCAGGATCTGAGGTCCGTTCACGCGTCGGATGATAGCGGTCCGAGCGCAAAACGCACAGAGGAAAAAGGGGACAGGCCCCTTTTTCGGCTGCGTAAGTTCCCGAAAAAGGGGCCTGTCCCCTTTTTCCCTACCCGGCGACGCGCAAGATGGCTTCGGCGGCGCGGCGTGTGGCACCGGGCCCGCCGAGGCGCGTCTTGACCTCACGCACGGCGTCGCGCGTCGCTTCGCGATGCACGGGGTCGTGGAGATATCGCAACGTATGCGCCGCGACGCCTTCGGACGTGAAGTCGTTTTGGATGAGCTCGGGCACAATCTTGCGGCCCGCCACGAGGTTCACCATGCCGTAGGTGTCGACCTTCACCAAGCGCTTGCCGAGCGCATAGGTCAGCGGCGACAGTCGATAGACGATGACCATTGGCTTCTCGTGAAGAGCCGTTTGCACGGTAGCCGTACCAGAAGCCGTGACAACCGCGTCTGCCGCCGCCAGCAGCTCGTCGGTCGCGCCCTCGACGACAGAGAGAACAGGAGGAGGAGAAAACGAGCTCCCGAACAGGGCATCGTCAAGGCCGGGGGCACGTGCAACGACGAACTGCGCGCGGGGCTCGGCGTCCGCTATCAGGCGCGCGGCGGCCAGCAGCTCCGGTAAGATCGCGCGCACCTCGTTTGGCCGACTGCCCGGCAACAAGGCAATGGTGGGCGCGTCCGGCTGAAGCTCGAGCCGCGACAAAAGTGCCGCGCGATCTTCGCGCACGTGGATCAGCTCGACCAGCGGATGGCCGACGAACGTCACCGGAATGCCCGCCTCGCGGTAGATGGTCTCCTCGAATGGAAAAATGACGAGCACGTGCTCGACGAACCGCTTCATCTTGGCGAGCCGACCCGGACGCCACGCCCAGAGCTGCGGACTGATGTAATACACCACCGGTATGCCCATGCCGTGAAGGGCACCGCCCAGCCGGAAGTTGAAGTCTGGGAAATCGACGGCCACGAACACGTCCGGCCGACGCGCGCGCGCTTCAGCGACCAGATGCCGGTACATGCCATAGGTGCGCGGCAACTGCCGGATCACTTCGGCGAGCCCGGTCACCGCGTAGCCCCGGTAATCGCCAATAAGCGTGGCGCCAGCCGCCGCGAGTCGTGGTCCGCCGAATCCGAACGCCGTCGTGGAGGGATCGATCGCTCGCAGCGTTTCCACGAGCGCGGCCGCGTACAAATCGCCGGACGGCTCACCACAGGAGATCAGAACGGAGGGCATTCACCGTGCCGCCGGCGTGCCAGCAGCGGGTCGAAGGAAGTCAGCGGTGGTGAGGTCCAAGTCGGCCAGCGCGATCTGCTCGAACTGATCGATGCCGATCGACTCGAGCTGCGGTGCAATCTTGCTTGCGTCACCGACGAGCACGATCGAGAGCCGATCCGGCTGCAGGAACTCTCGCGCCACGCGCTGGACGTCCTGCACCGTCACCGCGTCGACCCGATCCCGAAAGGTCTCGAGCTCCTCCACATCGAGGTCATGGAAGAGCGTGTTGAGCACTTGCAGGGCAATCTGGTCTGGCGATTCGATGGTGAGCGGAAAGCTGCCCGTGAGGTAGTCCTGCGCCCCTTCGAGCTCACGCCGGCTGACCGGCTCGCGCTGCAACCGCCAGAGCTGGTCAATCACCACGCGGAGCGCCTCCCCCGTCGTCTCTGAGCGCGTATCGGTGTCCGCGATGATGTCGCCGCCCCGCTTCAGCGCGTCCATATCCGCCGAAGCGCCATAGGTGAGACCTCGCTCGGACCGCAGCACGTTGTGCAGCCGATTCGCGCCTTCGCCGCCCAGCACGTTGATGGCCAGCCGGAGCGACATGTAATCAGGGTGCTTGCGCGCGATGCCGATTTGACCGACGCGAATCTCGGTCTGGACGGCGTTTGATCGGTCGACCACGACGACCCGACGTGCGGGTGGCGGCGGATCGGTCACCTGGAGCATGGGGACGTCGCCGCGCCGCCAGTTCCCAAAGACGCGTTCCGCCCCTTTGAACGCCTCCTCGGCGGTCACGTCGCCGACGATCGCGAGCAACGCGTTGTTGGGGACGAACCAGCGCCGATGAAACTGGATCAGATCGTCACGTGTGATGGCCGCGAGCGACTCGGGCGTCCCCTCGGCGGGGATGCCGTACGGGTGGAAGCCGTACACCAGGCGGTCGATGGTCGAGTCGGCGACGTACTCCGGGTCCTGGTAATTCACCTTCAACGCAGACAGGAGCTGGCTTCGCTGTCGCTCGATCTCCTCCGGCGAAAAGGCTGGATTGAGCGCGACGTCGGCCACCAGATCGAGCGCGTCGTCGAAGCTGTCCTTCATGACGAGGACCTGAGCGAAGCTCAAGTCCGTCGAGGCACCCGTGTCCAGCAAGCCGCCGACCGAGTCGATCGTATCCGCGATCTGCTGGGCTGAGCGCTTCCCCGTGCCCTGGTCGAGCAGCACACCCATCAACGACGCCACGCCCGGCTTCTTCGGGGGATCCATCGCCGCACCAGCCTGCACCAGCAATCGTGCGGTGATGGCAGGCTGTTCGTGGTGCGGCACCACGACCACGCGCAAGCCGTTGGCCAGGGTCCGCATCTCGTACGGGGGAAACTCGAGCTTGCCCTCGACGGGCAGCGGCTGGGGCGGGCGTTCTTGACCCGCCGTGAGAGCCACCAGCATCAGAAGGGTGGACGTCAGCAACGCGTACATACTCTTGGTCAATTCCCGGTCGCGCGGCTGCCCCGCGGCATGACGGTCAGCACTAATCGGTTCTCAGGCTTGAAATACGTCTCCGCGACGCGTTGCAGGTCCGCAGCCGTGAGCCCCTGAAAGATGTCGAACTCACCGTCGGCCGTGGTCACGTCGCTGTGGATCACCACGGCGTGGCCCAATTGCTGCGCCTTGCCGTCAATGCCCTGGCGCATCACGATGTAGTCGCGCGCGAACTGGTTCTTCGCGCGCGTCAGGACGTGGTCGCTCACAGCCTCTTTCTTGAGCTTTTCCAGCTCCTCAATGAGCGCGTTCGCCACGGCATCTGGCGAATGGCCGGGCGCCACGATCGCGGCGGCGTAGAACAAGCTCGGGTCTTCGTTCAAGCTCGCGGTACCGAACGCGGTGACGGCCGAGCCCTCCTCGTATACGAGTCGACGGTAAATGCGTGAGCTCTCGCCGTCGGACAGCACCTTCGCCGCCACGTGCAGCGGATAGGAATCCGGATGCCCATCGAACGTCACGTGGTGCGCGACCACGACGACCGGAAGCGGCCACTCTTCCTCGAGCGTCACACGCTTCTCTTTGGTCTGGGCTGGCTCGCGCGGAATCTCGCGCACAACCGGTTTCGTCGGCTTGGGAATCCGGCCAAAGTACTTCTCGATCAGTTGTCCGGCCATTTTCGGATCGAAGTCGCCGGCCAGTACCAGCGTCGCGTTATCCGGGCGGTAGTACGCGTCGTGGAACGCACGCACGTCCGCGATCGACGCCGCTTCGAGGTCTTCGATGCTGCCAATGACCGGATGCTTGTAAGAGTGCGTCGTGTACGCGTGGTCGTAGATGATCTCGCTGAGCCGGCCGTACGGTTGATTCTCAACGCGCTGGCTGCGCTCTTCCTTGACCACCTCGCGCTCGGTCTTGAACGTCTGCTCCTCGACCTTGAGCGACGCCATGCGATCCGCCTCGAGCCACAGGGCAAGCGGCAGGTACTGCGCCGGCACCGTCTCCCAGAAGACGGTCGTATCTTCGGTCGTAAAGGCGTTGCTTTGTCCGCCGATCGAGGCGATCCACGACGTGTGCGCCTCAGACGTCACGTTCTCGGTCCCCTTGAACATCATGTGCTCGAACAAGTGCGCAAAGCCCGTGCGGCCCTCCCGCTCGTCACGCGACCCGACGTGATACCAGATCTGCAGGTTGACGATGGGAGTGGAGTGATCCTCGTGCAAGACGACGGTGAGACCGTTCGGCAGTGTGGAGATGTGATGCTCGAGTGGCGGTGGCCGCACCGCCGCATCGGTCGTCAGCGCCACCAAACAGGCCAACACCAGCGCGAGCACGCTCGGCCTCCACACGCCACGCTGGTGGAGAACAGACATATAACTTGATTATGGCTGACACCTTGACAGGGGTAAAGGGGCAAAGACAGGTGCCAGGGGCAAGATGCCCCTCGCACCTGTCTTTACCCTTTCTTCTCCAGCTCCGCCACACGCGCTTCGAGGGCACTGACCGCTTTCTTCAACTCGGGAAGACGACGGAAGATGGCGGATGCTTTGAGCCACTCACGGTTGTCGATGGCGGGATAGCCGGAAATGAACGAGCCGGGATCGACGGAGTTGGGAATGCCGGTCTGTGCCGTCGCCACCGTGCCCCGACCGACCGTCAAATGCCCCGCCACACCCACCTGCCCTGCCAGCGTGACGCAATCCTCGATCACCGTGCTGCCGGCGATGCCAACCTGAGCGGCAAGCAGCACGTGCTCACCAATCGTCGCGCCGTGGGCCACCTGCACGAGATTGTCGATCTTCGTCCCCCGTCCCACGATCGTCCGGCCGACCGACGGCCGGTCGATCGCCGCCAGGGCGCCAATCTCGACATCGTCACCGATGATGACGGTGCCAACCTGGGGAATCTTGTGGTGCGAGCCATCCGGTTGCTGTGCAAAGCCAAACCCATCGCCCCCCACGACCGCGCCATCTTGGACAACCACGCGATGTCCCAACGTCACCCGCTCGCGGATCGTCACGTGCGAGTGGAGAACACAGTCGTCGCCCACCACCGCTGCTTCGCCCACGTAGGTGAAGGCGTGAACGATCGTGCGCGCACCGATGTCGGCGCCGCGCGCGATCACGACAAATGGACCAATGGAGACATCAGCACCAAGACGCGCGCCATCTGCGAGCAGCGCCGTCCGGTGCACGCCAGGCGCGCAACGGTCCTGCGGGTGCAGCAGCTCGAGGGCTCGCGCAAACGTCAAGTAGGGATGCGCCGAGCGCAGCGTGGGGCACGGTGTCTCGACGTCCTCCGCCGCGATCACCGCCGTGGCGCGGGTCGCGCGAAGCTTCTGGGCGTAGCGGGAATTCGCGTAGAAGGTGAGATCGCCGGCGGCTGCGTCTTCGATGCCCGTAACCCTCGTCACCTCGAGGGCGCCATCACCTTCGAGCCGGCAGTTCAGGCGGTCGGCAACGTCGCTCAGCTTCAAGGCGCGGGGGAGTATATCACGCGCGTCCCAGCGTCATACGGTCGAAGAAGGTCGGTAGGTGCTCGAGACGCAGGCGCTCGGCCAGGGCGCGCACGCGCGGCCGCCGCTCGGTACGATCCCGCGCGACCTCGGTTCGGAGCGCCGCGAGATCACGGCTGGGTGTCGGGTGCCACACGACCTCTGCGAGGCCGTGCCGCGCGCCACGCCAGGACAACAGGTGGCCCACCACTCGAAAGGCGAAATAGTACGCCACGACGTTGGGTCCCGGCACCAAGACCAGCAGCCCGGACAGGGCGAACAACAGCGCGTCGACAATCAGCCAGCGCCAGTGTCGGTTGGCATCGCGCTCGAGCGCGGCACGGACGATACGCTGCGCCTGATCGCCGTTCATGTCATCAGGGTGCAGGAGCGTCACCTCCGTCTGGCGACGCAGGTGCCACAACAAGCGCTGCTCGGCAATCCGCTCCGCGATCCAGCGCAGGGCTTGTCGCTTGAGCCGTGTGCCCAATCCGGCCGACCCCTCCTCGTGGGCGGCCTCACGCGCGCGGGCACGCTCGCGCTCTGCCGCCGCGAGCATCTCGCGAAACCGGGCCATGAGGCGATGCCGCCACCCAGCCGCGGTCGCGGCCGCGCCGGCCGGCACAACCTCGTCTGACACCTCACAATAGGGCTCGCACCTGCCCTCGCCGACCGGGACGAGAAACACGTCCATCACGATAGCCTTTTACGATAGCACCACGGTCACCGGTTCCATCATGCTACCCTGCTATGCATGATGCCATGCAGAGGGTGGACGACGGTCGTGGTGCTCTGTGCCGTGGCCGTGCCGAGCGCGCGCACCCAGACAGAGCCGGACGCCCAAGCCACGGACCAGCCACTCACGTTGGAGATTCGCGTGTTCGATGGAACCGATGAGGTGACGTCGCAGACACGGGTTCGGGTGTTCAAAGCCGGGTCTCGAACCGATCCGCAAACCCTTCGGGCGACGTCAGGTGCGGCCACCGCACAGGTCCCGGTTGGCTTCTACGATCTTCAAGTCGTGCGGGAGCGCGAGGGCGCGGTGGCCGGCATCCGCTGGGCCGAGCAGCGGCTCGTCCAGCGCTATCCGGACGCGCACGGCCGCCACCTCGAGGCCGTCAATCTGCAACCGGGTTACGGTGCGCTGCAGATCCGGCACCAACCGTCACCCGCGTCCGACGAGATTACCTGGCGGGCCACCATTTACCGGACTGGCGACGCCACCAAAGAGGCTGGCAAGAGCGTCAAGGGCGATGGCTACCTGCTCTTCGTCGTCCCGGCTGGTCAACACGACGTCCAGATCTTGCCCGCGATCGGCGAGCCCATCTGGATTCGCAATATCGAGCTGCCCGCCGACCAGACGCGGCTCCAGACTTGGAAGGGGTAAAGGCCTCTACCCCTCTACGCCTGTTACCCCGGCGTGCGCTGGCGGCGCTCGATGGTGCGCCGCTCGTCGGGTGGCAAGGCGGGCTTGCCGCTCTCTTCCCACGCACCGGTGATGGCGGCAGCAACACGGGCAATCGCGGCGGCTATTCGGCCCTCGAGGATCGGTCCGACGTCCGCAAAGAACGCCTCGTAATACTGGTCGTCGTAAACCGCACGTGTGCCGATGGCTCTGGCATCAGCCGCAAGGACGGACGGCGCAAGGCGGGCGCTCTCGATGAGCGCGTCGAAGACCTCGTCCCGCGGCCGGCGAATCGGCGGTCGGTTGACCGGCGCAATCTCCAGCTCGTCACGGAATCGAAAGAAGAGTGCGGTCTCGAAGCGTTGGTGAATGCCATGCTGGTTCGAGAGCTGACCGTCGTAGTTTTCCACCGCGTGAAACGGCACATGTGCATCGGCCACGTAGTGTGAAAGGACAGCCGCGAAGAGCTTGATGTTTTCCACGCGGAAGGCTGTTGCACCATCCTGCTGATCGGCGAACGCACGTACCAGGCGCGCGTACATTTCGTGCGTACGCCACGGCAACGTGCCCTTCGCCACGACCTTGTCTGGGCCGAACTTCAGGATGGCCTTCTCATAGTCGCGCGGTAGCGCGCTGAAGGGATAGGGACCGTAGGCGTCCAAATCGAGGAAATGGCGGGGTGCTTCCTCCTCAAAGCCGACCGTCCGCCACAAATCAGGATCAATGGAGTGCTCTACGACCGTCACACGGTGCTTCTCGAAAAAGGGTCGAATCTCGGGCACGAGGAGTCCGATGGCGCGATCGGTGATGTAGCGGTGAACGTCAAAGCTCCACGCGTGAGCCGTGGTCGCCGCGCCCCACACGACGACAGAACCTAAGAAGCCAGCGAAAAGCAAACGCCTCATGTCGCCATCATAGATGGGAACGAGAAAAGATACCCACATGGAAAACGGGGACAGCCCTCGTTTTCGGGGCCGACCATGCCGTATCTGGGTGCGCACTTGTCCATTAGCGGTGGGTTTCCGCGTGCGGTCGACCGCGCGCAGGCCGCGCACTGCGAAGCGCTGCAGGTGTTCACGAAGTCCGTGGGACAGTGGCGCGCGCGCGTGCTGGCGGCCGACGAGGTTCGGATGTTTCGTGCACGGGTCGACGAGGTCCGACTCGCCGCGGTGGTCGGCCACACCAGCTATCTAATCAACATCGCAGCCGCCGACCCCATGCTGCGCGCGCGATCGGTCGAGGCGCTCGCCGAAGAGCTCGATCGCGCGGAAGCGCTCGGGTTGTTCGGGCTGGTGATGCACCCGGGCAGCCACGTGCGCGAACAACAGGGCTTGCGCCTGATCGCGCGAGCGCTCGCGCAACTCCTGCGCGCGCGTCCGCGCGGCCGGACGATGATCTTGCTGGAGCACACGGCCGGGCAAGGAACGAATCTCGGTCATCGATTCGAGCATCTCGCCACCGTGCTCGAGTACTTGAACGGCTCGTCACGGGTGGGCGTCTGCCTCGACACCTGTCATCTGCTGGCGGCCGGCTATGACATCGGGCGCGAACGCGGCTATCGCGAGACCTTTCGCACGTTCGATCGCCTGGTTGGCCTCGATCGCATCCGGATCTTTCACCTGAACGACTCCGTGAAGCCGCGTGGCAGTCGCATCGATCGACACGCCCACATTGGGCAAGGCTGTATCGGCATCGAGGCCTTCCGCCGCTTACTGAACGACCGGCGATTCGCTCGGCTGCCAATGGTCATCGAAACCGCCAAACATCCGCGCCTGCCCCGCGGTGCGACGGTCGATCCACTCGACGCGATGAACCTCGCGACACTCCGCGGGCTGCTGGCGCCGGGGAAAACAGAAAACGGGGACGTCAGCTACAATGACGCTGATGCTGACGACGGCTGATATCGATCGCATTGCTGGCCTCGCCCACCTCGAGCTGACGCCGGAGGAGCGCGAGCTGTATACACGCCAGATCGCGGAGATTCTCGCCTACGCTGAGCAGGTGCGCGAAGTTGATACGACCGGCGTTCCACCAACCACGCACGCGCTCGCACCCACCATGCGCCTTCGTGCAGACGAGAGGTGCCCCTCACTCGACCCGCGGGAGAGCGTCGCCAACGCACCCGAAGCGGCGCGTGGCGCTGGCCTGTTCAAGGTGCCTCGAGTCATCGGGGCGTGAGGCAGAGGTCAGGTGACGGAGGTCAACGGTCAGGACGGTCCCAGGTTGACGAGCCAGACCGCACAGGACATCTGCGGCGCGGTCACCCGGGGTGAAGAGTCAGCCACCTCGGTGTGCCAGGCGTTTCTCGAGCGGATCGCCAAGGTCAACCCAACGCTCAACGCCTTCACAACCGTCGCCGCGGACGCGGCGCTCGAGCAGGCGGCCGCCATCGATCGCAACCGCTCGGCGCTCGCGGACCTGCCGCTTGCCGGCGTGCCGATCGCCATCAAGGACAACCTCTGCACGCGCGGTCTCCCCACGACCGCCTCCTCGCGCATCCTTGCCGGGTTCGTGCCCCCGTATGACGCGACAGTCGTCGCGCGGCTGCGAGCCGCGGGTGCCGTGATCATTGGCAAGACGAACTGCGACGAGTTCGCGATGGGATCCTCCACCGAGAACTCCGCGCTCGGACCGACGCGGAATCCATGGGCGCTCGATCGCATACCGGGTGGATCGAGCGGCGGATCGGCGGCCGCCGTTGCCGCGCGCCTCGTCCCGCTGGCGCTCGGCTCCGAAACGGGTGGATCCGTGCGCCAGCCGGCTGCGCTGTGCGGCATCGTCGGCTTGAAACCGACCTATGGACGTGTCTCACGGTACGGTCTGCTGGCATTCGGTTCGTCACTCGACCAGGTGGGACCGCTGACGCGCGTCGTCCGCGATGCCGCCCTCCTGATGCGCATCCTCTCCGGGTCCGATCCGATGGACGCTACGAGTGCCACCGAGCCGGTGCCTGACTACGTGGCCGCGCTCACGGGAGATGTCCGCGGTGTGCGCATTGGCGTTCCGCGACGACTGCTCGATGCCGGCGTGGATCCGGAGGTGCTCGCACGGGTCGATGAGGCCATTGCGGCGCTGCGAGATCGCGGCGCGTCGGTGACAGACGTGGAGCTTCCTCATGCTCGCTATGCGATTCCCGTGTACTACCTCGTCGCCACTGCAGAGGCGAGCTCGAACCTCGCCCGTTACGACGGTGTGCGATATGGCTATCGTGCACCGCTCGACGAGCATGCCGACCTCGCTGCGATGTACGACCGAACGCGCGATACCGGGTTTGGCGCGGAGGTGAAGCGGCGCATCATGCTTGGGACCTACGTGCTGAGTGCCGGCTACTATGAGGCGTACTACCTCAAGGCGCAGCAGGTGCGAACGCTCATTCGCCGGGATTACGAGCGGGCGTTCGCGCATCTCGACGTCATGCTGCTGCCGACGAGCCCGACCCGCCCATTCCGCCTCGGCGAGCGGGTGAACGATCCGTTGCAAATGTATCTGGCGGATGTGTTTACGGTGAGCGCAAATCTGGCGGGTATTCCGGGTGTCAGCGTGCCGTGTGGCTTCACGCGCGATCGCCTGCCCGTCGGCCTGCAGATCCTGGGGCGACCGTTCGACGAGGCCACGGTCTTACGGGTGGGTGACGCCTACGAGCGAGCGACTGGATGGGCACAGGAGGTGCCCCCGGCTCTGGTGTCCTAGCTCGTCGATCAACGAACGCCTCGGCGAGGCGTCCCTACCTTACACAATGGCGATCGATCAGATGGTCGCTGGTGCGAGCATCGTCACCACCAACCAGCCAACCACCCCGACGAGGGCGACGGGCACGATGACGAGCGGCACCAGCACGCCGAGAGCCACGCCGAGCCCAGCGAACACGAGGGCCGCAACCACGGCCGCGAGCACTGCAACGACCACGAAGGCGAACACCTTCAACGCAAGCAGTGGCAAGAACAGCAGACCGAAGAGGAGGCGGAACGGCAAGGTGACCAGCCACAGCGCCACCTTGAGCACTACCAAGCCGGTCAGGAACAGCACGCCGAGCACCGCGGCAGCCAGCACGATCCCAGTGATGACGAGGACTTCCATGCGCGCTCCCCGTGACAATCGAGCTCAGACCGAAGGATCGCCACTCGTTCCGGTACTACGAAGCTGTCCCCTCCGGAGTTCCCGCCGCAAGCCCCCTTAACCCTTTCCCCCTTTACCTAGTAATCGTCCATCGGCCCGTGTGTGTGCGCCGTCTCTTCCTGCTTCTTCTCGGGCAACTCCGACACGAGCGCCTCGGTGGTAATCATCAGTGACGCGATGGACGAGGCGTTCTCCAGCGCCGTCCGCACGACCTTCAGCGGATCGATCACACCCGCCTTCACGAGGTCCTCGTATTGCTCGGTCTGGGCGTTGAAGCCAAAGTTGGCGTCCTTGGACTCCCTGACCCGCGACACGACAATCGAGCCCTCGTAGCCGGCGTTCTGAGCAATCCAGCGGATGGGCGACTCGGTCGCGCGTCGGACGATCTGGACGCCAATCTGTTCGTCGGCATTGAGGCTCGTCTCCTTGGCATAGTCTTCGAGGACTGCGGCTGCGCGCAATAGCGCAACACCACCGCCCGGCACGATCCCCTCCTCGACGGCGGCCTTCGTGGCGTGCATGGCGTCCTCGACCCGCGCCTTCTTCTCTTTCATCTCGGTCTCGGTCGCCGCGCCGACCTTGATCACCGCAACACCACCCACCAGCTTCGCGAGTCGCTCTTGAAGCTTCTCGCGATCGTAGTCCGACGTCGTCTCCTCGATCTGTGCCCGAATCTGCTTGACTCGGCCCTCGATGGCCGCCTTCGCGCCTGCCCCTTCGATGATCGTCGTGTCGTCCTTGTTGATCACGACACGCTTGGCGCGTCCGAGATCCTCGAGCGTCAGGCTCTCGAGCTTCAGGCCGAGGTCCTCTGTGACAGCCCGCCCGCCCGTAAGGGTCGCGATGTCCTCGAGCATCGCCTTGCGCCGGTCCCCAAAACCGGGCGCCTTGACAGCCGCCACCTTGAACGTACCGCGCAGCTTGTTGACGACGAGCGTCGCCAGCGCCTCGCCCTCGACATCTTCCGCGATGACGAGCAGCGGCTGGCCGGTCTGCGCCACCTTCTCGAGCAACGGCAGCAGATCCTTGAGCGCGGTGATCTTCTTCTCGTGGATCAGCACGACGGCATCCTCGAGCACCGCCTCCATGCGCTCAGGGTCAGTGACGAAATAGGGCGAGAGATAGCCCCGATCGAACTGCATGCCCTCGACGACGTCGAGCGATGTCTCCATCGACTTGGCTTCTTCGACCGTGATCACGCCGTCTTTCCCGACCTTCTCCATCGCCTCGGCGATGATCGCGCCGATCGTTTCGTCGCCGTTGGCCGACACGGTGCCGACGTGCGCAATGGCGTCCCCCGTCACCGGCTTGGCCCCGTGCTTGAGCTCGTCAATGACTCTCTCGACGGCCCTGTCGATCCCCCGCTTGACATCCATCGGATTGGCGCCTGCCACGATGTTCTTCAGTCCCTCACGCAGAATCGCCTGCGCGAGCACCGTGGCTGTCGTCGTGCCGTCGCCCGCGACGTCAGATGTCTTGCTCGCCACCTCGCGCACCATGCGCGCGCCGAGGTTTTCGATCGGATTCTCGAGATCGATCTCCTTGGCCACCGTCACCCCGTCCTTGGTGATGGTCGGCGAGCCGAACTTCTTTTCGAGCAGGACGTTTCGTCCTCGAGGGCCCAAGGTCACCTTGACGGCCTCCGCCAAGGCGTTCACGCCGCGCAGCAGCGCCTGCCGCGCACTCTCGCTGTAGATGATTTGCTTCGCCATGAGAGTTCAGCTCCTGTGCACACCTTCACGCGGTAACCGGTTCGGCTACGCCTTCGAGCACGCCGAGCACCTCGTCTTCGCGCAGGATGAGGTACTCGCCGCCGCGAATTTTGATCTCCGTACCGGCGTACTTCCCAATGAGGACGAGATCGTCCACCTTGACATCGAGCGGCCGGCGCTGCCCTTCGTCGCTCAGCTTCCCCGGACCAATCGCCACCACGCGCGCCTGCTGCGGCTTCTCACGCGCGGTGTCGGGGATGATGATCCCGCCTATCTGCTGTTCCTCGTCTTCGACACGCTGGACGACAATGTGATCGTGTAGTGGCTGGATGTTCATCTGCTCTCACTCCTTCGTGGGATCGTTGTGGAATAGCGCACGCACAATGCAAAGGGCCCGCGCGCGCGGGCCCTGCATCTACCTTTACGACACCTTGACCGCGATCTGTCGCGGCTTTGCTTCCTCTTTCCGCGGCAGCACGATCGTCAGCACACCGTCCTTGAAGTCGGCTTGCACGTGCTCGGAGTCGACAGTCGACGGCAGTGAGAACGAGCGGCTGAAGCCACCGTACGCGCGCTCGATGCGATGGTACTGACCGTTCTTTACCTCGTGCGCGCGCTTCCGCTCTCCCTTGAGGGTGAGCGTGTGGTTCTCGATGCTGAGTGCGATGTCTTCCTTCGCGACACCGGGAAGCTCCGCCTTCAGCACCACGTCCTGATTTTCATTTTCGAAGATGTCCACAGACGGCAGCCAATCACCGCGGCTCATCACGTCATCGTCGAGCCGGCGGCCAGAGATGCCGTCGAACACGCGATTGAGCCGATCGTGCATGGTTGCCAAGTCGCGAAATGGATCGAAACGCACAATAGCCATGATGACCTCCTCATAAACATTGGCAAGCCCAAAACCTTGCGCCCGCCGTCCACGGCGGACGCCTGAGCATCACCATACGCGGAAGAATAGCCACAATATTAGTATGTGTCAAGCATAAAACGTTAGCGTCACATACTAAGATTCTGGTGCGTCAGTTGCTCGCCCTCGCGGGGCAGCTGACCTCACCCCCTCCTGACCCACGCCCGAGCACCCTGAGCCCTCGGTTAGTGCAATGATTAAGGAGCATCATGTTGCCCTTTCCCGAAGTCAGCGAGCTGGCAGAAGAAGTGCGGCGTCTCTTCGATGACCTCGACCGAACGCGGCCCGTCGCGTGGCGGTCGGCCGCCGGTGTCTACACGCCCGTGCTCGATGTCGTCGAGCGCCGGGACGCCATTGAGATTTACGTTGATTTGGCAGGGGTCGCCGCTGAGGACGTGCGCGTTCTCTTCAAAGCCGGAACGCTGGTGATTTGCGGCTGCAAGCGTCCCCCCGAAGGCAGCACGCCCTCGGCCACGGCCTTCCACTTGCTCGAGCGGAGCTACGGCCGATTCGCCCGCGCCGTGCGCATTACAACCGCGATCGACGTCGCGCGCACCCGCGCCACGCTGCGTGCGGGCGAGATCCGCGTCCTGATCCCGAAGATTGAGGAGCGCCGGGGCCACGAGTTCGCGATCCCGGTGGAAAAGGAAAACTGAGACCAGGGACGGACCACGCGTGAGCACGAGGAACCGGATGCGGTTGTTGTTCATCGGTGACATTGTCGGTAAGCCTGGACGCCAGCTGCTCAAGCGTGCGGTTGCGGGTCTCGTTCAGCAGCAGGAGATCGACCTGGTCGTGGCCAACGTGGAGAACGCCGCGGGTGGCTCCGGGATCACGCCGGAAACCGGCGCCGAGGTTTTAGCGGCTGGTGTGGCGGCCATGACGTCTGGCAACCATATCTGGGACAAGCGCGAGGCGATCCAGTACATCGGTATCGAACAGCGACTGGTTCGCCCCGCCAACTACCCCCGCGGTGTGCCAGGACACGGCTCGTGCATCGTGCACACGACGGCTGGCGAGCCGGTCGGTGTGCTCAATCTCATGGGCCGTGTCTTCATGCCGAACACCGACGATCCCTTTCAGGTGGCGCTGGCCGAGATCGAACGCCTCAAGGCGGAAGCGTCGGTGATCCTCGTGGACTTTCACGCCGAAGCCACGTCTGAGAAAATCGCCATGGGTTGGCACCTGGACGGGCGCTGCACCGCCGTCCTCGGTACGCACACGCACGTACAAACCGCGGATAATCGAGTGCTGCCGGGCGGCACCGCCTACATCACCGACGTGGGCATGACCGGACCGCACGACTCGATCATCGGCGTCGAGAAGGGCGCCGCGCTCGGGCGCTTTCTCAACGCGATGCCCGCCCGCTTCGACACGGCGACCGGCGACCCCCGATTGCACGCTGTGATCGTCACGGCGGACCCGACGACCGGCCGCGCGGCGGCCATTGACCGCGTGAGCCTCACCAGAGCGGAAATCGGCGATCTGCCGTGACGACACTCTTCGACTTACCGTTCGAGGATGAGCCGCCGGAGCCTCCAGCGCCGCGGTCGGATCGCGGACCGACACGCCGTGTCCTCAGCGTGCGTGCCCTCACCCAGCAGATTCGCGCCCGCCTCGAGGGTGGGTTTCCCGACGTGTGGGTTGAAGGCGAGCTGTCGAACTGCCGGCTGTGGACCACCGGGATTCTCTACTTCACGCTCAAGGACGATGGCGCGCAGGTTCGTGCGGTCATGTTCCGTGCAGCGGTCGGATTCCTCCGATTCAAGCCGCGAGACGGCATGCATGTGCTCGTGCGCGCGGCCGTGGGTGTGTACGAGCCCAGGGGCGAGTACCAGCTCGTGGTCGAGGAGATGGAGCCCAAGGGCGTCGGCGCCCTCCAACTGGCCTTCGAGCAACTCAAGAAGACCCTGCAGGCCGAGGGGATCTTCGACGCATCACGCAAGCGACCGCTGCCGATGCTCCCGCAGAAGATCGGCATCGTGACATCGCTCGACGGCGCCGCGTTGCGCGACATCCTCAAGGTGCTCCGCCAGCGACACGCCAGTGTCCACGTCGTCATCAGGCCGGCTCGCGTCCAGGGTGCGGGTGCAGCCGAAGACATCACCCGCGGCCTGCGACAACTGACGCGGGTCGACGGAGTCGATGCGATCATCGTTGGTCGCGGTGGCGGTTCCATTGAAGATCTCTGGGCGTTCAACGAAGAGGCGGTCGCGCGTGCCATCGCCGCGTGCCCGGTGCCAGTCATCTCCGGTGTTGGTCATCAAGTGGACTATACGATTGCAGATTTCGTCGCAGACGTCCGCGCGGCCACGCCCTCCAATGCGGCCGAGATCGTCGTGGCGCGCAAGGAGGAGTTCTGCGGACGGATCGACCGGCTGGTCGAGCGCCTGCGCGCGCGTCTCGTCCAGGGGCTCGGTGTTCGTCATCGAATCCTGCACGACGTCGCGACGCGGCGGGGCTTTTCACGTGTGCGGATGCGACTGGCGTCCTCCGACCGACGGGCTGGCGAGCTGACGCACGACTTGCGTCATGTGATACGCGCGGCCCTTTCGCGACGGCGAGATACACTGCACGCGCAGCGTCTGCGGCTCGAAGCCCAGGATCTCCGTCGACGCTTACCAGACGCGCGGCGCCAGCTCCACGTGGCCGAGACGAAGTTGCGGGCGGCCGTCGACCGCGGCCATCAGCACGTCGACAGCCGACTCCGCACGCTTGTCGGGCAACTCGACACCCTGAGCCCGCTCAGCGTGCTCGCGCGCGGGTTTGCGCTCTGCTGGAATGCCGATCGCTCCGTGCTGTTGCGCGACGCCCGCGGGGTTGCTTCTGGCGACGAGGTTCACGTGCAACTCCAGCGGGGAGAGCTCACATGCACGGTGGATCTGGTGCGCAGGAACGAACACTCGTAGCTCGGAAGTCGTTCTGTACGTAGGGCGCGGTCTCGCCGTAGCGCGAAGCGCGAAGGCGGAAGCCGCGCCGGAGATCGCCCATGACCGATGACGTGAAAGACTTCGAGACCGCGCTCGCGGAGCTCGAAAGCATTGTCAAGACCCTCGAGGAAGGCGATCTGGCGCTCGAGCGGTCGCTCCAGCTCTTCGAGCGCGGCGTGCAGCTCTCACGGTACTGCCATCAGCGCCTCGAGGAGGCCGAACGGCGTATTGAGATCCTTACGGAGCGAGGCGAGCTTCGCAGTGCGCCCTCCTCGCTGGGCCTCGACGCCGACAATCCGCGTTCTGGTCCGCGAACGTGAGCTGCCGATGAGCGGGACCCACTCGCTGGACAGCTTCGTCGAGGCGGCGCGCCGGGATGTCGACGAGGCGCTCGATCGGTGGCTCCCGACACGGCCCGCGGGCCCCCCACGCCTCGCCGCGGCCATGCGCTATAGCCTCTTTGCCGGGGGCAAGCGGTTTCGGCCCGTTCTTGCGCTCGCGGCCGCCGATGCCGTGGCGAATGCGCACGAGGACGCTCGCCGCTTGGCGCTCCCCGCGGCCTGTGCGCTCGAGATGATCCACACCTACTCGTTGATTCACGACGACCTGCCAGCGATGGACAATGACACGCTGCGACGCGGTCGACCCACCGCGCACGTCGTGTACGGGGAGGGACTGGCAATTCTCGCGGGGGACGCGCTGCTGACAGAGGCCTTTGCCCTACTGGCGCGCGAGCCGGCGGTCGACGCACCCGCCGTCCACGGCCGCAAGCTGCGCACGATTGCGCTCGTCTCCTCCGCCGCAGGCTCTTCTGGCATGGTTGGTGGCCAGGTGCTCGATCTCGCGTTAGAACGCCGGCCGCCCGACGAAGACGACGCCGCGAGCGCGCTGGCTGACGTGCACGCCCGCAAGACGGGCGCGCTGATCCGGGCAGCGGCTGGCGCCGGGGCACTCATGGCTGGCGCAGCCGAGGGGGCGCTTGCGGCCATCGACGACTACGCGACCGAGCTTGGCCTCTGCTTCCAGATCGTTGACGATGTGTTGGACGTCGAGGGAGCGGCGAAGGATCTCGGCAAGACGGCAGGCAAAGACGCGGTGGCCGGCAAGCTCACGTATCCCGCGCTCTACGGCCTCGAGGAGTCGAAACGCCGAGCCCGCGCGTGCGTCGAACGCGCGCACGCCACGCTCGCCCGCGAGGGCCTCGCGGGCCGCCTGCCCGCCATCGCGACGTGGGTGCTGGAGCGGAAGAAGTAGGGGCGAGGGGCAAGGGGCGAGGGGGGATCAGGGTTTAGGGTCCCTTGACCCTGAGACAGCCCTGGGAGCTCGCCCCTCCCACCTGGCCCCTGCAGTTATGCCAAAAGTGCGGTTGGATACGCTGCTGGTGAGCCGAGGTCTCGCGGTGTCGCGGGAACGCGCCCGTGCGATGGTGCTCGGCGGCCGTGTGCGTGTGAGCACGGTTGCGCAACCCAAGCCGGGCGCGCTGGTTGACGACCAAGTCGACATCGACGTGCTCGGCCCTGACCACCCGTACGTGAGTCGAGGGGGTGTGAAGCTGGCGCACGCGCTCGACGTGTTCGGCGTGTCGGCCGCTGGCCGCAAGGCGCTGGACATCGGCGCGTCGACCGGCGGCTTCACCGACGTCTTGCTGCGCCGCGGCGCAACCGTGGTGGTTGCCCTCGACGTTGGGCGCGGACAGCTCGACTGGCGGCTTCGCACCGACCGGCGTGTCCGCGTCGTTGAAGGGGTCAACGCCCGCACTCTGACTCCGGAGCAGCTTCCCGGAGACCACCGCGCCTTCGACATTGTCACGATGGACGTGGCATTCATCTCGCTTCGATACATACTGCCGGTTGTGCCGCCGCTGCTACGGCCAGGCGCGGACGTTATCGCGCTGGTGAAGCCCCAATTCGAGGCGGGGCGCGCGGAGGTTGGCGGTGGTGGCGTGGTGCGGGATCCGGCGGTACATGCGCGTGTCGTCGACGAGGTGACGCGCGCCGCAGCCGCGCTCGGACTCGACGCGCGCCGAACGACCGCGTCGCCAATTACAGGTGTCGAGGGGAACATCGAGATTTTCGTCCACCTGAAATAGGGAACCGGGTCCCTTTTTCGGGGCGAAAAGGTACCCGGTTCCTTTCTGCGAGCAACCACCCATGGTGGAGACTGACAACATCGCCAGGCAAGCACCGTGTCGCCGGGTCGGACTCGTCGCCAAGCCGCACCTCCAGGAGGCGAGTGGCGTGCTGACCGAGATCGTCCGCTGGCTCGAAGCCCGTGGCGCCAGCGCTGTCTTCGACGCCCAGACGGCCGCGCTCTGTGGCTCAGCGAGCACGGCGCGTACGATCGCTGACGGCGACCAGTTCCCTCGCGAGGTCGACCTCATTGTCGTGTTGGGCGGCGATGGTACGCTGCTCGCCACGGCCGGTCGCATCGCGCACGCCGACGCGGACGTTCCTATTCTGGGCGTGAACTTCGGCAGCCTGGGCTTTCTCACGGAGGTGACGTTGGGCGAGCTCTACCCAGCACTCGACATGGCGCTGGCTGGCCGGAGCGCGGAGGATCCGCGACTGATGCTCGAGGTACGCATCGAGGCCTCCGACCGAATGCGTGGCCCATGGATTGCGCTCAACGACATCGTGATCTCGCGCGGCGCCCTGTCTCGTATGATCGACCTCGACGTCACCGTCGACGGCCAACCCGTCGCACGCTTCAAGTCCGACGGCCTCATTGTCGCCTCGCCCACGGGATCGACCGCGTACAACCTGTCGGCGGGTGGCCCGATCGTGCACCCGTCGGTCCCGGCCATGGTGCTCACGCCGATTGCGCCACACACGCTCACGAACCGGCCCGTTGTCATACCGGCAAAATCGACCCTCCGTGTGCAGGGGCGTCGGGAGTCGATCGCGGATGATGGCTCCGACGTGTACGTTACCGTCGACGGTCAAGTGCGAGTACCGTTGCCGCCAACCGATGTCGCAACCGTGACCTATGCGCCGAAACCCCTGCGGCTCCTTCGCCCGACGGCGCGCACGTACTTCGACGTACTCCGCGAAAAGCTCAAATGGGCGGAACGCTAGCCGTGCGTCCACGGCCGGATGTAGGGCGCGGCTTTAGCCGCGCCAGCAACCGTCACGGTTTGTCTCGACCCTCCTGGAAGTAACGAACCTGATATTCCTGGACGTTCTTGTTGTGCTCCTCGAGGGTGCGTGCAAACACGTGCGACCCGTCATTGCGGCTCACGAAGTACAGGTAGTCGACAGACGCGGGTTCGAGCGCCGCGCCGAGCGACGCGCGCCCAGGAGCCGCAATCGGTCCCGGCGGCAGGCCTGGGTACTTATAGGTGTTGTAGGGCGAGTCGAGACGCAAGTCGGCTCGCGAGAGGTTCCCGCGGTAACGGCCGGCCTTGCGGAGCGCGTAAATGATCGTCGGGTCAGAATAGAGACCCATCCCCATCTCGAGCCGGTTGACAAAAACGGCCGCCACGAGCGATCGCTCGTCCGCCTGGCCGGTCTCCTTCTCGACCAGCGACGCCAGCGTCACGAGCTCGCGCACGGTGTGCCCACTCGCGGCCACCTGCGCGCGCACGGCTTCGTCGAAGACCGCCCGAAACCGCGCCACCATCTGACCGACGAGCGCGGGCGCGTCCACGCGCCGCGGCAAGTTGTACGTATCCGGAAATAGATAGCCTTCGAGGTCCGGCGCGTGCGGGTCGAGGTCATGAATCGGTACCGGATCAGCGGCAGCCTGCAGAAACTCCCGCTTGCCCCCAAAACCCTTCTCCTCGAAAAGCTGCGCCATCTCGATCATCGTCCACCCTTCAGGAAACGTCAGGGGGCGCAGGTACACGTCTCCCCGCGCCAGCTTGTCGGCAACGGCAAGGGCCGACAGCGGCTGATCGAAGCGATACTCGCCAGCTTTGAGGGCACGATCGCGCGCGCCGAGGCGCCACGCCACCTCAAACGCAACGCGGTCGCGGACGACCCCGCTCTGCACGAGGCGATTGCCGATCGCGCGCGGCGCGCTGCCTGCTGGAATGTCGACGAACTGCTCGTTCGCCTGGTAGCCCTTGTACGGCGTGAGCACACGGTACGCGATGGCCCCACCGACGATGCCGACTACGGCAAGGATGAGAACGGCCCACAACAATAAGCGACGCATCAATCCTCATTCCCGATTCCCGGTTCCCGATCCCTGTTTCCCGGTTCCTGATTCCCGATTCCCGGTTCCTGATCCCTGTTTTCGTGATCCAAGTATTCTTGAAGGATCACGGCTGCCGCCACCGCATCGAGCCGAGCCTTCCGACGCCGCCAATCCTTCTCGCGGCGCGCCAGCAGGCTCTCGGCCTCGATGCTCGTCAGACGCTCGCCGCAGAGCGCAATAGGCACCGAAACCTGTGCGCGGAGATCAGCGACGAATGCGAGAACACGTGCCGTGTGCTCGTTCGCGCTCCCGTCTAGCCGGAACGGCAACCCGACGACAATCGTGGCGAGGCCTTCTTCCTCGCGGATGAGGCGGGTGACGAGCGCCACGACCTGGGGCAGGGCCTGGCCGTGCAACACCGTCAATGGCCGAGCGAGCATGCCCGACGGATCGCTAATGGCTACCCCCGTGCGTCTCTGTCCCACATCCAAGCCGAGAACTCGCATTACCGCTAGGGTACAAAAAAAGGATGCCTGTCACGTCTTCTCACGAAAATGGGAAAAGATGACAGGCATCTTGTACAATGGGGCTACTGCGCTCACCGCAGCCAGTCTTCGGCGAAACGCCGGACCTGGCCGCTTTTCCGGGCGCACCTGAGCTGTTATGTCTTCTCGCACGCGTCTGACGATTCTTCTCCTCTCGATGCCGCTCATGGTGTTTGCCGTGGTGGGCGGGTGGCTCGGGCGCCACGCCTCCGCACGGGAGAACACGTACCAGCACCTCCGCGTGTTCGAGGATGTGGTCTCGCTCATCGTGAACAACTACGTCGAGGAGCCGGACACCGACGATGTCCTTGACGGCGCGATGCGCGGTCTGGCGGAGGGACTCGACCCCGACAGCGCGTACCTCAGCCCCGAGCAGGTACAACGCCTCGAGAGCGGCGAGGCCACGCCAGATGGCACGACTGGCATCGACCTCACGCGCCAGTACTACTTGCGGGTCGTGGCCGTGCGCGATGGATCGCCGGCAGCCAAGGCAGAGCTCCGAACCGGCGATTACATTCGCGCGATCGATGGCCAGTCGACTCGCCCCATGTCCGTTTTCGAGGGTCAGCGTCTGCTCGGGGGCCCCGTCGGCTCAACCGTGAAGCTGACGGTTTGGCGCGGCAGCGCCGCGGACCCGCACGATGTCGTGCTGACCCGTGCGACGCCACCTCCGGTCGAGGTCACGGCGCGGATGCAGGCTCCCGGCATCGGGTATCTTCGCATTGCGGCGTTCGGACCACAGGTCTCAGACGAAGTGCGGGCCGGTATTGAGCAGCTCAAAGGGCAAGGGGCGAAGCAGCTCATCGTCGACGTGCGGCATACGGCTGAGGGCAACCCTGAAGCGGGCATCGATGTGGCACGCCTCTTCGTGAAGAGCGGCACGTTGGGCGCCCAGGACAGCCGCAGCGCGCCCAAGACGACGTACACAGCCCGCGAGGGCGATGGAAGCGTGACGTGGCCCGTCGTGCTGCTGGCCACGAACGGATCATCTGGCGCGGCCGAGACGTTCGCCGCCGCGCTCGTTGGCAACAAGCGGGCCACGCTCGTCGGAGAGACCACGCTGGGACGCGCTGGTCTGCAGAAGCTCGTCAAGCTGCCCGACGGCAGCGGCCTCTGGCTCACCTATGCACGCTTCCTCGATCCAGCAGGCAAGCCCATCCAGGGCGAGGGGCTCACGCCCCAGGTGGAAGTCGAGGAGCCGGATGTCGAGTTCGGCGAACAGGCGCCCACCGAGGATCCCATCCTCGACAAGGGGCTCGAACAGCTCTCGCAGACGCGCAAGCGCGCTGCCTAAAGAAGGGGTCAGGGGTCAGGGGTCAGCAGGAATCAGGGACGAAGGGATCAGGGCTGCTTCACGGGGTGCTCTGAAGCGCGTACTGCCCGAAGAAGCTACGACCAGCACTGATTCCTGATCCCTGCTGATCCCTAATGCCTGGTCCCTGTTTCCTGAGACAGCCCTGATCCCTGACCCCTGACCCCTGACACCTCTCTTAGTGCCTGCACTGATTCATCACCCGTGAAATGGAGCGTCCGCAGGCCGAGTTGGGCGGCCGCGTCGATGTTCTCGCGGCGGTCGTCGACAAAGAGGGCGCGGGGCGCTGTCACGTCCAGGCGCTGCAGGCCTGCCTGATAGATAGCCGGATGCGGCTTGGACACGCCAAGCTCATACGACACGACGACGGTATCGAACCAGTCATCAAGGGGACGGTCGGCACGGATGCGGGACATGATTTCCGGGACACCGTTCGACAGCATCCCCACGCGCCCGCCTCGCGCGCGGAAGTCACGCGCGATTTCCCAGACCTCCTCGCGGTACACGACCCACGACGCCACGTCCAGATCGATGAGCTGCGCGACCAACCGAAGCGACGCGGAGACGGGTTGAGACGCGCCGTCATGTCCTAGCTCGTGCAGCACGCGTTGCCAATACTCGGCGGCCGGAAGGCCGAGGTCGTAGTCACCCCGGTATCGCCAGTACGCCTCGTGCCAGCGCTCGGCGGTCGTCGAGGCGCAACGAGCCAGGGCTTCGAGCGACGCGGCCGGCTGCTCGCGGCACAGCACACCGCCGTAGTCGAGAATGAGAGCATCCAGATTCGGCATGTGCTCATCTTACTCGGCCTGCTGCAGGTGATGCGTCAGCGCTCGACGCTCGCCTCACGAGCATGCCAAATCTCGCGATTTTTCGGCCTCTCACGGCTGATTCGTGCTTGACAGTCGGAGATCGCTCGCGTATAAGCGATGGACACGACTGCGGTCGCGCCGCGCGCGCGTAAGACAAACCGCAAGGAGGGTCCATGAACAAGCAGGATCTGATCGCAAAGATTGCGAAGGACACTGGCATTACGAAGACCTCTGCCGCAGCGGCCCTTGATTCCTTCTTCGAGGGTCTCAAGAAGTCACTGAAGAAGGGCACCCCCATTACGTTCGTTGGGTTCGGCACGTTCAAGACCGCGCAGCGCAAGGCGCGGACTGCGCGCAACCCGCAGACCGGCGCCACCATCAAGATTCCCAAGCGACGCGTCGTGCGGTTCACGCCTGGCAAGGCGCTCAAGACGGCAATCAACTGATTCCGCGCTCGCATCACACGAACCGGGTGGTGGGGCCGAGAGCCAGGCCGGGGAGGCGGTAAGCCGCTCCCGGCTCCCACCTGAAGATACGCCGCGCGAGCCATGCTCCACGCCCCCTCGATCTCCCCCGTGTCCGTGCGATCTATCCAAGCACGCTCGCACAATCTCGTCGTGCACCGGTTCTCGAGCAATTGACGAGGCGCTCAGCCGGCTGCTATCATGAACGGTCGCGCAAGGGGCTTCTACCGCAGGCTGTAGGCGCGTAGCTCAGTGGTTAGAGCGCCTGCTTGACACGCAGGAGGTCGGCGGTTCGAGTCCGCCCGTGCCTACCAACACACTCAGCCCTGTCGTTCCTGGTTTTGGTGCTCGTACCGCATGGCTCACCTCACCGTCACGCTTCCTGATGGCTCCGCTCGCAGTGTGCCCTCGGGAGCTCGTGTGCGCGACGTTGCGGCCGCGATCTCACCACGGCTGGCCGCCGAGGCGCTCGTCGCGTCCGTGGATGGCCGGCTCGTGGACCTGACGTATCCGCTGCACGCGGACGCGACGGTCCGCTTCATCACGCCGGATCACGCCGAAGCATTGATGGTCTATCGGCACAGCACGGCGCACCTGCTCGCCGCAGCGGTGACGGCCTTGTTTCCCGAAGCGCAATGCGGCATCGGCCCAGCCACCGATGAGGGCTTCTTCTACGACTTCGTCGTGTCTCGGCCGTTCGTGCCCGACGACCTCGCACGGATCGAGGCGAAGATGCGCGACCTCGCGGCGCAGGATCTGCCCTTCGACCGGCAGATGTGGGCACGCGAGGAAGCCATCGACTTCTTTCGACGTCGTGGCGAGCCGCTCAAGGTCGAGCTGATCGACGACAAGACCGCTGGGCAGCGCGAGGTCTCCTGTTACACGATCAAGGATCGTGAAACGTTCGTCGACTTTTGTATCGGTCCGCACGTGCCCTCCACGGGCCGATTGCGCGCGTTCAGGTTGCTCTCGACATCGAACGCGTACTGGAAGGGAGACGCGCGCAATCAGGCCATGCAGCGCGTCTACGGGACAGCGTTCCCCTCTCAAGCGGATCTCGAGACGTACTTGCACCGCCTCGAGGAGGCCAAGAAGCGCGACCATCGAAAGCTGGGTAAGGAGCTCGGCCTGTTCACGTCGCATCCCTGGGCGCCTGGTGCGGCCTTTTGGCTAGCCAAGGGCACGACGCTTTACAATCTGCTCGCCGCGTATATGCGCGAGGTGCTCTTCCCTGCAGGCTACGTCGAGCTGAAGACGCCGCTCATTTACAACAAGGCGCTCTGGGAAACGTCCGGCCACTGGGAGCACTATCGTGACAATATGTTCGTGATCGAGGCCGAGGACGAGCAGATGAGCGTGAAGCCGATGAACTGTCCCGGCCACTTCCTCGTGTTCGCCAGCGAAGGTCGCAGCTACCGCGACCTGCCGCTGCGCTTCTACGAGCAGACGCCACTGCACCGGAAGGAGGCGTCGGGCGTGCTCTCGGGGCTGACGCGCGTGCGGCAGTTCTCTCAAGACGATGCGCACTGCTTCGTGACGGAGGAGCAGATCGGCGAGGAGATCGAGCGGCTGCTGCGGCTCGTGCAGCGCGTCTACAGCGACTTTGGGTTGAGTTATACGGTCAAGCTCTCGACGCGGCCCGAGGACTTTCTTGGTGAGGCCACCACGTGGGACCATGCGCAGGCGCAGCTCGGGCGCGCCCTCGAGGCGGCCGGGCAGGCGTTCACCGCTGCGGCAGGCGAGGGCGCCTTCTACGGCCCCAAGATCGACGTCGACGTCACGGACGCGATCGGTCGCAAGTGGCAATGCGCCACGATCCAGCTCGATTACGAGATGCCGCGGCGTTTCGACTTGACGTATATCGGCGCGGACAATGCCGAGCACCGACCGGTGGTCATCCACCGCGCGATCGTGGGAAGCTTCGAACGCTTCATCGCCTTGCTCATTGAGCACTATGCGGGCGCGTTTCCACTCTGGCTTGCGCCGGTTCAGGTGGTGGTACTCCCAATTTCGGATAAGCACCTCCAGTACGCGCGGGAGGTGCGCGCGGCGCTCGATCACGCGGGGCTCCGCGCGGATCTCGACGACCGGACCGAGAAGATCGGGTACAAGATTAGAGAAGCGCAGCTCCAGAAGGTGCCCTACATGCTCGTGGTCGGCAATCGGGAGGCGGCCGAGCGCAACGTCGCGGTGCGCAGCCGCAGCGAAGGCGACCTGGGCAGCTTTTCGGTCGACGAGCTCATCGCGCAGGTGCGGGAAGAAAGCGCCAGTAAGGGTCAGCGGACATTGGCTCGTGTCCCGGCCACTAGCAGTCCGTCGTGAAAGTATCGTACGAAGCCGGATAACAGGCTGCTGAAAGCCTCAAGGGGTTTCAGTCAGCCGCTCATCGAGGAGGAAGCGCCATCGCGTTCAGGCCTGGCATGCGAGGACCCCGACGTGACAGTCGGGCGAGGGTAAACGAGCGTATCCGCACACGCGAGGTGCGCGTCATTGACGAGACTGGGGAGCAGCTCGGCATCATGCCGCCACAGCAAGCGGTCGCGCTCGCGCGTCAGCGCGGGCTGGACCTCGTCGAGGTCGCAGCGACCGCCACGCCGCCAGTCTGCCGGATCACCGACTACGGCAAGTATCAGTACAACGAGCAGAAGCGACAGCGGCAAGCGCGGCAGCACCAGAAGACGATCGAGATCAAAGAGATCAAGTTTCGTCCCAAGGTGAGCGAGCACGACTACCAGTTCAAGAAGAAGCACATCGAGCGCTTCTTGCACGACGGCGACAAGGTCAAAGCCACGATTTTCTTCCGTGGGCGCGAAATGGCGCACCCGGAGATTGGCCGGCGGATCCTGGAGCGTCTGGTCCAGGAGCTCGCCGAGGCGGCCATCATCGAGACGGCGCCTCGGATGGAAGGCAACCAGATGCACGCGCTCTTGGGGCCGCGCGCCGCACGGAAGGGCGCCGAGTCGTAACCGCGCGGCGACGCGCACGCGAAGGAACCAGCAACCATGCCGAAAGGACAGGCACGCTCCAAGCTCAAGACGCATCGGGGCGCGGCCAAGCGATTCAAAACGACAGCGGGCGGCAAGCTGATGCGAAACACGGCGTTTCACCGGCATCTGCTCACGAGCAAACCGCGTCACCGGAAGCGGAAGCAGCGCGGTGCGCGCGAGGTGTCCGCCTCCGACGCATCCCGTGTCAAGCGAATGCTGCCCTACGAGTAAGGAACGACCATGCGAGTAAAACGGGGCTCACACCGGCGACAGAAACGAAAGAAGGTGCTGTCGCGTGCCAAGGGCTACTTCGGCGCAAAAGGCCGTCTCTATCGATACGCGAAAGAGGCCGTCGAGCGAGCGGGTCGGTTCGCGTATGTGGGCCGCCGCCGCAAGAAGCGTGACTTCCGTCGGTTGTGGGTCGTGCGCATCAACGCCGCCGCGCGCGAGCACGGTCTCACCTACGGCCAACTGATCGCGGCTCTCAAGGCGGCGGACGTGGCGCTCGACCGCAAGATGCTCGCTGAGCTGGCCGTCAGCGATCCGCAGGCGTTTGCCGCCGTCGTCCGCCAGGCGAAGCAGGCGCACCCAGCCCAAGCAGCATCTGCGTAGGGAGCGATGGTAGACGCGGCGGCGATCGCACGCCTGCGGGCAGCGTACTCGGACGAGCTGGCACGCGCCGCGACCGCCGCAGACGTGCAGGCGCTACGCGATCGATACCTGGGGCGCAAGCAGGGTGCGGTCACCGCGCTGTGGCGCGAGATCGCCCACGCGTCTCCCGAAGCCCGACCCGAGCTTGGACGCCTCGCCAACGACCTCAAGACGCACATCGACACGACGCTCAGCGAACGTCGCGCGGCGCTGGCGCCCAGCAAGCCATCGACGCCCAGACTAGACCTGACGCTTCCCGCCCGTGCGCTGGCTCGCGGCTCCCGTCATCCACTCAGCGCCCTCCTCGAGCGCATCGAGCACATCTTCGCACGCATGGGCTATGAGATCCTCGACGGCCCCGAGGCCGAAGATGAGTACCACAACTTCGAGGCGCTCAACATGCCGCCGGAGCATCCCGCGCGCGACATGCAGGACACGCTCTACCTCGCGCACCCGCTCGCCACTCGTTCCTCGCACCTGGCAACGCTGCTGCGCACACACACGTCGCCGATGCAGATCCGATACATGGAAACCGCGCAGCGACCGGTGCGCATCATCGCGCCAGGCCGTGTCTACCGGCGCGACAACCTCGATGTGACCCACACGCCAATGTTCCATCAGGTTGAGGGGCTCGTCGTTGGAGAAGGCATTACGATGGGCGACCTCAAGAGCACGCTCATCGGCTTTCTGCGTCAGCTCTTTGGTGAGGACCGGCCCGTGACGTTCCGCCCGAGCTTCTTTCCTTACACCGAACCGAGCGCCGACATCTTCCTCGGGTGCACGTGTCGTGGCGCCGGCTGCGGCGTGTGCAAGCAGACGGGCTGGCTCGAGGTGCTTGGCAGCGGCATGGTGCATCCGGCCGTCTTCGAGGCGGTCGGCTACGATCCGGAGCGCTATACCGGCTTCGCCTTTGGTGCTGGCATCGAGCGCCTGGCGATGCTGCTGCACGGTATCGACGACATTCGTCTCTTCTACGAAAACGACATGCGCTTCCTGGAGCAGTTCCCGTCGTGAGGGTCCTTGTTTCCTGGCTGCGCGACTTGGTCGATGTGCCGGTCGCCATCGATCGCCTCGCCGCCGACCTGCACATGCGCGGCTTCGAGGTCGCGTCGATCGAGCCGTGGCACGGTGGCGAGGTGGACGACGCAGTCATCGACCTCGAGATCACTGCCAACCGTCCTGATTGCTTGAGCGTCGCCGGGATTGCGCGTGAAGTGTCGGTGCTCTACGACGTCCCGCTTCGGCTGCCGCGGCCGCCTGCTTCTCCGGATCGTGCACCCGCCCTGCCCATCACCATCGAGGCCCCAGCACTCTGCCCGCGGTACGTGGGCGCGCTCGCCGAGGTGAGCGTGGGCACGTCACCCGCCTGGCTGGTGAATCGACTCGCGGCGGCCGGCATCCGCGCCATCAACACAATCGTCGACGTCACCAACTACGTGCTCGTCGAGCTGGGACACCCGCTGCACGCCTTCGACTTCGAGAAGCTGGCTGGCGGCGAGCTCCGCATCCGCCTGGCACGCGCCGGCGAGAGCGTCACCACGCTCGATGGTCAACGCCGCACGCTCGATCCGCAGATGCTCGTGATCGCGGACCGCGACCACGCGCAGGCCGTTGCTGGCATCATGGGCGGACACGGGTCGGAAGTCTCCCTTGGCACGCGGGTGATCGCGCTCGAGAGCGCCTACTTCCAACCGCAGAGTGTTCGTCGCACCAGCAAACGGCTTGGACTCTCGACCGAGGCCTCGTATCGGTTCGAGCGCGGCGCGGATCCGGATGCCCCGCTTCGCGCGCTGCTGCGCACCTGTCAACTTCTCGAACAACTCGGCGCAGGACGTCTACGGCCCGGCGTCGCCGATGTCCAGCCCTCGACGCTCGAGCCACGTGTCGTGTCGCTCCGGCCCGCGCGTGTCGGCGTCGTGACCGGCCTGCACGTTGGACCGGGAGCCGTGGATCCGGCCGAATTCGAGCGGATCCTCGTCGGCCTCGGGTTTGCCGTTGACGCGACCGGCAAAGAGGTCTGGCAGGTCACCGTGCCAACGTGGCGTGTCGACGTCACGCGCGAGGTCGATCTCATCGAGGAAATCGCACGGTCGGTTGGGTACGACCGCCTACCGTCGACATTCCCCGCACTGCACGCGCCGCCTGCGCCGCCGGACCCTCGACTGGAGCGCCAGCGCGTCGCGCGCGACGTTGCGGTCGGAGCGGGCTTTGCCGAGTGTGTGACGTTCTCGTTCGTGGAGCGCCGAGCGGCGCTCGCCTTCGCGGACGAAGCGGATCTCGTGCAGCTCGCGAACCCGCTGTCGGAACAGTTTGCGGTCATGCGCCCATCGCTCCTGCCCGGCCTGGTGGACGTGGTGTCGCACAACCGGCGACGGGAACGGCGCGATGTGCGCCTGTTCGAGATTGGTGCTCGCTTCACCGTGAGGGGTGGCGAAACGCGCGGCCTCGCCTTGGTTTGGACCGGTGCGGCGTCGCCGCAACACTGGAGCGGCACGGGTCGCCAGGCGGACCTCTTCGACCTCGCCGGTGTGTCCTCGGCACTCGGTGAGCGTTTCGGTGTCGACCTCGTGTGCGACCCCGCGGACATCCCGTACCTGGTCTCTGGCCGCGCCGCACACCTCATCATGAAACGAAACGGTGCGGCCGACCAGAGCGGCACCCCGGAGACCGACGCCACGGTTGTCGGCGTCATCGGCCAGCTCGTGGCGAGCGTGGCGGAAGCGCGCGAGCTCCCCGCCAACGAGGCGGTGCTCGTGGCCGAGATCGATCTGGATCGGCTCGGCGCCGATATTGACGCCAACCCCGTCGTGCGCGTCGAACCGTTGCCGCGGCATCCCTCGGTCGTGCGTGATCTGTCGATGCTTGTTGCCGCCGACTTGCCCGCGGCGTCCGTTCGTGGCACCATTCGGTCCGTCGCACCGCCGACGCTCGCTGAGGTGCAGGAGTTCGACCGGTATCAGGGTAGGGGGATACCCGAGGGTTTCGTCAGCCTGTCGGTTCGGCTTACGTTCCGCGCGGCGGACCGCACGTTGACCGATACTGAGGTGCAGGACGCGGTGGACGCGCTCGTCGCCGCGCTCGCCGACCGACACGCCGCGAGGCTGCGGTAGGTCGATGTGATGGTGTGCCGGATAGAGCGCGGCTGGTAGAGCGCGGCTTTAGCCGCGCCGGTCACGCGCGCCGGTCACGTGCGGAATTGGATTTGGATTCGGATTCGGAGAACGAGCATCATGGCCAAGGCCCTCGAAGGTGTCGACCTGAGGCCCGTCGATCGACTGGAAGAAAAAATCAAACTCCTTATTAGCGTATTGGAGCGGTCACGGCAGGAGCAGGCCCGCCTGACCGAAGAGAACCTGCGTCTGAGCCGTGAGCTCGACGGGCTCCGTGTACGGCTCACTGAGGCCGAGAGTGTAGCGGCTGAAATGAAGTCGCTGCGCGAAGAGCGCGATGTCATTCGCAACCGTGTTGCGGAGATGCTCGAACAGCTCGAGACGCTGCAGTTGTAAGTGGACAAGGGAGTGAAAAAGGGGACAGGCCCCTTTTTCACTTGCGTACGATAAGAAAAAGGGGCCTGTCCCCTTTTTCACCATGAGTGAGCCCAGCGAATTCACGTCGCGAATCGTGTCTGTCGAAATCCAGGGACTTCGGTACCCCGTCAAGAGCGACTTGTCGGCCGACTATGTCGCCCGCCTAGCGGCGTACGTCGACGGCAAGATGCAAGACGCCGCCAACCAGGTGCCGATCGGCGAATCGACCAAGCTCGCCGTTGTCGCCGCGCTCAACATCGCCGACGAGTTCTTTCGGAGCCGCGATGAAGATCGCGATGACGCGAGCGAGCTGGTCCGACGCGCCGAGCACCTCGAGCAGCTCATCGACGAGGCGCTGAAGGAGTGAATGCTCGCATTGTTGTATGATGAGGGTTGCCTGCGGTGCACGTGATGGTTGGACAGTCGTCTTGAGCCAACACTTTCTCCCAAGTGAGCCGCGACGTCGCGTGGTGTGCATGCCTCTGTGAGAGGAAGCCTAAAACGCGGCTGCAGGCAGCGGCTCCACCTGCAATCGCAGGTTCAAGCGACGTCCCCACACGGCACTGCGGGTACTCCTCTGGTCTCCCAGGCCGCTGACGCGTACCGGCGCCAACCCTGACCCGCGTCTCCGGCACATTCATGCCAACACTCGAGTGGGACCTTCCGCCCGGCGCGACCGTCGCCGAGGTCGGTGAGCAGGCGATCATCGATTGGGTTCGGCGCGCTGCCCCGCCGCCGCCGCCGGAGGTCATCACGGGCATTGGCGACGATGCCGCCGTGCTCGATCGCGTGCGGAATCACGTCACCGCGATGACAGCCGACGGGCTCATCGAGGACGTCCACTTCCGCCGCGCGTGGAGCACACCGTCCGATGTCGGCGCCAAAGCGCTTCTGGTCAATCTCAGTGATCTGGCGGCCATGGGCGCCACGCCGCGCGCGGCGCTGCTCTCTCTCGGTCTGCCGAGCACGCTGACCGTCCACGCCCTGGTCGCGCTGCTCCGCGCCTTCATTGATGTCGCGCGCGTGCACCGGGTGGGCCTCGTGGGTGGCAACGTGAGCCGCAGCCCCGGTCCATTGTTCGTGGACGTGACCGCCATCGGCGCGGCAAAGCGCCGAAAGCTGCTCCATCGCCACGGGGCGCAGGTTGGCGACGCGTTGTACGTCACGGCCTCGCTCGGTGCGGCGGCAGCCGGCCTGGCCTGGTTGGAGCGAACCGAATCCACGACGAGTATGGATTCCTGGTCGGCCGGGGTAGAATCAGTGTTTCCGCCGCCAGCCAGGCTGGCGGCCGAGGCAGCTCAGCCGTTGTCCGGTCTGGATCCGGTCGTGGCTGCCGCTGTGTTGCGCTATCGGAGACCGGACGTGAGGAACCGGCTCGGGCAGGCGGTTGGACGTGCCCGCGCCGCGAGTGCGTGCGTGGACCTAAGTGATGGGCTCGGCGACGCACTCCGTCAACTGGCGGCGGCGAGTGACGTGGGCGTCCACGTCGAGGCCGCCGGAATTCCGATTGATGCCGGTGCGCGCGCGGTTGCGCAACGGCTGGCTTTGGACCCGCTGAAGCTGGCGCTGTCGGGCGGTGAGGACTACGAGCTCCTGTTTGCCGTCCCTCAGCGTTCGATACGTCGCTTTCTCGCAACCGTGGCTCGGGCCGGGCGCGTGCCTGTGACGTGCATCGGCCGAGTCGTTTCGCCCCCTGCGCTCGATCTCGAGCGAGATGGGCAGACCGAGCGGCTGCCGAATGGCTTTCGTCACTTCAAGGGGTCAGAGATCAGGGGTTAGGGTCAGGGCAAGCACGGGAAGCCGGATCCCCTTGCGCCTGAGACAGCCCTCGTCCCTGGCACCTGGCCCCTTTGCCCCTTTGCCTATGCTGACGCTCTCATACAAGCGACGCGTCGTCGTGGCGGCTGGCGCCGTCCTCGGGTTCTTCCTCCTTTATGAGGACACCATTCTAGATTCGCGGTATGCGGCGAACCGAGTCGAGTCGCCTGAGCGGGCTGCCTGGTCCAGCGGCGCCCGCGCGGGCAACCCGCGTGGGGCGAGACCAACCGGTGCTCGGCTGCGCTTCAGCGCCACGGCCTATTGCAAGGGCACCACAACGGCCTCGGGCGCGGCGGTCCGCCGAGGCATCGCGGCAGCGGATCCGGCCCTCCTGCCGGTTGGATCGGTCATCCAGGTCGACTCTGTGAGCGCTCGTTACGACGGTGTCTACACCGTCATGGACACCGGGCCCAAAGTGCAGGGCCGGCTGATTGACCTTTACATGTGGAGCTGCCACGAAGCGCTTCGGTTTGGACGGCGCGCGATCAACCTCACGGTACTGCGCTTGGGTTGGAGCCCGGGCAGCACGGACCGCGCCAAGAAGCTCTTCCACCTGCGCGAGCGCAACGTGATGCTTTCCTCCTTCATGCGGTGATTCAGGAACCCACGAAGTGGGTTACGGCCTCACGTCGGTCGCAGCGATGCTCGCCGGCGCCTCTTGCTCCTTGTATTGCAACTGATAGAGCTTGTAGTAGATGCCGCGCTGGGCCAACAGCTCCTGGTGCGTCCCCGCCTCCCGCAGCTCCCCCTTGTGGACGACGAGAATCTTGGTCATGTCCTGAATGGTCGATAGGCGGTGCGCAATGGCGATCGTCGTTCGGCCCGCCATCAGAACGGCCAGGGCGTCACGGATCAGCAGCTCGGTCTCCGTGTCGATGCTGGACGTTGCTTCGTCCAGCAGCAGAACCTGCGGGTCGAACGCGAGCGCGCGCGCAAACGAGAGCAGCTGCTTCTGCCCCACCGACAGTGTTGCCCCACGCTCGGCAACCGGCGTGTCGTAGCCGCTTGGCAGCCGCTCGATGAATGAATCGGCGTGTACGGCGCGGGCCGCGCGGCGCACGGCATCATCCGAGATCTCGTTGCGACCCAAGCGGATATTGCTGGCAATGGTTCCCGAGAACAGGTGCACGTCTTGCAGCACGAGGCCGAAACGTGACCTGAGATCTGCCAGGGCTATCTCGCGCGCGTCGATGCCGTCGATGAGGATCCGACCCCGCCGTACGTCGTAGAACCGCATCAGCAGGTTGATGAGCGTCGACTTCCCGGCGCCCGTCGCGCCTACGATTCCGACGCGCTCGCCGGCTGCGACCGAGAAGGAAACGTCCCGCAACACATACTCGTCTTCATCGTACGCAAACCACACGTGCTCGAACGCGATCTGCGGTGCCGAAAGCGGAAAGAGGGGTCGGGGTCCCACCTCTTTTTGCGCTTCGGTGGCAGGCTCGTCGAGCAGGGCGAAGATACGCTCAGACGAGGCCATCGCCGACTGGAGGAGGTTGAACTTCTCCGCGAGGTCGCTGATCGGCTGAAAGAACCGCCGCGCGTATTGAAGGAACGCGACGAGCGTGCCGAGCGTCACCGTCCCCTCCATCACCCAGCGTCCGCCTTGCCACACGATGAGCGCGGCGGCGAGCGCGCCGAGGACCTCGATAACCGGGTAGAAGACCGCATAGTAGAAGATCTGCCGGATGTGCGCGTCGCGGTGGCGTCGGTTGATCCCGTCGAAGCGGTCGAAGGTGCGCGGCTCTTGGTTGAAGAGCTGCACGGTGGTCATGCCGGTGAGGTGCTCCTGCAGGAAGGCATTGATACGCGCGATCAGCACACGCACGGCGCGGTAGGACTCCCGCGCGTGTCCGCGGAACCACTCCGTGATCCACACGATCAGGGGCAGCACGCAGAACGCGAGGAGCGCCAGCCGCCAGTCCATGGCGACCAGCACCACCATAATGCCCAGCAACGTGAAGACATCGCCAAAAACAGCAATGACACCCGACGTGAACAGATCGTTGAGGACGTCGACGTCGGTCGTGACGCGCGTCATCAACCGGCCGACCGGATTACGGTCATAGAATCGGAGGCCGAGCCGCTGCAAGTGCCGATAGATCTCGAGACGCAGGTCGTGCATGATCCGCTGCCCCATCATCTGCAGCGTCCAGGTCTCGAGATATTCCAGCGCAAACGACACGACGAGCACGGCGAGAAAGACGAGCGCAATGCGGTTGACCCCAGCGAGGTCACCGGTCTCGATGTAGTGATCAATGGCAAGCTTCGTGAGGTACGGCTGCGCGAGCTGCAGCACGGCCGAGGCGATGATCGCCACGAGCGCCAGGACCGCGGATCGACGATACGGCCACAGATAGCGCAGCAGCCGCCTCATTAGCCGTGCGTCGTACGCCTTCCCGAGTGCTTCTTCTTCGTGCATAAGAGTAGGGGCGAGGGGCGAGGGGCGAGGGGCCAGTAGCGATCAGTGCCTAGGGAGCAGGGTCCTGGAACCTGAGACAGCCCTTAGACCTCGCCCCTCGCCCCTTCTTTTATGAGCTTGCCAGCTCCTCTTCCAGCAACTGCTTCCGGTACAGCTCCGCGTATGCGCCGCCGCGCGCGACGAGATCGTTGTGTGTCCCGCGTTCGACAATGCGGCCACGATCCAGCACGAGAATCAGGTCGGCGTCGCGCACCGTCGACACGCGGTGCGACACGACCAGCGCCGTTCGCTGTCGCCTCACGCCGCGCAGCCGTTGCAGGATCTCCTCTTCGGTGTACGTATCCACTGCCGACAGGGCATCGTCCAGCACCAGGATACGGGGATCGACCATGACGGCGCGTGCGATCGCCGTGCGCTGCTTTTGGCCACCCGACAAGGTGATTCCGCGCTCGCCCACCAAGCTGTCGTAGGCGTGCGGAAACTCCGCGACATCCTTATCGAGACGCGCCACGCTGGCGGCCCAGCGAATGCGCTCCTCCCACGCGTCTGCACCTTGGTCTGCACCTAGGGCAATGTTCGCCGCGAGCGTGTCCGAAAAGAGGAACGGCTCCTGCGGCACGAAGCCAATCGCGCCACGCAACAGCGAGAGCGGCAGCTCACGCACGTCAACGTCATCGACGAACACGGTGCCTCGCGGCGGATCGTGCACGCGCGCCACGAGCTGGACGAGCGTCGACTTGCCACTGCCTGTCGGTCCAACAACGGCGACGGTCTGGCCCGGCTCCACGCGGAACGAGATGTCCTCGAGAACCGGCTGGGCGTTGTACCCAAACGTGAGCCCGCTGAACTCGATCGCTCCGCGCAGCGCGAAGCCAGGCGCGAGCGGTTTGGCGTCCGCGTCCGTGACTGACGGGGCCGTATCGAGTATCTCCAGCATCCGCTTCCACGAAGCCATCCCGCGCTGTAGGAGGTTCGTCACCCAGCCAAACGCCATCATGGGCCAGCTCAGCATCGCGAGATATGACGTGAAGGCGACGAACTCGCCGATCGAGAGCCGATCGGCGATCACCTCGCGGCTCCCAATCCACAGAACGAGGAGGCTCGCCACGCCGAGGAAGAAGGCCAGGCTGGGGTAGAAGAACCCTTGCAACTGCACCAGCCGACGATTGCGCGCGACGTACTCGTCGTTCGCCTGCCGGAACCGCGCGAGCTCGGACGCCTCTTGCCGGTAGGCGCGAACCACGCGCACACCCGTGAGTGCCTCCTGAACGATCGCGCTGATGTTGGCGAGTTGATCCTGGATTTGCTCGAACCGGCGATGGATGGCGTCACCGAAGCGCTTGACCGAGAGGCTCACGAGCGGCAATGGGATGAGCGCCACGAGCGTCAGCTTCACGCTGAGGGAGAACATCAGGGCCAGCGCCACCACGAACAGAAAGACCGTCGTCACGGCGTACATCACAGCCGGCCCGACCATCATCCGCACGGCGCTGAGGTCATTGGTCGCGCGTGACATGAGATCGCCGGTCCGGTGTCGCTGGAAGTCGGCAAGCGCCCAACGCTCCAAATGCAGGAAGAAGTCGTTGCGCAGGTCGTACTCGATGACACGCGACACGCCAATGACAATGCGTCGCATCAGGAAGCGGAAGACTCCGCCGACCAGCGCGACGCCGAGCATGAGCGCCGCGTAAAGGCGCAGCTTCCCGGCGGTCACGCCTTGCTCCAGATCGTCGACGGCGTGCTTCAGAATCCACGGGCTAATGAGGGAGATCGCGGTGGCGACGAGCGCACAGGTGAGACCGCGCACAACGTCTCGCCGATGGCGATGGATGTACGGCCACAGGCGAGCAGACGGTGAAGACATAGCCGGTAAGTCACCTCCAGATCGCCTCGCAGGCGAGCTATCAGGCCAGTATATCGTCCGCCTTCGCCCTTCACCCCTTGGTCCCTGCGTCCCCCTGTGCTATTCTGCCTTTCGCATTCCTTCCCAGCGGACTGCACGGCTGCAGGTCCTCGTCTTCCTGCCCGTTCGACGAGCGTTTAGCGCGCCATCCCGCTGCGCGCACGACAGCACGATTCCGGGGCGTGAAGGGTTGAGGTCATGTTCGTCAGCCGTGCTCGTTCTTGGCTGTGCGCGCTGTTCCTGCTCGTCGTGGGCGCCGTGCCGGCCGCCGCGCAGTATCTAGGGCAGTCGTCTGGGCTCGCAACCGGTGAAAGCTACAGCGTCGAGCTGGGCGGCGCGCTCTGGAATCCCACACCCACGTTCATTCTCTCGAGTGAGCAGTTCGGCATACCTGGGACGCCGATTGATTTCGTCGAGGATCTTGGCGTCGCCAAGAAGCGCCTGCCCGAGCTGCGTCTGGTGCTACGCCCCGGCCGCAAGCACAAGTTGCGACTCCACTACCTGCGCGCCGGTTACGATGCTGACGGTATTCTGAATCGCGAAGTCGTGTTCAACGGCATCCGCTACCAAGTCGGCCTGCCGGTCCAGAGCTCGCTCGACTGGCAAACGGTACGCTTCGGCTACGAGTACGATTTCATCTACCAAGATCGCGGCTTCGTCGGTGTTCTGCTCGAGGGGCGGTACACCCGTGTCCGAGCCGAGCTCGAGAGCCCCGTGAACTCCGAGTTCTCGGAAGCGAACGCACCCATTCCGGCTGTCGGCGCGATTGCGCGCTTCTACGTCCTCCCGAACATCTCCCTTACGGGCGAGGCGACCGGCTTTCGGCTCCCTGAGAACGAGGATCGGGACTGGAACGGCAGATACTTCGACTACGACATCTACGGCACCGTGAACATCACGGACCGCGTTGGCGTCCAGCTGGGCTATCGAAGCCTCGACGTGAGCTACGACATCGAGGAGGATTTCGGAGATCTGGAGCTGAGGGGCGTGTACTTCGCGGGGGTCGTGCGGTTCTGATCGCGGCGGCGCTCACCACGGATGACCAAGATACGCCCCTCAGAGAAGGCCGCGCGCTTCACCGAGTCTGTCATTCGCGAGATGACTCGGCTCGCGATGCAGCATGGCGCTGTCAACCTCGCCCAGGGCTTCCCGGACTTCCCTGCGCCCGAGGCGGTCAAATCGGCCGCCTGCCGCGCCATCGACGCGGACATCAATCAGTACGCCATTACATGGGGCGCGCGTCGTTTGCGCGACGCCGTAGCGGCCGACTGGCAGCAGCGCTATGGACTGACGGTTGATCCAGAAACGCAGGTCACCGTTTGCTGTGGGTCTACCGAAGCCATGATGGCCACGCTGCTTGGCATCGTGGATCCCGGCGACGAGGTGATCAGCTTCGAGCCGTTCTACGAGAACTATGGTCCGGACGCAATTCTCTCGGGTGCCATCCCGCGTTACGTGCGGCTGCACGAGCCAGACTGGCACGTTGATCTCGACGAGCTCGGGTCGGCGTTTGGCGACCGGACACGGGCGATCATCCTCAATACGCCCAATAATCCCACGGGAAAGATCTTTACCGAGGTCGAGCTCACCGAAATCGCACGCTTGTGTCACCGATGGGATGTCGTCGCGATTACGGACGAGATCTACGAACATATCGTCTACGATGAGGCGCGTCACGTGCCGCTCGCCACGATTGCGGGCATGGCGGAGCGCACCGTCTCCATCGGGAGTCTCTCGAAGACATTTAGTGTGACCGGATGGCGCGTGGGCTGGGCTGTCTCGCCACCCCAGCTCGCAGGTGGCATCCGGAAGGTGCACGACTTCCTCACCGTGGGCGCACCGGCGCCGCTCCAAGAGGCTGGTGCGCTCGGACTCGGTCTGCCTGACGCCTACTACTCTGATCTGGCCGCTGAATATCAGCGCCGGCGCGATCTGTTGGTCGACGTGCTCGCGCGCTGCGGTTTTGGCGTGTTCGTGCCGAGGGGGGCGTACTACGTGATGACCGACATCAGCAGTTTCGGGTACCCGGACGATACGAGCTTTGCACGCTACTTGACCGCTGACATCGGTGTCGCGACGGTCCCTGGTAGCAGTTTCTACCGCGACCCGAGCCTCGGTGCTCAACGACTTCGGTTCTGCTTCTGCAAGACAGACGAGACGCTCTTGGAGGCTGGACGGAGGTTGGAGCAACTCCGCTAATCAGCGCGCGCCAGCACCTTCCGCCTTCGCGCTTCGCGCTTCGGCGAGACAAGCAGCACCCCAGCACCCGGCACCCGCCACGGTCTCCCCTTGTCACCGTGTCACCTCCGCCGCCTCGCCCTGACTCTGCCCATACAACTCCCGATACACCTCGCGCAGGCCGAGGACCCTCTTGACGTAGAGCTGCGTCTCTGGATAGGGGATGTCGTCGATGAACTCTTCCGTGTCGAGATTCTCTCCGGCGTGCTCCGCCAACCAGCGTGAGACGGGCAGTGCGCCGGCGTTGTACGCTGCCAGCGCCAGGTGATCGTCGCGGTACTTCTCGACCAAGTCCTTGAAGTGCCGGGTACCCAAACGGATGTTCACGGTCGGATTCCTCAACGTCCGCGTCGAGAACGGGCGAACGCCGAGTCGACGCGCTAACTGCCTGCCGGTACCCGGAAGAATCTGCATCAACCCGTACGCGTTCGCCGGTGAGCGCGCGTCCGGATCGAAGGCCGATTCTTGACTGATCAGCGCCGCGACCAGGTACGGATCGAGGCTGTGCGCTTTCGCATATTGCCGCACCTGGTCCCAATAGTCGAGCGGGAACAGCACCTCCAACACCTCACGCGGTAAGCGCTCCCCACCGGCGGCAATGTAGTGCGGGTAGGCGCGCCTCACCAGCGCGACCGCACGCAGGTTGTCGCCTCGCTGGAGCAGCGCCCAGGCGATCGTCGCATCGACGAGAGGGGACGTACCCCAGGTCCGCTCGAGGTCCCACAGCTCGTCAATCGCCTCGTTATACAGCTCCGCGGCGAGCAACCAGCGGATGCGGCTTGCCAATACCGGAGGCAGATCACCGCGCGCTGGCGACACCTGGGGAGTTGCGAATTCGTCGTCCGCCGACGTTCCGTCTGCTTCACCTTCCTCGAGTATCGCGTCGGTCCGCGCGCGCGCCGTCATTGGCTTCGCGGTCGCCGACGGCGTCAGTGTCAGTTGTCCAGGAGTGAGGTTGCTCGCCCGGAGGCGCCGCGCGGCAAGCTGGCCGTAGTACGAGTTCAAATAATCGACGGCGACGAGCTCGTAGCGCGCCAGTGCCTCACGTTGCTGGTCCAGCGCCTCGCGCGCGCGGCCGCTCCAGTACAGCCACGCGCCACGCTGATTCGCGCGCGGGAAGTCTGAGGCGGCACGCTCGAAGACGCGCACGGCCTCCTCGTAGTCCTTCTGCCGATAGCTCCACCATCCATACTTCCATGCGGCACGTGCGGCATGCCGGCCAGTCGGATAGGTGTCGTATAGCTCCCGAAAGGTTTGCGCTGCCTGCGCATCGTCGTCGATGAGGATGTAGTGCGTGCCGAGGTCGTTGAGACCGTCCTCGGCCCAGCTGCTCGTGGAAAACGACTCGACGAGTTGTCGGATCGCCGCCACGTACTGCGTGCGTCGATTCAAGCCGCGGAGCGCCCGCGCGTGGAAGAACCGCGCTTCCGCCTGGTGCGCACCGGGCCGGGTGAGCGCTCTCGTGGCATCGGCGGCCTGCTGATGCCGACCCAGATGGAAGTTGGCCTGCGCCGCCCGCAACTCGACCAGCGCTCGCGTGTCGCCGGTCACGGCTGAGTGCAACGCCTCGTATTCCGCGAGTGCCGCTCGATAGCGACGCGCGCTGAACAACCCTGCCGCACGACTCAGCTCCGCCTCGCGCTGCGCTTTCAGCGCGGCGGCGTCCCTCGTTGGCGGTGCGCCAAGCGCGTCGGCGCGCTTTTTCGCCACAGGTGCGAGCCCGCTCGTTGGCACCTCGTAGTAGAGGCGGAGCCACGTGGCACGTGCGAGGTCTACCGCTCCACTACGCCGGAGGGCCTCTGCCCACTTGTCGAGGACGACATCCTGATTGATCGGCGAACGCTCGAGGCGTTGCTCGAAGAAGGTCGCTGCGGCCACGTAGTCCTCGTCCGCCATCGCCGCCTCGCCTTCGGCCATCAGCACCTTCCTGCTCAGCGCGCCACCGGGCGCCTGTGTGTGAAGCGCACGCAGCGCGGCGCGCGCCTCCCCCACCCGACCAAGCTCCAGCCACGCCCTCGCTGCATAGTAGGTTGCGTAGCCGGCAAGCGGCGTCGACGCG
>WHTZ01000018.1 GCA_009377495.1 Luteitalea sp.
CTCGTCGTGACTGTAGATGATGTACCACTTGGGCAGCGTGAGGAAGGTCGCCGCTTCGTCGCGGGCATAGCCCGCAACCTCCGCTGGCACGTTCTGGAGGGGAGGCGTGCGCGGGGCGCTCGTGCTATAGCATTTCACCCCGATGAAGGACGCGGGGGCGAGTACGGTCAAGAGCAAGAGCGCGGCGACCATGCCGGCCACACGGCTGAAGGAGAACAAACCGACTCGGTGTCGGCGGGGCTCTACGAATCGGGCCGTGCGCCCAACGCCGGCGGAAAGGCGCGTTGGCTTACGGGATCGTGAGCGGAACATGGTCGCGCGCTGGTTGGCCGTGAGGGCGCGGGTTGACAAACCCGACCACGAGCGCGATGGCGGCAATCACCGCGTGTCGACGCTGGCTCGCGCTGATAGGAACGCTGACATCTTATACCACGGTTCAGCGTGGGTTGCGCCAGCGGAACAGCGGCCACAAACGAGTACAAGGTTCTCGTAACGAGCCGCATAACGGGCTAAGAGATGCACACGGGGTAGTTATTGGCGGGCGACCGTTGTTCCCTTGACCCCGTGACCCTTTGCCCCCTTGATCTCTTGGCCGCTTCTTCACCTGCCCCCACGTTCCTACCTGTGTAGGTGGTGACCTGCCACTTCCGTCCATCGTATCGTGCCCACGTCAGCCGCGATGTGTGACGTGCTGACGGAGGGAATCATGTCAATACTAACAACCGCTGCTCTTGCGTTTGCGGACGCCGCGATGTCGCCTGCAAGCGCGCAGCCCAACTTGACGCTTCCGACTGAGGACACGGAGGGCAGCCAGGACAACCCCGTGTTGAAGCGCTACGAGGGCTCGTTCATCGTCGCATACGAACAGCAGCGCTATGCCGAGTTCACGCTTCCGTTTTCGCCATTGGAGCTCGTGCCCGAGAAGAAGGACAACCACAACAACCAGCTTCACGAACCGAAAGAGCAGAAAGCGCTGGAGGGGCCGTACACCCGGCTCGTTTATCTCGTTCCCGGGGATCGGTCGCCGCTAGAGGTTCTGCGTAATTACCAAGATGAAATCAAGGGTAAGAGCGGGAAAACTCTGTTCGAGTGCAAGGACGTCGAGTGCGGCGGCGATCCTAAACGAAGCAGCTCCGGCGGTGGCGGCAAGACCAGCCTGGCGATGTACCTCTATCCCGAGGATCGCGTCGCCAAGGACCGGTCGGTTGGGTCGTGTGCTCTTACGACGCGTATCGCCGATCAACACTACGCGGCCGCTGAGCTTCCCGACGATGGGGCGCATGTGTCCGTGCTCACGTACACGGTCAACAGCACGGCGGGCTCTTGCCAAGATTTGAACGGTAGGACCGTTGCCGTCGTCGACATCGTCGAGGGCGAAGCTCGCGAGGAGAAGATGGTGACGGTGTCGGCCGAGGACATGGCTGGCGGGCTTTCCAGCGCAGGTAAGGTTGCACTGTACGGGATCTACTTCGATTCCAACAAAGCAGACGTCAAACCGGAGTCGGCTGAGACGCTGCAGGAGATTGCGGCGCTGCTCGAAGGAGATCCGAAGCTCAGCCTCTACGTTGTGGGTCACACCGACAGCGAAGGTGGCTATGACTACAACATCGACCTTTCCGATCAGCGGGCCGCATCGGTGGTCAAGGAACTAGCAGCGAAGCACGGCGTTGACGCGAAGCGACTCAAGCCTGCCGGCGTAGGGCTGCTGGCCCCGGTAGCGTCCAACGCCGCCGAGGAAGGCCGCGCCAAGAACCGTCGCGTTGAGCTCGTGAAGCAGTAGGCGGGGACAACGAAACGCGGTTTGATGGAGGCGAAAGCGCGCGTCCCTTCGGGTGCGGATGCTCGCGTGGAATTCGGATCGTCGGAGGCGGTCATGAGCGTGTTTGGTCTTATCGCTCCGTTCGTCGGCAACCGCGCGTCTACCGAGCCAGCCAGGGCATGGATACGTAGCGGGCGCCGTTGGGCGGGCCCGCGCACGGGTGTCATCGTGACGATGCTAGCGGTGACAGCGACGAGCGTCGCTGTCAGAGGAGGACAGCTGGCGCCCGAGGATACCTTGCCGCGCGTAACCGTCGACCAAGCCGTTGTCGACGACGTTGCCGCCGAGGGCGCGGCCGATTTTTGGGTCGTCTTTCGCGAGAAGGCCGACCTCAGCGCGGCCGAACGCATCAGGGACTGGGCGGCTCGAGGTCAGTACGTCTACGACCAGCTGACGAGAACCGCACGGGAAAGCCAGGCTGCTTTTTCTGCGGAACTGGCATACGGCAACGTGCAGCACGAGTCGGGTCGCAGGTGCAATCCGTGGATATCGTCGAGGACGAGGCGACACACGTCGACTTCACGCTCGACCCGGCTGTGTTGCACCCGGTGTCTGGCAGGGTGACCGACGACAGCGGCATGCCGGTTGCCGGCGCACTCGTCACGATCGAGGGCATCGGTGCACCGTTCGACTCGGCGACAACCGACGTCGACGGCGCGTACTTGCACACGCTGCCAGAAGGCAGCTACAGGGCGACCTTTTCGGCCGGCGGGTGTCTCGCCGATGTCTCCGCCGAGCTCGTTGTCGACGGGCCCGAGACGCTCGACGTCCAGCTCGATCGGCGCCGCGACACGCATGGGCACGCGTGCGCGCTCGAAGCATCTGACTACATCGAGGCCACGGATCCGTTAGCGCTGAGCGGCGACGACGCGTCAACGTCGATGGAGCCGCCGTTCGCCTTTCCGTACTACGGCCCGGCCTACACCATGGTCCATGTGGCCACGAACGGGTTCCTGAGCTTCACCCTCCCCGATGCCACGTCCAGCAATAGCTCGATCCCGAGCGCGACGCCACCCAACGCAGCGGTTTATCCCTTTTTGGGATGACCTGTTCGTCGACGCCGACTCCCAGGTGCTGACGGCGACACGCGGCGAGGAAGGTAGCCGTCAGTTCGTGATCGAGTGGCGCAACGTCCGCCCGTACAGCGGCACTGAACCCCACCCCCACTGGTCAACTACGACATTGCCGAGCATGTCGGTCAGAACACGGCCATGGTCCACCGATTCTATGTTGAGATCGCCGATGGGTCACTGCGAATTCGGTTCATCGAAAGGGTCGGTTTCCACGCCCCGATCGTGAGCGCCATCGAAGTCAGCCACCGACCCGACCTGACGCAGTAACGGGAGTATGACGTCGACGGGTTTTGGTACCCAGTGGCCTGACACTGCCGCCAGCCGCTCGAGGAAGTACGCTTGTTTTCGAAGGCAAGGACTAGTAAGTACTACCCCAGTTAGAGTATCCTGCGATCGACGGTTTCGAACCGCCCTCCATTCTCCCCAGGAGCAAGCCAGAAGGACCCGCGGCCCCGCTGTGCGTCGGTGAGAGGCTGGGCTCGCCCCGAGCGACGTCTCGGGTCACATGAGCGCGCCTCTCGAATGGGAAGGGAGACCCAGTGATGACGCTTCAACACGCGCGCGCTGTCGCCGGCCGCCTGTGGTGGTCCGGCTTGTGGAGGCTTCGACGGGACAGCCGACACACTTTCGTACCGCGAGTCGCCGTGACGATTCACCTCGTGTTCGCCATGGTTGCCGCCGCATCGCCCCAAGATCCCCCCGGTGAGATTGACGCACAGGCTCTGACCGTCGACGAGCGGGCGACGCTTACCGCCTCAAATGGACAGGCTGAGGACCGATTCGGCTGGTCGGCCGCCGTGGACGGGGCGACGATCGTCGTGGGCGCACCATACGCAACCATTGGCGAGAACGAGGCGCAGGGCGTCGCCTACGTGTTCGTGCGCTCCAGGAACGGCTGGAGCGATGCCGTCGAGACGGCGACGCTCACGGCGTCCGACGGGGCGGCGCTCGACTCGTTCGGCAGCACTGTAGCCGTCTATCGCGACACCATTGTGGTCGGCGCACCGCTCGCCGACGTTGGCGAGAACGCGGACCAGGGTGTGGTGTATGTCTTTACGCGCCCGGCGGGTGGCTGGACCGACATGGTCGAGACCGCCACTCTCAGGGCGTCGGATGGGGCGGCGCTCGACTCGTTTGGCAGCGCCGTGGCCATCGCGCGCAGCACGCTCGCGGTGGGCGCCCCGTTTGCGGCGCCCGACGGGAACGCGTACCAGGGTGCAGCCTACGTGTTCGCGCGGCCGGAGGACGGCTGGGCCGACGCGTTCGAGAGTGGGAAGCTCACGGCGTCGGACGGAGCGGCAGGTGACCGGCTCGGCTGGTCGGTCGCCACAAACGGAGACGAGATTGTCGCCGGCGCGCCGTTGGTCACCATTGGCGAGAACCTGCAGCAGGGCGCGGCCTACGTCTTCAAGTGTCCCCCGGGTGGCTGGACGAGCGTGATCGAGGCCGCAAAGCTGACGCCGTCGCGCGGAGCGCCGAGTGACTGGTTCGGCCACTCGGTGGCGATGAGCGGAGGCACAGTCGCCGTGGCCGCACCATTTAGCGACGTCGACGGGAACGACGACCAGGGCGCAGTCTACGTGTTTGTGAAACCGGAAGGTCGCTGGATCGACGCAACCGAGACCGCAACGCTGACGGCGCCGGACGGGGCAGCTGCGGACCTGTTCGGCTGGTCCGTTGCGATGAGCGTCGACACCCTCGTTGTGGGCGCGCCGGCGACGGCCGCGGCCGGCAATGTCCACCAGGGCGCGGCGCATATCTTTACCCAGCCACCGGCTGGGTGGACATCCGATGCCGAGGTCGTGAAGCTGACCTCCGCGAACGGGGCAGCCGAAGACGTGCTTGGTGCCGCCGTCGCCGTGACTGTCGACGCTGTCGTTGTCGGTGCGTCTTCCGCCGATACAGAGAATAGCGACCAAGGCTCGGCCCACGTCTTCTCATTTTCTAAAGCTGACGTAGATGCGCCGACGACAACCATTACCTTGACGCCAGCGGCACCAGACGGAGCAAACGACTGGTTCGTGACCAGCCCCACTGTCATTGTGTCCGCCAGCGACCAGCCGACCGGTTCAGGTGTGACCGAGGTCCGTTGCGTTCTCGACCCTGCGTCGACGCCGGCCAGCGTCGCCGACCTGCCGCCGGAATGCATCTTCACGGGTGGGGGTGCTGAGCTCATTGCGGACGGGAACCACACCCTTTACGCGGCAGCCGTGGATGCGGCGGGCAACGCGAGCGTCGTGGAGAGCGCGAGCGTGTCGATCGACCGGACGCCGCCCAGCGTGACTTGTGACGCGCCGGCACCGCTCTTCGTGATCAACCAAGACGAGGCGGAGGTGTGGGCCACGGTGGAGGACGCGACCTGTGGCCCGGCGGCGTCCCGTGTCGCCGCCTCGGCAAACACGACGAGCGGGGGCAATCAGAGCACAACGCTCCGCGGGACGGATCTCGCGGGACACACCACCAAGGTCGCGTGTCCGTACACGGTCGCCGTCCCGCGCACCCTGACGTTCTTTCTGCACGGCCGTGACATTGAAGAGACGGGCCTTGGCTTCACCATGGACGAGAGCCCGCCACCCCCGCAGCCGCTCATCGTGAATCTGTTGGGTACGCCCAGCTGGCTCACCGAGCCGACTCTGACTGGCACCTTCTTGGAGGACGCGACGTTCGAGTTCACGATACCGTGCGCGCTGGCGTTGACACTGACCAAGACCGTCCGGCTGGCAGCGACCAACGCGGAGGGCGGCGATGAACAGGTGCTGGGCGAGACCACGCGACCAGCGCGCCTCTGTGTCGAGCAGGAAACACTCACCATTCCGGTGACCGCGCCCGTGGAGCTGACCAATCAACGCTTGAAGCTCACCATTTCGTCGCTGAGCGTCGGCGTCAACTTGAACACGGGTCACCACGCGGTCGTGCGGGCAACCAGCTTCGTGGGCGAGCCGTGATACCGATGGGGTTGTCACGGAAGAAGAGTTTCGCGGGTTTCTCGACCAAGAGGTCACGCCTCGCTTTCCTGGCGGGCTGACCGTGGTCGAGGGCGATGGCCAGTTCAGGGGTGCAGAGGGTGTAATCATCGAGGAAGATTCCTTCGTGCTCATCCTCTTGCACCCGGTCGAAACGTTCTGGGAGAGCAGCGGAAAGATTGAGCGCATTCGGCAGCGCTATATGGCGCAGTTTCAACAGGAGTCGGTGCTCCGCGTCGACGATCCGCTATCGGTTTGGGTATCGTTTTAGCGCGTTGGAGGCGCCCCTAAAGGGGCGCCCTACCGCTCTGCACGAACGTTTGAGGTAGGGCGCGGCTTCCGCCTTCGCGCTTCGCGCTTCGGCGAGACCGCCACGGCGGCCCGCGAGACGCGGGCCGCTCGCCAGCACTGGCTTGTCGGGTCCCGATGGGACCCGAGCGGGGCGGAGGCGGTTAGCCGCGCCGCTCGAACGACGCCGGGATCCGATAGCGCTTCGACCGCAAATGGCGGATGAGGATCCGCTTCGCCTCCTCCGGCTCGAACGGCTCGCATGTCTCCGCTCCCGGCACGGTGGGTACACGGCCGCCATGCGCGTCCGGCGGGTCGTGGTCCACTTTGAGATAGAGCCAGCGATTGCCTCGAACGAGCGTGGCGACGCCGAGGCTGTAGAACGGTGGCCCAGCGACGACGGTCGCGAGGCCTCCACCATCTGTGGGCTCGGGTGTTGTGGAAATGGCGCCAAAGACCGGTCGGCAGGGGGTTACCTCGCCGAGGAGCGATTGGCCCTCCATCCATCGTGGTGCTCGGATGCCGAGCACATCGAGCACCGTCGGTGCGATGTCAATCATCTGCGCCGTGACGCCGGGGCGTCCGCGTCGCGCGCCGCCCGGCAAACGCACCATGAGCGGCAACCGCACGTTTGTTTGGAACCGGGCTCCGTGATCCGAGTAGACAACGACCAGCGTATTCGCGAATGCGCCGCGCGCCTCGAGCAGATCGACGATATCGCGCACATACGCATCCCCGTCCAGAATCGCGTCGTCGTAGAACTCCCGGATCCGCTCCGTGTCCTGCGTCATGCCTGCCGAGAAGTGTCGCTCGCGAGGCCCGAACTTCGGGCCGTGCGTGACCATGATATGGACGTGCGCGAAGAACGGCTCATTGCTGTCCTGAATGAATCGAGTGACCTCCAGCATGCGCGTCTCGTCCCCGAACTGGGCTCCAAGGGTCTCGGTAACCTGTTCGAAGGGATCCGACCCCCGTTCCCCAGCCAGTTGCTCGACGCGCGCGCGCACGCGCAGCAGCACCTGGTCGAACAAGAAACGGCCCGGCCCCAACCGCGCGGCCACCTGCGCGCCAGGAATGCCAGGCGCCCTGGATTGGTTGTTGACGACGTCGAATGCGCCACGCATGTTGAAGTCCACCGACGCAGCAAAGTGACGCACGGCGAACTGGCCTGTTCGGTAGCCGAGGGCACGCAAGAAGGCCGGCAGGTGGAGTGCCGTATCCCGACCTCGCAGGATGTCCGGTGCATAGATGACCCGCGTCGTCGTGGGTGCACGTCCCGTGAGGATGGCGGTCAGCGATCCGGCTGTGTTGCCCCCGTTCGAGAAGGCGTTGGGAAACACCAGCGACTCGCGCCCGAGGGTCTCGAGGAACGGTGTGGTCTGCCGCGTGTAGCCGTACACGGACATGTGGTCTGCGTTTACGCCGTCGAGGCCGACCAGCAGGATGTTCGGGCGCCCCTTGGTGGTACGCGTGGTGGCCGTGGTTGCTGCGGCGCTCGACGTGAAGGTCACCTCGACCACGGCCGCGAGGCCGGCCGCAGTGGCGAGCGCCGCGGCGCTTCTCGCCCATCGTTGCCGCGACCGCGCGTTCGTGTGGAGTGTCGCGGCCATCCGTCCGACCCAGACGTAGATGAGCGCACCGGCCAGGAGCACCGCACCCGCATACCACAGCCGGGATCGGTCGAGCGAGCGGATGCCCCACCCGAAGAGCGTGTGCGTGAAGTTGTCGACGAGAAGCAGACCAGACGCGAGCAGCACGAACGCGGGCGGGAGCTGCAGCAGCCACCGGGAGGCGCAGCGTAAGCCTGCTGTTGGCATCGAGCGCCCCACGAGCCAGACGAGGCCGAGGAGCGACAGGCCCGCGAGGAGCACCGGCAGCGTGGCGGCCCCGAGCGGGATGACACGTTCGCCCCACGGAAGGACCGAGAGAAACGACGGCTTCGTGACGAAGAACAGCCACTCCATACCCAGGAAGAACCAGACCGCCGCCACGTAGAGGCTGGCCCAGACCCGGTATGAGAGGAGTGGCTCGTCCGTGGTGGGAATGGATGATGCCCGCAACCTCACTGCGCTACCGCGCACTCCTGTCGCGCACCCGCTACCGCTGGTCCGTCGGGCGGACCGTCGCGTCGCGAACCACCCTCAAGAGGTCGATGGGCAACGGGAAGATGATCGTCGAGTTGTGCTCGGCCGCGATGTCTGTCAGCGTCTGGAGGTAACGCAGGGTGATGGCCATCGGCTCGCGATTGATCACGGCAGCGGCTTGCGCCAATTTCTCCGATGCGCTCAACTCGCCCTCCGCGTGGATGATCTTCGCCCGCTTCTCGCGTTCCGCCTCGGCTTGCCGCGCCATGGCCCGCTGCATGTCTGCGGGCAGATCCACGTGCTTCACCTCGACCGACGACACCTTGATGCCCCACGGGTCGGTTTGACTGTCGAGGATTTGCTGGAGCTCCTGGTTCAGCCGATCGCGTTGCGCGAGCAGATCGTCCAACTCCGCCCGTCCCAGAATGCTCCGCAGCGTCGTTTGCGCGAGCTGTGACGTGGCGTAGTGGAAGTTCTCCACCTCGACGATCGCGTTCTTCGGGTTCATGACACGGAAGTAGAGGACGGCGTTCACCTTGACCGAGACGTTGTCGCGCGTGATGATGTCTTGCGGTGGCACGTCGAACACGACTGTGCGCAGGCTGACGCGCACCATACGGTCGATTGGCCGGAAGACAAAGATGATACCAGGGCCCTTGGGCCGTGGCAGTACCTTGCCCAACCGGAAGATGACGCCTCGCTCGTACTCATTCAAGATCTTGATCGAGTTGAGCAGATAGAGCACGACGACCGCCAGCACCAATAGATAGGGGGAGAAGGTCATGATCTGGAGCCTCCGGGAAACGAACGATCGAGTGGACGAATCGTGAGCGTCAAACCGTCGACGGCGACCACCTCGACCCGCGCGTCGCGCGGAATCGGCTCGCTGGCGGTGGCAGACCAGATCTCGCCGCGCACGCTGATCTGTCCCGTCCCGCCGGCCTGAATGTCGGTGATCGCGCGGCCATGCAAGCCGAGCATGCCACTGGTGCCAGTCACCGACGCTTGTCGCTGCGCGGCAAGCGCGAGACGGCCGAGGAAGAGAAAGATGGCGCCGAAGGCGACCGTGACCGGCACGATGAGGCTCAAGCTGACCGCCACATCTGGCACGTTCCCCATCATGACGATCCAGCCGAGGATGAGGCTGACGATACCCCCGATGCCCAACACGCCAAAGCTCGGGACGTTCAGCTCGAGGACCAACAGACCGAGCCCAAGGACGATGAGCAAGAGGCCCGTGACGTCGATAGGCAAGACCTGGAACGCCAGGAACGCCATAAGCAGGCACAGTCCGCCGACAACGCCGGGGAAGAACGTGCCAGGGTACCAGAGCTCGACGGTGAGGCCGAGCATGCCGAGGCTGAAGAGCAGGACCGCGATTTGTGGGTGCGCGATCGCGCTCAGGAAGCGTTGCCGCCACGTCGGTGCGATATGCTCGACGCGTGCTCCCGCCGTGCGCAGTGTCGTCTCCGCGCCGTTGAAGCGCCTGATCGTGCGGTCGTCCAATTGGCGGATGACATCCGTGCTGTTGGAGGCGATGAAGTCGATGAGCGGCGGCGTGGCTTCGAGCGCTTCACGCTCCGTGAAGGAGCGGCTCTTGCGGACGGCTTCGTTCGAGAGCGCGATGTTCCGACCACGCGCCTCCGCGAGCGAGCGCGCGTACGCGGCCAAGTCGGACGCCGCCTTCTCTTCCATGGTCCGGCTCCCCTGTTGCTGCTCGCCGGAGGATCCAATCGTGGCGGGATGCGCTGCGCCAATGTGCGTGCCGGGCGCCATCACCGCGACGTCCGCGGCGAGCGTCATGTAGAAGCCAGCAGAGGCTGCGCGCGCGCCGGAGGGCCCCACGAAAATGACGATGGGCGTTCGGGCGGCAATCATTCGCGAGATGATAGTGCGGGTCGACTCGACGAGGCCGCCCGGCGTGCGGAGCTCGAACACGAGGGCGATAGCGCCCGCGGTGTCGGCGCGGTCGATGGCGTTGCCCATGAATTCGGCCGTGACCGGATGAATGATGCCGTCGACCTCGGCGACCAACACGACGGGCGACCGCGGGTCTGGCTCCTGTGACGCTTGCGGAGCGCCCTGCGGCGTACTCACGCTGGCGACGAGAGGAAGCGCGACGCCCAGGATCGCCAGGATCCGTCCAGCCGTTATCCGCATTGTCGTGGCCGCTAGCTGTACGCTATCCGACCGCCCAAAGGGTGTCAAACGAGAGGAGGGGCAACGTGGGACGACTTTTAGCGGGCGTGGTCATCATCATGGGCTCGAGTCTGCTCATGGTGCACGCGGCCTGCCGCAGGGGTGACGAGGCCACCAACGGGTCGAGCGACCGACCCGGTACTGACGTTGCCCGGCAGTTCGTCGAGCAGGCGAACGCGCGACTGCTCGAGCTGGGGAACCGGGTGAACCGGGCCCAGTGGATCGCGGCCAACTTCATCACCGAGGACACGCAGCAGGTGTCCGCAGACGCCACGGCTGCGTTCATTGGCGCCACCATGGAGCTGGCCCAGCAGGCGACGCGTTTCGACGACGTCGCGCTGCCGGACGACGTGCGGCGGCAGTTGACGCTGCTGAAGCTCGCGACGATCCCGCTGCCGGCACCGAGCGACCCGAAGGCGCAAGCGGAGCTCACCCGGATCACGACCGGCATGGAGGCCGCGTACGGGAAGGGCATGTGGTGTCCGCCCGGCGAGAGCGGTGATGACTGTCTCGATATCAACGAGCTGACGACACTGCTGGCCGAGAATCGTGATCCTGCACGGCTTCGCGACGCCTGGATCGGCTGGCACGAGGTCGGCCGAGGGATGCGCGACGACTATCAGCGCTTCGTCGAGCTCGCGAACGCCGGCGCACGCGAGCTGGGCTACGACGACCTCGGCGCGCTGTGGCGGTCCAACTATGACGTGGCCGCGGACCAGTTCACCGCGGAGGTGGAACGGCTCTGGGCTCAGGTTCAACCGCTCTATACCTCGTTGCACGCGTATGTGCGGGGCCGGCTCGGCGAGACATACGGTACCGACGTCGTGCCGCCAGATGGCGCAATCCCGGCGCACCTGCTGGGCAACATGTGGGCGCAGCAATGGGGCAACATCTACCCGCTCGTCGCGCCACCGGGCAGCGCGCCCTCGTACGACCTCACCACGCTCCTCCTGGCGAGGAACGTCGATGCGATGGGCATGGTGAAGTACGGCGAGGGCTTCTTTACCTCGCTTGGATTCGCGCCATTGCCGCAGACGTTCTGGGAGCGGTCGCTCTTCACGAAGCCACGCGACCGCGATGTGGTATGCCACGCGAGCGCGTGGGACGTCGACAACGACCAGGATGTGCGCATCAAGATGTGCATCCAGATCACCGGTGAGGATTTCGTCACCATCCATCACGAGCTCGGGCACAATTTCTATCAACGCGCGTATCGGAGGCTGCCGGTCCTCTATCGCGACAGCGCGAACGACGGTTTCCATGAGGCGATCGGCGACGCCGTGGCGCTCTCGGTCACGCCATCGTATTTGGCCGAAATCGGTCTGCTCGACCGAGCGCCCGACTCGTCCGACGACGTCGGCTATCTCCTGCGGATGGCGCTCGACAAGGTGGCATTCTTACCGTTTGGTCTGCTGGTCGATCAGTGGCGCTGGAAGGTGTTCTCGGGCGAGGTCACGCCGGCGACATACAACCAGGCGTGGTGGAATCTCCGCGCGAAGTACCAGGGCGTGTCAGCGCCCTCCGCGCGCAGCGAGGACGACTTCGACCCTGGCGCGAAATACCACGTTCCGGGCAACACGCCGTACACGCGCTACTTCCTCGCGCACATCCTGCAGTTCCAGTTCCACCGAGCCATGTGCAAGCAGGCCGGTTATACGGGACCGTTGCACCGGTGCTCGATCTACGGCAACAAAGCCGTGGGACAGCGCTTCAGAAAGATGCTCGAGATGGGGCGCAGCCGGCCGTGGCCAGACGCGCTCGAGACGCTCACCGGTGAGCGACAGCTCGACGCCAGCGCGATCCTCGAATACTTCGCGCCGCTCAAGCGGTGGCTGGATGAACAGGCAAGAGCGACATCGTAGTTTTCTTCATCCCCCGGGCCGGAGGCGCTGTTCCATGCGATGAACGACCTTCAGCACCACGAGCACCATGAGGGTCACGCCAATCGCGACGATGTGCTGGCGGCTCGCCACGGCTATGCCAAGTGCCGCGGCGATGAGCAAGGACGCCGCGGTGGTGAGGCCTTCGATGCGACGACCGGTGCTCCGGATGATGGTGCCGGCGCCAAGAAAGCTGACGCCCGTCACCACGGCTTCAATGACGCGCACAGGATCGGTCTGGATTCTGAAGTCGCCGTTCGCATCGGGAGATTCGAACGTCCGCGCGACGAGGCTGCCGAGTGCGACGAAGAGTGCAGCCGCACCCGCCACGAGCATGTGCGTGCGTAGACCGGCTGGCTTTTGAGCGGCCTCGCGCTCGAGGCCGACCAACCCGCCGAGGATCATCGCGAAGGCCACGATCCCCAGCAGTTGGAGCTGCTCGGCATAACCGCCCATGACGCGAATGATACCCTGTGCTCGGTCACTCGTCACTCGTCACTTCGCGCGGCACAGCAGGCGACGACGACGTACGTTGCCTGGTCGCGGCGGGGCGAAAGCGACGGTAGATCTCCACGCCGAGCGGGATCAGCGAAACCACAATGACGAGGAGGATGATGTGGTGGATGCGCTCGACGAGCGGGCTCTGGCCGAGGAAGTAGCCGAGCCATAGCAGGCTCGTCACCCACAAGATCCCGCCCACAACGTTGTAGAGCACGAAGCTGCGGTACGGCATCTCGGCGACGCCGGCCATGAACGGTACGAACGTCCGCAGAATGGGCACGAAGCGGGCGATGACGATCGAGCGCCCGCCCTTACGCAGGTAGAACTCGTGGGCTTCCTCAGCGTACTTACGCTTGAAGAAGCGACTGTCCTCGCGCTGGAAGATCGCGTGACCGGTCTGACGCCCGAGCAGGAAACCAACCTGATCACCAACCACGGCGGCGACGAGCAGGAGGACGTAGGTCGTCCAGATGTCGAGCTGAGGAAGTCCTGGAAACGCCTTCGCGCACACGACGCCAGCCGTCACGAGCAGCGAGTCACCCGGCAGAAAGAAGCCGACCAGCAGGCCGGTTTCGGCAAAGACGATCGCGACGAGCACCGTCAAGCCACCCCAGCTGATGATGGCCCTGATGCCCTCATCGCTGTGCAGTGTGCGAACCCACTCGAGAATTTCAGTCATACATGCAAACGCGATCGAACATCGTTGCCTCGAGACAGGATACCCTGTTGCCGCGTGGAAACGAAACGTTGGGTCACATTGGGGGTTAACATACGCGCGGTCGTGTCGTGAAGCGGATTCTCGTGGTTACCTCCGGCGCGCTGTTCGTACGCGGCGGCCACACGGTCATCGCGGAAGAGACGTGCGCGGCGTTGCGGCGCGCGGGCGTGGCCGCCGACCTGCTCATCACGCCGCAGAACCGCTTCGGACGGCAGTTCTCCGCCTACCTCGCCACCTGGCTGACCGACGTCGGCGAGAGCGCCGACGGCCACCCCATCGATCAGGTGATCTCGTTCCGCTTCCCGTCGTACGCGGTACGTCACCCGCGGCATGTCTGCTGGCTCAATCACCGGATGCGCGAATACTACGATCTGTGGGAGCGTTTCGCGTCTGGCATCAGTTGGCGGGCGCGGATCAAGGAGCGCGCGCGTCGACGCGCGATGCAGGCCGTCGATCGCGCGCTCCTCACCCGGAACGTGACGCGTCTCGTCGCGCAGTCGCGCACCATTCAGCAACGACTCGTGCGCTTTGGTGGTGTCCCGAGCGAGGTGCTGTACCCGCCCGCGCCGGAGCGGCCATACCGCACCGACGACTTCGGCGATTACATCTTCGCGGTCTCGCGGTTGCATCCGCTCAAGCGGCTCGATCTGCTGGTGGACGCCGTGGCGCGGATGCGCGATTCCTCACTCGGCGTGAAGATTGCCGGCGACGGCGAGGATCGGTCCCGCCTCGAGGAGCTGATTGCGCACCACGGCCTCGAGGGCCGCGTAGAGCTGCTCGGTCTCGTGTCGGACGAGGCGCTCGTCGAGCACTACGCGCGCTGCCGCGCCGTGTTCTTCGCGCCGTGGAACGAAGACTACGGCTTTGTCACGCTGGAAGCCTTTCGATCCGGCAAGCCGGTTGTCACGGCCCTCGACAGTGGCGGGCCAGCCGAGCTCGTCGTCCATGAGAAGACGGGCTTTGTGGTCGAGCCAACACCTGAACGGATGGCCGAGTGCCTGGATCAGCTTGCGGCCGATCGCAGCCTTGCCGAGCGGCTGGGACACGCCGCCGTGTCGGTCGCCGCCCGTCACACCTGGGCTGACGCCGTCGACGTCCTGACGCGTTTCCGTTCCTAACCGCTGGGCTGACGTGGCCGTCTAATCTGACAGATGGAGGCGACCGAGGCCGCACTCCTGGCGCGGGCTCGCGCCGGCGATTCGGAGGCATTTGGCGAGTTGGTCAAACGCCACAGCCGAGGTGTCTTCGCCGTTGCTTTTCGCCTGACCGGCAACGAGCAGGATGCCGAAGATGTCGTCCAGGAGACCTTCATCAAGGCTTACCGCCAGCTCGGCCGGTTCGAGGAACGGGCGCGCTTCAGCACCTGGCTTACCCGTATTGCTGCCAACAGTGCGGTTGACCTCCTACGCTCGCGATCCGGCCGTGAGCAGGCCGTGAACGGCGAGGCGGGTGATGGGGCCGCAGCATGGGATGGGTTCGCCTCCCCGGGTCCGCTGCCGGATCGAGCGGCCCTCGGTGGGCAAGTGCGTGCCCGCATTCACGCGGCGATGGCAACTCTGACCCCGATGGAGCGGGCGGCCTTCGTGCTCCGGCACTTCGAAGGAGAGTCGATTGAGGCGATCAGCGCGCAGCTCGGACTGAAGGCCAGCGCGACCAAACACAGCATCTTTCGAGCGGTCAAGAAGATGCGTACGGCGCTCGAGCCCTTCGTGCGGGCCACCGCGGTTCGACCGAGCCCACCGCCCGATGTGGGCGACGGCGCGCGAGTGTCAAGTGTCAGGTGATCAGTACTTGCAGTCACGCGCTCGTGGACACCAAGCGATGCACCACTTGAACGAGGAAGATCTCATTCTGTTGCACTACGGTGAGGCGCTGGACGCCACAGGACCCGCGCGTCACCTGGACGCCTGCGCGGCGTGCCGTGCGGCGTACGAGGCGCTGCGCGTGGAGCTTACGGCCATCACCGCGTGGGAGCCGCCTCCACGCGACGCGCACTACGGGGAGCGGGTCTGGGCGCGCGTGCAGCCACACCTCTTGTCGCCACAGCGCTTGTCGTCGAGGGGAATCGAGTCCCTGCCAGCCAGTCTTCAGCCGCGGCACGCCGGTTGGCTGGGCGGGTTGCGCGACCTGTTGAAACCGCGCGGCTTGGCCCTCGCGGCGTACGGCGCCTCGGTCGCCGCGTTGATCTTCGTGCTCGTGCAAGCGTCACCTGAGCCAGACGAGGTGTCTCAGCAGACGCGACCGGCCATGATGGACGAGGCGCGCGAGCGCGTGCTGCTCAGCTCGCTTGGTGATCACTTCGATCGCTCGCAAATCATGCTGCTCGAGCTGGCCAATCAAGAGGAGGTGTTCGACTCGCCGCGAGCGCGCGAGAGTGCGCGAGAGTGGGCGCAGGATCTGCTGGCGACGAACCGCCTGTACCGGCGCGCGGCAGCGAGCGACGGGGAGGCCGTTATGGCCGACGTGCTGGACGACCTCGAGCGCACGCTGCTCCACGTCGCGCACGCTCCCGGCGAGTTGCAGGAGCAGGCCGTGAGCCTCCAAGCGACGAGGGCGGATGCGCGCGAGATGCTGTTCAAGCTGCGCGTCGCGGGCGACACGGTGCGAGCCCGCGAGCGTGCGGCATTCGAGGATGAGATGCCTGAGAAAAGATAACAGGCGTCTTTCGTATGAATGGAGCTTGCAATGTCAACGGCACGTCTGATCGTGACCGCAGTAGGAATGTTCTCGTTGTCTGCGGGGCCTGTGCTCGCACAGCCTGTCCGCTCGTTCGACGAGCCGTTCGACCTCACCCTCCTCATGGCGTCCGTGGAGTCGTCCTGGGCCGAGGTGGAAACTCAGGCGGAGGCCGCCAGAGCCCAGGCCGAGGCTCAGGCCGAGGCGGTCAGAGCGCAGGCCGAAGAGCACGCTGAGACGGTGCGGGCGCAGGTCGAAGCCATGGCGGAGCGCGAGCGGTCGAGCAGGGCGTTCTTCCACGGCGATGGTGACTTCGAGTACGTTCGCGCGATCAGCGCGCTCGACCGCGGACTCTACGAGGAAGCGCTCTCCCGCCTGGCCAAGCTCAGCGCGGAGCGAACCGAGATCAGGGAGAAGACGTTCGGCGAAGGCCGGCCGACTGTGCGAAAGCCGCCTGTGCGCGGGCCGGACGCCGTTGCGTACTGGCTGGCCTATACGCACTACAAGCTCGGACGAGCGCAAGACGCGCTCACGACGCTGTCCAAGCTCTCGCAAACGTGGCCAGACAGTGGTTGGCGGAGCGACGCTCGGGCGTTGGAGATCGAGATTCGGCAGTGGAGCGGCCAAGCCGTGCGCCCGGAAGCAATCGAAGACGAAGAGCTCAGGCTCCTCGCGCTCCAGGGCCTCGTGCGTGCCGGACGGCCCGAGGCGACGGCCGCACTGGAGCGCATCCTCTTTGGTGTGCATCCGCCGCGCGTCAAAGAGCGCGCGATCTTCGTCCTCGCACAGAACCCGTCACCAAAGGCGAGGGAAGTCATGGTGAAGGTCATCAAGGGCGGCGCGAACCCGGATGTGCAGCTCGTCGCCGTGCGTTATTTGGCTGCGATCGGGCCGAACAGCGAACACGTACTGACAGACGCCTACGGTTCGGCCTCGGACACGCGGGTCAAGGTGGCCGTTATCTCGCAGCTCGCCTCGAAGCGAAACGCCAAGGCCCTCGTGAGCCTAGCGCGCCGAGAAAAGGACGCCGACTTGAAGAAGCGAATTGTCGAGCGGCTGGCCACGATGAAGTCGAAAGAGGCGACAGACTATCTGTTGGAGCTGGTCAACAAGTAGGGGCGAGGGGCTAGGGGCGAGGTCCAAGGGCTGTCTCAGGGAGCAGGCACCTTGCACCTGGCCCCTTCATCTCGTCGTCAGAAACCGCACATAGGCTTCGTTGTCTGCTTCCCGCAAGTACGGGTATCCGAGCTGCTCGAGAAACGTGGTGAACGGCGGCTCTTCCTCGTCTGGCACCTCGAATCCCACCAGGACGCGGCCAAAGTCGGCGCCGTGATTTCGGTAGTGAAACAAGCTGATGTTCCAGCGACCGCCGAGCGTGTCGAGAAACTTCATCAGCGCGCCTGGCTTTTCTGGAAACTCGAAGCGGTAGATCCGCTCGTGACGCACATCCGGCGACGGTCCCCCCACCATGTGCCGAATGTGCAGCTTGGCCATCTCATTGTGCGAGAGGTCGAGCGTCTCGTAGCCGCCTTCGCGCAGACGCGCCGCCAGCTGCTCGGCGTCTCGGCGTGACTCGACGCTGACGCCGACGAAGATGTGCGCTGCGTGCCGCCCGTTCAGCCGGTAGTTGAACTCCGTCACGACACGCGGGCCAATGGCGAGGCAGAACTCGCGAAACGCCCCCGGGCGCTCCGGAATGGTCACCGCGAAGATCGCCTCCCGCGCCTCGCCGAGCTCGGCGCGCTCCGCGACGAATCGCAGGCGATCGAAGTTGATGTTCGCGCCACTCAGGATGGCGACGAAGTCTCGATCCGCCGTCGGCTCGCGCTCGGCATAGCGCTTGAGGCCCGCAACCGCCAGCGCCCCGGCGGGCTCCATGACGCTGCGCGTGTCATCGAAGATGTCCTTGATCGCGGCGCAGGTCTCGTCGTTCGTCACGCGAATCACTTCGTCGACGACGAGCTGGCTGATACGGAAGGTTCGCTCACCGACCGTGCGCACCGCCACGCCGTCCGCGAAGATCCCAACTTGATCGAGCGTGACGCGATGACCCGCTTGCAACGACTGATACATCGCGTCCGCTTCTACTGGCTCCACCCCCACGACGCGCACCTCCGGCAGCACCGCCTTCAAGTACGCGCCCATGCCCGCGATGAGGCCGCCACCACCGACCGGAACGAACACGGCCGAGAAGTGTGCCTTGCGATGGCGGACGATCTCGTCCGCAATGGTGCCCTGACCCGCGATGACCAGCGGGTCGTCGAACGGGTGGATGAACGTGAGGCCCGTCTCGGATACGATTGCGTCGCAGCGCGCTTGCGCCTCGGAGTAGCTGTCGCCGGCGAGCACCACTTCCGCACCCATCGCCCGAACTGCCTCCACCTTGATCACGGGCGTGGTCTGCGGCATGACGATCACCGCCCGCAAGCCGAGCCGCTCGGCGGAGTAGGCGACGCCCTGGGCGTGGTTGCCCGCGCTTGCGGTAATGACGCCGCGCTGGCGCTCGCTTTCCCCGAGGTGCGCAATTTTGTTGTACGCCCCACGCAGCTTGAAGCTGAAGACGGGCTGGAGGTCCTCTCGCTTGAAGTGGACGCGCGTCCCGAGACGTGCCGACAGGCGCGGCGCGATCTCCAGAGGCGTCTCGCGCGCCACCTCATAGACGCGGCTCGTGAGAATACTGCGCACAACCCCGTCCAGCGGGGAGACGTCGGCAGCAAGCGTAGGTGTCACCGAAGAACGATTGTTCATGAATTCTGTCTCAGCGCGAACCTCGAAGACGGGAGGGCGGCAGGTAAGTCGCTCGCGCCCGGACCTCGTATCAGATCGCGCAGGGCACCATTCAAGATTGTAGGGCACATACGGCTACAATCCCGCATCGGAGAACCTTCGATGCCTGTCATGCCGCCGCTCAGGCCGCACGAGCCCTTGACCCAGTTCTACGCCGGCTGGGATTCGCAGGCGGCTACGGTTCGGGAGCTGTTCGATAGCTCGGCGCCGTACTACGACCGAATCTGCGCCGCGATGTCGTTCGGCACCGGGTGGCGCTACCGGCGGGACACCCTGCGGCGCGCTGGCTTGAAGCCCGGTATGAGGGTGCTAGACGTCGCGACAGGGACGGGGTTGGTGCTCGCCGCTGCGCTCGCCGAAGGCGTGGTGCGCGATGCGCTCGTCGGGCTCGACCCCAGTCGCCGCATGCTGGACGTGAATCGAATGCGCTACGGCCAGCCCCTGGTCCAGGGTCGCGGCGAGGCCCTTCCGTTCGCCGATGCGAGCTTCGACCTCGTCAGCATGGGCTACGCTCTACGGCATGTCGAGGACCTGCGCGCCCTCTTCGCGGAGTGCCGCCGCGTGCTGCGGCCAGGTGGTCGACTGCTGATCCTTGAGATCACGCGGCCTCGGTCGTCCCCACTGCGCGTCCTACTTGGCGCCTATCTCGGCGTCGTGGTGCCGGCGCTCGCGTTTCTCACGAGTGGTCGCCGCGAGCCGCGGCGTTTGATGCAGTACTACTGGGCAACGATCGCGGCCTGCGTATCGACGGAGGTGATTCTGGCTGCTCTCGCCGAGGCACGGTTCGCGACGCCGAAGCTTCACGTGCAGGGCGCGATTCTTACCGAGTACCTAGCCCAGAAGCCCATCTAATAGCGGCAGAAGTTTGCCTAAGCACAACTGGAGCTCCCTTGCTTCTGACGGAGCTCCATGTGATGATCTCTGCATTGATTAGTTGGAACAGGCCCTGCTCCCTGTTCCGCAGTTTCTATCTGCGGGCCGTCGAAGCCCCTCGCGACGTACTCGTCTTCGGCGGTTTCCGTGGATATGCACAGGTGGGAGGTCATGAGATGAAGGGTTCTAGCTACCTCGCAGGACTCAGTATGCTCGGGTTGCTCGCGGCCACCGCGCCCGCGCATGCCCAACAAGCCACCGGTGAGATTTCGGGGCGTGTCGCCGATACGTCGGGGGCGGTTCTACCTGGCGTGGAGGTAACCCTGACCGGCCCTGTTCTACTCCAGCCGCTAACCACGATTACATCGGAGAGCGGAACGTACAGATTCTCCGAGCTGACGGTTGGCCAGTACGACGTCAGGTTCGACTTGGAAGGTTTCAAGTCTGTCGTGAACCGAGGCGCACGCGTGACGCTGGGCACGACGACGGCAATCAACGTGGAGCTCGACGTCTCCACGGTTGAGGAAACCATCACGGTGTCGGCCGAGGCACCGATTATCGACACGTCACGAGTGGGAACGCGGAGTAGCTTCACCCAGGAGCAGTTGCAGGACATTCCGTCGCAACGCGACCCCTGGGGCATGCTCTCGCGCGCGCCCGGCGTGGCCATGGACCGTGTCAATGTCGGCGGCAGTCAGTCCGGGCAGCAGGCCGGTCACATCTCGCGCGGCGGCAACACGGCGAACAACAAATGGCTCGTGGACGGTGTGGACATCACCGACCAGGCGGCCACGGGTGCGTCACCCGTCTACTTCGACTTCGATGCCTTCGAGGAGATGCAGTTCTCGACCGGTGGCAACGACGTCACGCAGCAGACCGGCGGCGTGGGCATCAACCTGGTCACCAAGAGCGGCACCGATCAGTTCAGGGGTCAGGGCCGCCTCTATGTGACAGACGAGCGATTCGGTTCGAACAACCTGACCGACGACCTGCGCACGGAAGGTGCGAAGTCCGGCGCGCCGATTCAGAACATCCAGGACTACGGCGTCGAGGCCGGGGGACCGATCTATCCCGGGCGCGCGTGGTTCTGGGGTGCCTACGGGAAACAGGACATCAAGATCGGCGTGGTCAACTTCTTCAAGCGGACGGAAGGCTGCCCGATCGACGCAGACGATCCGCTGGCGAGCACGCTGCCGATCAAGGACATCAACAACTGTCTGGAGGCCGACCTAACCACCCTCAACAACTACAACATGAAGGGCACGGGCCGGCTGTTCGAGGGCAACACCGTCTCGTGGCACAGCTTCTTTGCCGACAAGGTGCGCAGTGCGCGTGACGCATCGGACACGCGGCCGATCGAGACCACCTATCGGCAGGAAGGCCCGGTCTGGACGCACAAGTTCAGCGACCGCCACGTGTTCAACGATCGCTGGCTTGCCGAAGTCCAGGTGGCGCATGTGGGTGGCGGGTTCTCGCTTCTCCTGCAGGATCCATCGCTCGAAAGCGTACAGGCGCTCGAAGACATCGGCACCGACCGCTGGGCGCGTGCCTATCGGCAGTGGTCCATCTTCGACCGACCTGCCACGAGCGTCGACGCGACCAGCAACTACTTCCTTCCGGCCACGCTCGGCGGCGATCATGCCTTCAAGCTCGGCTTCCGCTGGCGCGACACCCCAACGACGTCGCAGACGCTGTACTCCGGAAGCGGCGCCGTAGCCCAGATCGATGACGGCGTCCCGGCACGCGCACAGTTCTACCGCAACGCCATCAGCGACGCGGAGCTGACCACCTGGGCGTTCTATGCGCAGGATTCGTTCACGCGCAAACGCTGGACGCTCACAGCCGGGCTTCGGGTCGATCGGCAGGAGGATGGTTTGAAGCCGTCTACCATCGACGCCAATCCCATCATCCCCGACTGGCTGCCGGCCGTGAGCTTCGCTGGCGCCAAGTCCGGCGTGGCTTTCACCGATGTCTCGCCGAGGCTCGGCGTCAACTACGATGTCTCGGGGACCGGCCGAACGGTGCTGCGGTCGTCGTTCTCGGTGTATTACGGCCAGTTGGCTCCCACCGGCAGCGCCCGAAGCAACAGTGGCCTCCTCAACACCGTCTCGTCCACCAATGTCATCTTTCCCTGGGACGACCTGAACGGCGATCTGCAGGTGCAGCGAAACGAAATCGACGAGGGCACGGTTATCGACTTCGGCGGCGGCGGCGGGTGGGACCCCGACGATCCCACAGCGGAGGTAACCTCACCTAACTCGGTCGATCCCGACCTCAGGAACGATCGGACGCGCGAGCTCATTGCGGGAATCGATCACCAGATTGGCAACAGCATGTCGGTGTCGTTCTCGTATATCTACAGGAACTACGACAACTTCGCCTTCAGCAAGGTGGTCGGCATCTCGTCCGACGACTGGGTCCCCGTCGACTTCACGCCTAGCGACTGCATTGCCGGTGCGCGGTGTCCCACGCTCACGTACTACGAGCCGATGATCAACATTCCCAACGTCCAGCGCCGGCAGAACCAGAATGGTTATTCGCGCGCGTACAACGGCTTCGAGCTGGCTTTCAGCAAGCGCATGTCAGACCGGTGGATGGCCGACGTGAGCTACGCGTACAACGACGCTGTCGAGAGGTTCGACTCGCCAGACGATCGCGTAACGGTGAGCTCGGATACCTTGGGGACAGGCGATCCGACCAACTTCGACATCTTCAACAACGCCCAGTACGCGCCGGAGGCTGGCGGCAGCGGCATCGACAACGTGTTCCAGAACACGAAGCATCTGCTGAAGGCTTCGGGGCAGTACCGACTCCCGCTCGACATCAGCGTGGGCGCGGTCTTCAACAGCTTTCAGGGCTACATCTTCCCGCAGCGGGTGCAGTCACCCGACCGCGCCAATCGCGCCGGCCGGGCATGGCTCTACCTCGATCCGTACGGCGAGAGCCGGTATGGCGCGTTCTCGATGCTCGACATCCGCGTGGCCAAGCGGTTCAACTTTGGCGGGCGTATGATCGAGGGCAGCATGGACGTGTTCAATGTCGGTAACGTGAACACGGTGCTAACGCGGAATCTCAACCAGGCGGCATCCACGGCAAACCAAGTGACCGGGATCGTCGCGCCGCGTGTCATCCGCTTTGGCCTGCGCCTGACGTTCTAGACAGAAATGAGACCGGGTACCTTTTCGGTGCGGAAAAGGTACCCGGTTCCATTATCAGTGCCCCTACCCGCCTGAGACCTCGAACGTTGAGCTTGCTTCATGCTGTCATTGGTGGGCATTATTGAGTTCGACCGGAGACGGCTGAACGTGATGAGGCCCGCACAGGCGACTGGCTCACGCGGGCCGGCGGGCGAGCGGCGGGGTCAACCTTACTCTGCACCACCCCGGGAACAGTCCCGGCAGGCCGTGCCTGGCATCCAGGCGGCCGCTGACGGCACTGTCCCCAGGGTCGCACGTCGATGGATTCCTTCTTCGGTGCTTCAACGCCTTCGCCACCCACGCGCAGACGGCGCGTCGTCCGCTTTCTCGCCTGGACCGCCGCGGCGATCCTCATCTTTGTGATCGCCGCCATCATCACACTGCACACGCCACCGGCGAAGCGGTATGTGCTCGCCCGCGTGACCGACGCGCTGGCCGAGCAGGATATCGAGCTCCGCGCGAGTAGGCTCGACTACAACCTGCTCACCCTCGCCGTGCACCTCGAGAACGTCACGCTGCGCGCGCGGGAGCCACGAAATGCTCCGGCCTTCGCGAGGGTCGGTACCTTCACGCTCGATGTGAGCCTCGTGGATCTGATGAGAGGCCGGTATGTCGTCGAGGATGGCACGCTGGTTCGACCAAGGGTCCATCTCATCGTAAACAGCGGCGGCGCGACCAATCTCCCCACTTCGGCTGCGGAGCCCGCCGCAGAAGAAGAAGCGGCTGACGAACCGACATCTCTCGACTATCTCATCAACACCTTCCGCATGGTCGACGGCACGGTCCGCTACGAGGATCGACGCCAGGGCCTCGACGTCATCCTACCCATTCAGTCGATAGCCATCGATGGGTCTCCGCGGACGAAGCAACACGTCGTGCGAATCCAGGCAGACAAAGGTCGCGTGAGATTGCAGGACCAGCGCGCACAGATCGACCACATCGGTGGCGAGCTCACGCTCGATGTCGATGCGGTGGAGGTTCGCCGTTTCGAGTTGAGAGCGGCCGACTCGACGCTCGTGCTGGCGGGCAACATGGTCCGCTTTGCCGAGCCGCGATTCGACGTCGGGCTCGCCGCGACGCTCGACGTCAGCACGCTCGCCGCGTACGGCGGCCTCGCCGAGCCCGTGGGCGGAACGCTGCGGGCGGAGGTGAAGGCGCGTGGACCCTTGGAATCGCTGACGGTCGACGCGCGCGTGGACGGCGACGCGTTGAGCTTTCGCGATCTGCGTGGCGTCGAGCTCGAGCTCACGGGAACCTACGATGGGAGGGCGAGCCAAGCGCGGCTTGCCCGGCTGGTTGTGCAGTCGCCCGCCGGGACGCTTCGAGCCGAGGGCGCCGTGGCGCTCGATGAGCGGGCTGGTGCGAGCACGCTCGACGCGCGCGTGGAATCGCTCGATGTGCAGGGCCTTGCCCGCACGTTCCAGGCGCCGTACGCGATTGCGAGCCGCGTCGATGGTGACGTTCAGGCTTCGTGGCCGGGCCTCGCCTACGAACGCGCCTCTGGACGAGCGCACCTGAGTCTGACACCCACTGGCAGGTCCGCTTCGACCGGCGTTGTCCCGCTGGCAGGCGTGCTCACGGCGCACGCGCGAGGTGAGGATGATGTGAGCATCGACGTTCGGAATCTGCGCGGCCTTGGCGCGGCGATCGACGCGCGCCTCTCTCTCGCAGATCGGCGAGCGCTCAGCGGCTCCGTGAGCGCGCACGCAGCCGACGTGGGACGCGTTGTCTCGGGCGCCGAGGCCTTCCTGGGGCAGCAGCCGGGGACACTGGTCGGCACGCCCATCGGTGGCCCCCTCCAGGTCGACGCGCGCATCGGCGGCACGGTCGACCAGCCGGCCGTCGACGCGACGCTCGATGCGCCTCGTCTGGCGGCCGGCACGATCTCGGGCGTCGCGATCCAAGCTGCAGCCCGCTACACGCCCGCAGCGGTCGAGATAAAAAAAGCCGACGTGGGATGGCAGGAGACACGTCTTCACGCGACCGGTCGCCTTGGCCTGCAAGGGCCGCAGGCTGTCGACCTGGACGCCACGGTGGAACAGGCCGACCTTGAAACGATTCTTTCGGCGCTCGATCGTTCAGACATTCCCGTGCGCGGTGTCGTTTCGCTTCAGGCGAAGGCGAACGGTACGCTCAGCGATCCTCGAGCAACGCTCAGGGCGGAGGGCGCCGATCTCGCGGCCTATGGCGAAACGCTCGGTCGCCTGGTCATCGACGCCGGGTTCGCGAACCAGACAGTCCAACTCACGCGGCTCAGACTCGACAAGCCGCAACCGGATGCCGACGCCACCGTTGATGCAAGCGGTTCGTATCACCTCGACAAGGGAGAGTACGCCTTTCAGGTCGAGACGGATCAGCTCCGTCTCGTGAGCCTGACGCTGCCCGACAAGACTCCCGTGCGGGGAGCCTTGACACTTCGAGGAGAGGGACAGGGCACGCTTGACGCTCCTGCAGCGAACGCGGCGCTGAAGATTCAAGGCCTGGGCATTGGCGAGAACGAGCTTGGCGATGCGCAGATCGATGCTGGTATTGCCAATCAGCAAGCGACGCTGCGCGCTCGAGTGGACAAGTTCCGTGTCGACGCGAACGCGGAGCTGGGCACAGCCGAGCCGTATCCGGCGCGATTCGCGCTCGTGATCGACGAGCTGGACCTCTCGACGTTGCCTCTGAAACTGGAGACGCCGTTGACGGGCCGCGTGCGGGCAAGAGCGACAGGCAACGGCGACCTCACCAGTCCGGTGGATGGTTCCGCCACGGCCACGATCGATCAGCTCGCGCTCACCTGGGCCGATCAGCCCATCGAAACGGATGGTCCCGTGAACGTGCGCTACGCCGACCGGCAGCTCACGATTGATCGCCTCGTCGTCCGCGCGCTGGACTCGACCGTTTCGGCACGCGGCATGTTGCCCGTCGACCTACAATCCGGCAAGGGCACGCTGAATCTCGACGCGAGCTTCAACCTCGCGACGCTCGCAAAGTATGCGCCTCAGGACGCAGGTGTCGCCGCACAAGGCGATCTGGCCCTCACCGGCACGATCACGGGATCGCTTGCCGCGATCGATCCCGACCTCACGTTGACGCTCGAGAACGCGTCTGTATCCACGCCCGACCTGGAACCCGGGGTATCGAACATCGCCGCGCGAGTGGCGATCGGGGGCGGTGAGTTGCGCGCAGAGCAGCTGCATGCCGAGTGGGGCGCGGCCCGGCTGGACGCGTCAGCACAGTTGCCGTTTGCTCTTTTGCCGGAGGACTTGCCCGTAGAACTGCCGCGGAAGTCCGGTCCAGCCGAGATGGCGATCGAGCTGACCGGCCTCGACCTCGCCGAGATCCCCGGTGCGCCCGAAGCGCTGTCCGGGATGGTCTCCCTCCGCGCGGATGCAAAGGCGTCCCGGCCTGACGTGGAGGCGGTCACCGCTCGCCTCACGTTTCCAGAGTTGAAGCTCGGCTTCGATCAGTTGACCCTGGCACAGCAGGGCACGTCGACCATAGCCGTGGAGCAGGGTCAGGCGCGTGTGGAGCAGTTTCGATTGGAGGGGACCGTTGGAGACGTCGAGCTTGGCGGCACCGTTGGTCTCATCGAGCCGCGGCCGCTCGACGTGAGCCTCAAGGGAAAGCTCGACGCCGCGCTCCTGAACGCGTTCACCGACGCGCTCACGGCGGAAGGGACCACAGCGCTGCAGGTAGACGCGACGGGGAGCGTTGCAGAGCCGCAGCTCACCGGCTTCGTGGAGCTCACCGAGGCGAGCGTCAATGTGGACGAGCCGAGGCTCGGCTTCGACGAGCTCAACACCCGAATCGATCTCACGCCGACCCGGGCGACGCTCACCCGCCTCGACGGCACGTTGAATGGAGGCGACATCTCGGGACAAGGCGCGGTGGAGCTCGCCGAGGGGACGATTCGCGCGATCAATCTGCAGCTCACGGCGAAGGACGTGGCATTCGATGAGCCGATGGGCTTGCAAAGCATCTCGGACGCGGATTTGACGGTGACCCAGCGTGAGGAGGACATCCTCCTTGGCGGCCAAGTCACGATCCAGGAAGCCGGGTTGACGGAGGATATCAACCTGGACACCGGCCTCTTTGCCGCCCTAACCGGACCACCGACGCTCGACCTGACGGAGTCACGCAATCCGCTCCTCGAGCGCCTGCATTTCGACGTCAATATCGACACGGCGTCCCCTATCTTCATCGACAACAACCTCGCCCGGGCCGAGGCGGTTGCCGATCTGCGACTGTTGGGCACCATCTACGACACAGGGATGTCTGGCCGGTTGACGATCGAAGAAGAGAGTGAGGTGATACTCAACGAACGGCGCTATATCGTCGACCGGGGCATCATCACGTTCACGAACGATCGAGAGATCGAGCCATCGCTCGACCTACTGATGACCACGAGGGCAGACCGATACGACGTCACGTTGCAGGCGTCCGGCACACCAGCGGACACGGAAACGATGCTGACATCGGATCCGTCGTTACCCGAGCCCGATATCATCGCGCTGCTCATCACGGGGCGGAAGCTGGACGACATGCGCGGCGAAGAGTACGAGGTGGCCCAGCGGCAGATGCTCTCGTTGCTCAGCGGACGCGCCGCATCCGGTTTGGGCCGCGGGCTCGAACGGGCTACGGGCCTGAGCACGGTCCGGCTCGAGCCCAACCTCCTCGCCGACGAGACGAACCCGGGTGCGCGGTTGACGGTTGGCCAGGATCTGACGAGTGCCCTCACGCTCCTGTATTCGGCGGACCTCGCCAACAGTGGCGACAAGATGTGGATTGCCGAGTACGACGTGACGCGCCAGTTCGACACGCGCGCCGTGCGGACGAACGACGACACCTATCGCTTCGATTTTCGCCACGACGTCCGCTTCGGCGGGCAACCGGAGCCGAGCCGCTCCAAGCGACGCGCCGCTCGTACCATCGGATCAGTAACGGTGAAGATAGCAGGCGAAAACGGGGACAGTGGTAGGGACACTGGGGAAGCAGCTGTTCGCGAGCGATTCAAGGTCGAAACCGGCGATCGCTACGACTACTTCAAAGTGCGGCGCCAAGTCGAGCGCGTCGAGGAGATGTACGCAGACATGGAGCGGCTGGCGGCGCGGGTGCGCCTCAGCCGAGACATTCACGACGACACGGTCGACCTCACGCTGGCGATCACACCAGGTCCCAAGGTCGGCCTGATCTATGAAGGCTTTTCCCCTCCGAACGGCTTGCAGCGAGACATTCGTCGGATCTGGCGTCGCGGCGTCTTCGACACGCAGCGCGCCGACGATGCGCTCGAGGCCATCCAGGCCTGGCTCGTCGACGAGCGCTATCTCAACGCCGAGCTCGACTACGAAATTGACGAGGACACGGGGCAAGCGTCCCAGCGCGTAGTCTTCCGTGTCGATCCGGGCGCCCGTTTCGAGCGCGTGCAATTGGCATTCGAGGGTGCTCGTCGTATCGATCCATCCGAGCTCGAGGATATCGTGCACGGCCAGAAGCTCGGACCAAAGGTGTTCACAGAGCCCGACACGGTCACGGAGCTCCTGGAGCGCGTCTATCAAGAGGACGGCTACCTGGCGGCTGACCTCGGCGAGCCAACCTATGAGTTCGACGACAGCGCTCGAATCGCACGCGTCGTCATTCCCGTGGACGAAGGGCCGCGATTCACGATCCGCCAGCTCCGCGTTTCTGGCGCGACGGTTTATACGGCGGCTGAGATCCTCGAGGAAATCCAACTCGTCAAGAACGACCCGTATTTTCCCGCCACGTCCGAGCGATCACTCAATAGGATCCGCAATCTGTACTGGCGGCGGGGCTACAACGACGTCACGGCCACCTATGCGCTGTCGCTCGACCGCGAGCAAGGTGGGGCCGACGTGCAGATCGACATCGACGAGGGCCCGCGCGCCGTGGTGGCGGACATCCAGATCGACGGTACCGAGGTCACCAACCAGGATCTCGTCAGCGACCAGCTCGAGATCGCACCGGACCTGCCGCTCGATCTCACAGCAGTTGGCCGCTCGCGGCGTAACCTGTACGACACGGGCGCGTACGCGATTGCGGACATCAGCCACGAGGAGATCGACGACGTGTCCGCCGAATCGCGAAGCACGGAGGCAGACGTGTCTGGCCGAAGCGAAGCAGATGCGGACTTGCAAGGCGAGGCCACTGGCGGAAGTGACGGTCAGGCTAGCCGGCTTCCTGCGCAGAAGCCGGTGCGTGTCGACGTCACGGTGCGCGAGGTGCAGCCGTTCCAGGTTCGCTATGGAGCGTCCTTCGACACCGAGCGTGGACCAGGTAGCATTCTCAATCTGTCGAACCACAACTCACTCGGGAGCGCCCGCGTCGTCGGCGTGAGTTCACGCTATGACTCGCAACTGCGCGAAGTGCGGCTTTACGCCACTCAGCCGATGCTGCGGAAGTTTCCGTTGGCAACCACGGCGAGCGTCTACTATCGGCAAGAGCGAAATCCGCTGGCGGATCTGGGCGAGACCCAGGTCTTGGACGCGGATCGGTTCGGGGTGTCGATTCAGCAAGAACGGCGCCTTGGCCAGCAGTGGCTATGGAGCTACGGCTATCGCTTCGAGCGCTCGCGCACCTGGAATCGGCGAATCGATCCCCGCAGGACGGAGATAGAGAATGTGGCGCCGCTTACCACGACGCTGTCGCGCGAGACGCGCGACGACATGCTGGATGCGAGCGAAGGGGCGTTCCTGTCGCACTCGTTCTCGTATTCACCGGAGCAACTCGGTTCGAGCGAACCCTACGTCAAGTACTTCGGGCAGTTCTTCAAGTACTTCCCGCTCGAGCCTACGAGGCGCGAGCGCTTCACAGGGGAGATCTTGCGCCCGCGCTTCGTGTATGCGGTCGGCATGCGGTTGGGCCTCTCACGGAGCCTGAGTGGCGCGGACGTACCACAGCCCGAGCGGTTCCTCGCCGGCGGGAGCACGACGCTCCGCGGCTTCGCGCAGAACAAAGTCGGACCGGTCGGTGAAGACGACGAAGCGCTGGGTGGCGAGGCGCTGTTCGTGATCAACAATGAGGTGCGGGTCCCGCTCTTCAGCATCTTCGACGGGGTGGGGTTCTTGGACATCGGCAACGTTTACAACCGATTCGGCGACTTTTCACTGACGGACTTGCGCGAGTCTGCCGGCGTAGGCCTGCGCGTTCGCACACCGTGGTTCCTCATTCGCACCGATTTCGGTGTGCCGCTCGATCCCCGTGACGACAACGAGCGGGGTGGCCGGTTCTTCTTCAGCATCGGCCAAGCTTTTTGAGCAGGGTGCCCCTTTGTAGGGCGCCCCTTTAGGGGCGCCGTCTTGCCGGCAGACCGAGAGCCCAGAACCCGCTACAATGCCGTCGATGGCTTTTGCCCCCGAGTACGTACGCCTCGTACTCCACGAGATCTTCGAGGACGCCAAGACGCTGTTTCTCGCGTCGCTTCGCACCATTGATTACGCGCATCTCGTCATGCTCGTGGAGCAAGGCATCGTGACCCGCGAGGATGGCCGGCGATTGCGCGATGCGATGCGGGCCGTAACGGACGACGACTTACGTGCCGCACCGTACGATACCGGCTGCGAGGATCTCTTCTTCTACGTCTCGCATCGTCTGGCAGATGTCTGTGGTGACGTGTCTGGTCACCTTCACACCGCCCGAAGCCGAAACGACATCGACATGACGATGTATCGGATGCGGGTGGGGGAGGAGGTGCTGGAGCTCGCCGAAGCGTTCATAGCTCTGCGTGACGCGCTCGTTCCCTTGGCTGCCAAGCACACGACGACGATCTTTGCGGCGCACACCCATACGCAGCCCGCGCAGCCTACGACGCTCGCGCATTACCTGCTCGGTGTCGTCGAACAGGTCGAGCGGGATCACGCCAGATTCCGCGCCGCCTATGAAACGGTGAACCGGTGTCCGCTCGGCGCGTGCGCGATTACTGGAACCGGATTCCCCATCGATCGGGAGCGAACGAGCCACTTGCTCGGTTTTGACGCGCCGACCGGCAACACCTATGGCAGCATCGCGACGGTCGACTACCTCCTCGAGGCGCTCACGACGCTCGTGGTGGGCATGATTGGCCTGGGTCGCGTGCTGCAGGACCTGCTGCTGTGGTGCACCGCAGAGGTCGGCTACGTGCGGCTCGGCGAAGGCTTCGTCCAGTGCAGCAGCATCATGCCGCAGAAGCGCAATCCGGTGGCGCTCGAGCATGCCCGCGCGCTCGCCAGCAAGGCCGTCGGCCAGGCGCAGGCTGCGACGCTCGCCGTGCACAACACGCCATTTGGCGACGTCGTGGATACCGAAGATGATCTGCAGCCCCTCGTGCACGCAGCGTTTCGCGACGCCATCCGGGCTACCGGGCTGACCGCAGCGGCGTTGGCAGACGTCGAGATTGACGTGGCGCGCATGCGGGAGCGCGCAGGCATCGGTTGGACCACCGTGACCGAGCTGGCTGACACGCTCACGCGTGCGCACGGCGTGCCGTTTCAGCGGAGCCATCACATTGCCGCCCGGCTGGTCGCGGCGCGACGCGAACGACCCTGGGAAGCCTCAGCCGACGCGTTGAAGCGGCTCTCGCGCGAGGTCGCGGGCTGCGAGATCAGCTATGAGGAGGAAACGCTGCGTCGCATGTTGACGCCGGAGCACTTCGTCAGCGTGCGACGCACGCGTGGTGGACCAGCGCCCGACGTCGTGGCTGTCGCTATCGCCGATGCGCAACGCATCTTGGACCGAGATCGCGTGTGGATTGAAGCGCGCCGCGCCGCGCTTGGCGCTGCCGGCCGCGAGCTGCGAGCGGCGGTGGAGGCACTGTGACGCAGTCGTCCCCGGATAGGGGAGCTGATCGTGGTCCGCAGCGCTCCGCGCCCACGAGCGGCGACACCAACATGCGCTGGATGTACGTGGGTGTGGTCCTCGTCGAGATTACCACGCTGCTCGCGCTCTGGTCGTTTCAGCAGTACTTCACGCTCTAAGGGTTAGATGGCGTGCGACCTGGTACAATTTCGCGCGGTAAGCCAGTGGTACGGATTCCGAGGAGCACCTACATGCGCAAGACTCTGTCACTCGTGATCGTCGGCTTCGTTTGCAGCTTGGGCTTGCTCAGCGCGCAGGAGAGCGCGCAGCCAGCAGAGGACCGTATCGTCGGTACGTGGGTCGGTACCTGGGACGGCGAAAGCACCGGTAAGTACACGATGTCCATCGAGCACGATGCCGAAAAGGGGCTCGGCGGCACGGTCGAGACGACGCCCGACTCGGGAGAGGCTGGCTACACGGCCACCTTCAAGTCCATCGTGGTCGACGGCGAGAAGGTCACCATGAAGTACGACATGCCCGATGGCGCAGAAGTGCAGATCGAAGGCACCCTCGAGGGCACGGCGCTCGAGGGCACGTGGAAGGCTTTCAATCCGGGGACGACGACCCTCGCGGCGAGCGGGACGCTGACGGGCGCGAAGAGCTGATGTAAACACAACACCACACTACGTAGCGAGGGGTCTTGAGACCCCTCGCGCGCGCGGCCTTCCAAACCTGCCGGCCGGGCGTTACGAGCTCAGCGCGATGTTGGACGGCCTTGTCACGAGATAGGTCGCATCTTCTCACGCAGAAATCCATGCACCTCATCGACTGGATGATCGTCGTCGTGTACCTGGTGTGGATGGTGTACGACGGCCTCCAGCGCACCCGCGCGAGCGATCAACTGGAAGGCTATCTACTTGCCAACCGCAGCCTGCCGTGGTGGGCGGTTGGGCTCTCCGTGATGGCGACCCAGCTCTCCGCGATCACGATGGTTGGCACGACGGGCCAAGGCTATGCCGACGGCCTGCGCTTCGTCCAGTTCTACTTCGGTCTGCCCATCGCGATGGTGATCCTCTCGCTCACGGCCGTCCCCTTCTTCCACCGTGCGCGGGTGTTCACGGCGTACGAGTACCTAGAGCGCCGGTTCGACGTGAAGACGCGTACGCTGACGAGCCTGCTCTTCCTGCTATCGCGCGGCATGGCGTGCGGGGTCATCATCTCGGCGCCTGCCGTGATTCTCTCGGTGGTGCTCGGCTGGAACCTGGCGGTCACGGTGCTCGCGATTGGACTGCCTACGGTCCTCTACACGATGCTTGGCGGCGTGCAAGCCGTGACCTGGACCGACGTCAAGCAGATGGTCATCATTGTCTTTGGCCTGGTCGTCGTCCTCGTGGCGCTCATCGTCGGCCTCCCCGACGGTGTGCGGCTCGGCGACGCACTGCAGGTTGCCGCCACGACCGGTCGTCTCGACACGATTGATTTCACTTTCAGCTTCAGTGAGACGTACACGTTCTGGTCTGGCATCATCGGCGGACTCTTCCTCATGCTCTCGTACTTCGGGTGCGACCAGAGCCAGGTGCAGCGCTATCTGACCGCCAAGTCGATCGACGCCGGACGGCGCTCGCTGCTCATGAGCGCCTATTGGAAGATCCCGCTCCAGGTGCTCGTGTTGCTCGTCGGCGTCATGGTGTTCGTGTTCTATCTCTTCCATCAGCCGCCGATGCTCTTCAACCCGGTGCACGAGGCGCAGGTGCGATCGAGCACACGCGGTCCGGAGTACCGCGCCCTCGAAGAGCGGTTCCATGCCGTGTTCGATGCACGACGGCAGGCTGCGGACGACATGGCTCGCGCGCGGCGCGGGGCAGACGAGGTGGCGCTCCGGACGGCTGCCCGCGCATTTACCGACGCAGACCGAAGCGTTGATGAGGTCCGCACGCGCGGGGTCGAGATCGTCCGGGCCGTGAGCGGCGACGTAGACTACAACGACGTGAACTACGTCTTCCCGACGTTCGTCGCGACGCGCCTGCCGATTGGTCTCGTCGGCATTCTGATCGCGGCCATCTTCGCCGCCGCCATGTCGAGCATCTCATCGGAGCTGAACGCGCTTGCGACGACGAGCGCCATCGATTTCTACCGCCGGCTCGTGCGGCCGGAGGCGACTGACGCGCACTACGTGCGGATGGCGCGCTTCGCGACCGCGTTCTGGGGTCTATTCGCGTGTGGCGTTGCCATGTACGCCACGACGCTCGGGTCGCTCATCGAGGTGGTGAACCGCTTTGGATCGTTTTTCTACGGGTCGATACTCGGCGTATTCATGCTCGCGGCCATTGGCCCGCGGGCGAAGGGGCTTGGCGCGTTCGTCGGCCTCATTGGCGGGATGTTGTCGGTGGCGTACGTGTCCTGGCGTTACCCTGGCGTATCGTATCTGTGGAATAACGTGATTGGGGCCTTGGCCGTGGTGGCCATCGGCCTGATCGTGAGCCCATTGGCACCCGCCAGATCGCGCGGGTGAAAGGACCACGAAAAAGGTACCCGGTTCCTTTTCCTTCATGCCACGTACCCTCCCCTATATCCGAGCTGTCGGTGTGCTAACGCTCAGCGCGTGCCTCGTCCAGCATCCTTTGACCGCGCAGGGACAGGCGGTGCTGCTTCCCGAGACGTGGATCGGCGGATCTGTGGATGCACGCGCGATGACGAGCGACGCGGCAGATGGTGCAGTGGTTCCCATACCGTACCTGCGGCTCGGCGGGCGACACGATGGTTGGAGTCCCACCATCGGCTTGGGATGGTTTCGCACTGATATCACGGCCGATGTTTTCGGACGTCTGGAGGAAATCGGTAACCTGCGCGTCCGCCCATACCTCGTCGGCGTGGCGTACGGCGTGAGTCGGGGGCGCTTTCGATATGAAGGCTCGCTGGTGGCCGGCCTGGCGATCAATCACTTCGGGATGAGTCAGACGTCAGAACAGGCGCTCCGCGAGCGACACCTCGCGGTCGATGCCGATGCGTCGAACAGCTTCGCTGTTCGCCCAGGCGTGAGCGTCTGGTACTACGTGACACCGCGGTTCGCACTGCGCTGGCACGCGAACTATCTCATCACCCGACCCGAGGTCACCATTGGGAGCGGCACCGGCGTGACTCGGTTTCGCCAGCAGGCAGATGTACTAACATTTGGCGCGGGACTCGCGTATCGTATTCGTCGAGCTCCGGCGCGCCGTCCATACAAGTCAGCTGCGCCGTAGCCGCGCCAGGAAGGGGGCGCACCGATATGGCTCTCGAGCCGAATCAACGACTGCTTGCTGCGACACTCGTGGTGGCTCTGGCGATCGGTGCGCCGGCTGCCGCACAGCTCGGCGTCGCGCCGTATGTCTCCGGACTGGAGTCGCCTGTCGGCTTCGTCCAAGACCCAACCGATCCCGCGCGACAGTACGTGCTGGAACAGGAAGGCCGCGTGCGGCTGGTTATCGACGGCAGTCTACAGCCCACGCCGTTTCTCGATCTCACCGACGTTGTGCTGTCCACGGGCGGCGAGCAGGGCTTGCTCGGCCTCGCCTTCGCGCCCGACTTCGCAGATTCAGGCCGGTTCTTCGTCAATTTCACCCGTGACCCAGACGGGCACACGGTCATCGCGCGGTTCACGCGTGCTCCAGGGAATCCAGACACTGCCGATCCGAACAGCCGCTTCGATCTCATGTTCGGGGCGGGCCAGCGCTTCATCGGACAGCCGGCCCAGAACCACAACGGCGGCCAGCTCCTCTTTCGTAATGACGGCTACCTGTACATTGGGATGGGAGACGGCGGGGGCGGCAACGATCCTGACAACAACGCGCAGAACCCGGCGAGCCTGTTGGGCAAGATCTTGCGCATCGACGTCAAGGTGCCGGACGACGACACCATCGGGTATCGCGTGCCGGAGGACAACCCGTTCGTGGGAGACGACCTGCTCGACGCGCGCGACGAGATCTGGGCGTTTGGCCTGCGCAATCCGTGGCGAATCACCGAAGACCTGCCCGCGCTCGGTGGGACGAGCGCGCTGCTGATTGGAGACGTTGGTCAGGGCGCGCGCGAGGAAATCAACTATGAGCCGGTTGGCGGGAGCGGTCGCAACTACGGCTGGAGCATCTACGAGGGCGATATCGAGACGCCCGATGTCTCGGACAGAGAGCTCGCTTACACTCCCGCGACGTTTCCCATCCACGCTTACGCGCGCGAGTTTGGCAGAAGCGTGACAGGTGGCTATGTCTACCGGGGGATGACGCTCGGCGACAGCTATCAGGGCCGCTACGTCTTTGCCGACTGGAGCGGGCGCGTCTATTCGCTCCGCCTCATCATCGATCCCGGAACCGGCGAAGCGCAGGCGGAAGACGTCACGGAACATACGACCGATCTGTTTGCCGGCACGCCACCCTCCATGACGTCCCTCGATGTCGACGCGCACGGCGAGCTGTTCATCGTTGGTTCGAACGGCACGATCTATCGCATCACCCTGGACGATGGCGATGCCGATGGCGATGGGCTGCCAGACGCGTGGGAGCAGCAGTTCGGGCTCAGCACCGAGACCAGTAACGGCGAGGACGGACCGTACGGCGATCCGGATGGCGATGGCCTCAGCAACGGCGAAGAGTTGCGGCTCGGCCTGAACCCGAAGGATCAGCCGGACCCGCCAGATCCCCCGGACCCGCCAGCAGAGCCTGTCGCGCGATTCTTTGCCGAAGGCGCCACGAACTTCTTCTTTGATACCAAATTCGCGCTCGTCAACCCCACGACCGTTCCTGCTCAGGCCACGCTCGAGTACCGGCGTCACGATGGACAGCTCTTCACACAAGATGTCAATCTGCCCGCTCAGCGCCGCGTCTCGGTTCACCCGAGGAATCTGCCTGGCATGGACGGGGCGCTGTTTTCCACCAGCGTGCGATCGGAGACCGATATTGCGGTCGAGCGCTCGATGACATGGCCGGTTGGCGTCGAGTACGGCAGTCACGCGGACACCGGCGTCGCGTCCCCGGCGACGACATGGTTCCTCGCCGAGGGCCACACCGCACCGTTTTCGCTGTTCTACTTGCTGGACAACGAAGGGGACGAGCCTGCGACAGTTACCGTGCGGTACCTCCTGCCTGAGGGCGCGCAGCCCATCGACACGCAGTACACGATTGCGCCGCACAGCCGCCACACGGTGTTCGTGAACCTCGAGGATCCGGCGCTCGCGAGCACAGCGGTGTCCGCGACGATTCAGTCCGCGGACGAGACGCCCATCACCGTGGAGCGCGCGATGTACCTGAACGGTCCGGACGGCGTCTTTGGCGCGGGTCATGGGACCGCGGCCGTGACCACGCCATCCGACCGATGGCTGTTTGCCGAGGGTGCCACGGGCGACTACTTCAGCCTCTTCTTGGCGCTGGCCAACCCTGGGACCGAGGCGGCAGAGGTGACCGTGCACTATCTGCTGCAGGGGAGCGGGCGCGCGGTCAGCGAGACCTACACGGTGGCGCCCGAGAGCCGGCGCACGATCTACGTCAATGCCGAGGAAGTCGAGGGCCAAAGCCTCGCGAACGAAGCGCTCGCCATCGAGATCACGTCCGATCAACCGATCCTCGCAGAACGAGCGATGTGGTGGCCCGGCGCAGACTTTAGCGTGGTGTGGCGCGAGGCGCACGCGGCCTACGGTGCCACGGCCCCCGCGTTCACCTGGGTCGTCGCGGGCGGGGAGCATGGAGGGCCGTTCGAGGTCGAGACGTTCGTATTGATAGGGAACACGTCCGCGTTCGACGGTCGCGTGCGGGTGACGCTGTTCTTTGAAGACGAGGATCCGCCGTGGTCGACGGAGGTTACCGTGGCCGCGCGGAGCCGCATGAGCCTGCCCATCCGCCCGGAACACGGGTGGCCGGTCGCCAACGAGCGTTTTGGTGTGCGAGTCGAGAGCTTGGCGACCGGCGCCGGCCAGGCGGAGCTCATCGTCGAGCGATCGAGCTACTCGAACGCGCTGGGCATCGTCTGGGCCGCGGGTGAGAACACGCTCGCGACGCCGGTGCCTTAACCGTGGGCTCGGTGCCGTAGTGCCGTAGTAGGGCGGCCCTTTGTAGGGCGGCCCTTTAGGGCCGCCGGCGGTGACGTGTGATTCGCGTGGCGCGGCTAACCGCCTCCGCCAAGGCTACGGCGGTCCGCCGAAGCGTTTACGCGAAGGCTGAAGCCGCGCCCTACTGCATTAGGATGGATGGATGGAGCCTCGAAGCCAGGATAGCGTCGCGTTTCGCGTGAACCGTGAGGTGCTGATGGTGCTCGGGTGGGGACGTGCGATCCTCCTGCAGTTCGCCCACCCACTCGTGGCGGCGGGTGTTGCCGACCACAGCGATTTCAACACGGCGCACGCGGGGCGCACGCGTAGGCTGCTGCAGACTGTCCAGAGCTTCCTCGCGCTCACGTTCGGTGATGAAAGCGAACGGCACGCAACCGCTGCCCGCATCAATGCCATTCACACGCGCGTTCACGGCACGCTGTCACGGTCGGCGGGGCCGTTTCCCGCCGGCACGCGCTACTCAGCAGAAGATCCTGAACTGTTGCGGTGGGTCCATTGCACCCTGGTCGACTCTGTGATGCGAGTCTACGAGCTCACGGTCGAGCCGCTGTCGCTCGCCGAGAAGGATCAGCTCTGCGCCGATGCCGCGGCGATCGAGCCGCTGCTCCATATTCCAGACGGCTTTCTGCCGCGCGGTCGGGTGGCGCTCGATGCCTATCTCGATGGCATGCAATCGAGCGGAGCGATCGTGGTGACCGACGCCGCGCGCCGTCTCGCTCGCGACCTTCTCGAGCCCCCGATGGCCTGGATGCTCTGGCCAGGCTTCCGCGTCCTACGGCGGTTCACCATCGGCCTTCTGCCGCCCGCCGTGCGTAGCGATTACGGCTACCCGTGGACCATGGGCGACGCGCGGGCGTTGGCGCGGACAGCCCGGAGGCTCCGGCGCCTCCGCCACGCCCTTCCACGCGTCGCGTGGGAGTGGCCTGCCGCGCGGCGACCAAGCGCCGCACCCCCACCATCGTGCCGCCGCGAGTCCACGCGGTTGTCTCGAGCCATGCGGTAATCTGCTGACATGTTCTCTCGGCGCGTGCCGCCGACGCTCACCCCCAACCGCCTGGCGCTGCGGGTGGCGGAGCTTCGGAGCCGTGGCGTCTCCATCCTAGATCTCACGTCCACCAACCCGACGGCTGTCGATATACCGTACCCGCCCCGTCTGTTGGACTCGCTCGCTGGGCCGGTGCCACAAACCTACTCCCCTCAGCCATTTGGGCTCGCCGAGGCGCGCCGAGCCGTCGCGGCCGACTATCGGCGTCGGGGTGTCGACGTGCCCGTCGAGCGCATTGCCCTCACGGCCAGTACGAGTGAGGCGTATGCCTTCCTCTTCAAGTTGCTCTGCAATGCGGGCGACGAGGTGCTCGTGCCCCAGCCGAGCTATCCGATCTTGGAGCACCTGACGGTGCTCGAGGCAGTTACAGCGGTGTCGTACCCGCTTGTCTACACTGGACGTTGGCACATCGACTTGACGGCGCTCGAGCAGTGCCTCACCCCGCGCACGCGCGCCATCGTTGTCGTATCGCCCAACAACCCGACGGGTTCGCTGCTATGTTCAGACGAGGCGCGCCGGCTGGTGGAGCTGTGCGGAGCGCGCAACCTTGGGCTCATCCTCGACGAGGTGTTCGCGGATTACGTCGTTCGGGAATCGCGCGACAATGGGGCGTCGCCGCTGTTATCACAGACCGAGGCGCTGGTCTTCAGCTTGGGCGGTCTTTCGAAGACGGTTGGCTTGCCGCAACTCAAGCTGGCCTGGCTGGCCCTCGGCGGCCCGCCGAATCTTGTCGACGCGGCGCTCGCGCGGCTCGAGGTCATCTGCGACGCATACTTGTCGGTGGGGACGGCCGTGCAGTGCGCGGCAAGCCGGTTCTTCGCCGAAGGCGGCGCCGTTCGTGACGCCATTCGCGACCGCGTGCAGCGGAACCTGAAGACGCTGAGGCTGCGCGTTGCGGAGGCGCCGGCCTGCAACGCGCTGCCGGTCGAGGGAGGCTGGTCGGCGGTGGTGCGCGTGGCCGCAACGCGCTCGGAGGAGACACTGGTGCTCGAGTTGCTCGAGGGGCAGCACGTGCTCGTGCATCCCGGATTCTTCTACGACTTTACACACGAGGCCTTTTTCGTTATGAGCTTGCTTCTACGAGAACAGGTATTTGAGGAAGGGTGCGTTCGGCTGTTTCGATCGCTAAGAGGGACGCGGTCCCTGTGACAGACATGGTGAATTTCTGGGAAGGGCGACACGCGGGCATGATGGTGCCCCTGTTCTCACTGCGATCGACCCAGAGCTGGGGTATCGGTGAGATTGCCGACATCCGCCATATGACGGCCTGGTTGCGGTCGGCCGGCCTCGACTTGCTGCAGATCTTGCCGGTCAACGAAATGGCGCCCGGCCAGATCTCGCCGTACTCGGCCATGAGCGCCCAGGCTATCGATCCCATTTTCATCGCCGTGCACGCGCTGGCGGATTTCACGGCGCTGGGCGCCGAGGCGGCGTTCGACCAAGCGACGCGCGAACGTCTCGCCGCGGTGCGGTCCGCCGCTCGGCTCGACCATGAGGCGGTTCGGGCGATTAAAGCCGGGGCGCTCCGGCTGGCGTTCGACCGGTTCCTCGAGGAGGAGTGGCGCCGCGAAACGCCACGCGCGTGCGCCTTCAAGACATTCCTCAGTGCCGAGCGCTGGTGGCTCGACGACTACGCGCTGTTCCGCGTGCTTCAAGTGCAGCAGCGTCATCGCCCGTGGTGGGAATGGGAGCCGTCACTGCGTGATCGCGCCCCGCGTGCGCTCGAGGACACCCGCCTCGAGTGCGCTCGCGACTTGCTCTTCGTGCGGTACTTGCAGTGGGTGGCACACGAGCAATGGCTTGCGGCCCGCGCTGCGGCGCATCCGGTGGGCATCGTCGGTGATCTTCCTTTCATGGTCAGCGCTGACAGTGCCGATGTCTGGGCTCATCAGAGCGTCTTCGCGCTCGATGCGACGGTTGGCACACCTCCCGACGCGTTCAGCGTCACCGGCCAAGATTGGGGCCTGCCGCCGTACCGGTGGGACGCGATGGCACAACACGACTACGCTTGGCTGCGCGCACGCGCGCGCCGCGCGGCCGAGTTGTACGATGCTTACCGGGTGGACCATCTCGTGGGCTTCTATCGGACGTACGTCCGCCCCCTCGACGGCAGCCTCCCGTATTTTTCACCCGCCGGCGACGACGCGCAGCGGGCGCTCGGAGAAACCATCCTCGACGTGCTCCAGAGCGCGGGCGCGCGCATGATCGCAGAAGATCTCGGCACCGTACCAGACTTCGTGCGCGAGTCGATGGCGAAGCGGAACGTGCCGGGCCACAAGGTGCTGCGTTGGGAGCGTTCCTGGCATGCGGCCGGCCAGCCGTTTCGTGAGCCCACGGCATACCCGGCCGCCTCCATGGCGACCACGGGCACGCACGATACCGAGACGCTCGCCGAGTGGTGGGACCGCGCGCCGAGCGACGAGCGCGGCGCGCTGCTGCAGCTCCCGCGGCTCGCCGCGCGTGGCTTCGACGTTGGACGTCCCTTCAATCACGAGCTGCGCGACTCATTGCTCGAGCTCTTGATGCGTGCGGGTTCAGACTTCGTGGTCTTTCCCGTGCAGGATATCTTTGGCTGGCGCGATCGGATCAATGTGCCCGCGACCGTTGGCGATGACAACTGGTGCTGGCGCACGCCATGGCCGGTGGACGCGTGGCTCGAGCAGCCGGAAGCTCGCGAGCGCGCAGATCGATTGAGCGCCTGGGCGCGCCTCACGTCGCGGGCGCTCGGCGGGGGATCGGGCGGCAAGGTGAAGAGGTGAAGAGGTCACCTTGTCTCCGTCTGCGCCGGCCGCCGCTCCGGCTTGCGCGGTGAAGGCAACGGTTTTCGGGGAAACAGTGTCTCTCGCGAGGCGGCCTGGTAGGCGAACGTCGCCATCACGATGGCGTTCTTGACGAGGTCTTCCTCGAACGCGCGCTCGTAGAAATCCAAGTTCGTGTGGTGCGTGCGCGTGTCGTAGTCGAGCGGATCCTGGATGAACTGAAACGCTGGCAGGCCGACCGCGTCGAATGCGAGGTGGTCTGTGCCGCCGGTACCCCGCATGGTGAACGTTGTCATGCCCATGTCCGCGAATGGCGCCATCCACACGTCGAACACGGGCTTCGCGGCGGCGTTGCCCTGCAGGTAGATGCCGCGGAAAGCGCCGCCACCGTTGTCCATGTTCAAGTAGAGCGACAGCTTCTCGTGCTCCGGCTCGAGCGCCATGGTCTCCGGGTCAGCGAAGTGTTCTTTCACGTAAGCACGCGAGCCGAGCAGCCCTTGCTCTTCCCCGGTCCACAGCCCCATACGAATGGTGCGCCGCGGCGTGAGCCCCGTGGCCTTCAAAATACGCAGGACCTCCAGCACGACGGCCGAGCTCGCGCCATTGTCCGTTGCGCCCGTGGACGCCTGCCACGAATCGAAATGCGCGCCGATCATCACCACCTCGTCTTTCTTGTCGGTCCCTGGCAGTTCGGCGATGACGTTGAGGCTGTTGAGGTCGCTGTCGGTGAACGTGTTCTCGACCTCGAGATCCATCTTGACCGGGATGCTCTTGTCGAGAATGCGTGAAAGGCGCCCGTAGTGCTCCACGGCCAACACGATCTGCGGCAGCACGGCCGGGCTGTCCGCTTGTCGCATGTCCTCGCCCGATCTCGCCCCTTGGACGAAGATCACGCCGTTACCCTCGCCGCGCGAGCCCTCGAGGATGGCGAGCGCACCTTCGCGCTCGAGAAACGCCATCCGCTTTCGCCGAAACTTCTCCGTCTGCGACGTACCGCCCGGACCACCACGGCGCCCTGGCGGTCCCGTCCGGATCGCGTCTTCCTGCAAGCTCCGCAAGTCCTCGTCCGTGTAGCGGCGAAGGAGCGGCTCGAACGACGGACCCTGAGTCTCTGAGCGGCCCGATGCCGCGGCGCTGAACGTTGAGGCTTGTGGCGTGAGCAGCACGATCTTGGCCTTGAGCTTGCCTCGCTGCTTGTCGAGATCCGCATCGGTGTTCAGCGTGACCTTGACCACTTCCGCCGTAACGCGACCATTGGTGCCGGGCGTCCAGGCTTTGGGGTGGCCGTGGAGGACAAAGGGCTGAGGGCTCACCATCGTCGCCGAGAAGCGATCGTTGGTCCAGCCGCGGCCGAACGGACCCCAGGGCTCGAAGCGCACGTTGCTCAGGCCCCACTCGGTGAGCTTCGTCTTTGCCCATTCCGCAGCCTTGCGCATGCCGGGGGAATTGGTCAGTCGAGGCCCGTGCACGTCGGTGAGGTAGCTCAGGGTGTCCATGACCTGTGAGTTTTCTTGGGCCTCCTGCCTGATCTTGTGGAGTGCGTCATAGTCGATACGCTCCTCGACCTGTGCACCGAGCGGCATCGTCAGCGCGGCGATGGCCAGGAGGGCGGCGAGCATCACGGACCAACGGGCCCGCACACGCAGACGAAGAGGGATGGTCATGACCTTTTCCTCAAACCCCCAAAGGGGCCTGTCCGGCCTGTCCCCTTTTTTACGCCTTTTGGCACGCAGAAAGGCGAGATCTCGGTCACCGGAGGCACTTAATCCTACCCGCAATGGGGTCTCAACGTTTACTCCACCCCACCCCCTCGGAAAAACCGGGTAGCCGAGTCACGGCAGCATCGGTTACTATTTCCCGAATCTGGAGCGAGGTGGTCGTGGGTCGAGAACTTATGACGAGCATTCGAGGAGCGCTGGCCGCGACAGGCCTGATGCTGGCGGTGGGCTGTTCCCAGCAAGCGCCGCCGCGGTCAGCCGTCCGGGTGAGCCGGGACATTGTCCTCGCCACCGAGCAGGCTCAGGTGATCGAGGCGCGAGTGCCGCGCAACGCGACGTTCGCGAGTCTGCTGCGCGCCCATGAGGTGAGCGAGGACATCGTGTACTCGCTGATCGAATCGATGCAGCGGACCTTCGATCCGCGGCACCTGCGGGCCGACCACAGCTACCGGCTCGAATGGACCGTCGACGGCCTCATCCGCGAGTTCACGTACGAGATCGACGCCGATCGGTTCTTGCGTATCGTCGGATTGCAGGAGCCGGACGGCGAACCGCGGTTCGACGTGGAAGTCGTGCCGTACGAGAAGTCACGCGCGCTGGTCTCGGTGCAGGGTGCCGTCTCGCGCGAGCACTCCTCGCTGATTGCTGCACTTGGCGCGGCTGGTGAGAAGGAGCCACTGGCGATCGAGATGGCGGAGGTCTTTGGCGGCGACGTGGACTTCCATCACGATCTGCGGGTTGGGGATACGTTCGACCTGCTCTTCGAAAAGCTCGTGCGCGAGGGTGAGTTCGTCGGGTACGGAAACGTCGTGGCCGCACGGCTCACGACCGGGGGCCGGACCTACGAGGCCTATCGTTTCACACCGCCCGGTGGCAAGCCGGGCTATTACGATCGCAACGGACGATCGGTCAGGCGCTTCTTGTTGGCTTCGCCCCTGGGATTCCAGCCGCGCGTCACCTCGCAATTCTCGTATCGGCGTCTTCATCCCATCCTTGGTCGCGTTCGCGCGCACCGCGGCGTTGATTATGGCGCACAACGTGGCGCCCGCGTTGTTGCCGTCGCCAGCGGTGTTGTGCGTCAGGCTGGCCGGATGGGGGGCGGGGGACGCACTGTGATGATCCGCCACGACCGCGGGTACGAGACGCGATACCTGCACCTGTCGTCGTTTGCCAAGGGCATGCGACCCGGTAGGCACGTCTCGCAGGGGCAGATGATCGGGCGTGTCGGCTCGACAGGACTCGCCACCGGCCCACATCTCCACTACGAGCTGCTTCGGAACGGTCGCCACCGTAATCCTTTGGTCGAGCATCGCAGGCTGCCGCCTGGCGATCCCATCTCGGCAGCGCATCGCGGTCAGTTCGGTGCGTTTCGGCAGCAGTCGGCCGCGCGCTTCGTGAGCCCGCGCGCCGTGCTCGCCGAGGCGGGTGCCACGCCAGAAAACCGGAAAAACGACGCACAGAGCGGTTCCTGAAGCGCTCGGTGCGGCGCTGGGAGAGTACTCGTGAGCCTCGATCGATCGCGTCGTTCACGAGCGCGGCGTACCGCGGTCATCGCCACGGCGCTCGCGCTGGCGGCGGTCGCTGACACCGCGGCGCAGGACCCCGTCACGACTGACCCGTTTGTGGAGCGGGCGAAGCTCACGGCCTCGGACAGGTCATTCCAAGACCACCTGGGTCTCGCCGTCGCTGTTTCTGGCGACACCATCGTCGTGGGCCAGCGCTGGGCGGCCCTGGATCCTGGTGTGGGAGCAGCGTACATCTTCACGCAGCCCGAGGGCGGCTGGGCGACTGGGACGGAGACAGCGAAGCTCACTGCCTCTGACGGGGAGGTCTTCGACGAATTCGGGCTCTCGGTTGCCGTTGACGGCGACACCGTCGTCGTCGGCGCGTACGGCAAAGATGCAGTCTACATCTTCACACGTCCCGCGGACGGTTGGGTAAGCGCGACGGAAACGGCCGTGCTGACCGCCTCGGACGGCGAGGTGGACGCCTTTGGTCTCTCGGTCGCCATTGATGGCGACACGCTCGTTGTCGGCGCGAGTGGCGCGGACATCGATGGGAACCTCAACCAAGGTGCGGCCTACGTCTTCGCGCGACCGGCCGCGGCCGACTGGGGGAGCGCAGTGGAGGTGGCCAAGCTGACCGCCTCAGACGGGGCCGCATTTGACTCTTTCGGGAGGTCCGTCGCCGTGAGTGGCGACGCGGTCGTCGTCGGTGCGTCGTGGGCCGGGAACGCCAACCAAGGTGCCGCGTACGTCTTCACGCGACCCGCTGACGGCTGGGCGAGCGGGACGGAGACGGCAAAGCTGACGGCGTCGAACGGGACGGAGAACGCCAACCTCGGCGACGCCGTCGCCATCGCGGCCGACACAGTCGTCGCGACCGCGCCCGGAGCAAACCTCGAGCGAGGTGCGGCCTACGTCTTCACAGCGCCTGATGCTGGCTGGGCGAACGGGACGGAGACGGCCCACCTAAGCGCCTCGGATGCGGTGGCTGGCACCGACTTTGGCGTCTCAGTTGCCATTGGCGGCGACAGGGTCGTCGTTGGTGCCCCTATCCGTGAAGCGGCCTACGTCTACCAGCGGCCCGAGGACGGCTGGGTCACCGGGACGGAGACGATCAAGGCGGTCGCCGGGGTCGGGGGACCAGAGCACCTCTTCGGCCAAGCGGTGGCTGTCGAAGGCGACACCGTCGTTGTTGGAGCGCCAACCGAGTTCGACGCGGGCGTCGCCCACGTCTTCCGGCCGGGCATGCCCACGCCGGATGATAGCGACGGTGACGGGATGTCGGACGAAGACGAGCTACAGTACGGCCTCGATCCGAACGACCCGATGGGTGCGAACGGGCCGGCCGGCGATCCGAACGGGAATAGAATCGTCAACATCGACGAGGTGAACGGTGTTCCACCCTCGCACCCGCGTTCGGTCAGCCGGCAGTACTTCGCCGAGGGTGCCACGGCTTTCTTCCGAACGACTATCGGTGTCTTCAACGCAAGCCCAACCGAGCCGGCGCGCGTGCTCGTGACGCTGTTCACCGAGACGCCGGGCGATGCCGTCTCGTTGCCGTTCACACTCGAGCCGCTGCAGCGGCGCAGCATCGACGTCAACGCGGAGCTCGGTGATCGGCAGACCGGCGTATCGGCGCGGGTCGAGTCGGACCAACCGATGGCCGCCACGCGCCAGATGCTCTGGGGTGAGACCAACTACGGGAGCACCCTGGAGAGCGGTGCAGACCGCGCCGGACAGAGCTGGTTCTTTGCCGAAGGCGCGACACACTTCTCCAACCTGTTCTATTTGATTGCAAATCCCAGTCGTGAGGACGCAAACGTCACCATCCAGTACTTGCGTACGAGCGGTGAACCGGTCACGCAGGAGATCGTGGTACCCGCCTCGAGCCGGCGGACGATTTGGGCGAACGCGGTGCCGGGCCTCGAATCTGCGGAAGTGGCGGCGGTGATCTCAGCCGAGGTGCCCATCGTGGCGGAGCGGGCGATGTATTCCAACCTCGGCGGACGCGTATTCGAGGCAGGGCAGGTGAGCCTCGGAACCACCGCGCCCAGAAGCGAAGCGTGGTTCACGCAGGGTGCAACGCACTTCTTCGACACGTTCCTGGCTTTGGGCAATCCCAGCGACTCGGCGGCGGAGGTCATGATCACGTACATCCTGCCGGACGGCACCGCGATTGCCAAACAGCACGACGTGCCGGCGGAATCGCGGCGGACGATTGTCGTCAATCGAGAGGATCCGCGACTGTCGACGACCAATGTGGTCATGTTTGTGTCGTCGACCCAAGACATCGTGGCGGAGCAGGCGATGTGGTGGGGCCCGACTGCCGCGTCTTGGTATGAATCACACGTCACGCCGGCCGTGCCTGCCTCGGTCTCGACTCACCTCACGTGGGCCATTGGAGAGGCCGCCTCGGGCGGGCCTGACGCCGAAGACACCTACGTGTTCGTGACGAGCTATTCGACCGATCCCGGGGAGGCCCGGTTCACGCTGGTGTACGACGATGGCACCAGGGAACAGAAGACATTCGATTTAGCCGCGAACGCTTCGCTGGCCGTCCTGGTTCGGGACCACTTTCCAGGTGCCGAAGGAGAGCGTTTTAGCATTCTCGTGGAAAGCCTGAGTCGCGTGGACGGTAACGGGTGGATTCACGTGCCGATCACGGTCGAGTACGCGCGGTATCAGTCCACGGAGGGTAGATTTGGCAATGCCGGCGGCGCGGCTCTGGCTACATGGATTCGAATATTCTAGCGCCAAGGCGCGGGGCTTCGAACGCTGTAAAATACCCCGGCCATGGCTGTTATTCGTCCCTTTCGTGCGCTTCGCCCACGCCCCGAGCTTACGGCCAAGGTAGCGGCCGTGCCCTACGACGTCGTGAACAGAGAGGAGGCACGCGCGCTCGCGGCTGACAACGACCTCAGCTTCCTTCACGTGTCGCGTGCCGAAATCGATCTGCCATTGGACGTCGACCCGTACGACGGTGCCGTATATGAACGAGCTCGCGTCAACTTCGATCGCCTGAGGAAAACGTCACTCGTTGAAGAACAGCATCCGGCAATCTACTTCTACCGGCTCCGGATGGGCGCACACGAGCAAACAGGCCTGGCTGCCTGCTACGCGATCGAGGAATACAATCAAGACCTCATCAAGAAGCACGAGAAGACGCGGCCGGACAAAGAAGACGATCGCACGCGTCATATGACGATCCTGCGCGCACAGACCGGTCCTGTGCTGTTGACCTATCGCGCGCGACCGTGCATTGACGTCCTCCGGGCCCGCGTCTGCGCGCGTGAACCGCTCTACGACTTCGTTGCCGAAGATGGTATTGCACATACGGTGTGGCGGGCTGCGCCGGACGACTGCGAGGCGCTCATCTCCGCGTTCGATGACGTCCCGGAGCTGTATATCGCCGATGGTCATCATCGCGCGGCGAGTGCTGCGCGTGCGCACACCGAGCTCTCGGCCGAGGCAAGCACCGTCGGTGAGCACGCGTGGTTCCTCGCCGTTGCGTTCCCGGACGATGAGGTGCAGATCTTGCCGTATCACCGAGCGGTCAAGAGCCTGTCGGGGATGACGAAGACAGAGTTCCTCGAGGCGTTGGCGGCCTGCGGCACGCTGGAGCCAGGCCTCCCTTCGCCATCACGCAAGGGACAGTGCGCGGTGTACGTGGACGGCTGCTGGCGCACGCTCACGTTACGGCCCCGTGTCGGGGCATCAGCCGACCCCACCGCGACGCTCGATGCGTCAGTGCTGCAGGAGACCGTGCTCGAACCCGTCCTGAAGATTGGAGACCCACGGACGGACACGCGCCTTGACTTCGTGGGTGGCATCCGCGGCACGGCGGAGCTCGAACGCCTCGTGCAGAGTGGCCGCGCGGCCGCAGCCTTCTCGATGTTTCCGGTGACGGTCGCGGAGCTGATGAGCATTGCCGACGCGGGGGCCATCATGCCGCCCAAGTCGACATGGTTCGAGCCCAAGCTCAGGGACGGGCTGTTGGTGCATGCGATCTAACAAGGGGCGAGGGGCGAGGGCTGTCTTAGGTCCCAGGAGCCTAGAGCCTGAGACAACCCTGGCACCTCGCACCTCGTACCTCGCACCTGCATCTTGCCAGTCACCCTGTTGAAGCCTCCATGAACGTTCTGATTGCCGACAAGTTCGAGCCGAGTGGTATCCGCCGACTGGAGGCCGCCGGCTGCGACGTGACATACGAGCCCGACCTGAAAGATGAGGCGTTGGCCGGCGCGATTCGTCAGACCGCGGCGCAGGTACTTGTCGTTCGATCCACGCGGGTCACCGAGCCCATGCTGGACGCCAGCCGACTCGCGCTGGTCGTACGGGCGGGCGCCGGCTACAACACCATTGACGTGGCCGCCGCGTCGAAGCGCGGCATCTACGTCTCGAACTGCCCCGGCAAGAACAGCATCGCCGTTGCCGAGCTCACGATGGCGTTGATCTTCGCGCTCGACCGCAGGATTCCTGATGGTGTCGCCGAGCTTCGGGCTGGCACGTGGAACAAGAAGGAGTACTCGAAAGCGGCTGGACTGTTCGGCCGCACGCTTGGCGTACTCGGCGCGGGCAACATCGCGTGCGAGGTGATGAAGCGCGCCGCGGCGTGTGGCATGCCGATCGTGCTGTGGAGCCGCCGGTTCCACGGTGAAGACCGCGCGTTGACAGAAGAGGAGCTTGCAGCACTCGGTCTCGAGATCGCCGCGCGGCAGGTGCACGTCTGCCTCGCGCCATCCGCCGCGGCTGTGGCCGAGCGGTGCGACGTGCTGACCGTTCACCTCGCGCTTTCAGCTCAGACGAAGGCGCTGGTCGGACCCTCCGTGCTCGAACGACTCAAGGCCGGCGCGCTCTTTGTCAATACGTCACGCGGCGAGCTCGTTGACGAGGCATCGCTCGCCGCCGCGGTGAAGAACCGCGGCCTTCGCGCTGGGCTGGACGTGTATCTCAACGAGCCGTCGAGTCCCTCCGGATCCTTCTCATCTGACCTGACGGCGATGGCCGGCGTCTACGGCACGCACCACATTGGCGCGTCGACCGATCAGGCGCAAGACGCCATCGCCGCAGAAACCGTACGTATCGTGTTGGCCTATCGCGACACGGGGAAGGTTCCCAACGTGGTAAACCTCGCGCGGCGCTCCCCGGCCACCCATATGTTGGTCGTTCGTCACCGCGATCGACCAGGCGTGCTCGCACACGTGTTCGACGCCCTGCGCGACCGGGGCATCAATGTACAGGAAACAGAGAACGTGGTGTTCGAAGGCGCCGAGGCCGCCGTTGCCCGCATCAACCTCGGACGCGAGCCGGATGTCGCGCTGTTGAACATCATCCGACAGGGCAACGCCAACATCCTCGACCTGCAGGTTGTCTCGTTGTAAGGGAAACGGAAAACGGGGACCGTTTTCCTCCGTGCACGCCTACCGAGGCTGACACTCTTTCAGCACCGCGCGGAAGAACCGCACCGGGTCCTTCAGCGCGGTGATATTGACCCGAAGCGCGTCTTCAGCGCCTCCGACTAGAATCGTGCCGTCCGGCCGCGCTCGAAGGCCAAGCGGTTTGAACAGTCGCATGTAACTGGGGTCGCCTGTTGGTTCCTGAAACTCGTAGTAGTTCTGAGCCGGAATCTTCTGCTCGTCGTCCTCGGGCGGGTAGGAGATGCGCACCGGATAGCCCGACCGATGCAGCCGCTCGGTCAGCACCTCCCAGTCTTCCTTGTGTAGGTACTCCTGGCGGCGGAAGTCGTCGGTGATGTGGGCCACGTTGAACGTGTAGCGAATCTCGTTCTCGCTGGCCAGCCAGTGCTCACGCGAATACCGCACGATCTCCGGGATCTCCTCGAAGTTCGACCGGAATGCCATCGTGATGTAGCGGAGTAACGGCGCACCCGGCGTTCGCCGAAACACCTCTGCCAAGAGGTTCAGGTTCCTTCGAAAAGCGTCCAAGCGCCCGAATTTGCGCAGCACGGCGAAGCGGTCTGCATCGAGCGTGTCGAGCGACACGTTGATGTGATGCAGGCCGGAGTGTGCCCAAGCATGGAAGTCGGCCTCCTTGAGCGGCCTCGCCAGATTCGTGGTGAAGAAGGCTTTCTTGCGCGCGTCTACTGGGATCAACTCGAGGAACTGGTTCAGGCGCGGATGCAGCGTCGGCTCGTGCAGACATGACAGATAAAAGTTACCGTCGGGCACGCACTGGATGAGACGGAGCAGGCTACGGTATGTGCCCTCCGTCATGAGCTGGGTGGCCTTGACGGCACTGTAGTCGACGACGCAGAAAGGGCACCGCAAATTGCAATTGTTGACGATATCCGTTGCGATGAACCAGAGGAACTCGCGCATATCGACCGCAACATCGTACGACTCGTGATGTGGGAGCGCTGTCTGCGTTCCTCGAACACGCACCGAGATCCGAAGATTCGGAATATCCGCACAATCGTCTGGTAGGACGCATGTGAACCCGTGCACGCCATCACCGATGCCGGCCGCTTCGACGTCCTGACGAAACTCGTTCGCGACGGCGGAAGCGACTGGGCGACCGTTGTGGCAACACTCAACGGCGACACGTCGACCGGGGTGCGCCAGGTCGGCTGCCCATCCGATGAGCGTGCCGGCCTCAACGCGGTCGACGTGGCCGGCAAGCTGTGGACGGAGGTGCGCCAAGCGCAGGAGACGGTCTGGCGAGGAGCCAAGCTTGATCCGTGGCAGCGGCTTACTGAAGGGAGCCAACATTGGCATTGACAGCATACACCAAGGAATAAAGACAGGTGCCAGGGCTGCTCCCTGTTCCCTGAGACAGCCCTTGGACCTCGCACCTTGCCCCTCGCACCTGTCTTTGCCCTTGACCCCCTACCCCTTTACCCTTTGACGGAGGTGAGCGGCCAGGCGGTGCGCCAAGGCGACGATCGTCAGCGTCGGGTTGGCAAACCCAGCAGAGGGGAACACGGAGCTTCCAGCGACGAACAGGTTCTCGAGCCCGTGCACGCGGCAATGGGCATCGACGACACCGCGCTCCGGATCGTCGCTCATCCGCGTGGTTCCCATGTGGTGGCAACCGCCCGTGATCCCGTCTGTCGGATAGCGACCATTGCCGTCCACGGCCATCCACAAGCGGCCGACTCGCGCGCGCGCGATCTCAGCCCCGAGGATCTCGAAACCGCGCCGCAGGTCAGCACGGTCCTCGTCGGCGACACGCCAGTCGACCCGGGCCCTTGGCATGCCAAGCGCGTCGCGCTCGGCCGTGAGGGTGACCCGGCTCTCGCGAAGCGGCCGCTGCTCCGTGCGGACGGTAAGCATGAACACCGCGAGGTCTTCCGTGCCCGCGCGCAGCAGCGAGCCAATCTGGTCTGGCCGAAAGGTATCCGTCAATTCGGACAGCGCGCGCGGATTGGATGCGCCGATCGTGCACGCGAGCGCGATCAACGACTCCCGCGCTCTCACCACGGCTGACGGCGCGATCGCCGGAATGACACGGGTCGGGACAGGAGCTTGGTCGTCGCCATCGACCACGTCCACCGCGGCGCCATGCAGATAGAAAGACGCGTCGACCGCACGGTGCGCGATGATTGCCGCACCCGCATACACGTGCGGGTGCTCCATGAAGTAGCGCCCGACGAGGTCGTGGGCGTTACCGACGCCCGCGCGCTCCTGTTCGGTCGAGGCGAGCAACACCCGCGGATTCTCGATGCCACCCAGGGCCAAGACGTAGTGGTCCGCCTGGACCTCGAAGCGCGTTCCCCGAAGCGTGGCGCACGCGAACGCCTGGACACGGCCGCCGGCTTCGGTCAATGTCACCTGCGTGACGTTGCCGTGGAGGTAGATAGTGACGTTGTCTGCGTCAGAAAGCTCCTGGCGGTAGGCCTCACCGAATCGCACCGGCGCGCTCAACTGGTACACGACCTGATCCACGCGCGTCGGATCGAGTGGCCACAGCGACGCCCCCGCGCGCTCGGCGATCGGCGCCGCCTCGAACTCGTTGGCGCCAATCCCACAGGTGGCGTGGGCCAGCCGGTAATACGGGGCGAGAACGTTCGGGTCGATCGGCCACCCCTCGGCCACCCCCGGGCGGTCGGCAAAGACTTCCGGCTCGATCCGACGGCAAATCCCTGACCAGTGGTTCGTGCTTCCGCCGAAGTACCGCAGGCGACAGAAGTCGAGCGGCTGGAGCGGGAGCCCTGTGTGCGGCCCCTGGTAGAGCGCTTGGGTCTCCTCGTCGCGCTCGAGCCCGCCGCTCTCGAGCATGATCACGCGCAGCCCGGAGCCGACGAGATCCCGCGCGATCGTGATGCCAGCGGCGCCAGCTCCTGCGATGCAGACATCCGCGATCAGGACCTCGCCTCCGACGAGATCGTGTGCGTCGGCGATCACGGGCATCGATGCTAACATGAGCCCTGTGAGAAGAACGCCCACGTTATGACTACTAAAACCTCTGTCCACCGCATCTTCAACTTCAGTGCCGGGCCTGCGATTCTGCCACTCTCGGTCGTCGAGGAAGCGCAGCGCGACCTCGTCTCGCTCCCCGGCGTCGGCCTGTCGGTGCTGGAGATCAGCCACCGCTCGAAGCCTTTCGAACGGATTCTGCAAGAGGCCACTGCGGACATCCGCGCGCTGGCCGGCATTCCGGACGACTATCACGTGCTGTTCTTGCAGGGCGGCGCGAGCCTGCAGTTCGCGATGGTGCCGATGAACCTCATCCCGCCCGGTGGCGAAGCCGACTACATCGTCACCGGCACGTGGTCGCAAAAGGCCGTCAAGGAAGCCGCCCGTGTGGGAACCGTGCACGTGGCCGCCTCCACCCAGTCGGAGAACTTCACGCGCATCCCGCGCCCGGACGAGATACGGCTCTCGGGCCGTGGCGCCTACGTGCACGCAACCTCGAACAACACCATCTACGGCACGGAGTGGCGCGAGATACCGAACGTTGGTGACCGGCCGCTGGTGGTCGACGCTTCCTCAAACATCTTCAGCGGCCCGCTCGACGTCGCGCGCCACGCGCTCATCTACGCTGGCGCGCAGAAGAATCTGGGTCCGGCCGGCGTGACGCTCGTCATCATTCGCGACGACATCGCGCGCCGATCGCCGTCGAGCATACCGACGATGCTGAGCTACGCGACCCACGCGGATAACAACTCGCTCTACAACACGCCGCCGGCGTTTGCCATCTATGTCGTCGGCCTCGTGGCCAAATGGCTGCGTCGGGAGGGTGGCCTCGAAGCAATCGGGAGGCGAAACGAGCGGAAGGCCAGCCAGCTCTACGCTGAGATCGACCGCACCGACTTCTATCGGGGTCATGCCCAACCGGAGAGCCGCTCGCTCATGAACGTGACGTTCCGACTACCGAGCGAGGCCCTCGAGAAGACGTTCGTGGCGGACGCAACCGCGGAGGGTCTTGACGGCTTGAAGGGGCACCGGTCGGTGGGCGGCATCCGCGCCTCGATTTACAACGCGTTTCCGGAAGAAGGCGTCGACGCCCTCGCGGCATTCATGCGCGAGTTCGAGCGCAGCCACGGTTGAGTCGGGCATGCTGGCCCTTTTCGTCGCCGTTTCGCTCGATGTGCTCACGGCTTCGCCTCGACCTGCCTCGACGAGCGTCATCGTTGTCGGTGCGGTCGTGAATGCGGCCGGCCAGCCGCTTGCCCAAGCCACCGTGCTCGCCACCTGTGGTGCGATTCTGCTCGGACGCAGCGCCACGGACGAGACAGGTGCGTTCACACTTCAGATCGAGCGCGCGCGCGCATGTCAGCGGCCCTCCGCCGAGGGTGAGCAAAGCCGCATGGAAGTGGTCCGCGTTACCGCGAGTGCCGATGGCTTTGTCGACGTCTCGCGCGAGGTCGAGCTACCGGTCGCACGCTCGGCCGACCTCGACGCCGTGTCTTTGCAGTTGACGCTCCCGCCGCAGGGTCCAGCCGAGACCGTGACCGTGACCGCGGCGCGTCGCCCGCTGCGCGGGCGTGAGGGCCCGGCGAGCGTGTCGGTGCTTTCGAGTCGTGATCTCACGGCAACGGGCGCGCTCACGCTCGACGAGGCGCTGCGCCTCACACCCGGCTTTACACTGTTCCGGCGCTCATCCTCCCGAAGCGCGAATCCAACCACGCAAGGCGTCACGCTGCGCGGTCTCTCTGCGTCCGGCGCAAGCCGGAGCCTGGTCCTTGCCGACGGCGTACCGCTCAACGATCCGTTCGGCGGGTGGGTGTACTGGTCCCGCGTGCCGCGCGCGGCCATCGACCGCGTCGAGGTGGCCCGCGGTGGCGCGAGCGACGTGTACGGCGCCGATGCCGTTGGCGGTGTCGTTCAGGTGTTCACGGTGGATCCGGTGGGCCCTGCTGCCCGCGCGTCGGTCGAAGCAGGCACGCTCGGCACCTCGCGGGCGTCCGCGTACGTGGGTGGACCACTGAGGGGCTGGCGCGTGTTTGGGGCCGGCGAGCTCTTTGACACGAGCGGCTTCGTGCCCGTCTCCCGTACGGATCGAGGTCTGGTCGACGAGCGGGCCGGCGTGTCCACGCGCGTGCTCACGCTGAGCCTCGCGGCTCCTACGATGCGCGGCGTGACGACAACCACGCGAGCCGCGCTCTTCGATGAAGATCGGACCAACGGCACGCCGCTGCAGCGCAACGACACCAACGAGCGCCAGCTCGCGGTGGATGTGACGGGCCAGGTGCACGACACCACGTGGCGGGTGCACGGTTACGGCCTGACGCAAGGTTACGACCAAAGCTTCTCGGCGGTTGCGGCGGATCGCAACGGTGAGCAGCTCACACAGCGACAACGGGTTCCCAGCGAGGTCGTGGCCGTGAGTGCCGAGGCGGCGCGTGCCTCGACGACCATCTCGTGGCTCGGCGGCTTCGACGCGCGCGATACGCACGGTGTTCTCTCGGAAACACGCCTCGCCGGGCCCACCCCCGTTGAGACGAGGGAAGAGGGGCGAGAGCGGACGATTGGCTTCTTCGGACAGGCCTCTGGCGCGATTGCGTCTGGGCTTCAGGTCATCGCTGGCGTGCGTGCAGACCTGCTGCAAACGCGACTCGGCAACCGGCCCGACTCTGTCGACGATACGTTCGTGAGCCCGCGCGCTTCCTTACTGTGGCACGTGCACCGCGACATCACCCTCCGCGGATCGGTCTATCGCGCCTTCCGCAGGCCGACGCTCAACGAGCGCCTACGCGGGTTTCGCGTAGGTAACGTGGTTACCCTACCCAACCGAACGCTGGCGCCCGAGGCATCCAGGGGCGGCGAGGTCGCAGCCATCGTCTCGCGTCGGTGGGGCTCAGTCGCGCTCACAGCCTTTCATACCGTCCTCGACGATGCCATTACCAACGTGACGGTTGAGCAGCAGCCGACGTTGATCGTGCGCGAGCGACGAAATGCGGGACGCATTCGGGCAGCCGGTCTCGAAGTCGAGACGGCGTGGTACCCGCGCCGGTCCCTCTTCGTTCGTGTCAGCGCGGGCCTCACGGATGCCGTATTCACAGCGTCGGCGGAGGGACTGGCCGGGAAGGATGTGTCGCAGGTGCCAGGCGCTCACGTGGCGTTCGACATGCGCTACAGTCACCCACGTGTGGCGACCGTCGGTGGACAGGTGCGCGTCGTGGGGCCGCAGTGGGAAGATGATCGCAATACCCTGAAGCTGAGCGATGCGACCGTCGTTGACCTGCTCGTGGAGCGGGATCTCGTTCGAGGGGTGGCTCTGTTTGCCGCGGTTGAGAACCTCTTCGATGCCGAGTACGACGTTGGGCGTACGCCACTGCGAACGATTGGTGCTCCCCGGGCGCTCAGGTTCGGGTTGCGGGCAGCGTGGGATTAGTTGCGCGCGTCGCCTGGTCGCGAACGGCGACCTCCCCGTCGCCGGCGCCGTCGGCGACGAGCGCGCCAGGTCGGGTCTTCTGTGCCGTTCCCAGCGGCCGGACGCGCCTGGCCGCGCTCGACCAACAGGTCGTGCCAGTACGCAACCGCGTCCGGCTGGTTGCCGTGAAGCTCGAGCCAGGTGAGGGCGTCTCGCAGCGCGCCACGTTGTAGCAGGCCGCGCTGCGCCCGCACGGGACGGTCCGTTTGGAGCAAGCGTGGCTGCAGGCCGAGCACCTGAACCAGGCGCTCGAGGTCACGCCGCGAGACTGGCAGCAGCCCCAGCGTTCTCGTAACGGGCGCCTCCACGTCATCTTGGCTCGGGCCACGCAGACCGAACAGGCCGAGCGGCACGAGCAGTGTGCCCATGAGGATCGCGTTCGTGAGTGTCTCCGGTGCCTGGGCAAACCGCGCACGATACGTGTCGAGCGCTTCGAGCGCCCGCGCCAGGCGCGCGTGATCACCGGTCAAGAGATCCGGCGTGATGTGGTCGAGCAAGCCGCTGTCCGCCAGCCGCGCAAACGAAATCTGGGCAGCGCCACTTCGCAGGATCTTGTAGTACTCGTCGAGCAGGCGCGCCGGAGCGCTCTGCGCGATGAGCGGTGCGTGTCGGCGGATGGCTTCCGGAATAGCTGAATCGAGGGTAAAGTCGAGCCGCGAGGCCAGCACGACCGCGCGTAGCATGCGGACCGGATCTTCCTGGAACCGCTCGTCCGGGTCGCCGATCGACCGGACGACGCGTGTGGCCAAGTCACCGAGGCCGCCAACGTAGTCGATGATCGAGAAGGTCGCAATGTCGTAGAAGAGGCCGTTCACCGTGAAGTCACGGCGAAACGCGTCCTCCTCGGGCGTGCCAAAGGTGTTGTCGCGTCGCACGATGCCGCTGGCCAGGTCTTGAGGGCGGCCCGTGGGCCGCGCGACCGGTGGGGAAGGCTCCCCGGCCTGCGCGCTGGAGACGCCGAGCGGGGGCTCCCCTTCGGTGCCGGCCGGAAGCTTGCGGCGAAACGTGGCCACCTCGATCGTCTTGGTCCCGAAGCGTACGTGAGCCAGGCGAAAGCGTCGTCCGATAACCCAACAGTTGCGAAAGAGCCGCTTGACTTGGTAAGGATGAGCAGACGTTCCGATGTCGAAGTCCTTCGGCCGGCGGCGGAGGAGCAGGTCGCGCACGCTTCCGCCAACCAAGTACGCACTGAAGCCATGACGATGCAGGCGATACAGCACCTTGAGAGCGTCTGGATCGATCTCGCGTCGCGAGAGCACGTGCTTGCTGCGAGGCAGGATGGTTGGCTCTGCCACGCCGCGATTATAACAAATTGTGGTGGATGATCTAAATAAACTATTACTATTCAATGACTTATCGTGATCAGAACGTGTCTCTCCAGGGTCCCCGCACGGCCTGCCACGCTGGTGGGGGGCTCCGCGGCCGAGCGTTGTCGTTGACGCTGGTCGCTTGGGTTGTCCTGGGTGTGGCGACAACCGCGCAGACGGTCGACCCATTGGTCGAGGCGCGTGCTTTCTACAACCGCGGGGACTGGGCTCGCGCCGTTGATGCGGCCGCGCCCGCGCTCCAGCTTCCGGGCAGACAGAGCGAGGCCTTGCTCCTCGTTGGGCGCGCAACGTTGGAACGATTCCGTGAGACGGCTGATCCGGCAGACCTCATGAGGGCGCGCGAGGCGCTGAGAGCCGTTGATCCCGAGCAGCTTTCCAGTCGCCATCGAGCCGAGCTCATCGTCGGGTTTGCGGAGGCTCTGTACCTGGATGCCGCGTACCGTCCAGCGGCGGAGCTGTTCGATGCCGCGTTGGGTGAGGGGGCGGATTTGGCGCCCGCGGACCGCGATCGGGTGCTCGACTGGTGGGCAACCGCATTCGACCGCTTCGCGCAGACCCGTGATGCGGACGAACGGTCGCGGATCTACGCGGTCATCGCCGAGCGGATGACCGCCGAGCTGAGACACAGCCCTGGCTCGGCCACGGCCGCGTACTGGCGCGCCGCCGCGGCCCTGGCGCGCAGCGAAGTGGATCTCGCGTGGCATCTCGCGATTGCCGGATGGGTACAAGGCGCGCTCGCGCCCGCGAACCATGCTGCCACGCTGCGTAGCGATCTCGACCGCTTGGTCAGGCAAGGCATCATTCCTGAGCGCCTCGAGCGCCTGTCGAACGTCAGCGATGTCGACGAAGCGCGTGACGGGATGTTAGCCGAGTGGGACTTGGTGAAGCGGAAATGGACAAGGTAACATCTGGAGCGCTCATGGCCCGCACGCTGTTCCTGCTGTCAGTCCTGGGTCTTACCGCGATGGCGCAACCAGCGCCCACGCCAGACGCCACCACCCTTCTGACCGACTCCGAGCTTCACGCCAAGGTCGACGAGCTTTTCGAGTCGTACGATTCGACGATCTCCCCGGGCTGCGCGGTAGCGGTTATCAACGACGGGCAGGTCGTCTACAAGCGTGGCTATGGGATGGCCAATCTGGATCACGACATCCCTATCCGTCCGGAGACGGTGTTCCACGTGGCCTCCATCTCGAAGCAGTTCACGGCTGCGGCGATTGTCCTGCTCGCGCAAGAAGGAAAGCTGAAACTGGATGACGAGGTGCGGAAGTACGTTCCAGAGCTGCCCGATTTCGGAGTGCCGATTTCGATCCGGCACCTGATTCATCACACGAGCGGCTTACGAGACCAGTGGTCGCTGCTCGGTCTAGCGGGCTGGCGCTACGCCCTCGATCTGATCACCGATCAGGATGTCCTCGACGTCATGTCCGCCCAGAAAGAGCTGAACTTCAAGCCGGGCGAGAAGCATACCTATTCCAACACTGGCTACACGCTGCTGGCGCAGATCGTGAAGCGCGTCTCCGGAAAATCCTTACGCGACTTTACCGTCGAACGGATCTTCCGACCGCTTGGTATGAACGATACGCACTTCCGCGACGATCATGCGGAAATCGTGAAGCAGATGGCATACGGTTACGAGCGGGGTAAGGGCGAAGGTGAGTTCAAACTGAGCATCACGAACTTCGATACGGCCGGCGCAACGAGCCTGCTGACAACGGTGGAAGACTTGGCGCGGTGGGACCAAAACTTCTATGAGCCGAAGGTCGGTGGCACGGCGCTGATCCAACAGATGTTGCAACGTGGCAAGCTGGATAGCGGCAAGGTGCTCGACTATGCCTCCGGTCTGGTGCACGGGACGTACCGGGGCGCGACCACCATCGATCATGGGGGCGCCGACGCCGGGTACCGGGCAGACTTGTTGCGTTTTCCGGACCATCGCTTTTCGGCCGCCTGCTTGTGCAACCTCGCGCAGACGAATCCCGGCACGCTGACAAGAGCGATTGCCGACATCTACCTGGCTGGGGCGTTGAAGGAACCCAAGCGTGCACCCGCCGCGAACGCCACGAGCACCGTCGTGCTCACTCCTCGGCAATTGGCGCAGTTTGCGGGATTGTATTGGAACCAGGAGGAGGAGTCCGGATGGAAGGTTGCGCTCGAGGACACAAAGCTTTCACTGCTTTTGGGTCCGGACCAGAGCTACGAAATGCAACCGCTCGCGGCGAGCCGTTTCCGGCTGGCTGGGCCGCCGATCGAGATCGAATTCCGACGCGGGAGCACAGACGATCCGTTGACTCTGGTCGCCAAGGCTGACGGGAGCTCCGAGGAACGCGTTTTGGAAGCCGCCACCGAATTCGAGCCCACGCGCGCAGAGTTATCCGATTACGTCGGCGTTTACCGCAGCGACGAGCTCGAACCCGTCTACCGCATCGGCGTGCAGGACGGCGCGCTGATCTTGAAGCGCTTGAAGCATCAGCCCGACAAACTGGCGCCGATGATCACCGATTACTTCGGCAGCTCGATCGGCAGCATACATTTCATGCGCGGTTCGTCGGGCCAAGTTGCTGGGTTCGTCCTCAATGCCGGCAGAATCCGAGGATTAAAATTCAAGAGATCTACAACAAGGTGAAACGGGCCCTGCACCCCGCTGGCCTGTGACGTCTTACTGGCTGACCTGCTGGACCTTCCAAGTGTCTCCTGTCCTGTCGAAGCGGACATGATCCGCTCCAATCGTCACCGTAAGCGTGCTACCCGCTTGCTCGAGCGTAACAGGCGGTACCTCGCTCGGTGTATCTCCCTGTCGCGGCGTGAGGACGGTGGCGACGAGGTGAGAGGGCGCGGGCCTCGTCGATGCGAGGCGGAGGACGCGGAGCGGGTGAATCCAGCCATCCGGTGTCGCCGCGGTTGCGGCGAGCGGCGTCGTGGCGGCAAAGCGGAGATCCACACTGGCCGAGTCGTCTGTGAGCGACCAGTGATGTTGCGCGATCTCGGTGACGTCGCCGGCGGTGTGAAACCGCAGCTCCACGGTTTCTGGATCCGCTGTTTCGATCTCGTCGAGCAGAACGAAGTATCGCTTGCCGACGAAGACCACGTGTCGCCGAGCCCGCATCGTCTCGGTCTCGTAAGCGCCATCCGCAACGCCGGTGAGCGCCACGTAGCCGGGGCCTTCGAATGGTCCTTCCAGATGCCCCTCGCGCTTGGGTACCTGTCCCTTGCCCCCGACGAGGAGTGTGTTGTGACCAGCCGTTGTGATCTCGTAATACTGCAAGCGCTTCGGTCCGAAGTAGTCCGCCGGGTAGGGGCGGCTACCGAGCTCGCGCAGAACGAGCGTGTCCGCGACGCCCATGCTCACGTGGTTGAGATCGAGATGTGTGTGGCTGGCGGCGAGCGATCCGTTCTTGAGGGCGAGGAAGAACGGTGGATCCGGCTGTGACGGTGCGATGAGCGCCCAGCCAATGGATGTGTAGACCGCAGGATTGGGAATTGCCGGCGTGAACGAGCGCTCGGGATCTGGCAACCACGCCTCATCTACGGCCCGCCACAACAAGGTGAGCGCTTCGCGTGGCCAGCCTTCGTAGGAGGCGTCGGGCAAGCCATTCTCATCCTGAAACCAGACGAAGTCCGGGTTCTGGAACGCCCGGCCGAGCAGATACATGATCGGATCGTCAACGCGTCCATTGGAGTCGCCAAAGCTCGCCGTCAGTGTCGCGCCCGGATTGAACACGAGCGGGAAGTATCCGGTCTGTTTCACGCCCGGACGGGTGAAGAGCTCTTCTGCGAACGGCTCGCCCGCTCTTCTCAAAGCCTCGGCAGACATGAAGCCGTATCGATGGCCATATTGCCAATACCCGGTCCCCTCATTCCACGCGCCATCGTCCGGCAACTGATCCCAGTAGACCTTCATCCCTTCGACGGCCAGCGGCAGCGCCGTTGAGGCGAGCTTGCTCTCGTCTCGGAGCGCCAGTGCGGCTACCGCTGCGCCGCCGTTGCACACGGCGTTCCAGTTGTTCGAGCCCTTCCACCAACCCATTGGCTCTTCACGGGTGACGGCGTCGAGGTACGGTTGCAGGGCGCGCCGCTCGATCCCTTCTCGCAGGCGGGTTTGCTCTTCCGGCGTGAGGTCGTCATAGAGCCAGTCGTACGCGATCCCGAAGGTGAGCGCGTTCTCGCCGGTCATCAGGTCGTAGGGTGGCGGATGAGCGGTGTCTACCCAAATACGCCACTTGGCGAGCGCATCATCGAGCGCTGCGACGAGCGCGTCGCGGTACTTTCGCTGGTCGGTGAGCGTGTACGCCATCGCCCAAGTGAAGACGCGGCCCTGCAGCCGGCGCGCGGAGCCAATGCCCTTCGTCTCACCAGGTGGGTCCGGCTCACCGCGTTTGGTCACGGACGGCACGATGGGGGGTGCCGAGAGTAGGGCTTCCGCTCGTGCCAGCAGCGACTGCGCGACGGGCGCCAGCTTTGGATGCTGCGCGCGCCGCTTGATGTGTGCGACATCGTCTTCGGTGAAGAGGAGTCCCGGATGCGTGCGCTCCGAGGGAGCTGCCACAGGAGCCGGCACGCTCGACACTGCCGGCACGAACATCGCGACCACAAGGAATGTTGCAGCGGCGTGGGCGGACACACGGACACGCATGATGTTCAGGCTCCTCGAGCAAATGAAATCGAGAGTCGTCCCCGTTTTCAGCTTTCCTACGCGAGCCGTGCGGCCAGCCGAGGATGCGGTCGACGCGTGTCGAGACGCCGGAGACCCAGGTCTCGCGCGATTTGCAGTGCCTGCCGGTACTCGGCCTGGTCCAAGCGGCGGTTGATCTCGGTGAAAGACTCCCGGCTCACCTTGCCGGCCGGGAAGTACTGATCCATCAGGTTGACATAGCTGCCCACCACGGCGTGGCGGCCGGTCTTACACGCAGCCCACTTGTCCTCCAGGCGGTTCACACCACAGTCGCGTGGGCACGCGCGGCAATCGGCGAGGGACGAGATCGCCCGTTCGGCGCGCGACCAACGCTCGGTCGGCGCAAGCGTCAGGTAAGCAGGCTGCCAGCCGTTCCCCCTAGACATGGCTAATTGCTTCCACGATACACCCGAACCGACGAAGGTGTCAGGGCCCACAGGTTATTCGCCGATGACCTGCACGACCAGCTCGCGTCGGCGGGCACCCGTGTCGAACTCAGCGACAACGATCTGCTGCCAGGTACCCAGCAGAAGACGACGCTCCTCGAAGGGAATCGTGAGCGACGGACCCAGCATCGCCGCCCGAACGTGACTCGATCCGTTATCGTCGCCCCAGCGCCGATGATGCTCATATGCCGCACGACGCGGTGCAATCTGCTCGAAGGCGTGGTCCAGATCCGCGACGACGCCCGACTCGAACTCCAGCGTGGTCACCCCAGCAGTGGAACCAACGACGAATACGGTGGCCGCGCCAGCCTCGAGGCGCGAGTCAGCAACGATCTGACCCACCTCCGCCGTGACGTCGCGGACATCGCCCTGGCCTTTTGTGTCGATGCTGAGGCGCTTGGTCAGAATCATCCTTTCGTCACTCCTCAGTGTTTCGGCTGCGCTCGTCGTCGCTTCCAACGCGTCCCCAGGTATCCGGCAATCGGCACAAGAAGGGCGGTCCAGAGCCACTGCCAGTTGTTCTGAACGAAGCTGGACACGCGTTGACGGACGGTGATGTCCACTTCAATGCGCCGATTGAACGTTTCAATCACAAGGGGTGCGTCACGGCCGGCCACGTCGATGTGCGCTGACAGAACGAGACTGAGACGCTGACTCCCGTGGCTGGTAGGAGTCACCTCCCAGCGCCAACGTGACGTGCCCTCGCTGGAGATGGCCTGCAGATCGGGGGCCTGCGCTTGAATCGCAAAACCGGTGCCCGTCAGCGTGGCCTCCATGCGGTTGGAAATCTTTACTTTGGCAGATTCTGCACCGGCCTGCTGCTCGAGCTGCGATTGGAGTTGGGCGATTGGAAGGGAAGGAGACAACAGCAGTTCGACTGTTTCCGGTTGTTGATACCTCATTGCTGATGGCGCATTGAAGGTGATGTTACCCCAGTCGAGCTCGCGCGCGACGTCGTCCACGGCCGTGACAGCCGTACTGGGCCGTGGCGCCGGTTCAGGCGCAGTAGGCTCACTCGATTCATAACCGCAGGCGCCGCACAGGGCGGCGGTCCCGACTAGCAGCTTGACAGTGAGGGACTTGCTCAGCACCGAGCCCTCCTCGATCGGCAGCCCCTAACCACGAGGCTGGCCAACACGTGAAGTCTGAACGACCTGCCGTTCGAAACGCGCTAGCTGCGATTTGAAACTGGTTTGTTATCCCTTGGCTTCCTTCCAGTTCTCCCCGATGCCCACGTCAACGGTGAGCGGTACGGTGAGCGCTACCGCGCCCTCCATGTGATGGCGCACGAGCGCGGCGATCTCGTCCGCTTCCTCGCGCCGTGCCTCGAACACGAGCTCGTCGTGGACCGTGAGGATCATGCACGGCCATCGGCCATCACGCGCCGGACGTTCCGCGAGTGCCGCATGCAGGTTGATCATGGCGCGCTTGAGGATGTCGGCAGCACTGCCCTGAATAGGCAGGTTGGCGGCTACGCGCTCCGCCGCGGCGCGAATCTGGCCGTTCCGGCTCGTGATCTCCGGCACCAGTCGGCGTCGTCCGAACATGGTCGTCACGATGCCCGTGTCGCGTGCCCGGGCCAGCGTGTCGTCGAGAAACCGTCGCACGGAGGGGAAGCCGCGGAAGTACGCGTCGATGAACTCCTGTGCGGCCTGTTGGGGCACACCAATGTCACGCGCGAGCGTGAACGCCGTCTTGCCGTAGAGCAGCGCGTAGTTGATGATCTTGGCGCGCCGGCGGAGCTCGTGCTTGCTCAGACCGCTATCTGCGCCAAACACCTGCAGCGCCGTCCGATCGTGAATGTCCTCACCGCGCCGGAACGCGTCGATGAGCGCGTTCTCATTCGCGAGGTGCGCCAGCACGCGGAGCTCGATTTGGGAGTAGTCAGCCGAGATGATCACATTGCCAGGCTCGGCGATGAACGCACGGCGAATCTCCCGGCCGAGCTCGGTGCGGATGGGAATGTTCTGGAGGTTGGGTTCCGAGCTACTGAGGCGCCCGGTGGCCGCCACCGCTTGGTTGAACGACGTGTGAATCCGACTCGTGTCGCGGTGGATGAGCTGCGGGAGGGCATCCACGTACGTGCCCTTGAGCTTTTGGACGGCCCGCCACTCCAGGATCTCCCGCGGCAGCTCGTGTACGAGTGCCAGCTCCTCCAACACTTCGACGGCGGTCGACGCGGCGCGGGTCTTGCCCGTGCGCTTGAGCGCGGGAAGCTGCATCTTGTCGAAGAGCACTTCGGCCAGTTGGCGGGGGGAGTTGATGTTGAACGCCACTCCTGCGAGCTCGTAGATGCGCGCGGTGCGTCGCTGAAGCTCCTCCTCCAGGCGCGCCGACAAGCCGCGGAGCACCGTGATGTCGAGGCGCACGCCGGCACTCTCGATGTCCACCAGCACCGCCACGAGCGGCAGCTCGAGCTCGCGATAGACGGAGGTCAGGCCCTCGCGCTCCAGGGCGGGCACGAGCGTGTCGCGCAGTTGCAGCGCGAGGTCGGCGCGCTCACCCGCGAACACCACCGTCGCATCGACCGGCACCCGAGCCAGCGGAATGGCCTTCGCGCCGCGCCCACAGACGTCTTCGACGGCCGTGGCGCGGTAGCCGAGGCGCTCGAGTGCCAGCGGCTCGATGGCGTGGCTCGACTGCGTCGCGTCGAGCACATAGCTCGCCAGCATCGGGTCGTCTTGGGGACCCTGCAAGACAATGCCGTGACGCTCGAGCAACACGGCCGCGGTCTTGACATCGTGCACGACCTTGGCGGTTTTGGGGTCTTCGAGCACGGGCTTCAGCACGCCCAGCGCGGCCGCCACGTCGACGTTGCTCGTTGCTTCGAGCGTCGTGTGACCGAATGGGATGTAGCGCGCCCAGCGCGGACCCGTGGACACGGCCATGCCGACCAGCGTACCTGGCATGGGTGCCGGCCCGTCGCCGGCCACGTACAGCGCAAATCGCCCGGCGCAATCGAGCTCCGCCGCCAGTGCACGCACCTCGTCGAGCGACGTGACGATGCGGTAGTCGCGCTCGACCTCGGTGGCCGAGGGCGCGTACTCGGAGACGAGCGATCGGAAGCCGAGACGCGAGAACAGTTCGAATGCCGCCAACTGTGATGGGCCGCCGTAACGCAGGTCATCGAGATCGACGTCGACTGGGACATCTGCGTGAATGCGAGCCAGATCGCGGCTCTGCAGCGCCTGGTCGCGATGCGTGGCAAGCGCCTCGCGATACCGCTTCTGCGGCACTTCCGCAGCGTGTGCGAGCAGCGCATCGAGCGATCCGTGCTGCGCGATGAGCTCGCGCGCACCTTTCTCGCCAATCCCAGGGACACCTTTGATGTTGTCGATGGCATCGCCCATCAGCGCGACCACGTCGACCACACGGTCAGGCGGCACGCCAAATTTCTCAACGACGCCAGGCCGGTCATACCACGTTCCCTCGTCCCGCGGGTTGAAGACGCGAACGTGCTCATCGACGAGCTGGAAGAAATCCTTGTCGCCGGTCACCAGTACGACGTCGAAGCCCTGCCCAACCGCCCGTCGCGCCAGCGTTGCCATCACATCGTCCGCCTCGTAGCGCTCGCACGTGATGATTGGAACACCGAGCGCGGCACACGCTTCGTGCACCCACGGGACCTGCTCGGCGAGATCGGGTGGCATGGGCGCTCGATTTGCCTTGTAGTCGGCGGCCAACTCGGAGCGAAAGGTCGGCCCGGCCAGGTCGAACGCAGCACCAATGAATGCCGGCGTGTGGTCTTGCACCAGCTTTCGAAGCATCGTCACGAAGCCGTACACGGCGTTGGTCGAACGGCCATCGGGGCCCGTCAGCCCGCGAATCGCGTGGTAGGCGCGATACATCTGCGAGCTGCCGTCGATCAGAAACAAGACAGGGCGTTCAGGCATACTCACCCACAAGGATACTCCGGCCGTGGCGGCGCTGAATCCCATTCGACTCGCCTGACGGCCGCCTTCCGCGAGCGAAGCGAGTCGAAGGGCCGTTTCCCGACTCCTGATTCCTCTTCCCTGATCCCTACTGACCCCTGACCCCTGACACCTGACCCCTAGTATCATGAGGCGGTATGCGCGTTCGTCGACTGGCGAGCTGGATCCTCCTCATCGCGTTGCTAGGAGCTGCCGCTTGTGCTGGAGGGTTGTTTCGCGAGTACGAGTACGACGAGCAGACGTTCGTCAACCTCGATGGATCGGCCAGGATCGTGGTGAGTAGCTCGCTTCCGGCGCTGCGGGCACTGCATGGCTTCGACGTGCCGACAGATCCCGCCGCACCGATTGACCGTGAGGCGATCGGCAGGCTGTTCGAATCCCCCGTAACCGGCGATGTATACGTCTCGCGACCGTGGCGGCGGCATGGCCGCGCCTACGTGAGTGTGCGACTCCAGACCAGCGACGTCACGCGTGTGAGCGAGGCTGCACCGTTTCGCTGGTCGCGCTACGCGTTGAGGCGCCAGGGAGGCGGCTACGTGTACCGCCAGCGAGTTGGTAAGCCCACGGCTCGGCCATCCGGCGCAGGCCCTTGGAGCGGCGAGGAGCTGGTCGCCTTTCGCTTGCACCTGCCGAGCAAGGTTCTGTTCCACAACTCGCCGACGCGTCAGGTCGAGCGCGGCAACATCGTCACCTGGGAGCAGCCGCTGCAGGCTCGTCTTGCCGGCGAGCCCGTGGAGATCGAGGTCCGCCTCCACCCCCAGACGATCCTCTACCGCACGCTGATTATCTTCGGCGTGGCCCTCGCTACGGCGGTCGTGCTGTTGGGGTCAGTCGTATGGTGGATGAGACGGAAGGGACGACGTCTGCGGGAAGAGGCCGGAGGTTCGAAGGTTACCTCACACGGTGCGCTCGGAGGCCCAGAGCTCTTGCGGAAACGCAGGCAATGAGGTCGGGCGGGACTTTTTTCCTGACGGGCTTAGGTTGACAGTCGACCTGAGACCGAGACATACTCGGGTCGGATGTCAACCAAAGAAGAGAAAGACCGCATCGCGCTGCTGCAGGGCACGCTCGACCTGCTGATTCTCAGGACGTTGGTGTTCGGCCGCCAGCACGGCCAGGGCATCGCACGCGCCATCCAGACCCAGACCGAAGAGGTGTTGCTCGTCGATCATGGGTCGCTCTATCCCGCACTTCAACGACTCGAATCCCAGGGTTGGATTGCCGCCGAGTGGGGCACGTCCGAGAACAACCGCAAAGCGCGCTTCTACACGCTCACGAAGGCCGGTCGCAAGCAGTTGGCGCGAGAGGTCAGCCAATGGCGTAGGCTCGTCACGGCCATCGGGCGTTTGCTGGGCCCGGAAGGGGCGGAGGGCTGATGGATGTGGTGGCGGCGTAAGCAGAGCGATTTCAATGAGGAGATCCAGGCTCACCTGCATCTGGAAGCCAAACGGCTCCGCGACGAAGGTCTGAGCGAAGACGAGGCGCGTTTCGCCGCGCGCCGGCGCTTCGGCAATGTGACGACGGCGCAGGAACGCTTCTACGAGGCGAACCGCTGGCGGTGGCTGGATCATCTCGTCGGCGATCTCCGCTATGCCGCCCGCAGCCTGGCGAAGAGCTGCGGCCTTCACGCTTGGCGCAGGCGCCGTGCTGGCGCTCGGCATAGCTGGGAACACCGCGATCTTCTCCGTCGTCAACGGCGTGCTGCTCCAGCCTCTTGGCTACCCCGATGCCGATCGCATCGTCTCGGTCGAGACGTTCTGGACCGACCGGGGGCGCTCTTTCCGCAACGTATCCGGCCCGGACTTTCGTGACTGGCAGCGCCAGAGCACGATGTTCGAGGTGATGGCCTATCACGGTCCCTCTGGCGGAGAGACGCCCATCGTGATTGACGGCCAGGCCGAGTACGCCAACGTCCAACGTGTCGGCCCGCGCTTCTTCCGCGTTTTCGGTCGAGCCGCTTCTGTGGGACGTCTCATCACCGAGCAGGAAGCGCGTGCGGCCGTCGCGGTAGTCGGCGACCACTGGGCGGAGGCGCATTTTGGAAGCGGCGCCGCAGCCATCGGGCGGCAGCTCGTGGTCGAGGGGAGCGCCGTCGAGATTCTGGGTGTCGCCGCCCCCGGGTTCCGGTACGGCGATACAGACATCTGGAGACCTGACCAGGGCGAGCCGGGCAGCACCAGCCGCACGGCTGGGAACTACCGCGTCGTCGGCAAGCTGAAGCCAGCAGTCGAGCTGGTTCTGGCCCGCGAGGAGATGCGGATCATCGGCGATCGGATCGCCCTCGAGCATCCGGAGAACCGCTTCAAGACGGTGGCTCTGGTCCCGCTACAAGAGCGACTTACCGGCAACGTGGAGACGACGCTGTGGGTTCTGATGGGGGCTGTCGTCCTCGTCATGCTCGTTGCCTGCGCCAACATTGCGCATCTCTTGCTCGCCCGCGCGACTGCACGGACGCGAGAGATTGCGCTCCGCGTCGCGCTTGGCGCTGGACGCGGCCGTGTCGTTCGGCAACTGCTCACAGAGAGCGTTGTGCTGGCAGCGTTGTCGACGGTTGCGGGGCTCGGGCTCGCACACGTGCTCGTGAGGGCGCTCGTGATGCTGGCACCCGCCGATCTGCCGCGTCTCGACGAGATCCGGGTAGACCAGACGGTCATGCTGTTCGCGCTGGGGCTCTCGGTTGCGTCGGTGCTGCTCTTTGGTCTCGTGCCCGCCCTTCATACGTCACGACTCGATCTCTCGGACGCGCTCAAGCAGGGCGGCTCGAAGGGCACGTTGTCCGCCGGTACTGGCGGCGCTCGCGCGGCGCTCGTCGTAGCGGAAGTCGCGCTCTCGGTCATCCTGCTCGTTGGCGCCGCCCTCCTGCTGCGCTCGTTTCAAGTGCTGCATCAAGTCGACCTCGGGTTCGCCACCGAGCGCGTGCTCCTGGCCCACACGTCGTATGCACAGGACGATGAGGAAGACGCTCGCCGTGCCAGCGTGTTCTATCGAGAGCTCCTCGAGCGCGTGCGCACGTTGCCCGGCATTCGCGACGCGACGGGAGCGGTCTATGCACCGCTCAGCGGCGGCAGCACGGACGCTGGGTACTTCATCGAGGGCAGGCCGGAAGGCCCGCCTGGAGAATACGACTCCGCCGAGATGCAGGTGATCACACCCGGCTACTTCAAAGTTCTGGGTATCCCACTCCGGCTTGGGCGCGACATCGACGAGCGCGACACGCTGGATCGGCCGCCGGTCGCCATCATCAACGAGGCGTTGGCGCGTCAGGCGTTCCCGGGCCAGTCGCCGCTTGGCCAGCGCGTCAGGACCGGCTTTCGCGAGACCACGATGCAATGGATGGAAATCGTCGGCGTCGCCGCCGACACGCGCCGGCTGGATCCTTCGAGGTCCCCGGAGCCGGAGCTCTTCGTGGCGGCAGCGCAGCACCCGCAAATTCCGAGTCTCTCCATTCTCGTGCGGACGCCCCAGGATCAGGATTCGCTGGCCAACACGCTCCGCGCGCTCGTGCACGACGTGGATCCCACAGTCCCCGTCCGCTTCGAAACCATGGACCAGATGTTCGCACAGTCGCTGGCCTATCCGCGTTTTCGGACGCAGCTCGTCGGAGCGTTTGCCGGCATGGCAGTGCTCGTCGCCCTCGTAGGTCTCTTCGGCCTCCTCACGTATCTCGTGGGGCAGCGTACGAAAGAGCTCGCCGTGCGCCTCACCGTTGGCGCGCGGCCCACCGACATCGTTCGCCTCGTCGTTGGTCACGGCACGCGACTAATGGCGATTGGCCTCGCGGTTGGCCTTGCTGGTGCGCTCGCGGGCGCCCGACTTCTGAGCAGCCTCCTTTACGAGATCAGTCCGTGGGATTGGCCCACGTATCTCGCGGTTGTGGTCCTACTCGGGACGGCGGCGACTCTCGCGACGCTCGTTCCCGCCATCAGGGCGGCGACCATCGACCCGCTCATCGCCCTTCGGCACGAATGAATCGGTAACCGGGTTCAATAGGTGGACTGACGGTCACACTCTGACCACGGTCAGGATGTGGTCGAGACCGACGAGGTCCGCCGGGTTTCGAGTATAGAGATCGAGGCCGTGTGCCGCCGCGGTCGCGGCGATCAGGAGGTCTGCCAGCCGCGTGCGGCTCGACCGTCCAGTTGCCCTGGTAGCGGCGAACACCCGAGCGTACGCCGGGCGGCGTCGGCGCCGAAAGGCAGCGGATCCCATGTCGCTGAAGCCCATTGCAGGCGGTCCTGACGACGCACACGTTCCTCCTCGTCGTCGGTGGCGTGGGGGCCGGCGGCCAATTCCGCGAGCGTCACCGCAGAAATGGCGGACTCATCCGGCAGGAGGGCGGGTTCGATCACGTCGTGGTCCACCATCTCCAAAAGTCATTTGGCGACAGCAGCTTACAACCCAGATTTGTAGTCGAACCGCAACGGCGATCGAATCGCCCGAATGCGTTGAACTGATCCTCCGGCTCTCATCTGTAAGGTTCTCTCGGTCACAGGTCGATCCGAAATCCCGCCTCCTCCGAACCGCATTGAGATCGCTGAGGTCTTCCTTGCCAACGACTTACAGGACTTTGGACGACGTTCGCGAACCCGAATCTGAAAAATTCATGGACTATCTCGCGCATCGTGAACGCTTGATTGTCCGATGGGGCGACTACGTCAACTCGCTGCCGGAGCAGGCGCTGGTGGGGCACTACATCGCCGAAGAGATGGACGTCAGGCCGGAAATCGCGCACGCGCGCGAGCTCGAGATGATTGAGCACCGGATTGATGAGTGGGACGTGTCGGGCATCATCACCCGGTACGCCGACAGAATCATCGCCACGGACAATCCAACCGACTATTACAGGATCGTCACGGTGCTGGCACAGATGAGAAGAGACGAACTCAAAGAGTTCAAGACGCGGTTTGCCCTGTCGATCCTGAAAGCGAGGGCCAACGAGTTCACCCTCCCTTACCGTGTGGCGTTTCCGAGGCTCGATTGCGGATTCGTCTTTGTCCCTCTCACCGACGACGTGATCTCGCACAGGAGAACGGCGCTTCTGAATTTCACCATAGCGCAAAAATACGACCAGCGTCTGCAACGATGCATCGGGCTGACATTCGCGCCGGACGGCGACGAACACTACACCGTCGAATGGTGCCTGATGGACTACCCATGGGAATTCGACGAAGAGATTGAACAACGCCTCGCCGCCAACAATCCCTTCAGGGAGGTGAGGTCCGTCAGGTCTGAGCGCTATTCGCGGCGCCAGCGTCAGGAGTGAAGGAGCCTCAGGCCTCCGAAGGCTCTTCGCTGAAATCTTCAGGCCGCCACGGTTCACGGTCGAAGCCCACGGGGCCAAACCGGATGCCGTATTCCACGCGGTCGAGGACGATCCGATTGATGCCGCGAGGTGCGACGGTCCCTTCGCGCACCGGCCTGCCGAACAGGCCAAGGTTCGGGATGATCTTCGCCCTCTCGTATCCGGCGGCCTGCGGAAAACGGCGCAGCGAAATGCCGTAGGCTGTCTCGAACGGCATCCCGCCGGTCCGCAGCAGACTGAAATACGACGGGTAGATAACACCGTCGTATCCCGCCGCGCGCGCACCCTGCGCGATAAGCCGCGTGATTTCGTACGAATGCGGACCAGCGAGGAAGAGCATATGCACGGCCATATCGACGCTGTCGAATTCGGTGACGTGCTCTTCGTACAGCAGGTGCGTCAGATCGAGGAGCTTCAGGTCGCGGGTTGCGGCGAGCGAGGCGACATAGAGTTCGTCCTCGGCCGTTACGCGGCACTCGCGAATGCAGACCTGCAGGTCCTGCGACCCGTACATAACCGGATTGTCCGGCGTATCGAGACGCCCCCCGCCTGCCGCCGGCGGGCTGTCATACTGCGCGGCGTCGTCGGGCCGCGCCGGACCCTTCCGGATGCGGTAGAAGACCTCGCCCGCAGCCAGCGTCCCAGCCGGATACTCGGCAACGATGCGCCGAATGACTGGCTCACGCTGCGCTGGATCTTGCAGCGCCTCCAGCGGCTCGACACCGCCGACCATCCAGAGGCGCGGCCCGTAAAGGAAGAAGCCGAAGCCCGTGGCCTCTTCGATCCGCCGCAGGTCCGGTTCCAGCCACGGCGGCGCATCGATCGACGTCTTCTGGTGCTCGTTGAACTGCACGATTGGCGCCGCGCCGTAGTCGGAGCGCGACATCGTGCCCCAGACAAAGAAGCTTCTTGCAACGGACGCTATCAGTTGTTGGTCGAGCTTTCGGCCGGTCGCCGAACCGCACACCGGGCACGCCCCGTCTGCCTCGATGCCGACGCGTTCCGCGTCCATCCGCAAACCAGGGTCTTGAAAACAGTCGGAGCAGAGCGAGATCTCCATTACCGTTGAGCAACTCCTTTTCAGTACGATTTCGTTATTGACAGCGGCGCGATCAAGAAAACTGGTGCAGGCGCACGCTGAGCCAGCCGGGAACTCACATAGTTTAGATATTGCGGAGGATGTGTGCTCACGATCACCACTTCTCCGCACCTCATTGAAACTCGCGATCAAAATTACCGGAACCGTTGGAACCGCCGTCATACTTGACAATCCGCCGCGGCGGAGCGGCGGCGCACAAGGTCGGACCTCCGACGCGAACTTCCGCCGCCCGGCGGTAAACGGTGTGACCTGGGCTGTCAAGCGCCCAAGGGATACTGGAGTTGATGTCGACAATCATCCTTTCGTCCGAGCCTGCGAACACCCAGGACGCCAAGCGATACGCGAACGGCATGGCCGAGATCCGGCAGCGCCTCGTCATTGCCCGGACGGCTGTTGCGCGGATTCGGGAGACGCAGAATCAGGACCTTGTGAGCACCGAGACGATCTTCCTGCAGATGCGCAAGGTCTGTGAGCTGATCGCGTTCGGGTCGCTCATAGCCAACAAGGAACTCTATTCCCAGCACTACGAGACTTTCGCAGAAGACTGGCGGCTCGGTCGCGTAGTCGACAAGCTGCGGAAGGTGAATCCGGATTTCTTCCCGGCGCCGATGTCGGCGCCCTACGAGGTTGCTCCCGGCCATAAGCAGGTTGGACCGTCGCTGGCGCTGTCCATCACCGAAGGCGAGCTGGTCGACCTTTACAACATCTGCGGGCGCATTTTGCATTCGCGCAATCCGTTTTCGACCGCTGACGCTACGCATCAGATCGGATACACGGTCGACGAATGGCTCGCGCGTCTTGAAGGCCTGCTGCGCTGGCATTGCATCCAGCTAGTGAACGGCGCGCTGTGGCTGGTGAACATGCCCGAAAGCGGCAACGTGCACGTCACGACAGCAGTGCCTTCGAACACGTAACAAATCGCTCAAAGGAGAGTGCATCCGGCCGCGAACGCCATTGTCGTTGGCGGAATGGCCAATGCGGGAGGACTAACGAAATCGGTGCGCGTCAAAACCTCTGGTGTAGTGTGGTAGTTGTGTAATACACTGCTACGCAGGAACGTCCCTGATCCCCGTGAACCTCGATCCTCGTGATCCGCGGCCCTTGTACCTCCAGATTATGGACGAGGTGCGCCGGGCTCTCGTCGTCGGCACCCTTCGCGCGGAGGACCCGATGCCGTCCGTCCGCGAGCTGTCGTCTCAGCTTGTCGTGAATCCGCGAACGGTCTCGCAGGCATACCAGGAGCTGGAGCGCGAGGGCGTGCTCTACGTCAGAAGGGGGCAGGGCACATTCGTCTCGCCTGACGTCCGCGCCGACCGGCGTGTAGTCGCCCGGGAGGTCGCAAAACGCGCGTTGCTCGAAGCGCGCCGCAGCGGGCTGGGCGTGAAGGAGCTGATCGAGACGATCAGAAAAGTGGCAACCGAGGAAGTGGAGGAACCACTGGTGCCTGCGTCGAGCTCAAAGCGGGGAGATGGGAAATGAGCGGCGGCAACGCGGTGACGACCCACGGGATATCAAAACGATATGGTCGAGAGACCGCACTCGACGGCGTCAACCTTCGCGTTCCCGAGGGTGCCGTGTACGTCCTGGTCGGAGCGAACGGCGCTGGCAAGAGCACCACGCTCAAAGTGTTGATGAATCTGGAGCGTGCGGACGCCGGCACCGCGGAGATCCACGGACTGGACACCGTTCGCCGTGGCCCCGAGGCGCGTGCGCAGGTGGGCTACGTCCCGGAGCGCCCCGACCACGGCTACCGCTGGATGATGTGCCGTGGCCTGCTCAAACACGTCGCCGCCTACTATCCAACATGGGATCACCCTTATGCCGACCGCCTGAGCCTCGCCTTCGGCCTACGGCTCGACCGCCAGGTCGCCACGCTATCTAAAGGCGAGAGCCGACGGTTGCAGCTCGTGCTGGCGCTGGGCCATCGCCCGCCCGTTCTCCTTCTGGACGAGCCGACGGACGGCCTTGACCCGGTGGTGCGCAGCCGCACGTTGTCCTTGTTGGCCGAGCACCTTGCCGATACGCCCACCACCATTCTGATCTCGACTCACCATATTCACGAACTCGAGAGCCTTGCGGATCACGTGGGCGTCCTCCGGGACGGGAGGCTCGTCGCGCAGATGTCTCGCGACGAGCTGCAGCGCACCGTCGGGCGGTACCGCGTCGAGATCCCTATGGGATGGCAGGCCACGCGCGAGCTTCAGGTCGCCGGCGTGCGCGCCAACGGTGTTCGCGAGGCCCAGTGGACGCTCGTCGGGGATCAGCGTGAACTGATCGATCGCCTCACCCTTGCTGGCGCACATGTACGCGAAGTACAGCCGCTGGCGTTGGCGGACGCGGCACTTGCATTTCTCGAACACGAGGTGACGCGATGACGTCAACCACTTTTCATTTAACGCCGCGCACACGCGACGTACTAGTGGCCCAGATCCGCGCAGCCGGACTACCGCCGCGAGGGCCTTTTCTCGCCGCGACGGCAGTCGTGGTGCTGGCGATGCTGCTCATCACGATCCAGTCGTTGAATACCGGTGAGGTCATCGCCTTCCACCCTGAGCACCAGATGTGGTCAGGCATAGTGGGCCTCCTGCTTCCGATCTGGGTCTGGAGGGGGGAGGAACGGTTCGGGGCCAGCTTCCTCTGGACGCTTCCCGTGGACCGCTGGCGGCACGCGCTCGCCAAAGTATTCGCCGGATGGGTATGGTTGATGGGTGGCGTCGCGCTCTTCGTGCTCTGGTCGCTCGCGCTTACGCTCCTTTCGGGCGGGAACATCCTCGCGGAGGAGACACTTCCTCTGCTCTGGCTGGCCCCATTTACCTCACCGACCGCAACGTACCTGCTTGCCAGCGCTTTCGGGTTGGCGACACGTCACCCTCTGCGGTGGATCGTGGGGAGCGTGATCGGCTTCTTCATCGTCTCCCGCGTTGGCGAAGTAGTGAATGCCATGTGGTTGCGCAGCGTCCTTGCGCTGCTGGAGTCTCTGGTTGAAGGACCGTACGGGCTCGATGCGCTGCTCACCGCGAGGACCACATCCCAGGCGTTGCCGGATGTCGGTCAGTGGGCGACGGCCACCCTGCTCTGGACGGGCACCGGCCTCGTGACCCTGTGGGCCGCCGCCTCCCGGCACCGAGAGAGCAGGCGGGCTTGATGGATATCCAGATCCGGAACCTCTCAAAGACGTACGCCAACGGGGTTCAGGCCCTGAAGGACGTCACGCTGACAATTCCCCGCGGCATGTTCGGACTGCTCGGTCCGAATGGCGCCGGCAAGTCCACCCTGATGCGAATGATCGCCACGCTGCAGGAGCCTGACCAGGGCTCAATTCGTTTCGGCGATCTCGACGTGCTGCGGCAGAAGGACAAGGTGCGCGAGACACTTGGCTATCTTCCGCAGGAGTTCGGGGTCTACCCGAACGTGACCGCTGTGCAGCTGCTCGAGCACTTCGCGGTGCTCAAGGGCATCACGGATCGGCGGTCGCGCAGGGAAATCGTGGATGCCCTGCTGCATCAGACCAACCTGTATGAGGTGCGAAAAAAGAAGCTCGGTGGCTACTCCGGAGGGATGCGCCAGCGGTTCGGCGTCGCGGTCGCGCTGCTGGGCGACCCGAAGCTGATCATCGTCGACGAACCCACCGCAGGCCTCGATCCCGCCGAGCGCGTGCGCTTTCTGAACCTGCTCAGCGAGCTGGGGGAGGACGCCGTCGTGATTCTCTCCACGCACATCGTCGACGACGTGTCGGAGTTGTGCAGCCGGCTGGCGATCATCAACAAGGGGACGATCTTGCTGGAAGCCGAGCCGCTGCAGGCGGTCGCGGCGATGCGCGGACGGATCTGGCAGCGGGTGATTGAGAAGAACGAGCTGCACGAGCTAGAACGAGCGCAGGCGGTCATCTCGACGAAGCTCCTCGCGGGACGCACCGCCGTGCGCGTCCACAGTGCGACGTCGCCGGGCGCGGGGTTCGATCTCATCGAGCCGGGGCTGGAAGACGTCTACTTCAGCACGATGGCCGGCCACTACGGCGGCCGTGGCGAACAGCCGGTGCTGGAGGCTGCGCGATGAGGTCCTGGGAGATCTGCCGTTTCGAAATCGCCTACCAGTCTCGCCGCGTCTCGACATGGCTCTATTTCCCGGTCTTGCTGACGCTCACCTACCACATGACCAGGGAGATCTATATCGACAACGCGCGTCGCGACGGCTACTTCTTCAACGCGCCGTTCGTCATCGCGGTCATGACCTTTTACGGCACCCTAATGGGGCTGCTGATCGCCCCCCAGCTGGCCGGCGATGCGGCAGCGCGGGACGTACAGACGCGGATGGATCCGCTCTTCTACACCACGCCGGTCGGCAAGGCCGCGTACCTGCGGGGCCGATTCCTTGCGGCCTTCATCCTCTACGCGGTGATCCTGTGGGCCGTGCCGCTCGGACTGCTACTTGCCGCAGTCGTGCCGGGCCCGGAGGCCGAGCTCATTGGTCCATTCCGTCCGGCTGCCTATCTCGGCGCTTACCTGTCCCTTGCGCTGCCGAACGCCTTCGTCGCGACAACGTTCCTGTTTTCGATGGCCGCGCTGGGCCGGCTCGCCATGGCGAGTTACCTCGGCAGTCTGCTCCTCTTCATCGTCGTCGGCTTCAGCCGGTTGTTCGTGGCCGGGACGTTGGAGTGGTGGGAGCTGGCGAAGCTGCTGGATCCCTTCGGCTGGACAGTGCTGGCCGAGCTTTCGAGGGTATGGACGCCGGTCGAAAAGAGCACGCGTTTGATCGGATTGCAGGGCTCGCTCCTCTCGAACCGCTTCCTTTGGATCGGCATTGCCCTGGGCGTGCTCGCGCTCACCCACCTCCGGTTTCGCTTGGCGCACCATACTGCGGGCGCCTGGTGGAGCCGCGGCGCGCGACGGGCGGACCAGGAAACCCCGATGGGTGACGCTACCGTGCATGTGGCGCCGCGGGTGCGGCGCACATTCGGTTTGGCGACGCACGCGCGCCAGTTGCTCACCGTCGCCCGGGAATCTTTCCAGGAGATCGTGACGAGCTGGGGCGGCCTTGTCCTGGCCGGGATGGTGGCGCTCGCGGCGCTCGCGGCTGTCAGCGCCACCCAAATCGACCACATGGGCGTGCCGCTGTTCGCGACGGCCGAGCGCATAACGGCGTTCTTGGCTGCTCCCATGACGAGTCCCCAGGAAGTTTTCGGGATGATCGTCCCGCTGCTCATCGTGATCTACGCGGGCGAGCTGGTCTGGCAGGAACGGGAAGCGCGCCTGAGCGAGATCACCGGCGCTGCGCCGGTCCCGGAATGGGTCTGTTTCTTGGGCAAGTTCGTGGGACTTGGCCTGGTGCTCGTCGCGCTGCAGGCGCTCATGATGGCGGCCGGAATCCTCAGCCAGGTCCTCCTGGGCCACTTCGATTTCGAAATCGGCCTGTACGCGCGGATTTTTATCGGGCTTCAGCTCCCCGACTACCTCCTCTTCGCCCTGCTTGCCCTCGTCGTTCACGTGCTGGTGAATCATAAGTACGTCGGACATCTCGTTGTCGTCGTCGCCTACGGGTTCATGGTCTTTAGCCCGGCGCTCGGAGTCGAGCACAACCTGCTCATCTACGCATCCGATCCTGGCTGGACGTATTCGGACATGCGCGGCTTCGAACCATTCATCGGGCCGTGGGTCTGGTTCAAGTTCTATTGGGCCGCATGGGCGCTGTTGCTGGCGGTGGCGGCGACGCTGCTCTGGGTACGCGGCAATGAAGCGGACCTCGGCTCGCGGCTTGCGCTCGCGCGCCGCCGCTTCACGCGTCGAGCCGCCGGGCTCGCCGCTGTTGCCGTGGCCCTCATTCTGACGTTGGGCGGTTTCATCTTCTACAACACGAACGTCCTGAACGCATACCAGACCGCCTCCGATGGCCAGGCGCGGCGCGCGGGATATGAGCGGCGCTACGGACAGTACAAGAGCGTTCCGCAGCCGCAGCCGACGGCCATCAACCTCAACGTGGAGATCTATCCGGAGCACCGCGCAGCAGAGATCCGCGGCACGTTCCGTCTCGTGAACACGAGCGCTGCGGCGATCGGCTCTGTTCATCTCGCCACCAACCCGGCCGTCACCACAACGGGCATCCGCCTGGATCGGCCAGCGAAGAACGTGCTTACCGACGACGAGTTCGGCCACCGGATTTATGCCTTGGAGGCACCGCTCCAGCCCGGCGAGTCGCTGCAGCTTGATTTCGAGGTGCATTTCAAGCCGCGTGGGTTCCCCAACCGCGGCATGGATGCCTCGGTCGTCACGAACGGTACCTACTTCACGAATGACGCGTGGTTGCCGGCCATCGGCTATCAGGCCGACCGCGAACTTCGAAGTGCCGGTGATCGCCGAAAGTATGGACTTGCCGCGCGCCCTGAGACGCCGGTGCTCGACGATGTCGAAGCACGGCGCGATGCGGGAGGTGCCGCTCGGATTTCGTTCGAGGCGGTCGTTGGCACGGGCGAAGGTCAAGTCGCCGTCGCGCCTGGGAGGTTGCGACGAACGTGGACGCAAGGCGGACGGCGCTACTTTCACTACGCGACCGATGCTCCGATCGGGAATCACTACGCGTTCTTCTCCGCGGCCTACGCGGTGCATGAAGCGCGGTGGAATGACACGTGGATAGAGATCTTTCACCATCCGACCCATGCGTGGAACGTGGACCGCATGGCCCGGAGCGTACAGGCGTCGCTGGACTACTACACGCAGCAGTTCGGCCGATACCCGCATGGCCAGCTCAGGTTCGTCGAGCAACCTGGCGATGGCGTCGCCGCACATGCTTCTCCAGTCAACATCTCGTACGAGGAAGGGTTCTCTCTGCTGAACCCCGGCGCCGATCCGCGGGACATCGATCTTCCTTTCGCAGTAACGGCGCATGAAGTGGCGCATCAGTGGTGGGGTGCCACGCTCACACCCGCACCCGTCGAGGGTGCCGCAGTGCTCACCGAGAGCCTGGCGTGGTACTCGGCGATGCAGGTCGTCGAGCAGACCTTCGGCCGCGAGCACTTGCGCCGGCTTCTGAGCATGATGCGGGAGGTCTATGCAGCGCCGCGCACGCGTGCCGAAGTCCCGCTGCTCCGCGCCACCGATTCGTTCCTCACGTACCGCAAAGGCCCGTTCGCGATGTACGCCCTGCGCGAGTACGCCGGCACCGAGCAAGTAAACGGCGCGCTACGGCGCTTGCTCGAGAGGCACGGCTCGGGAACGCCTCCCCTGGCAACTTCTCTTGATCTCTACCGGGAACTTCAGGCAGTCATTCCGCAGTCGCTCCACTATCTTCTTGTCGATCTCTTTGAAACGAACACGTTCTGGGAGCTTGCGACGCAAGGAGTAACCGCGAAGCAAACCGAGACAGGCACCTGGCAGGTGACGCTCGACGTGAAGACGCGCAAGGTGGTGGTGGACACCGCGGGCGTCGAGACCGAAGTTCCGATGGATGACCTCATCGAAGTCGGTGTGTTCACGGCCGCGAAGGCCGCAGGACCCGGCGAACCGCTGTACCTGCAAATGCACCGCATGCGCTCCGGCGAGCATCGCATCACCGTGATGGTGGCGAGCAAACCCGCCCGGGCGGGGATCGACCCGCGGAACCTTTTGATCGATGTAGAGGGCGATGACAATCTCAAGGAGATAACACGCCTAGCGGGTCAAAAGAGATGATGAACTTCAAACGACTGAAGGATTTACGAGGGAATTCAACGATGTCCAAGAAGCGGATTTCCGTTTAGCAAACCGCCTTACGCGGCTCTCTGGAAGTCTTCGATTTGGCGCATCCAGCTGGTCAGTGGGTTCCATCTGGGTAAAATCTGGGCCACCAACTCCAAGTCGTTGATTCTAAACACCTGAAATCCCCAACCCACTCCGTGGATCGAACCGCCGCTTGTTGTAGGCCCATTGTGCAGCGGTCTCCTGAACCGCTGAACACAAGGACGGCGAAGTCAACCGCGCTTGCGGGCTTTACTTGGGCCGCGATCATTACCTCGGTCGACTTGACGATCCGATCCTCGCCCCTTCGAAGTTTGAGTGCTCAAACCGCATCGGCGGGTGCAGCTTCCAAATGTGCAGGAACTTCTCGGCCATGAACGCACGACGCGCCAACCAGGTGCGCCCACGCAGCGACTGGCCGACTCCCTGCTCGGGACCGATGGTTGGATTACTCACCACCGGGCGACGACTCGGACCTATCCGACTTGACGGGCATCCAGGACAGCCGTTGCCGCAGCGACCTTCGGCGAGTTCGAATCCCTCGCTCCCACCCAGCCGATCCGCAAGACACGCCCGTGCCTGGTTGTATGAAAGCAAGTATGGGGAACCTTAAAGGGCGATCCGAACAGCATTGCACCGCAAAGGCCGGCGGCAAAAGGCCCAGCGGCGATGTCAGATGCCGACCTGATTGCGCCTCGGTGACCTAGCCGCGACGGGAGCAGCTGCGGCCGACTTGACATGATGGAACCTACGAAGCCGTGAAGGCGGGCCTTCGGCGGCGGTCTGAATATCGAAACTGAGACGCGTACGCCATGGTCGCGTCCCGCCAGGCTGAGTGCGGCCCGCAAGAGGCCAACTTCGAACCCGTGGTCGTGGCTGGCTGACTCCAAGGCCGCACGCGGTCGACCCTCCACAGCGGCGGCCCGACGGAAACTCACGCTGACTCTACTCATGCCGAAGCACGAGCAGGGGATCGACCAGGGCCGCGGCGCGCGCCGGCACGAGCGCGGCGACGATCGCAACCAAGGCAAGAATCGCCGCCGCGCCGCTCATCACCAGCGGGTCGTGCCGCTCGAGACCGAAGATCGTCTGATCCAGCGCCGGTCCAAACTGGCGACGCCAATCGAACACCGATAGGCCAAGGGTCGCCAGATATTGTCCGATCGCTGATGCTTCTCTTGGAGCGTGCGCGAAACCTGCCGCAGCAGCGCCGCACGCCTTTGCCGACGCGGTTATCGCGGCCGATCGCTGGTGACACTGGAAGCAGAAGGCCACAGGGGCGGTCTTGCGCCTTGGCGGCGGACGTCTGCCCGTCATCCATCCGTTGACAATATACTCACCGTGGATATAGCATCGCGTCATGCGCGAGCGAAACCCCAACGCCGACGCCATCATGGCAATGCTGCCGCTCCTACCGGCGACCTTTCATATCCTCGTCGCGCTGGCCGACGAGGATCGTCATGGCTACGCGATCATTCAGGATGTCGCCGCTCGCACCGACGGCTCGATCAGGCTGAGCCCGGGCACGCTGTATCGATCGATTCAGCGCATGCTCGAGGACGGGCTGATTGTCGAGACCGACGAACGGCCCTCGCCTGAAGACGATGACGAGCGGCGCCGCTACTACCGTCTCACCACGCTGGGCACTGCGGTGGCAAAGGCGGAAGCTGCGCGATTGATGGATCTCGTCCGTATGGCGCGGGCGCGTGGGCTGGCGCCGCGCAAGGTCTGAGTGTCAGCCATGTACCGCTGGCTGCTGCGACTCTATCCCGCGTCATTCCGCAACGAGTACGGCCGCGAGATGGCGACCGCTTTTGCGCGCGAACGGCGAGACACGCGAACCGCGCTCGGCATGGCCGCGCTGTGGCTGCGCGTGATCGCTGATACCTGCGTCAATGCCGCCGGCATCCACTGGGACATCCTCAGGCAGGACCTGCGCTACACGCTGCGGACGCTGCGCCGCACGCCGGCGTTTGCCCTGACCGCGGTCACCGTCGTCGCGCTTGGCATCGGCGCGACGACCGCAGCGTTCTCGCTTGCCGATTTCGTGCTGATTCGACCGTTGCCGTTTCCGGAGGCCGATCGTCTGGTGCGGTTCTCGGAAGAGCGTCCGGGCTTTCCGCGCATGGAGCTCGCGCCGTCCAACTACCGCGACCTGAAACAGATGGCGACCTCGTTCGAAGCGCTCGGCGCCTATCGCGGGCTCTCGGTGAATCTGGTCGGCGCGCGGCAGCCGCTCCGTCTGCAGGGGGCGGCCATGACCGCCGATGTTCTCGCCGCGCTTGCCGTGCGCCCGATGATGGGCCGGCCGTTCACGGCGGCGGACGACGTCGCTGGCGCGCCAGCGACGGCACTTGTGAGCTATGCGCTCTGGCAGCAGGAGTTCGGTGGTGATGCGTCGATCGTGGGGCGCCCCGTGCGCCTCGACGGCGAGGTCTACACCGTCATTGGCGTCATGCCGCGCGACTTCAACTTCCCCAGCCGTGGCGCCCAGCTCTGGACGGCGATGCGCTTCGTTCCCGCCGACTTCGTCGATCGCAACAACAACTATCTGCAGGGAATTGCACGGTTGCGACGTGATGTCTCCGTCGACGCGGCGCGGACCGAGATGTCCATGCTGGCCGGCCGGCTGCAACAGCCGTATCCAAAAGAGAACGAACAGACCGGCGTCAGCGTGATCCGCCTGCGCGACGGCGTTTCGCAACAGAGCCGTACGCTGCTCGTCGCGCTGTTCGGCGCGGCAGTGTGCGTGCTGTTGATCGCGTGCGCGAACCTGACCAACCTCCTGCTCGCCCGCGCGATCGTCCGACGGCGCGAGATGGCCGTCCGCATAGCGCTCGGCGCTGGCCGCGAACGAGTGCTGCGGCAACTGCTGACCGAGAGCCTTGTGGTCACCGGGGCCGGCGGTGTGCTCGGTCTGGCGCTGGCCGCAGCGACCCTGCCGATCCTCTCTCGCCTCGTGCCCACCGCGTTGCCGATCGCCGAAACCCCATCCATGGACGTGCGCGTCGTCGGGTTCGCGATGGCCCTGACGATGGTGACCGGTGTCGCGTTCGGCATTGTGCCGTTGCTCCAGCACCATCGCGATCGCGCGAGTGAGGGACTGCGCGAGGGCGCGCGCAGCGGCGGTAGTGGCCGAGAGGGGATGCGCGGCGCTCTGGTTGTCGCCGAGATCACCGCGTCGGTCGTCCTGCTCGTGATGTGCGGCCTTCTGCTCCGTGCCTTGTGGACGATTCAGGCGATCGATCCCGGGTTCAGACTCGAGCACACCCTGACAGCGCGCACGTCGTTGCCGATGCCAAAGTACGAAACACTCGGCGCACGGACCGGCTTCTACGATGGCGTGCTGTCGGAGATTCGCGCGCTGCGGGGCGTGTCGAGCGCCGCGTATATCAGCTTCCTGCCGCTCGGCGACATGCGCGGAGGCATCTTCCCGGTGGGGATCAGCGGCCACGTCGAGAGCCGCCGCGAGGACAACGTTGCGTTTCTCCGCTACGTGACACCCGGCTTCTTCCAGACGCTCGGCATACCCATCCTGCAGGGCCGTGACGTTCGAGATGCGGATCACCTCGACGGTCCGCCGGTCGCCATCGTCAGTGCGTCGTTTGTGACGCAGTTCCTTCCGGGGCAGGAGGCGCTCGGGCGGCGCTTCAACTTCGCCGCTGCCAATCGCGAGATCGTCGGGGTCGTGGCTGATGTAAAGATGCGAGGACTCACGCGCGTCAGCGAGCCGCAGGTCTACATTCCGCATCGACAACTGCCGGATCGCACATACGAGTGGTTCGCGCCCAAGGACCTCGCCGTTCGCGCAACTGGTGACCCGCTCGCGCTCGTGTCCGCCGTGCGCGCGATCGTCCAACGGGCCGACGCCGAGGTTCCGCTGTCGGACATCCAGACCCTGGAGCAGCTCGTCGACGGCGACCTGGCGTCGCGCGTCACGCAATTGCGCGTACTGGGAGCGTTCGCCGGCGTCGCCCTCGTGCTGGGCGGAATCGGCATTCATGGCCTCCTTGCATTTGCCGTGTCTGCGCGCGTTCGTGAGATCGGCATTCGGATGGCGCTCGGTGCACGGCGAGCAGACGTCGTGGCGATGATCGCGAAGCGATCGCTGTCGCTCTCGGCAGTTGGCGTGGGCGCCGGCATCGTGCTCGCGTACACCTCAGGTCGATGGCTGCAGTCGCTGCTCGTCGGGGTGAGTCCGGCTGACGGGATGGCGTTTGCCGTCGCGGCCGCGCTCGCCGCTGCGACGGCCATTGCCGGGAGCCTGAGACCGGCACTCCGCGCAGCACGAGTCGATCCGGTTACCGTGATCCGACTCGAGTAGGTTCGGATTCACCTTCTGCCGCGTTTCCATATTTGCGTATCGCGACCATCGCGATCGTCGCGCAGCAGGATTCACTTGTGTTTCTGGAGTATCGCGATGCTATGGTCTGACTTCACATTCGCCGTCCGTGGGCTGATCGGAGCGCCGGGGCTCTCGGCTGCCGCCGTGGTCGCGCTGGCCCTGGGCATCGGGCCGAACACGGCCATCTTCAGCATCGTGTATGCGACCCTGCTCGCGCCGCTGCCATTTTCAAACCCGGACCAACTGGCCAGGGTCACGCCGATGGCGGGCAATGCCCAGGACCGGGCATCAGCGGCCGAGTATCTCGAGTGGAAAAAAAGAGCCACATCGTTCCAGGCTCTGGAGGCCTTCCGGCCGGGCCGTACGCTGAATCTCGCGATCGGCGACGCGCCGGAGATCGTCATCGCGCGACAGGTCACGCCCGGCGGGCATAGCATGCTGAGCGAACGGGTGTTCCTTGGGCGTGATTTCCGAGCCGATGAGGATCAGCCAGGCAAGCAGCACGTGGTGCTCCTGACCCATCGGCTCTGGCGCGAGCGCTTCGGCGCGGATCGCGACATCATCGGTCGTGACATTCGCATGGATTCGATCCCGTATACCGTCGTCGGTGTACTTGAACCGGGAAGCTGGGATCGTACGCCGGCCAATGTCTGGATTCCGATCTCGTTCACGCCGGCCGAGATCGCCAATCGTCAACTCCACCCCTTGATCGTCGACGGCCGGCTGAAGCCGGGCGTGACCGTGGAACAGGCGCAACAGGAGATGAACACCATTGCGGCTGATCTGGCACGCCAGTTCCCAGACTCCTACGCCGGGCGGACGGTGCGCCTCGTGCCGCTGGATACGGCGATCCTGAACTCGAGCCGCACGATGGTCGCGGGAACGGGGCTCCAGCCGCTCCTGTGGTCGCTGCTGGCGGCAGTCAGCTTCGTCGTGTTGATGGCGTGCGTGAACGTGGCCAACCTGCTCCTCTCACGCGGCGTAACGCGGGAGCGCGAGACCGCCATCCGTGCCGCGCTCGGGGCAACCCGCGGACGTCTCATGCGCCTGGCGCTGATTGAGGGCGTGGTACTCGCCGCGATCGGTGGTGCATTGGGGGTGGTCGCGAGCGTGTGGATTCTCCAGGGCATCCTCGCGATGTTGCCGCCCTTTACCCTGGCATCTACAGTCGACCCGAAACTGAACCTGCAGGTTTTACTGTTCGCGCTGGGGGCGACGATGTTCGCCGGCGCGCTGAGCGGCTCGGCGCCGGCCTGGCAGGCTGGTCGAACGAATTTCAATGACACGCTGAAACAGGCGGGGCGCGGCGGGACCGGGCACGGACGTCGGCGTCTCCTTCGCGCACTCGTCGTCGTGGAGTTCGCCCTCGCCGTCACGTTGCTCGGTGGGGCAGGCCTGACGATTCTGAGCTTCTGGAACCGCACGCAGGTCGATCTGGGCGTGCGCACGGATCAGATCCTGACGTTTGGGTTACCGGTGAACGAAGGGCGCTTCTCCTCCCCCGCTGAAATCGACGTTTTCTACCAGCAGCTCCTCGAGAAGTTCCAGGCCGTTCCTGGCGTCGCGAAGGCCAGCGTCAGCACGGGCCTTCCGCTGCTGGGTTTTGGAATCCCCAGCAAGTTCAGCGTGGTCGGACAGCCCGAGGATAAGCGCTCGTCACGGCCAAGCGTGGGGGTCCAGATGGTGACGCCCGAATACTTCGAGACCTTCGGGATCCGGATGCTGCAAGGCCGTGCGCTGAACGATCGTGATGGCATGAGTGCCCAACGCGTCGCCGTGGTCAACGAACGATTCGTGAGGCTCTTCCTGAACGGCCAGGATCCTGTGGGCCAGCGTGTCGCGATGGACGAGTCCGGTTCTCGTGTGGAGTGGCATATCGTGGGAGTCTTCCGCGATGTCAGCAATGTCGAGCAGTTCGGTGAGCCCAAGGCACCACAGATGTACGTCCCATTCGCACAGAGCCCGCGGCCACAGGCCACGGTAGCCGTACGGACGACGACCCGCCCCGAGCTCCTGCGGTCGAGCCTTGCGGCGGCTGTGCACGCCGTTGACCCGCAGCTGCCGCTCGTGAGCATCCAAACGATGGAGCAGATCGTGGGAGGGCGCCTGGCGCCCGACCGCTTCAACATCATGCTGTATGGTGGGCTTGCGGCACTCGCCTTGCTATTAGCGACAATTGGCATTTATGGGGTGATGGCCTTCACGGTCATGCAGCGGACAGCGGAGATCGGGCTTCGCATGGCGCTCGGTGCTGGACACAACCAGGTGCGACTTCAGATCCTGCGAGAGGGCGCGACGCTCGCGACAGTCGGCCTGATCTTGGGCCTGATGGGAGCGTATGTACTCGGTCGCACCATGCAAAGCATGCTCTTCGGCACGGGTGCCTTGAGTGTACCCGTGGTGCTCGTCGCCGGTCTTGTCCTCCTCGGCGCAGCTCTCGTGGCGTGCTACGTGCCGGCCCGCCGCGCCAGCGCCGTGGATCCTCTGATCGCGTTGCGCCAGTCATAGGCATCCAGTCATCGGAATAGTGAGCGCCTCCGTAAGAAGGGAAAGATGAAACCCGGACGTTGTCGTGTGGCGGGCCTCTGTGGGGCAATTCTGACCATCTGGTGGGCGGTCGGCCCTTCGCCCACACGCGCGCAAACCACCGTCGGCTCCGCCGACGTCCACCTGCCCATTCAGAACGCCGCAGGATTACGGTTGCTTGTGGCAACCGACCATACATCGCCCGTTCTCCGCGTCATTCTCCCTGGCCGCCCGACGTCAGATCGGTCGATCGAGATCCTCTTCCCCGAACACGTCACCGTCGTCAAACAGGGCCAGCGCTCTGCCCGACAGCTCTATCTATTCCGTCCCGGAGAGCGTGGTGACCGACCGCTGTGGCGCCGCTCCGATGGCTCTCTCGAATACGAGCGTGACCTCGGAGACGGTGTCCATCTGCTCGCGCGAGCCACGCTGGAGGGCGACGGCGTGCGCTTCCGCTATGAACTCACAAACGAGTCACCGGTGGCGTACGACATGATCTATGCCCCCACGGATCCACGACTCACGTCGATCTTCCATGACGTGCGCCTGGAGCGCACCTACGTCCATCACGCCGACGGCTTTGACCTGCTGGCGTCAGAGACGCCACGCCGACTCACGATCCCGCTGGATCAGTGGCTCCCAGCTCGCTATCTCGTGTCGTTCACGTGGCCGGTCCCGGCGCAGCGGATCGAGCGTCGCGACGACGGGATTCCGTACTACAACAAGTCCCGAGCGGTCGACATGCCGTTCATCGCCACGGTGTCCACCGACAAGGCATGGGTGATCGCAAGCTTCGCCCGCACCGCGGGCAACGTGTGGAGTAATCCTGAGCTGACGTGTCAGCACGTCGATCCGCAAACGTCGCTCTCACCGGGACAGCGCGCGACAATCGAGCTGAAGCTACTCGTCATCCGCGGCTCGCTGGACGATGCGCTGGAGCGGGCGATCCGGCAACGTCAGTCCTTGAAATAGGCAGAACGAGCCACATCACGGCTGCCGCCGGACAACTTCGTAGTCTCGTCCGTGCTCCCTTGACGAATAATCCATCCCGCCGTGGCCTTCCGCTCCTGGCGTCTTCGCGCCGGAACGGAGGTGTTTCTTCGAACTTCTTGAAGCAGTCGTTCTTTACGCAAGTTTGGACAACTCACGGCTTAGGTGGATGGTTGACCTAGGACGTCCTCGGCGCAGCGGACAGGGACACGTCGCGTGGTGGAACTGTCCCCACGATTGTCCCTGAGACGCGACAAAACAGCGTCTCGAGAGCCAACGCCAGCCAACTCGATCGATTTGTGAACTGGAAGAAAGTGAATGGTTTACGATGAAAATCGAAGATGTCCAAGAGGCGGATTTCCGTTTAGCAAGCCTCTTTACGCGGCTCTCTGGAAGTCTTCGATTTGGCGCATCCGGCTGGTCAGTGGGTTCCATCTGGGGAAAATCTGGGCCACGACCACCGAGGTGTCGAGCAGACCGCGAGATGGCTCAGTCATCGGCCAACGGATTCACGACGGCGTCCAGGTCAGCCCGCAGCCGAGCCAGGTCGACCCGGGGGGCACGCTGCGCGGCATTGGCAATCGTGACGCGAGGCACGAAGCGGCGTGGAGGAATTGGCCGGAGCTCGGCAACCGGCGTCCCGTTGCGGGTCACGGTGATTGTCTGCCCCGCTTGGACGTCACGCAGCACGCTGGCAGAGTCGTTGCGCAGCTCCCTCTGAGTGATAATCCGGTTCATACCGCCACTGCAGCAGATGTCGCGCTCCGTAGCAAATGTAACCACCCAGCTCTCCAATACGAATAGTCGGGAAATCCGGGTGCAACGGCCGGGGCGAGCTTACCATTCCCGACCCCCTGAGCTGTTGCCGAGCGAGTAGGGGAGGCGTGTGCCTCCCAACGGCTGCTCCGCTTCGCCATCACTTCCTGCGCTTCTCGAGCCAGCGCCGATAGGTTCCACGCGCCCTCCTCGCCCGAGCGCTCAGGCTGATTTCATTGCGCCTACTCGCAGCGGAGCGCCGACATCGGATCAACCCGCGCGGCGCGGCGCGAGGGTAGCCAGGCTGCAAGCAACGCGCTGCCGACGAGCACGAAGACGGCGCGCAGGAGCGTCGGTGCGTCGTGCGGTGTCACGCCGAACAACACGCTTTCGATGAGTCGTGTAGCTGCCATTGCGGCACCCAGGCCGAAGACCACGCCCAATAGGACCGGAACGAGCGATTCGCGGAGCACCATTCGCACCACGTTCCGCCGGTCCGCGCCGAGCGCCATGCGGAGTCCGATCTCCGACGTGCGACGCGATACTGAATATGCGAGCGTACCGTAAATTCCTAGGGACGCCAGGAGGAGCGCAAGCAGAGCGAATCCCGAGGCGAGACGTGCGAACAGGCGCTCTGGCCAGACCGCCAGATCGATCTGTGCCTCCTGCGTCCGAATCTCGTACATGGGCACGTTGGGGTCGATCTCCTCGATGGCTCGGCGGATTGGGGCAACGACGGCGCCCGGCGCTCCCGCGACGCGAACCGCGAACGTCATTCTGGGCTGGGCATGCTGGCGGTAAGGGAGATAGAGCGTCGGCGGAGCGGCTTCGCGAAGAAATTTGTACCTTGCGTCCGCAGCGACCCCGACGACCTCGGCCTCATCGGTCGGCTCGGAGTCATAGCCTATTCGTTCGCCGACGGGAGCGACGTTGTCGGGGAGCCGTCGTGCGAGCGCTTGGTTCACGATGGCGACAGCCGGCGCCCCTTCGCGATCACTCCAGGCGATATCGCGGCCGCGCAGCAGCGGAATGCCCATAGTCTCGAAATAGCGCGGTGCCACGTAGTGCTTGTGGACACTCAATCCGCCTTCGTTGCCCGGCACCCAGATGTGGCCAGTGGTCCTGCCTGCACCCATCAGGCGGGATTTTGAAAGCGATACCGATCGCACGCCGGGAACGGCCGCTGCCCGCTTCGCAACCTCCTCATAGAAGTCGTTGAGTCGAGACTCCTCGTAGCCGTTCAGACCCGCGTTCAACTGAAACAGGAGAAGCTGCTCGGGTCGGAATCCGAGAGCCTCGGAGCGCAAGTTGACGAGCGTTCGAACGAACAGGCCCGCTCCAACGAGTAGTAAGAGCGAGAGCGCCACTTGGATCACCACGAGCGTCTTGCCTGCCCATAGCCGCGACGAGCGATCAGCCGCGCCAGGAACCGCTCGCGCGAGGGTGGGAACCAAGTCGACGCGGGTTGCCCGCAGGGCTGGCACAAGCCCGCACACGAGGCCCGCAACGAGACAGACCGTGATCGCGAACGCCAACATCCAGAAGTCCGGTGCCATGTCGATCTCGATCGTTTCGGCATCCCCCCTGAGGAGGCGGGGCAGCAGGCCTCGAAGTGCGAACGCCAAGGCGATTCCCACGGACCCGCCGAGCGCCGCGAGCAGGAGGCTTTCGGTCAAGAGCTGCCGCACCAAGCGTGCGCGTGGTGCGCCGAGCGACAGCCGCGTCCCGATTTCACGCTGCCGGGCGGCCCCACGCATCAGCAGGAGACCGGCCACGTTGGCGCACGCAATGAGCAGGACGGTACCCACGACGGCCATGAGGATGACAAGGGTGCTCGCGAACGGTCGCCGGAGCGTGTCCAGGCCGTGCCCTCCTGCGTTGAGCGCCACGCGCGGCAAGTCGTACTCCTCACCTACCGGCGGATCGGCCAGGATCGCCTGCCGCACGAGAGCCTCCGCTTCGGCCTGCGCCCGCTCATCCGCGACGTCTCCCCTTAGCCGGCCCATCACACTGAACCCCCAGTGACGTGCACTCCGAAGCAGGTTGGGGATGTCGTAGAAGGCCGGCTGCATTGTCGTGATCGGCACCATGACGTCCAAGCCGTGCCCTGGGTCAAGCCCGTGGAACGTTGGTGGCGTGATGCCGATGATGACGACTGGGGTTCCGTTGACACCGATCGTCTGGCCGAGCACACGTTCATTGCCGCCGAACGTGCGCTGCCAGAAGCCGTAGCTCAAGATCGCCACGGCCGTCGCGTCCTCACGGTCGTCGTCTGCTGTAATGGTGCGTCCGATTAGTGCCTCCACACGGAGGCCGCGAAAGAAGTTGCCGGACACGAGTAGCCCAAACGCCAGCTCTGCCTGTCGTCCGCGGACGCTGACGCTTACCTGATCGGCTTGCCCGAAGGCGAAGACCTCCGCGAAGCTGGAGCCATGGTCTCGCAGGTGGGCGTACACCGGATAGGCAAAGGAGGTCCCGAACTGCTCACCCGCTGCGTTTTCGTCGCCCGCGGATCGCGTTTCGGTACCTCTTTCCCATCTGTGCCAGCTCGAAAAACCGGGGCGACGCGCCGTCCACTCGAGCTCCCGCAGCTCGTGCGGCCGCTCGACCGGCAACATCTTCAGCAGCACGGCGTCAATCAGACTAAAGATGGCCGTATTCGCGCCAATCGCAATGGCCAGCGTCGCCGTGGCCACGACAGTGAATGTCGGTGCGCGCTTCAGTTGTCGTAGCCCATAGCGAACGTCCGACCGGAGCTCGTCAATCAGTCGCAGGCCGCGGGCCTCGCGGCAGCGTT
>WHTZ01000019.1:0-31128 GCA_009377495.1 Luteitalea sp.
CGCGGCCGGCCGCATGAGGTCAAAATACGTCACCGTAATTACGAAACACTGTACTTAGCAGGTCATGTGGCGATTTGGGCTTGGGATGCGACGCGAAATAGCAGGGCGAGCCAACGATAGCCGGCCGGTGGTCCCGGGACACCGAACGGCAATCATGTCCTGCTCGATGAACTCGCCGAAATCAATGCCGGCGTCGAAGCCCGCGGCAACGAGGTCGACGCGGCTGTCGTCGGTCATGATGTCGAGCACGACGTCCAGATACTCGCGCGCAAATTGTCCCAGCTTCGGTGCGAGCACCGTCACCGCCGCAAACCGGGGCACCAGTAAGCGCACGCGGCCCGCCGGCCTGTCGCGAAGCCCGGAAATCTGATTCAGCGCTCCCCGAATATCACCGAGCGCCCGACGCAGATGCGCGACGAGCTGTTCGCCGGCGTCCGTCGGCGCCACGCTGCGTGTCGTTCGCGAGAGCAGGTGCACGCCTATCCGTTCTTCCAGCTCTCGAATGGCGTGGCTGAGCGCAGAGGTAGAAACGTTCAGCCGTTTCGCCGCCCGCGTAAAGCGCCGTTCCTCTGCCACGGCCGGGAACGCGGAGAGGACGCTGAGCTCGTCGCGCACCATTTGTGAATAGTACTCACAAAGCCTTGTCGATTTTGCCGGCTACTCCCGCGTGCTGTTGATCGCTACCCTTATTCTTGCGGGTTCGAAGACCGCACTTCGATGGAGGGGAAGACGACTTGGAAATTGTCCGTGCTCGCGGTCCCGCTGCATGCGACCTGAGCTTCGCCTGCGGTCCCGTTAGAGAACGAGCCGACACCAACGTCTCCCGATCGTCGAGATTAACGCCTTCGATCAGGTCGTCGCGCAGGACGTTCGTTTCTGTTCCCGGTCACAACTCGAATCTGCCAAGCTGGGGGGCGGAACGCGTCGCTGAAGGAGACGAATGGACATCAAGAGAAGTGGCTCACAACCGTCAGGCAAGGGGCCGGCCGAGTGGTTCACCGGCAGGGTCCGGATCGACCGTCTGTTCCAGGCAACCGACCCGGCACGTGTGGGCGGCGCGAGTGTGACGTTCGAGCCCGGCGCCCGAACGGCATGGCACACCCACCCGCTGGGCCAGACGCTCATGGTGACGGCAGGCAGCGGCCTCGCGCAGCGCTGGGGCGGACCCATCGAGGAGATTCGTCCCGGCGACGTGATCTGGTTCCCTCCGGGCGAGAAGCATTGGCATGGCGCGTCGGCAACAACGGCCGTGACGCACATCGCCATTCAGGAACAGCTCGATGGCAAAGCGGTGGACTGGATGGAACACGTCAGCGACGAAGAGTACCAGGCCCGCTGAAGGAACGAACACGATCGTGAAAGATGCAAGCGAGTTGTCACGGCTGATGTGGCGATTGTCTATCGCCACGACGGCGAGGCAATCCGCGCTCCAGGCGTCATCGTGATGGGCAAGATGGACGCTGGCGTCGAGACATTCCGTGTGCCGGGCGATCTGAACGTCACGATCGATCCTGCCGGCTGGACACCATTGCTGCGGGATGGCGAGTTCCATCCACCCCGAAAGAGGAGATGTCATGAGTAAGAAGACTTGGTTTATCACTGGAGCCAGCCGTGGCATGGGCGTCGATTTCGCCAAGGCCGCCCTGGCGGCCGGCCACGCGGTCGTGGCCTCGGGCCGGGAGAGCGACGTCGTGTCCAAGGCCGTGGGGCAGTCGAACGACCTGCTGGCCGTCACGCTGGACGTGACCAGGCGCGGCGATGCCGAGGCGGCTGTGCGAGCCGCGGTCGACCGGTTCGGCCGCATCGACGTGCTGGTCAACAATGCTGCCAGCTTCTATGCCGGCTACTTCGAGGAGCTGACGCCGGAGCAGATCGAACGGCAGTTGGCGACGAGCCTCATTGGCTCGATGAACGTCACCCGCGCTTTCCTGCCGGTTATGCGCAAGCAGCGCTCGGGGCACATTATCTCGATCTCCTCGGCAGCGGGCCTCGTCGGCTTCGAGTTCTGTACGGCCTACGTCGCGTCGAAGTTCGGCCTCGAGGGCTGGATGGAGTCGCTGCACGCCGAGGTCGCGCCGTTCGGCATCACCACCACCATCGTCAACCCGGGGTTCTTCCGCACGGAGCTCCTCACGGAGAAATCGACGAACTACGCCGAGCCGTCCATCGAGGACTACGACGAGCGCCGAGCGAAGCAGCTCGAGTTTTGGAAAGCCCAGAATGGCCAGCAAACCGGCGACCCGGCGAAGCTCGCGCGAGCACTCTTCATGATCGGCAGCGAGGAGCCGCCGCCGCGCCGCTTTATCGCCGGCGCCGATGCCATTGCCCTCGCGGAGCAGAAGGTCGCCGATCTGAAGGCGCAGATCGACGCCTACCGTGACCTGTCGACGTCGCTCGCTCTCGACCTCGAACCTGGCGCACGCGCGATGTAGATGGCGATGCTCGTAGTTGTCATGTACGGCGCCCGTACCTAACTTAGGCTGCCTGGCCCGCAGTTGGCAGGCCTAGATTGCTTGGCCGCCGTACGATAGTGATGACCTTTCGGCGATCCGCGTCGCTGACACCCATTGCTGGGAACCGCGCGATCAACTCGCGGTGCTGACGACCGAGCCAACACTTCGTTCACAATCACGGTCCACGTCGCCCCGCCACTCAGAGGCGCAGGTCTTACAGAAGATACGGGATCATCATCTTGGTTTGCTTTCGGTAATGGGCATAGCGCTCCCCAAACGTGTCAGCTAGCAGTCTTTCCTCCGCACACGCGCGCCACACAAAGGTCGGCACAATCGCGGAAAACACAACCGCGACGGCAGGCCAGCTGCTGAAGGCGAGGGCCTCGCCCATCGCCAGTAGTGACAGGCCGAGGTAGATGGGGTGGCGTACGAGACGATACGGACCTGTCATCACGAGGCCTGTACCTTGATCTGCCATCGGCACGAAACTCCAAGCCGAACCGAGCTCGGCCCGGGACCAGAGGACGAGCGCAGCGCCCGCTAGGGCGAGAAGGCATCCGCACAGCGCCAGCAATAGCGCCGCGAGACCCTCGGCGTTACCGGCAGAGCCAGCCAGGAAGGCGAAGAACAGCCCGAAAGCTGCGAAGTTTGCCAGGACCGGGATTCGGTCGCCGCGACGCCGGTCAGCGCCCGTGCTGCGTTTGCGGTCACGCCCGCCGGCAGTCAGCAGGATGGGCCCTGCGAAGGCGAGCAACGAGGCCGCGCGAAGGACTGTGACGAGGATCGACATCTATCAGGATCCGCGCAAGCGCATGACATACACCGCGATGGGGAGCAGCAGGATGGGAAGGACATAGCTTACGGTGAGCGCCACGATTGGCTGATCGGCCCAGCCGGCACCGATGGCCGCAAACGCAAAGGCGGTTGGTACGCTGCCAACCGTCAGCGCCATCGTGAACTTTCCCATCGGCATGCCGGCAAGGCCGGCCAGAAAGACCATGGCTTCCGGTACGCTGTACGGGAGACTGCGGGTCAGGACGATTGCCCAGGCACCGGCCCGGTCGAACAGGCTTTCCATCTTGTGCAGGGATTGGCGGCCCACCCAGCGATTCACGAACCGCTGCGCTGAGATGCGCATCAGGCCGTAGCCGAGAACGCCGCCGCTGATCAGGCCGATACTGCCCAGCAGCCCGCCGAGCACCGTGCCGTAGATGATGCCGAGAGCGGCGATGACGGCAGTCTGGGGGACCGGCAACACCAGATCGCCCCAGATGAGAGCAATGCCCAGCGCCCATGCCCAGCTGTCGTATTTCCGGAGCGCCAACACAGCGTTGTTGGCGTCCTCGGGTGTCGGGATCGACGCGCAAGAGGCGAGCAGGAATGCGAGAGCGCCGATGACCGTGAGGCCTGATCTCAATTGCACCTTCGCGTTTACGATCGGTCGGTAACGCCAGCAGTTGTTCAACCGCTAGAGCCATCGCCGCACGCGTCGCCTATAGTCGATGTACGCATCGCCGAAGCGCCGCTCGAGGTAGGCCTCCTCGCGGGCGACGACGCCGTAACGGATCAAGACTGCAAGAGGCAGCGTGAGGACAAGGACCCACGTGCTCTGTACGGCTACGCCGATGCCGCCATAGACCAGAAACATGCCGAGGTAGATCGGATTGCGCATCCACCCGTGCATGCCGGTCGTCACCAGCACGCGGGTGGGCTCATTCGTGGGCACCGGCGTCGCCGCTCGGGAGAAGTTGCGAACGCCCGCGGCCGCGAGCGCAAGACCGATGAGGATCACGGAGCCGGCGATGATCCAGTGGACCAGGTCGGCCTCCGGAACGGCGAACGGCAAAGGCAGCAGGTGATCCGAGGCGAGACCGAGCAGAAGAGCGGCGAGAAAGAGGAGAGGTGGTCGCGCGATGACGCCTGCCGTTCCAGTGTCGTTCACGTGTTGTCCAGCCGGGTCCTTACACATGCATGCTCCCGCAGATGCTGATGGCTACGCGGCAGAAATTCGGCCCTGAAAATGACAACCAAGGTGTCATTCTGGCAGTTGACAACTATGGTGTCAACTGGAGAGATTGGTACAGCTAGGAACGGATGCTATGGCATTGGCACAACACAAGACCGGGGCGGCCCCAAGGGCAGGGGCGGGCCCAATCGTTGACGGCAAGGCCGAGGCGATCGCCGAGCTGATGCTCGAAGTGGCCCAGTGCTTCTTCAGGATACGGGCCGTCGGCCAGAAGACAGGGCTCATCACCAGCTGGGGCGGCGGTGCGTTCGGCTTCATGCGAAGCCTCGCGCTGCTTGGTCCGCTGACCGTGCCGCAGATCGCCCAGATGCGGCCCACCAGCCGTCAGCGGATGCAGCGGCTGGCGGATGAGCTTGTGGCCGAGGGGCTCGTCAAATTCATCGACAATCCGAAGCACCTGCGCTCGAAGCTCGTGCAGCTCACGCGCAAAGGCGACGCGCACTACCGCGAGCTGAACGCCCGGTTCCTGGTGATTGCCTCGACCATGGGCGTCGCTCTCAGCGAAGCGGATATCCGCAAGACCACCGAGATCGTGCGGCAGCTGAGCGATGATGCGAAAGCGCGGTCGGAGCGGCTGCCGTAGTGTGAGACGCCCTGCGCGTCCCGCGAGATATGTGATCAGTGAGTCCATCGGAATCCCGCCACACTTGTCACTCCCATCGTGTCGATATTCGGCGCTAAGTCTATGTTGTGACCAGAAACCACCTGGTCGTACCGAGAAACGACTTGAAGGAGAGAAGAGCGATGACGACGCACATGACCGGAACACGTGAAGAGTGGCTGGCAGCGCGGCTCGAGCTGCTCGCGGCGGAGAAGGAGCTGACGCGGCGCAGCGACGAGCTGGCGCGGCGGCGGCAGGAGCTGCCGTGGGTGCGGATCGACAAGGCGTATCGATTCGAGACCGACGAGGGGAGCGCCTCGCTGGCGGACCTCTTCCGAGGGCGCTCGCAGCTGCTCGTCTACCACTTCATGTTCGGGCCCGACTACACGGCAGGGTGTCCGGCCTGCTCGGCGATCGCGGACGGCTTCGACGGCTTCGTCGTCCACCTGGCCAACCACGACGTCACGCTGTCGGCGGTATCGCGGGCGCCGCTCGCGAAGCTGCAGGCGTACAAGCGGCGGATGGGGTGGACGTTTCCCTGGGCATCGTCGTTCGGCAGCGACTTCAACTTCGACTTCGGCGTCGGGGTCACCCAGGAGCAACAGCGCGAGGGAGGCATCGAATACAACTACCGTCGCGAGGCCGCGTCGCAGCACGAGGGCTCGGAGAGTGGCAACGAGGGGGACGTCGTCTTCGCAGCCATGTCCGGAACCGACGCGGCCACGTATACGCGCGAGAGGCCCGGCATGAGCACGTTCGTGCTCGAGGACGGCATCGTCTACCACACCTATTCCACTTATTCGCGCGGACTGGACGGCCTCTGGGGCATGTACCAGTGGCTCGACCGCGCACCCAAGGGGCGCGACGAGACGGGCCTCTGGTTTCGCCGCCACGACGAGTACGAGCACAAGGCGGGATGAACAAACGCTTCGCATCCTGACAATGGTGGAAAGGCGCAGTTCTTTGAGTCGCTCGGGTTCTCGCGCGACGAGCCTGCACTGCTAGTCAGCGCTCTCAGCTCGGTCGCTCAGAACGGGGAAGTGGTTGAAGGGTCGCGTCGGCGCACGGCGAGAAATATGTTGTCGACGGGAGCGTCTCGTCGCAAACTGAGGGGAGCCGTCGACGGAAGGTCCGGGCGGTCTGGATCATCGATCGAGCCTCGGAATCGCCTCGCTTGGTGACGGCGTATCCGGGTAGGGAGTGAGCCTTCGGTATGATCAAGGAACACGATCGAGTTGTGCTGACCGCGCCCGTACCCAAGGAGCGCCTGGAGGTTGGCGATGTTGGGACCGTGGTTCACGCGTACCGCGACGGCAAAGCCTTCGAGGTAGAATTCACGACTCTCGACGGGAGGACGGCTGCTGTGGCCACCGTTGAGGCCTCAGACCTCCGGCCCGTTTCCAGCCGCGAGATCACCCATGCTCGTGAGCTGATGATTAGCTGAATCCGACTACGCCGCTTTCCTCCCACCTGTTCATCCAGCCGACCTGGAGGTTTCAGACGGGCCAAACGCGGCCTCATCGCCCGCTCGACGAAAATGTCTCGGTACCGAAGGGATCGTCATGAATATCGTGCTTTGGGTCGTGCAGGTGCTGCTCGCGATCGCGTTCCTCGCTCACGGCTGGCTTTTCTTGACGCCGCCCGCCGCGCTGGTCGAGCAGATGAACGCGTCGCTGCCAAGATGGTTCCAGCTCTTTCTCGGTGTGGCGGAAGTCCTCGCGGCAGTCGGGATCACGCTTCCAGGACTGACACGGATCCTGCCGTGGCTGGTCACCTGGGCGGCCGCAGGGATCATGATCGTGACCGTATCGGCGACGGTCTTTCACCTCGTACGCGGCGAGATGAGCTCGGCGGCGATTACGCTGGTGTTGTTCGCCATGGCGACGTTCGTCGCGTATATGCGGTATCGCGTCGTGCCGATCCACTCACGTCGCCGCGTAGAAGCAGGTGGCAACCGAGACCCCTTGCAGGCCTGAGCAGGGCTTCGGCAGGTTGCCACACGCAGAACTGAATCGCCGTGCACGGCGCACCCGAGCCACGGTCTGCCGCTCCAAGCGATCGCGATGGCCGGTTTCGGAACCGTCGGGGCGATTGCGCTGATCGTCAGCGGGGGTGTCGGTGCAATGGAGTACTGCGGCGCTAATATGGAATGAGAGGGCATCAGGACGGGAGTGCCCACCCGCGCATCCGTGAGGCGCAGCTGGAAAGAAAGGCAGGCGCGGCCATGAGTGAGCGCAAGTATCGGCATCGCGGCTACCAGGACAGCGATCCACCAGAGCGGCAAGCGAAGAAGGTCGAGCAGCCACGGGTGCCGCGGCATCTACGCGAGCCGCGGGCACCGAGCTTCCCCGGCTTTACGGAGACAACAAAATGCACACGCTGCGGGCAGACGATCGAGCCACCGGTGCCACACGATGCACGGTGCAGTTGTGGCTGCGGTTTGCACGCCTGTGTTCAGTGCGCGTTCTTCGATCCGGGGAGCCGCTTCGAGTGCATGCAGCCGATTCCGGTGCGCATCACACCCAAGGATGCGCCCAACAGTTGCCCCTCCTTCGAGCCGCGCGTGCGCGTCGAGCGTCAGACGGGCTCGACCGGTGGTTCCGACGCCCGGTCGGAATTCGACAAGCTCTTCAAAATCTAGGTCTCGAGCTGGCGGCGGCTCGACAATGGCCACGAAGATGCAGTAACGGCGGTGCGCCACCTGTGATCCTCATCGGGAAGAGCGGGACTGCGGTCTCCCTTCCCGCCCGATCTCAGCGCATGGGATGACGGGACACCACGAAGAACTCGTCGTCCCTGGGCGCACCATAGACCCAGGCCACGAGCTTCACGCCGATGACTGAGCCAAGAGGCGGCGCGGGCGTCTCTTCAAACCGCAGGAAGGCATCACGCCGGGCGGTGGCCTGCGCGCTCGTGGACTGACACCTGTTGCAGGACTCGCCGATGAAGCGCCCGATGACCGGCTTCTTGATGGACTTGTACTGGTCGGCGTCGCTGTCGCGAAGCTGGCTCGAAGCTCCCTGACCTCCGGAGGCGAAGCGCCATTCGGAGCCGCTTTCATAGGCAACGTCAGTGCGCCCATCGCCGTCGAAGTCGCCAAAGACAAGTGAATCGAGGGAGTCTACGAGCGCGTCATTGAGCTTTGCCCATGGCGCCTGGCCGCCCGACGACCAGGACCACTCGCCGTTACGCACACTGAAGATATCGGTCTTTCCGTCGCCGTTGAAGTCACCCAAGCGCAACTGATTGATGTCGTGGTCTGACGTATTGATCTCGTCCCATGTCGTCCGCGCGTCCCAGGAGACGTACCAGGCCGTGCCGTTGGCCCGCAGCACGTCGGTCTTGCCGTTGCCGTCGAAGTCGCCGAAGCGAAAGCTGGAGATGCCGAAGGCGGAGCCGTGATCGAGGCTGTTGAACTTGTGCTCGCGGCCGGAGAAGTAACGCCAATCGTCATTGTAGGACTCCAAGATGTCCGTGTAGCCGTCGCCATCGAAGTCGCCAAACCCGATCTCGTCGAGCGTCTTGGTCGAGCGGGTGATGAACTGCCAGGGCGCGACGCCGAGGCTCGAGTAGTACCACCCGATGCCAGTGGCCACGAAGGCGTCGTCGTAGCCGTCGCCGTCGAAGTCACCGACGCCGAGCTCGAGCGAGTGGTCGATATTGAACGAGTTGCCCTCGACGTACAAGCGCTCGCCCTCGTTCTCGTACCGAATGGCCTCGCCGAAGTCGTCGTGCACGAGCACGTTCTCGACGAACCAGGCGGCGTCACTCGGCGTGCCGCGGAGCCAGAACGCCGGGCGCGTCTTGAAGCCGAACGCGTACTCCTGCTCGCCACGGAAGGTGTTGTAGGCAATCTCGATGAACTCGCCGGCTTCAGTGCCGTTGCCGTTGCACCCGTGCATGTCGAAGTGCTGGTTGTAGTAGCCGAACGTGCCCCCTTCTTTGTGGCCGCCCTGAAGGACGTAGTTGTAGCGGGCGATGTAGCCGGTGTACGGACGGCCGTCGCTGGCGATGGCGTGGCGGTTGTAGTCGAAGACGTTCGCCTCGATGCGCGCATAGGCTCCGTGCTTGATGTTGACCCCGTCGCCTTTGCCGTCCATGACGTTGTGGTGGAAGTAATTCCGCTGGATGAGGATCTCGCCCGCTTGCCAGCGATCCATGTCCCGGCCCTGGCCGGGCGGGAGGTCGTCCGGACACCTGGGAGAGATCGGGCCATGCACCGCCACGCCGGCGTACGTCCAGCCGAAGAACTCGTTGTTCAACACCACGACACGCCGGGCCCTGTCGCTTCGGATCCGGATGCCGAATGCGGGGACGGTCTTCGTCGGGCTCTGCGATGGTCCCCTGAACCTGAGTCCCTCGATTCTCACGTCGTTGCCAATCACGTCGAAGAGGGCATAGCTTTGCAGGTCACCATTCTCGTCCCGCTCTTCCACGAGGTCGTTGGTGTAGATCAGCGCGCCCTTGCGGATTCCGCCGCGGTCGGACCTGAGCGTGACTCCAGCCTTGATCTGTAGATGCCGGTGACCGGTGAGGTTGAACACTGCGTCGCCAGGGATGACGATCTCTCCCTCGTAGTCGGACTCGAGAACAGAGACGAGGTCATCGGCGCTGGTGACCGTGCGCGTGATCGCCGCCGAGACGGTCGCGCCAGCCGCAGTCGCATCCGCTGCGGGTGCCTGGACCGTAGGCGCGGTTTCCCGCGCACCGGGCTCAGTGACCGCGAGCGAGTCCGCTGACGATGGAGCCGGAGCCTGAGGATCGCTGGAGGCGGGATACGACTTCCGCCCGTCGACGCCGACCAGCAACGGATCGCTCCCGTGAGGACAGCACCCCATGTCTGGCGCACCGCCGGTCGGAGGCACAACCTCCGCGTCGAGCGCGAGCAGATCGTCAGGCAGCGTCACGCCGGCGGCCCGAGCCGGGCTCGTGGCGCTCAACCGGAGATCATCCGTTGCCCGGAAGAGGCCGTCGGCACCGATCTGCTCGAACTGCGGGTCCGCGTCAATACTGTTCGCTTCGAAGCCAGGCGCGTACACGCTCTTGCTCTGCTCGAAGGTGGTGCCGATGTTCGTGCCGGTGCGGACGCCGTGGCTCGACGCGAGGAACTGGACATGATCGAACACCAGGCCGGTCACACCGGTCAGGATGGTCGTGAAGTCTCCGCCGTACCTGATCGACAGGCGCTCGAACCGAAGATGGCTCGAGCCCTGCACGCGAAGCGTCACCATGGGCTCCGGCGAGATGGCGAGCCGCACCTGGCGCGGATCGACCTCGCCGGTGTAGTCGGCCAGGCCGGGAACGTTGTTGTGGGTGGGCGAGAGGCGAATGTGTACCCTCTGCGGATCCTCGGGGCTGAAGCTGCGGTCGATCCAGATGCCCGGCCCCATGTACACCCAGGGATGCCGATAGCCGGCCGGCGCGCAACCATCCTCCCCGTTGCAGCTCACGACGTCTGGCCCCGGTCGCGGGTCGCTCGGGTCGGTGATTGTGTCGAACGTCTCGTTCTCCGCTCGGAGATCTTCGAGCCTCGAGTAGGTGATTAGGCGGGTGTACGGATTCCTGTCGAGAAAGGCGCCCCGAACGTGCGCCGCCAGCTTCGTGACCGACACGTACTCATCCGGATGTGCGTCCGGGTCATAGAGGGAGGCCCGCTCCCAATCCTGGTTGTTCAACGCACGGAACTCGGGCAGGCTCCCCTCTATTGAGGCCTGCTCGCCCGGGTACGAGCGGATCACGATCGGCTGGGTCTCGGTGCCGTGCTTGCCCGCAACAACCACCGGCTCGACGTACACGCCGCCGCGGAGGCTCAGGACGTCGCCCGCCTGCAGAACGCTGACACCTTTGGCGATCGTCGCGAACGGCGCCGCGATTGTGCCCGGGCTCGCGTCGTTGCCGGAAGGGCTGACGAAGCACTCCCGCCCGGCACCGTCGCTCCGCGGTTGACACAGATCTTGCGCATGCGCTGCGACAGGGCCGAGGATCATGAGCGCCGGGATCATACAGACGACCTTGCCCGCCAGCGATGTCAGGCGCCCTGCGTGCGTCCTCATCGATCTTCCCTCCTTGACGGTCGGCTCGGCGCCTCCATCACAGAGGATCACGACGAAATGCGGGCGCGGACGCCAAGCTGCTGATTGGGTAGGACCGGAGCCGTCACGGACGATGACGGCCCACGGTTGTGGCTGGGATGGTGGGGGGCTCGTCGCGGGTGGTCACTGATAGTACTCGGTCGCCACCTGTCAGGCGCCGCGGATGACGCGACATGGTCACGGCGGGACGCCTTCTTCCACGAGCGACATCGCGATCGACCCTCCAGCGGAAACACCGCCTCCCGGGAGGGCGGCGACGGGGCGACCTCGGAGCACGTCGAGCGCGTAGGCCAGGTCGAGCCGTTCACCGAACCAGTCAGGGGCCGCTGTGTGCGGGCCCATGCGAATGCCCGCGGCCGTCAAGCGCGCGGTGCTGGGGGCGAGCGGATCCCCGGGATCGCCGCCAACGGTGGCCCAGCGCGGCGTCTGCGGGACGGTGGGAAGTGATCGGCCATCCGGCCGGCAGACGTGGACCGTCCCATCCGGCGCCCGCGTGAGCGTGAAGCCCTCCTCGTGCACCGCGCGATGGTGGCGCCTGCAGAGCAAGGCGAGATTGTTCAGCCGCGTCGCGCCTCCGTCGACCCAGTGCTGAATATGGTGGACGTCACAATGGCGCGCCGTACAGCCGGGAAACTGGCAGGAGCGATCGCGGGCGGTCAGCGCGCGGCGGATCGCTGGGGGAATCGTCCGTCGCTTTCGGCCGACATCGAGCACGCTGCCGTCTGGCGCATGCCGCATCACCACGGTCGACGCATCGCAGGCCATGCGCCGCGACGTTTCACCGGAAACGTACGCCCCGTCCGCATCCTCCAGTACCGCCTGGCCGGTGTCCGATGTGACCGCCTCCTCCGTGGCCGATCCGGCATCGGCCTTCAGCGTGTCCTGGTCGACGTGAATCACGACTTGATAGCGATCGCCCGCCGTCCCGCGATCCAAATCACTGGCCACGGCCGCGGATCACCAACATCCCGTCCTCATCCACCCAGGTGTGGAGAGACCGCTGCTGATGGCGCCGTGCGGTCTCTCGGGCTTCTTCCAGTCGATCGGCGCGCCGCCAGGCCCGGACCACCCGCTCGACGTGCGCGGTGGTGCCGCCCCGCGCCACCCCCACGAGGCGCGACTCATTTTCAGGCGTCGCGATCCTCGAGAGCGCGCGGACCTTCGAGTACGAGAGCTCGCCCCGCTGCATCGCGGCACTGATCAGAGGCAGCCTCGCCAGAGCGCGCGCTACGCGCACCTTCTCGCGCGCCGCGCCAGGGTCGAGGCCGGTCCGCCAACTGAGCCAGTGCGCGCAGGAGAGACAGCCGCCGTCGTACCAGCCGGCACGTTCATCGAACTGTCGGATCACGGTGACTACTGCGGCCGGCTGTGTTTCAAGGGCCGCAAGGTGAATCTCAGTCATGTCTTCGCGGGGCGTTGGCGAGGGCGTGCATCCCCTCGTGCGACCAGACGGGGCTCCCCATCCACTTCCATTCTTCGACCGCCTCTTCGACCGACAGGTCGAGCACCTCGGCGATGTTGAGCTTGCCGAGCCGGTACTCCAGCACCGACGCCTGGAATCGCCGGCCCTCGCACTCCTCGCAGACCGTGGTGACGCCGGCCATCATCGCGAGGTCGGTGTAGATCACCCCGGCGCCGTTGCAGGTCGGACAGGCGCCCTCGGAGTTGGCGCTGAACAGGGCGGGCTTCACGCCGTTGGCCTGCGCGAACGTCTTGCGGGTCGGCTCCAGCAGACCGGTGTATGTCGCCGGGTTGCTACGCCTCGAGCCACGGATCGCGCCCTGGTTGATCGGCACCACTCCCTCCCGGTCCGGCACCGAGCCGTGGATCGGTGAGGCTCAGTCCTCAGCTCGCCGCTTTTTTCACGAGCGCGCCGATCCTTGCCTCTTCGGCGGTGGTCAGCACCTTCAGCGCGAAGGAGGTCGGCCACATGGCGCCTTCGTCGAGGTTCGCCTTGTCGCTGAAGCCGAACGTCGCGTACCTCGCTTTGAACCTCTGCGCGCTTTGGAAGAAGCAGACGACGTCGCCGTCCTTGGCATACGCCGGCATCCCGTACCAGGTTCTCGGCGAGAGGGCTGGCGCGCTGGCTTTGATGATGGCATGGAGCCGCTCGGCCATGGCGCGATCCGGTTCCGACATCTCGGCGATCTTCGCGAGCACGTCGCTTTCCCCGTCCGCGTTGCCCGCGCGCGGGCCGCGGCGCGCGGCCGCCTTCAGCTCTTTGGCGCGCTCCCTCATCGCGGCTCGTTCCTCGTCCGTGAATCCCTTGGACGCCTTGCCTGTGGTTCTCTTGGCGGACTGCTGCGTGCCCTTCTTTGCAGGTTTTCTCTCAGCCATTGCGAAGCACCTCCGTGCGGAAATCGAGTCCCAGCCGCGTGACATCCGGGGATGATAGGCCGCGGATCCATTCGGCGAGGTCGCTGATCTGCATCGCGCAGGCGTCGGCGATGTTGATCCGCTTGATCTTGGAGGACCGGGCGGCCTCGTTGAGCCGGGTGCCACCGCAGTCAGGACAGGGGGTGAACGTGACCGCCCGCTCCACGAACGCGCGGATGTGCGGTTGCAGCGCGTCGACGTCCTTGGACAGGAACATCTTCTGGATCCGCGGGATCAACCCCTCGTAGGTGATGTTGATCTTGTTGATCTGCCGAACCCATTTGTTCCAATCTGCAGCCGGGCCAGCCCTCGGAGAGGCGATGCTCACCGCGCGGTCAGGCGCTCGCTGGCGGGGCCTGCAGGCGGCGCCAGAAGAAGTACGAGAGCCCCCAGAGCACGCCTGCGCCCGCCGCCCAGCCCCATGCCTCCGGGCCATCGCCGACCGAGAGGTGGGCGATGAGCGCAGAGCCGAGGGTGATGGCGAAGCCGGCGTAGGCCCACTCCTTGAGACGCGCCGGCACCGGCGCGAGCAACAGTACCACGCCGAGCAGCTTGGCCAACGCGAGTTCCACCCGGAAATAGGCGGGGAAGCCGAGCTGGGTGAACGCCTCCGCCACCTGCGGCAGGCGCAGTTGCGCGTAGGCGGTGAAGCCTATCTGCAGGCAGAAGAGCGCGGTGGCGATCCAGAAGGCGATGACGATGCCTTTGGAGCGCGGAATGCTCAGATCCATGGGCGACAGGGCGCCGCTGCTGTCCGATGTCGCGTTCATGTCGTCCTCCTTGTCAGCATGACGGATCGCACAGGCTGCATGTGACCGCTGCCCCCTCGGCTTGGTCACGTGGGCGGCGTTTCGTCCGTCGGTTATCATGACGGAGCGCGACGGAGGAATGTGACCGATGCCCACACCTGAGCGGCTCGCTGAGCAATTCGAGGAGCACCGCGCTCATCTGCGCGCGGTGGCCTATCGGATGCTCGGGTCAGCGAGCGACGCAGAGGATGCTGTTCAGGAAAGCTGGATTCGACTCGGCCGCACCGATGTCAGCGCGGTCGAGAACCTCCGTGCCTGGCTCACGACCGTCGTCGGGCGTGTGTGCCTCGACATATTGCGGACGCGGACAACGCGCCGGGAGGCCCCCTTCGATGAGCATGTCGAGCATGCCGTGCACGTGCCCGATCCGGTGATCACTCGCGCCGACGATCCGGAGTCCAACGCCATGCTCGCCGACTCGGTCGGTCTCGCGCTCCTCGTGGTGCTGGAGGCCCTCGAGCCAGCGGAGCGGCTCGCCTTCGTGCTGCACGACATGTTCGGCATGACCTTCGATGAGATCGCGCCGATCGTGGACCGCTCGCCGGTCGCCGCGCGTCAGCTCGCAAGCCGTGCGCGACGGCGCGTTCAGGGGAGCGCCCCTGACGCAGACCGCGACCTGCGGCAGCAGCGGCGTGTCGTCGATGCGTTCCTTGCGGCCGCCCGCGAGGGTGATTTCGAACGGCTGATTACCGTGCTCGATCCGGACATGGTGCTGCGAGCGGATGGCGGTGCGCTCGCGGGCGCGACACGGTTCGTGCGAGGGGCCCGCGCCGTCGCCGAGCAGGCCGCGATGTTCTCGAAACTCGGCTTGTCCAATCAGGTGGTCCTCGTGAATGGCCATGTCGGGGTCCTGTCGCGCCGGCCCGACGGCAAGCTGTTTTCCGTGATTGGCTTCACGATTGCCCGCGGGACGATCGTTGAGATGGATATCCTGGCCGATCCGGAGCGTCTCAAGCGACTCGATCTGTCGGCCATTGAAAACTGAGCACTCCTGCAATGCGGCTGAACGCCCACCTTACCAGCGCATGAGCTGCGTGATCTGAATGAGATTGCCGCAGGTGTCGTTCACCATGGCGATCTTGGAGGCGGTCACGTCCGTTGGTGGCATGGTGAACTCGGCGCCGCGGGCCTTCATCCGCTCGTAATCGGCCTGCACGTCGTCGGTGAAGAACATGGCCGCGGGCTGGTTTTGCTGGAACATCGCCTGTTGGTAGGCTTTGGCCGCCGGGTTGTCGTTGAGCGCCAGCTGCAGCTCCGTGCCGTCCGGGTCCTCTGGTGAGGCCACCGTGAGCCAGCGAAACGGCCCCTGGCTGAAGTCGGCCTTCTTCACGAAGCCCAGCACTTCGGCATAAAAGCGCAGGGCCTTCTCCTGGTCGTCGACGTGCACGGTGGTCAGTTTGATCTTCATCGGTTCCCTCCTTCATTCACATTCGCGGGCGTTGCCGCGTCACTACCATGACGAAACGCAACGGGAGAATGTGACTATAGAATTCCTTCGCCCGGTTCATGTCCTTCACCCCGAGCGTCATGACACTCACGTGCGGCTCATTGTCGTCGCTCCTCGTCACATTGCGTGCCGTTCGTCCGTCAGCGTTATGACGGAACGTGATGAGGAAGTGTGACCCATGAACGAACGCGAGTATCTGGCCGAGCGATTCGAAGAGCACCGAACCCACCTGCGCGCCGTGGCGTACCGGATGCTCGGCTCGGTGAGCGAGGTGGACGACGCCGTTCAGGAAGCGTGGCTGCGACTCAGCCGCGCCGATGCCACGGGCATCGACAATCTTGGCGGATGGCTGACCACGGTCGTCGCGCGCGTGTGCCTCGACATGCTGCGGTCGCGCCAATCGCGGCGCGAGGAGCCGTTCACCCCGGACGCGCCGGAGCCGGTCGCGACCGGCACGAGCGGGAGCAGCCCCGAGCAGGAAGCGCTCCTCGCGGATTCGGTCGGGCTCGCGCTGCTCGTCGTGCTCGACCGGCTGCCGCCGGCGGAACGCCTCGCCTTCGTGCTGCACGACATGTTCGCCGTGCCGTTCGAGGAGATCGCGCCAATCGTCGGCCGTTCCGCAGAGGCGGCGCGGCAGCTCGCCAGCCGCGCGCGACGCCGCGTGCGCGGCGGCGCGGCGGCGCCCGAACCCGATCTCGTTCGGCAGCGCGAGGTCGTCGAGGCCTTTCTTGCGGCCTTACGTGGCGGCGACTTCGAAGGCCTGCTCGCCGTCCTCGATCCGGATCTCGTGGTTCGCACGGACCTGGCGGTCCCGCCCGGCGCGCCGGCCGAGATCCGCGGCGCGGCGGCGTGGGCGAAGGGGGCCGTCGCCTACGGGCACCTCGCGCAGCTCACGCAGCCTGCGCTCGTGGATGGGGCTATCGGCGTCGTGGTGGCGCCGCAGGGACGATTGGTCAGAGCGCTCACCTTCACGATCGCGAACGGAAAGATCACCGAGATCGAGGTCATCGGCGATCCGGCGCGGCTCGGCGAGCTCGACGTGTCGATCGTCGACTGAGATATGCCCCGCCGAGAAGTACTACTAAGGTGCAAGATCTCGAAGTACTCGACGAGCCGATGTCTCCTCGTACCCTGGCGACTTGCGGTTCTCCGTCAGGGCTGTGCGAGATGCGCGGAGATCAGCGGCGCGACGTCATCCGGCCGCTCGCGCGCAAACACGTGGCTATGGTCATCTAACTCGAACAGTTTTGCGTTCGGCAGCAGCCCTGCGAGATGGCGGCCGACGGCCGGAGGGCTGATGGGATCGCGTGTGGCCCAGATCAGCAAGGTCGGGATCGTGAGGCTGCGCAGGTCCGCTTCGTGTCCGGGCGGGCGTTCGTAGACCCAGGTGGGTGCGTGCGGATTGCTGCGACGATACTCGTCACGCCAGTCCTGCGGGTGGAACGGCGTGAGATCGATGCCACCGGAGGTTGCAGTCAGCACGAGATGACTCACCGACTGCGGGTGAGCGAGCGCGGCCTGCATCGCCAGCACGCCACCCATCGACTGGGCGACGATCGCAACCTTGCCGTCGATCCGCTCCTCGACTGTGCGATAGAGGTCGTCCCAGCCGTTGACGTCGGGCGCCAGCGGTTGATTGCCGAGCCCGGGCCAACCGAGAAGCGTCTTCTGCCAAGCCGTCGGCAGACGATCAGCGACAGGCTGCCAGAACGTGGGGTCGCCCCCGACGCCGGGCATGAACAGAATCTTCATAGCTTGGTCACTCAACGCTCTGGCCCATCGGTATCGTGTGCTCTTGCCAGCCTGACCGCCGTCAGGTCGTCGGCCAGAAGATCTCGTTCTGCTCGATCTCCCGAAAGCACTCGTCAGCCGTCAGTGCACGGTAGACGGTGAACCACTTGTCCGTGTGTCGGAAGTACGCGAGGTCGAACCTACCGAAGCCGGTCAGCGTCATCCGCGTGTGCCGGACGACGAAATCGTCTTCAGGCCGGCGGCTTCGGGCGCGGTATCGAACGTTGAGGTAGAAGGCCTTGCCGCGCCATTCCGAGAAGACGGCGATCGGATAGTTGAAGGGACCGGGATCGCGCGCACGCAATTCGAGGAGTCGCGAGAACTTCGCGGTGAGCCACGCTTCTGCCCATCGATCGACCTGCTGCCGCAGGAGTGCCGGCACTGACGTTTTGCCCATCCCATGCTCGCTTGGCCCCATTGCGTTCTCGAGGCTGAAACTGCGGGAAGCCCCACAGGCAACATCAGCCACTGTGTTCCGCGCGGAACATCGTCAGCTCCCAGCTGCTGGAACGCTCATCGTGGCGAACGAGATACGTATCGCCGTCTATGCCTCTCCGCTTGAAGTACCGGTAGTCGGGCGCCAGCCACGCGTCGACCACCTCCGCAACGGCGATGCGACGGTCTCCAAGAATCAGTGTGCGTGGCGTCTGCTCGCCGCGATGGCCCGCGTAGCACTCGACGCTAACGGTGAGCAGCCGCTGTTCACGCATCCAGTCACCATATGACCTTGAGGCCTTCGTAAAGGTTGAAAGCTTCGTCAGGCGTCGCGACCGGGACGTTTTCCACGAGGGCTTGCGCGATGATTTGGCGGTCGAAGGGATCGGCATGATGTGTGGGCAGATCGAACAGGCGGAAGGCATGCTCTGCCGCGTACGGCAAGACCCGCAGTCGCAGATCGGCGACGCCTGCCAGCGCGTCCGCCTTGCCGAACGTGAGCTTCCCTCTGGTCTGTTTGACGGCGATCTCGGTCAGGGAAACGACACTGATCTCGCGCACCGAGGTCCCCTTTCGAAGAGCGGACATCGCCGCACGTGAGAGGCGCTCTGGAGTGCTGACCGCCCAGATGAACGTGACCGTATCGAGGATGAGCCGCATGCGTTAACGGCCATCGAGGAAGGCTTCGACCTCATCGTTGGTCATCGGCTTCCACCAGTCCGGGTCGAGAGCCGTCACCTTGCCCTTCAATGTCCCGAACTTTGGCTTCTCGGGATCGGCCTTCGTCGTCCGGACGATGTCCACTACCGGCGTTCCGTGCCGGTAGATCGTCACGGACTCGCCGTCTTCGACCGCCTTAATCAACTTGGGAAGCGTATTCTTGGCTTCGGCCACGCTGACTTTCATATTACCGATTATAGCTATAATAGATAGCTATTTCAATCCGGAGGTATGCGGGTCCGACCTACCGTGCGCCGACTGCGCGCGATTCATCGCTCCCAGGCCGCCTGCTTTGCCACTTCGAGTCGCCCTCGCGGCCTTTGCCGCCCGCAGGAACCAGGTTCTCGGATGCTTGGCCATCGTCGAGGATTATGCCTGTTGCGACCGTGGAGGGACGCCAGCCGCCGAAAGAACCGATGCGTGCCCCTGGTCGTCCGCAGAAGGGCTGGATCAAGACGGTCATGGCCATCCTCATTAGGCCCGAGCTCACCAACGCGCCGTACCGCGCACTGGCGGACGAGGCGGGCGTGGCGTTGGGCACGGTTGCCGGATGCATGAACGACTTGACCGCACGCGGGCTCTTGCTGGAAGCGAAGAACGGCCGGAGAGTGGATGACCGCCAGGCGCTCATTGCACTATGGGTGCAGGCCTACACTGAGGGACTTCGTCCCAAGCTCAAGGAACGGCGACTTCAGGTTCGCGCCGAGGGAAAGCAGGAGATTTGGACACGGCTACAGACGGTCCTCGCCAAGCATGCGGAGACTTGGGCGCTGACCGGCGCCGACGCGGCTGAGCGACGCACGCACTTCTTTCGCGCGGAGGAGACGGAGATCTACGCGCCCATCCGAGTTTTCGAAGACCGCGAAACCCAGAAGGCACTTGTCGCCCAAACCGCTGTACGAGGCGGGAACCTGTTGGTCATCGAGCCACCCGGGCCATTGGCATTATCCGATTACGCTGGAGGTGATCTGCCTGTGGCGCCAGATCTACTTGCCTACGCTGAGTTGCGCTATCGCGCCACAGGGCAGGCGCTTGAAGCCGCCGAATTGCTCTTGCCCAAGGTTCTCGACCCGCCGTGCTCTGACCGTAAGCGTCAGTCGAAGCCGAGTGCCCCAAAGACCGCGTGAGTGGAGCATCGTACGATTTGCTCGAACAAATATTGGTGGGAAAGGCCGCTTGCTGGCTATCTCGCGAGTCCTCATCGAGAACTTCGCAGCATTCGACGGTGCGAGTTCAGGCCGACGAAGCTCTGCGCCCTCGTCGGCGAGAACAACGCGGGGAAGTCCAACATCTTGGAGGCCCTGCACCGCGTGCTCGCGCGTGAGTGGATCACAGTTCGCAACTTCACCGAAGAAGATGTACACGGATACGATCAGGCACGGGACATCGTCATCGAGCTCGAGTTCGATCCTCCACTGATTCACAAGCCATTCAAGTACGCCTCCAACTCGGAGGTACCGATCCTCCGATTCACGTTGACGCGCTATAAGGTTGCTTCTGGGAAGGCGAAGAAAGGCGAACTCCGGCTGGAGCAAGCGTGCCTCGATCTGAAGCACAAGCCCGTCATGGTTCCTGCTCAGGCTCCCCAGAAGGGGCAGAAGACACCGCTCAGGCCGTTGACAAACATCCCCGAAGACGTGCGTGACCAAGGTGCCTTCCGAGTAGTCTCCAGTCGTGATCTCTGGGACTACAACGACCGACCCGCCGACTCACGTTCCGGCGACCTTCGACACCTGCGAGAGCAGGGGCTGATCGAGACCGTCCGCGTGCCTGGTTACCGCGACCATGCGGTGGTCCTGACCAAGCAAGGCCGCAGCCTTCTCAAGCATCATCGAGACCCTGACCACGGGCGTCATCAGACCTTCCACGCGGGCCTCGTACGGCCGCGCGAGCTGGAACACGACATCCAGATCTACCGCGCCTACGAACAGGCCGAGGCGGGGCTCCTCGAGCGCGGCGCCCGCGTCGATCGCGTTGTCCTGGATCACGAGCTCAAGGGCGAGTACCAACGTTGGCTGCACGCGCGCGACAAGGACCATGACGACCACGACGGGCAGCCCGATCGGACACCGGATGAGATTCGCGAATGGGCCCAAGAGCACCACCTGCCGTACTTCGACGAACAGGTGCATTTCCCTGACGCGCGCATCGAGTACGAGGAGCCGGATGGGCGGTGGGGGCGCGAGGACATCGAGGTCACCACGGCGCACTATCGTGGCGCCCATGGAGACAGCGTCGCGCGGTCGGGATTCACACGCTACAGCGGCCTGAGTCTCTGTGTCAGCGGTCGAAGCGGAGGCAGCGGCAACCATCCTCGCGGGTTAGCCGAGGAGTTGTGGCTATGATGCACCAGGAATGCACACCGGCTGTCATCGACTTCGGCTTCACCGAGCGCCAGGCGCGGTTCATCGTGCTCGTGCTACGCCACGGTGGCGTCTGCGTCCCGCGCCAGTACGCGAACTTCAGCGGCATCGCCAATGGTGGGCGGCGGTGCAACGGCTTTTTCGACAGGCTAGTCAGGCGTGGCTACGCGCACGAGATCGGCTGCGTGCACAACCGGGCGCGGCTCTATCACCTGCATCACAAGCCGCTGTACCACGCCATCGGCGAAGCCACCAGCACCTATCGTCGTCGAGTGTCGCCGCGCTTGGCCGTCGAGCGTCTGATGATGCTCGATGCAGTGCTGCCGATTTCCAATCTCGAGTGGTTCACGACGGCGTCCGAGAAGGCTGCGTACGTCGCCAGCCTGAGCACCGCCACAGGCGCTGATGGCCAGCGTCAGCAACGCGGCGGCATCGCCTCCGGAAACGACCCTCGCTTCGCTTCGACGTTCCCGATCGGACGCGAAGCCGACGGTCGCGTCGTGCTCGCGTATCTCGTGACGGAAGTCTGGCCAGAGAGGTTTCGGCGCTTCCTCCAGGACCAGGTGCGGCTGCTGCGACTGGCTCCCTCGTGGACTTTGCGGCTTGTGTTCCCACGGCCACTCGACCGCGTCTACGATAACTATCAGGCCGTCATCCGCGACGAGCTGGAATCACCGATTCACGCCGGGACCATCCACGAGCTCCAGCGATACTTCGAACAGCGCCGGCGGTCAGCTCACACCTCCGCCCATCAAGGCATTGGCCGGGTCTCCAACGCCGGTCCGAGGTTCTTGCAGACGCCACGCTTCGATGCCCTGTACAGCCGTTGGCTGAGGCAGGGAGATGCGGTGTTCGAGAGGCCCTCGTCGCGCATCATTGCAGAGGCGCTCGGCGATGGACGCGGCCGCGTGGAGTCAGTGGTCCTCCCGCACTCGTATCGACATCTCTCTCCCCTGGTGGACCAACCGGTTTCACTTGCCGGCGACCTGACGTCGGAGGCACCCCGGCGTTCCCGATGTCACTCGCGCAAAGCATCGAAAAATGAAGCTTTGCGCAACCAAGAATGGGAAGCCTCCCCGCTTTGCCTGAGACGGGTTTCAATAGGCAGTAAGGCATGTCTTGCACGGATCGGGCTTGGTGCGCGACGTCAAGCGGAGCGGAATCAGCCGCGCTGTCGATCGTCACACAGTTAAGCCTACACTTGACTATGTGTCAGCACTAGAAAATACTTAAGTCGATGGTTGACCAATCCGCGGTGGGCCGAGTGTTCCATGCCCTTGGAGATCCGACGCGACGCGCAATTGTGGACCAGCTCTGCCGCGCGCCGAGGTCCGCCACGGACCTTGCTGAACCCTTGCACATTACCCTCGCAGCCGTTGTGCAGCACCTCCAGATGCTCGAAGAAAGCGGTCTGATTCGAACGACCAAGGTGGGCCGAGTGCGCACGTGTCGCATCGAGCCCGCTGGCCTGCAGGTCGCCCAGCTGTGGATTGCGAAGCGTCGCTCCCTGTGGGAACGCCGCCTCGACCGGCTCGGTGCAGTGCTGGCGGCTGAGCGGAAGTAGCGAGCGGAGAATCGAGACAACACATGACCGAACGAACCGTTGTCCACGACACCATCGTCACCGAGCGGACGTACGGCCACCCACCGGATCGCGTATTCGCAGCGTGGCGCGACCCGGCGACCAAGCGCGAGTGGTTTGCAGAGGGCGAGGGCTGGCGAATCGAGGAGTACGGGCTCGACTTCCGCGTCGGAGGCCGCGAACATGGGCGATTTCGCCGCGGCAACGGCCCCGAGACCCGCAACGAGATGGTCTATCTCGATATCGTGCCGGACCGGCGCATCGTGATGGCGTACACGATGGCCTTCGACGGCACGAACATCTCCGCGTCTCTTGGCACGGTGGAATTCGAGGCCATCGGCGCCGGCACGCGGCTCATCTACACAGAGCAGGGCGCGTTCTTCGACGGCGCTGACGGACCGTCGTCCAGAAAACAGGGCTGGAATGGACTCCTTGAGCGTCTCGCGGCAACGCTCGGGTAAGAAGACGCAGCAGGCGGCGCCGAGGGTGCGGAGGAGGTTGTGATGAGCAAGGTCGTGCTGGACGTATCGATGTCGTTGGACGGGTTCATCGCCGGTCCGAATGTCCGAGATGCAGAGCCGATGGGGGACGGCGGCGAACGCCTGCACGAATGGATGTTCCGGAAAGGGTCCGACGCCGAGATCGAGATCGACCTCGGCGTGCGCCGAGAATTCGACGCGACCGTTGGTGCCACGGTCATCGGACGGCGCACGTTCGATCTCGGCGTGGGCCCGTGGGGCGGCACGCCATGGCCGGGTATGCCCAGCTTCGTGGTCACCCATCGCACCCAGCCGGACCTGCTCGGTAAGAACGGCGGGCTGTTTGCCTTCGACGGGCTGGAGGCTGCGGCCCGGCGCGCCAAGCAGGCCGCGGGGCACAAGGTCGTCCTGGTGCTGGGCGCGGATGTCGCCCGGCACTTGCTCAGAGCAGGCCTGCTCGACGAGCTCCGAATCCACCTCGTTCCGCTCCTGCTGGGCGGTGGAACACCACTGTTCGACGGGGAGCGGGCCGAGCTGATTCCAGAAGGGAAGCCCGTCACGGGGACCGTGACTCACCTACGCTTCCGTGTCGCCACAGCCTAGGAGGCGTCGATCAGCGCGGGGGGACCATCTGATTGCCTACGTGGCGGCGCCGGCCGACCGAATGATCTGATCCCGCACTAGAAGGGTGCCTCTCTCTATTCAGCGCTGTCGCCGTGCGCCTTCTTGCCTTCAAGAACCTCGGACACCGTGTCGGGCAATGGTCTCGGGTATTCGATCACGTCTTCGTAGCTGTCTGGCAGCTTGAGAGCCTTCCGCAGCAGGTCGTTCGTCCGGTCCGCACTGTCGAATCGCTGCAGCGCAAGCGACGACACGATTGACGACCGGATCGTAGTACAGCGAGATGGCTAGGTCAGCCGCATTCTCTTCCCGACGATTCGCCCGTCGAACGGCTTGCATGCGCTTACGAAGAGCGGCGCGAAACGAACTCACGCCAATGTACGCCTCCGCGAGATCGCTCGCAAGCGTCACCTCAATGGCGAATGCGTTGAGCAGCTGAGGCATCGTGTTGCCTGAATTCGCCCTGTTGCCCACCGTGGGCAACAGCATCGTTTTAGGCAACACGGAAGCAACCTGCACCTCGAAGTCGGTGGGAGTGTGAACGTCGATCTACGCTGGCCGCAACCGCTCCAAGCGGGCACAGAAGACTTGAGGGAGACGCGTGAGTAGCGCGTCGGGAGACAGCGCGAAGATCTCGTGCGCATGCGGAACCGCACAGACTCAGCGATTGAGCGGATGTCGCCAGCAGCCACGGCGTTGAAGGGGTTAACCGAGAAGTTCGACTCGATGCGCTCAAGTGGGACCCCGTCTGCCCAGGCGAGAGCAATCAGCGTGCGTTTGCAGCGCGCAAGCGCCACCAGTGGTTCCGCGCGCCGCGTGATCAGGGCCGCTACCGTCGGGCCGAACCGCTCTCGAACCGCAGCTGGCCACCTCTGTTCGGCAGTTCCGCGACGTTGTAACGGCACATAGGTTTCGTCGCTTTCCGGCAGTGACTCTGTCACCGCCAGGATGACTTCAGGCGATTGGATCTGGTTGCCGACTGCCCGGAGCGCTTCGATCAACCGAAGGCACGACTCAAAGGACAATGTGGATTGGCCGCAGGCCCTGCCGAGCGCGGTCAGAAAAATGCCGCGGCCATCTTCGGCGATCAATCCGTTCGCTTCCATTCGCGCGAGCAACGCCGGAACCTCGGCTCGAACCCGATCAAGAAAGCCGACGTCGCGTCGAGACTGAAGATAGCCGCCGTAGGTGTTCAACAGCATTGTTGGGACGTCGGCGCGGGGGATGTGCTCCACCTGCCTGAGAAGTCGAACAACCCAAGTCGCCAGCTCGCCCGCAGCGAACGACGACGAAATTGGATCGGCGGGACTGGTAACGTACGTTCGGAATCCTTCTCGAGAGCGGAAAGCTCGCTCGACGACTACTCGTTCCTCCCTGCTTAGGTTGGAGGTGTGACAGGCCGTCCCGCCGGCAAGTGCCGTGCGTAGACGGGGAGAAGAAGCGGAGAGGTCTCCCGACGGTAGGTCCGCGAGAGCCTGCTGCGCCGCAGGAAGTCCCAGTTCTGCAGCCAGGTAGTTGGCGCAACCCTCGGCCGAGCCTCTGGTGTTCCTGAACACAATCATTGTCTCAGATGCGTTCTGATCGCTGAGGAGTTGACGAACTAAAGGGACGATTACGTCCTGCGAGCTCGGAGCATCGCGTCTCTGATAAACGCGCTGCGTCAGCAATTGCCGTGTCGCGTGAGCGCCATTCTGGTCAAGGTATTCGTACGCACCGCTGCGATCCAGAACCCCGACCTCGAGCGGTACTGGCCGAGCATCCGAGCGAAGCACTGTGATGTCCAGCCAATCGTCAAAATGATTCAAGGCCCCTACGGTCGCCGACAGCAGCACCAACTGCGGAGCGACCTGGCGTTGTCGAGCCGATCGAAGGAATGTCAACAGAAGTTCAACGTTGATTCCGCGAGAACGGTCCGTGATCAGCTGAGCCTCATCAAGGACGATCAGACCGATCAGATTGAGAAGGGGCGCGTTGGTGACCGCGATGCCAAGGAACATCTCGTATGTCAGCAACGCGATGTCGAACCGCCCGGTCACAAACTCGCGTACACGATCGTGATGGTCGCCGGTGCATCTGATGACGCGCATGTCGAGCCGCTGGCCGTAGAACGCCGAGAAGTCGTCGTACTTCTCGTTCACGAGTGCCTTGTATGGCAGCAAGAACACGGCCTTTCGTCCGGATACGATGGCTCGCACTGCAGCCAGCTCACCGATGAACGTCTTGCCGGAACTTGTGGGTGCGATGGCGAAGAGAGAGGCGCCATCGAGCACTCGATGCTCGTTGATCGCGTCTAGCTGAATCGGATGGAGGTGGTTGTTGTAGCGAATCGCCCACTCAGCGATCACCGGCTCAGGAATGTCGAACGCGGCGATGTCAGAAATGGTTGCGACGCGTGTGCCAGCGTATTCGGGAAACGCTGCATGAAATCGGTCGCCCCGCACGAACACTGGCAAGGTGAAGCCACCATCTATGTAGGTCGTCGCAACCGGATTCTGACCGACGCCCATTGCGGCCGCGTCTGCCCGAACGCGGTTGACGACGTGCTCCACCAGCGAAAGCACGCCAGGATGCTCACCGCTCGTCAGTGCGTCGATCAATGCGGCCGTGAGGAGACCATGTCGTCGCGCTGGGTGCTCGTAGGCCGGTTCGTCCAGCCTCGATGCGGCGAGTAGAAGTCTTCCGACGCCCTCAAAGCTTGCGAAATCGATCAGATCTCGACTTTGTGGCGTGTCCAGAATGACGCGAGCTGGCGCCGCGCCACCGAAGCAACAATCCAGAATGCAGAGGATGAATCTCGCGCGACACTCGCGAAACGCCTGGGAAAGCTGCGCCATTGACACGGTGGTGCCGCCGAGGTCCGACAAGCTGGTGTCGTGGACGACGATCCGATGGTCTCGGGTGCCGTGAGTGGCAAAGCTCAGAACGACGGCATCTTCTGAGTCGGCGTTATGAAGCGTGTCCGTCAACGCTTGGGTCACGTTCTCAAGCGTCGCTTGCGCATCCACCAATGCAGCGGCGTCGGCACCTGGAACGCTGTCTTGAAACAGGGCGCACAGCGCGGTTGCGTCCCTGACGCAACCCGTGAGTTCAGAGATATTCGGATCCGCGAATCGCCCGACGCCGATGAAGCGAGCCCGGATCATCTTCGCTAGGTCGCTTCGCTTAGCGACGACTCCGCATTGGCTCGTTGCTGGATGTCTTGACAGCCCTCGATGACCGATTCGAACGTCGGAGATGTTTCGAAGAGTAGGCGGTCTTCGACCATCTGAGCGTAGTCGTCAGCGAGAATTGCCAATCGATCGCCTTCTGGCACGAGCTGAAGTTGACCGCGAACCGCGGCGGCGTAGTCTATGTAGCTCCCGGTGCTATCTTTTTCGCGAAAGAAGATGTTCTTGTGCCGCCCAACTCGGTCTGCGAGGCTGCGATCAGCGAGCGCGGCGCTCGCGTGGCCGGATCGGTCCAGGGCGACAATGTCGTACCAATGGCGCGAGAACCGATCGTCACCACGAAGCTTCCCCCCTCGACAGAACACGTGGATGGCCGTCGCCTTTTCCCAGAATGTCCGCTCGGGCCGCATTACGGCTGGTGTGACGGACGGGAAGACCACTTCTGGCAGGTAGGGCGCCGCGTCACAGGTCACCGGCCGTGGCTCGGAAGGCTCGCCGGTCGATCGTGCTCCAAATTCGAGGAGCACCACCGGACCGACATAGCCTGTACCAGTCGCTAACGGCTCGTACGTGATGGTCGCCATCGCGCCTTGCGCGGCTACGGTGGCGGTGAGCCCAAGCTCGGAGAGACGACGCTCCAATGTCGGTACGACAGTATCTGCGGTCCACGCATCAAGTCGTGTCCTGATGGTCTTCGTCCACTTCCGTTCCTGGCTCTGGTTGGACGGAAGGCCTTCGCTACCAGGCTCCGCGAGGTCAGGCGCAATGGCCCTGATGTCGTACGTGAGGTCGACGTCCTCGGAGAATCGGGCGATGGCTTGGTATGCCTTCGAAAGAGATGTCCCTCCCTTGAAGACAAGGTGCGATCCGAAGGCTGCCGCGAAGAGCGTTTCAAGCGCCCAGACGACCCAGACATCCTTCTGAAGGAGATGTACTGGTCTGCCGGACTTGTCAGCCGCAACACCCAACGCGTCCGCCTGGTCACGCCGCGAAAGGGATAGAAAGGCCTCAGCCACGCGCCACCATTGCACTGAGCTGTTCAGCCATCCAGGTTGGCAGTTGGCCGCGCACACTCGAGAGTTCCCCAACAGTTTCGGGCGACAGCTTGCTCTTGAGCTGAGCGGCCAAGGCTCGGCTACGCTCCCGTCCTCCCCAAGCCAACGCGCGAATCACAGCACCTGCCGGCCGTTCTGCAAGGGTCAACTGCCATCGCGGAGCATGCCGAAGTTCAACTGTTTGTGCGCCGAGTTTCAGATGACGTGTGCGTCCCGACGTGAGGTACAGCGGGCGTAGGGGCACCTGCGTTGTGAGCCCCAACTGATTGGCTGTGGCAGCTCCGCTAGGCGCAATGACCTCCCCGCTCTCCGCCTGAAGAGCGTTGAGCACAGCGGAGACTTCTGGTGTCCGCACACCAAATCTCGTCTGAATCGGACGGACGTACAGTCCACGACCAACCCGCAACAGCTGTTGACGGCGGGCCAAGCGCGACAGTGCTTGATCAACCGCTGCTCGACTGCCTAGGTGCAGCAAGTTTTTGGCGGAAATCGGCACAGTCTCTGGCCATGTGGCTACCTCTGACACGATTCGCTCTGGAAGACGCCCCTTCATGATGTCAGAAGTATAGCATATTTTCTGACAACAACGCCAAACACAGCAATTGCTACAACTCCGAGCCTTCAAGAGCTTTTATTGCAACAGTTTACGGCAGACAAACGCTAACGGAGCGGTCCCCGGCTCACAGCCCAGGGGGCAATCTCAAGAACTCGCGAGGGCGGGAAATCCCAGCAAGCCCCCCGCCGAAACAGCCATGGTCGGCGGCGCGCCGTATAGTCTCAATGGCTGAACTCGACGATGCGGTACTGGTGGGTCAACCAGAACCAGACGCATCGGGCCGAAGTCCACGGAAGCTTCATGTGGTCGCCGAAGCAGAACGCGAACGGAGCCCGCAATCAGTTCTACGAGAACATGCGAGAGGTGTCGCTCGGCGACGTCGTGTTCTCGTTCTGCGACACACGCATCAAAGCGATTGGAGTGGTGACGGGAGCCGCGCAGACGGGCCCGAAGCCAGACTTCGGCGCGGCCGGCGCGAACTGGTCGCGCGAAGGTTGGTTCGTTCCCGTCGACTATTGCGTGCTGAACAATCAGATTCGGCCGAAGGATCACGCGGCGATTCTGCGCCCGTTCCTGCCAGCGAAATACTCACCACTTCAGGAGAGCGGAGACGGTTTGCAGTCCGTATACCTGGCAGAACTCCCGCAGGCTCTCGCTGACGCGCTGATCGGTCTGATCGGCCAGGCCTACTGGGACGCGTACTCAACGATCGCGGCTCTCCAGAGCGCACCCGAACCGACAGATCTCGAGCCTGCAGTCCTCGACGCAGGCATCGTCGGACCGACGTTCAGAGAACAACTTGTCAGGGCACGGCGGGGCCAAGGTGTCTTCAGAGCCAACGTTCTACTGCGCGAAGACTTCTGTCGCGTCACGCGTGTAAACGAGCCGAGGCATCTGAAAGCGAGCCACATCAAGCCATGGCGAGAGGCGACTGACGCCGAACGGCTCGATGGCGCCAACGGGCTGTTGCTGTCGCCGCACATCGATCATCTGTTCGACGGGGGCTACATCACTTTCTCGAGTAGTCAAGAACTGGTTATCATTCCGGAAGTCCGAGACAAGCTGCTCGATGCCTGGGGAATCGATGCTGGCGTCCGAGTCGGCGAGTTCTCGCGGGAGCAGAACGCCTATTTGGACTACCACCGCACGAACGTGTTCAAGCATTCGCTCCTTGATGGCTAGGCACCTCAGCACGCGGCGTAGTCCCCGCAAGCAAGGCTATTCTTCGTCTTCTGCATCCATTGCTTCCTTCTCTCGACGCTGCCACTCGATGCCTGACTTCGCGGAACGCAATAGACCTGCATACAGGTCATAGGCAGGATCCCACCGACTCAACGTGCTTAGCATTTCTGAAGCGTGTTTCTCCAGGCGGACGTCCTCAGGGAATGGCTCGCCAGGTGTCGCGCTGCGCACGCCCGAACAGGTGGCGATGTGGAGCGAGGAGGAAATTCGTTCTACAGCGTCTCGCCCGATCGCGTGCGCTGCCGTCAGCACACTTCCAACGAAGTGTGGATAGTCAAAGACGATCTCGCTATGAGCCTCCCGAAGTACAGCCGCCACGACTCGAGCGTGTCGGTCGGATCCACCCGCCATCCAGTGCACCAGTCGATCCAAGAATGCTTGGTCGTACTTCCCACATAGAGCTACCACAACCTCGCCGAAGCGATGCAGAGTTGTGCTTGCATTTGCGCGCTCCAATGCCCAGTCGAGAAGAGATCGAAGGTGCCTGGCGCTATCAGCGACCTTCAGCAGACCAAGGCTGTCGTTCTCCTTGTAGGGCTTCGTCAGCGGCGAATATGACCAATTGTCGGTGCCTTCTACTCGCTGCAACCGATTCTTGAACAACTCGATCGCACTGTCTGGCACGACCAGCAGTGCGTCCTTGAGAAACTGGCGAACCCAATAGTCGTCAAGTTTCTCGACGGATTCAAGATTCGCGAGCAATTGTTTCGAGAAGCTCTTGCGCCGGCGGGCATTCCTCGGACCGGATGCGTACGTGTTCGGTGAGGCAACGACCGGCGCGTACGTGGCGAGCTTGAAGTCAGCGTGGGAGACGCTGCTCCTTCTGGCGAACGGCATCAAGCCAACGCGGGCCGGCAGTGGCAAGCGAGTGTCGAACCGGAAGGCGCTCGCGCAGATCGACCTCCACTGGCACGACCTCCGACACGAGGCGTTGTCACGGTTGGCCGACGATGGCGTTCCCGTTCACGAGCTGCAGCTGCTCGCCGGGCACGCCAGCATCACCACGACGCAGCGCTACATGAACGCACGCGCGAACTCGCTGGCCGAGTCGATGCGCCAGGCACGAGCCCGGCGTGTGAAACGGCTCGACGAGGGCGGCGATGAAGCAACTGCTCAGATTGGGTGAAGGAATGCGCGACGAGCAGGGTTGGCACGCTACCGATTGTCAGCCAATTGTCAGCCGACGCTCGATCCGCGTTCGCCAGATTCACAAACGTGTTAAAACGTTAAGAATTTTGGTCGGGGCGACTGGATTCGAACCAGCGACCCCCTGCGCCCAAGGCAGGTGCGCTACCAGGCTGCGCTACGCCCCG
>WHTZ01000019.1:31133-90962 GCA_009377495.1 Luteitalea sp.
GGAGCAGCTGCGTCACCCACTCGTCGGCGACACCGCCCGCGCTCAAGCGAGTCGCGTAGGTCGAGCGCAGATCGTAGATGCGAAAGTACGGCACCTTCGCCCGCCGAAGCGTCGCTCGCCACGCCGTCTTAAACGTGGTCTGGTGTCCCACGCAGTTCTCGCGCGGAAACAGATATTCGCTGTTCCCGGCAAGCTGCATCTGGCCCCGAATCGCCTCGACGGCCAGATCTGTCAGCGGCGCCTCCGCGACGCCGTTCGGCGTCTTGGAATCGGGAATCCAGACGACTTTGTTCTCCAGATCCACCTGGTCTCTCTTCATCGGCGCCAGTTCCTTGTAGATCCGAAGCCCGGCCTCCGTGATGATGCGAACGACGTTGCGCAGGTAGCTTGGCGCCACGGCCTCGATCTGCTGTTGTTCCGACCAGGACATGTAATGCGGCCGGAACAATCCCTTCACCGCGACAGGGAATTCGACGCCCCAACACGGATTGGACGGCAGCAGCTTCTTGCGCACCGCGACGTTTAGGATGCGCCGAAGCACGCGCAGCTCCTGGTGAACCGTGGATGGCTTAAGTAGTCCCATTTCCACGATTCCCGCCTTCGTTTCCGCTTCACACGCTGACGCAACCGATATCGCAGATAGCCGTCGATCGCGTCGCTCGACAACTCCGTCAGTTTCTGATCGCCGAACGCCTTGACCAAATGCTTGACGGCGCGGGCATTCGCTTCGTGCGTTTTCGGCGTGCGCAGCGGCGGCTTCGAGTAGTGCTCCAAGAACAGCTCCGCCCACTGGTTGAACCGAAGCTGCTCCCCTCTGCGGACGATCTCCAGGACGTTGTCGTCGCGCGCCCGGAGCCGTTCGCGTAACTTCTTCTGAGCCTCCTTCCAATCGGCGGTGCCGGTGGGCTCCTCGCGGCGCTTGCCCGCGCGATCCCAGTACCGCATCCACCAGAACTGTGTGTCCTTGCGACGGTAGACGACGCCGTCGTGCTTACGTGGTCGTGCCATCCTCCACCTCCTGCTTGAACCGATTGCGGAAGGGCTCGAGATCCGATCTCAGAAACCGGATGTTCCGGCCCATCACGCGGAGATGGGGAATCTGCTTTCGCTCGACCCAAAGATACACTGTCTGCGGACTGACACCAAGGAACTGCGCGGCCTCACTGACGGTCATGGAGTATTCGGGGTCGCGCAATTTCTTACGCCGCGGGACGCTCCCTACGCTCTGGCGGCGAGTCTCGCGAGCGCTTCCGGATACCGGCGTGTCGTCATCGCTCGCGCGATCGCGCACTCCACGGACCATTTCATCGACCGACACGGGGAACCTCCTCTCGAGTCGGACCTTCGTCGGCTCCACACGGAACCCTCCAAAGGCCGCATCTGTTTCAGGCTGACCCGCTATCTAAGCTCATCTGTTAGCTTGGCCCTACCTGTGATCAGGCTTTGTTCACCATGCTGTACCGCGTCACTCGATCGCATCCGGAAGCGGTGGCGCTCGGAACACACATTGTCTGCCGCTGAGTGGGAGGTGCTGGCGGAGTACGTGCAGATTGGTGCCGAAGAGGACCGCCAGCAAGCCCCGCTACTGTTGCCCGCGATCCCATCGCGAGCGTCGTATCTCACATTGCTGGACGCGTTCGAGGCGGTGTATCAGAACCGCACGGAGCACGCGTCTCCGCGTGAGGCGGCCGGACAACCTGAAAGAGGATCGGAAGGTCCTGTCGCCGCCGGTGATTGAAGAGCCGCTCTGTCAGTGCGCCCTTTCCGTCACGGTCCACAGCTACGAGCCCAATGCCACGATCGAGGTCGACGTGAGCGGCACGATCACGTCGGCGCCGGGTGGCTTCCCCTATCCGCACGGGGTCACCATCCCGCTGGCGACCGCGCTCGTGGCGGGACAGCAGGTCCGGGCACGGCAGAAGAACGCCGTCACCACGAGGCCGCGGACAGCGGCGATCGTCGTGCGCGACCACACCGCCGACTCTCCGCCGGCCGTAATGTGGACGCGTGCGTGTGGGTGCTGTGGACGCGTGCGGGTCCGCGTGTGGGCGGGCGCGCGGGGGCTGGTCTGAGGCCGCTTGCACCCTGTTGGCTGGTGTTGCTCGCTCCCGACCTTCGCGTCCGATAAGGGGCGTTGCGTTAACGTCCGCGGTCTAATAGTTCTTATCGTCCTGGCTGCGCATGTGGGATCGATTTGCAACCAAGGACGCGCCCGAATGGCGCGGGTGTGTCGTCAACACCGAGGGAGAGTGGTGTGGCACTGATCGGGAAATCGGCGAACGGAATCACGACGCCGGGGCTCTGCTGCCCGGCATCCAGCTTGGCGGCAAGCCTGGCAACGTCAGTCGGCAACGGAGAGGTCGCGACCCGCTGGCAGGAACTCCGCGATGAAGGTTTCGCCGCGCGCCCGACGTTCGGCTGTACCAGCAGGCCGAACGACGGTCAGCGCGTTGTGCGGTAAAATTGAAGGCATGATGAGCGCAGATCGGGATTTCGTCGAGCGCCGCCAGGACAGCTTCTACCTGAGCGGGTGCCGTGTGCCCCTGGCGTGCGTCGTGCGAGAGTTTCAGGACGGCCAGTCGCCCGAGGCGATTCGTTCCGCGTTCCCGACCTTGACCTTGGAGCAAGTCTACGGCGCCATTACGTTCTACCTGGGACACCGGGCCGAGGTAGACGAGGACCTAGCGGCTCGTGAGCGCGAAGAGAATGCGTTCAGCGAGACGAATCCTGTGCCTGCCGATGTGAAAGCGAAGCTGGATCGGGCGCGCGACCAACTGCACTCGCGATAACCCCGATGGTCTGCTTCATGGCGGATGCCAGCCTTCACCACGCGATCGTCACGGGCTGCGTGCGGCGCGAGCCAGCAATCGACTTCGTCTCCGCACGTACTGCGAAGCTGGAGGGACTCAGCGACCCTGATGTGCTCGCGCTCGCTGCCGCGCAGGGTCGCATCCTCGTCACCCATGACTTCCGAACAATGCCGAGGCACTTTGCCGAATTTCTCGCGACGGGAGCTTCGAGTCCTGGCGTGTTCCTCGTGAAGCAGCGGACACCGCTGGCGGCGGGCCATCAATGATCTGGTGCTGGTCTGGACGGCGTCAGCGCCTGAGGACTGGATGAATCGGATTGTCGAGATCCCGCTTCGTTGAATCGCGCCGCACAAAAGCAGGTAGAAAGCAGGCGCGCTACTGGATCTGTTTTTCTGTCGCAGAACTGTCCCAAAACCCTATCGATTTGAACCCGCTTCGGGTTCCCTGCTGAGCGAAAGCAGATGCCCCGAATCGAAGGCACCTCCTCGTCTGCGACGACGCGCTCGATCTTGACCTTTATGTCCTCGAAGGGTGGCGGGCGGCGCGGACGCGCAGGAGGCCCAACGCCAGGCTACACAAAAATAGAACCGCCATCCGTGTGCTGATCACGCGGCACCCTCCTCGCAGGCTTCGGCCCGTGGCCCTGCGCCGCCGCCGATCATGTGCTCACTGCCGGCACGTCGCGCTCCGGCACCGGACGAGGGCCGTCAGTCGACGTCACCGCTCTTCAGTGCCCTCAATGGCGGCGACGCCCACGCTGGGACAACCAGTTGGCTTCACGCCGAGTGAGACACGCGAGCCGCAGCGGAGCAGCGCCGCTTCGCCCGGACCTTGAAAGAAACTGTAGCCCTCGCGGTCGGTCCACGCCAGAGGACCGCCGACCGTCCGACCCGCTTTCTGCGCGGCCTGCTGCGCGCGGGCGACCAGCGCCTCGTATTGTGGATCCCCTTGCCGGCGCCCTGAGAAGCTGCCGAGATCCGTGCTCGCCACGAAGAGAACATCGATTCCGGGGACGGCGGCGATCTGGTCAGCGATCTCGACCCCCGCGGGATTCTCGATCATCGCCACGATCATGATGTTCTCGTTCGCGGTCTGACGATACCTGTCGCCCCAGAGCGCGCCATACTGGCCGCCCCCCTGACTGCGCCGGCCAATCGGCGGGTACTTGGCGAACTTGACGGCGGCCCGCGCTTTCTCGACCGTGTCCACCATCGGCACGATGATGCCCAGGGCGCCCACGTCCGTCGCTTTCTGAATGTCGCCCTCGGTTGCGTCCGGCACACGAATGAACGGGATCGCCGGAGCACCCTTGCACGCCATCAACATCCGCGCGACATCCTGATAGGTGAGCGGGCTGTGCTGCATCTCGATCCAGGTGAAATCGAACCCGGCATTTGCCACCGCGCAGTAGATCTCGGGGCCGGGGATCGAGACCGTGGCGCCGACGACCTTTTGTCCCTGGGCCAGCTTCTGTTTGACCGTGTTGTACGTTCTCGCAGCAGCCGGTTGCTGCCCGCGTGCGCTCGGAGACGCGATCGTGAGGAACGCCACCGACGCCAGCGCCACGAGTGGGATGTGGTTTGCGATCATTCGTGTTCTACCTTTCCGCTCCGAGCGTTTGATCGAGATTCAGGCGCTCAGCAATATTCTTTACGTCGAGGTTGTAGCGCAGAAGTCGCGCGGGCTCGCAGGCGAGGACAGTGCCGCGATCTCGAAGAGGACGCCCGCGCAGGGTCCACGTGAATGTTATCGCGCTGCCCCTGCTGAACCGATCGCGTCGTCATGGCGACCCATCCCCCGCGAACCCTTGGTTCGCCTCTGAGCCTCACAGAAGTTTCAGCGCGATTTCACGTTCCTCAAAGGACGCCTCCGCTTGGAGCTGCGTAGGCTTTAACACGTGGACGCGATTCTCGCACGTCGCGGACCGAGGGGGGCCGATGCCAAGGTATGACGTGATCGTCGTGGGCGCGCGCTGCGCGGGATCGCCGCTGGCAATGCTGCTGGCCAAGCGTGGAGCGAAGGTCCTGCTGGTCGACCGTGCGACGTTTCCCAGCGACATCCCACACGGGCATTTCATCCACCGTCAGGGACCGCGGCTGCTCAAAGAATGGGGCCTGCTCGACCGGATCGCCGCGGCAACACCCGCGGTTCGCAACTGGCTCGCCGACTTCGGCGACTTTCCGCTGGTGGCCCGCGACCTCGTCGAAGACGGCGTGGCGTGGGGCTATGCGCCGCGCCGGACGATCCTCGATAAAGTCCTTATCGACGCTGCGGCTGGGTGCGGCGTGGAGGTGCGCGAAGGCTTCGGCGTGGGCGAGTACGTCTTCGAGGACGGTAAGTGCGTCGGCATCCGTGGAGGGGTAAAGGGCGGCGCGACGGTGGAGGAGCACGCGACCATCACGGTGGGCGCCGACGGGCGCCACTCGCGCCTTGCACGTGTCGTCGAGGCGCCCATTTACCAGGCGTCGCCGGCCATACTCTGCTACTACTTTTCGTATTGGAGCGGCGTCGAAAGTGAGGACTTCGAGCTGTACGTCCGACCGCAGCAGCGCCGGGTCATCTTCTCCTTCCGGACGGAGCAGAACCTCTTTGCCGTGTTCAGCGGCATGCCCGTGGAGGAGCTGCCCGCGATTCGCACGGACATCGACGCCGCCTTCATGCGATCGCTCGATACGGTGCCAGATCTTGCCGATCGCGTTCGAGCGGGCCGGCGCGAGGAACGCTACTATGGAGCGTCCGACCTGCCGAACTTCTACCGGAAGCCCTTCGGCCCAGGATGGGCGCTGGTAGGTGATGCCGGCTATCACAAGGACCCCTACCTCGCCCTTGGAATCAGCGACGCCTTCCATCACGCCGCCCTCCTGAGCTCGGCTATCGCCGATGGCCTCGACGGCCGCCGTGCCCTGGACGAGGCGCTGGCCGACTACGAGCAGCAGCGTAACGACACGCCAGCGATTGATTACGAAGAAAATCTGGCGGCTGCGCGCTTCACGCCGTTCCCACCGCGGGTCATGGCGGTCCGCGCTGCTATCAGGAACGATCCGCAGGAGTCGACGCGCTTCGTCAAGGCCCGCATGGGCATGATCGATCCAGCGGAGTTCTTCAACCCGGAGCACCTACAGCAACTCCTCGGTGGCGTCCCGGTATGACGATCAGAAATTAGTGAGCGCCCTTCGCGACCATCTCCTCCATTGCCGCGGCAAACGTATCGATCTCTTCGAGTGTCGTGTAGACATTCGGTGTTACACGCACGCCTTCGTATTCAGCATGCACGATGGGCGTGGCGATGATGCGCCAGCGCTCCCACAGGCGATCGACGACCTTTGGAGCAGGAATACCGGTGATCTGCACCGTCCCAATCGCGCACGAATGGGCCGGGTCGAGATTCGTGTGAATGCGAATGCGGGAGGATTGCTGCAGCCGCGTCGCCCAGCGGTCGCGCAAGTAACGTAGCCGCGCCGCCTTGCGCTCGATTCCAATTCCTTCGTGGAAGCCGAGGGCTTCGGCGATGGCATTGTGGTTTGCCGCCGGGTGCGTGCCGATCTCCTCGAATTTCCGGATGTCGCCCGTGTGCTTTTCGGGCGCCGGCGTGAGCGGCCAGAGCGACTGGATGTTCTCGCGCCGCACGTACAGGAAGCCGGTTCCAATCGGCGCCAGCAGCCACTTGTGCAAGCTGGTACCGTAGTAGTCGCACCCGAGGTCGTCGAGTGTGTATGGGAAGTGTGCGAAGGCGTGCGCGCCGTCCACAATGGTTCGAATTCCGCGCCCGCGTGCCTCGTCGCAGATTCGCCGAACCGGAAAGATCTGCCCGGTCAAATTGGTAATGTGGCAGAAGTGCAGGACCTTCGTCGCAGGGGTCAGGGCAGCGACGTGAAGCGCCGGGCACGATCCAGCACTGCTCTCGGATTGGACACAGCACGTGCGCCTCCCCTTCGATGGCCTCAGGGTGATCGGCGGGAAGTGGTCGCCGCAGAGCTATGGCGTGAAAGAGTTCCTGTCACGCAATCACGTACCTTATCAGTGGATCGATATCGATCAGGATGCGCCGATGCGCGAGCTGGTCAGCAGTCTTTCCGGGAGCGTGACGCGGCTTCCGGTGGTGCTCTTTCCGGACGGCAGCCATCTCGTGGCTCCCACGAACCTCGCGCTCGCCGACAAGGTGGGCCTGCGCACGCGCGCGGATCAGCCGTTCTACGATCTCGTGATCGTAGGTGGCGGCCCCGCTGGCCTGGCCAACGCCGTCTATGGCGCGTCGGAAGGTCTGCGCACCCTGCTCATCGAGCACAACGCGCCGGGCGGACAGGCGGGCACGAGCTCACGCATCGAAAACTACCTTGGCTTCCCAGCAGGCATCTCTGGCGCGGACCTGGCACAACGCGCGACCGCCCAGGCGCGCCGGTTCGGCGTGGAAATGCTGACGGCACAGGAGGTCGTCGGCCTTCGTCGCGACGATCCGTTCCGCATCGTTCGGCTTGCCAATGGAGCCGAGATCTCGTGCTATGCGATCCTCGTGGCGGCCGGTATGGCGGTCCGGATGCTCGGCGTGGCCGGTGTGGCGCCCCTCATCGGCGCCGGCATTTACTACGGCGCCGCGACCACGGAGGCCGCTATCTATCGCGGCCGAGACGTCTGTGTCGTGGGCGGCGCGAACTCAGCCGGCCAAGGTGCGCTCTTCTTCACGCGCTATGCACGGCGGGTCATCATGCTCGTGCGGGACAAGAGCCTCGCCTCGTCGATGTCGCAGTACCTCGTCAATCGGATCGCCGCTGCGTCGAACATCGAGGTGCTCACCCGCATCGAAGTGACCGAGGCGTGTGGGAACGGGCACCTCGAGCAGGTTGTGCTGCGTGACCTCGACACCAGCGAGCCACGACGCATCGATGTGGCCGCGATGTTCATCTTCATTGGGGCCGCGCCGCGCTCCGAGATGGTATCCGGTGTCGTCGAATGCGACGAAAAAGGGTTCATCCTGACCGGTCCGGACCTGTTCCAGTCTGGCCGCAAGCCGCGGGGCTGGACGCTGGATCGCGATCCGTTTCTCTTCGAGACCAGCACGCCCGGCGTGTTTGCGGCTGGCGACGTGCGGGCTGGAAGCAACCGGCGTGTGGCCTCGGCTGTGGGAGAAGGATCGGCTGCGATCTACACGATTCACCGCTATCTCGAGACCGTGTAAGCGAGTCGGCGCGACACCGAAAAAGAAAGGTATTGACCTAATCATCGCTCCGACGTACAGTTAGGCGCATGCCTAACCAATCCCACCAGCTCAGTCGCGTCTTTCAAGCGCTGACCGACCCGACACGGCGGGCTGTCGTCGAACGGCTGGGCAGCGGCCCCGCCCCGGTCAGCGAGTTGGCGCGGCCCTTCAAGATGGCGTTGCCGTCGTTCTCTCAACACCTCGAGGTGCTCGAGAGCTGCGGCCTGGTTCGGTCGCGCAAGACGGGACGTGTCCGAACCTATCGGCTCGTGCCGCAGCCACTGACGGTTGCGGAGCAATGGATTACGAGGCAGCGCGCGATCTGGGAGCGCCGCCTCGATCAATTCGACCGCTACGTGAATCAGCTAAAGGAGCAGGCGGAATGACTCGTCCAACCGTTTATCAACCGGATCCAAAGCTCGACCTCGTATTGGAGCGCATTGTCGATGTCCCCAGAGAACTGGTCTGGGCCGCCTGGACGACTCCGGAGCACGTCAAGAAATGGTTCACGCCAGTGCCGTGGACCACGGTGGATTGCGAGATCGATCTTCGCCCCGGCGGCATCTTTCGCACGGTCATGCGCTCTCCGGAGGGGAAGGATTTTCCTCACGCTGGCTGCTATCTCGAGGTGCTCGAGAACGAAAGGCTTGTGTGGACCGACGCGCTCGAACCGGGCTACCGGCCATCCAGCCGGACGAGCGAGGTGCCCACCTTCACGGCAGTGATCACGCTTGAGCCGCACGGGAACGGGAGCACGAAGTACACGGCGCTCGCCATGCACAAGGACGAAGAAGGCCGCCGACAGCACGACGAAATGGGATTCCACGAGGGCTGGGGGCAAGCTCTCGAGCAGCTTGTCGATCTGGCCAAGAGCCTATAACCGAGCGTCGAGCCAAACGGTCGAGCTTACTGGCCCTAGGCCAGCTCACGAATCTTCCCCCCTTACCCCTTGATTACCGACAACACCTGCGATAGGCTCTTGTTGGTAACCGAGGGTATCTCTATGAGGTGGATCAAGATCCTCAGGCTTCGCCTGCGCTCGGGCTTCCGGCGCGATCAAGTGGAGCGAGAGCTGGACGAGGAGATCCGGTACCACTTCGAGCGTGAGGTCGCGGAGAACAGGGCCGCGGGGATGGCTGCCCAGCAGGCGCGGTACGCGGCGCTGAAGGCCATGGGCGGGCTCGAGCAGCGGAAGGAAGAGTGTCGGGATACGCGTGGCCTTGCCACCATCGACGGGATTCGCCGCGACGTGCGCTACGCCACGCCCCGTGCTGTGGAAGGCCCGCACGGCGACGCTGGCGGCCTTGTCACCATGGCGCTCGCCATGGGTGCGACCACGGCGATCTTCACGGTGGTCGACACGCTGCTCCTGCGCTCGCTCCCGTTTCCAGAGGCGGATCGCCTCGTCCAGGTCGGACGCGCTGATCCTGATTTGCCCTACAGGTGGGCGACGGAGCGAACGTTCATCCATTGGCACAAGCAGGATCACCAGGTTGAAGATGGATGCGGACGTGCGCCATGGTGTGTTCCTGGTATTCAAGGAAGCGGTCAACAACGTTGGCCGTCATGCCCGCGCCACCGAAGTGGACATCGACTTTCGCGTCCAGCATCACGCGCTTGCGCTCACGGTCACCGACAACGGCAACGGCGTCGATGCGGCGGTACCGGGTGGCCTGGGCTTGCGCAGCATGCGTGCACGGGCGGAGCGCCTTCGCGGTCAGCTCGAGCTCGAGTCGCTCATTGGGCGGGGCACGCGCCTCAGCTTGACCGTGCCGCTGGGGCAGCGCACCGTGGCAAGCTGGCTGAGACGTCACCTGAGCCCAGTGCTCACTGGTGTTGCCCGTCGACGCTCTCCTCGACGGCATAGGAGAACCGATCGTGCCATCTTCCTAGGTTACCAAAAGGGATGATCGCACACGTTCTGTTGGAACACAACACAAGCAAGCTGTGGCGAAGCCGGTGGCGTGCCCGCTTACTGCGAATCAGGGTCGGGCGAAATAGCCGATGACGTCGATGATCACGTGCGTTGAGCTGCCGAACGCCTCCACCACGATGTCTGGGTCGCCGATATCAAGACAACCACCAACTCCAAAAGTTCCGCAACCCTGCAGGTTCAGGCCATTAGACACGGACGGTGAGTGGCCGGCCGAGTAGTTGATGACACTGGTGTTGGGCTTTGCAAAACCGTTGCCCCATGCCGTGAGACCGCCGTTCGCAGAAAAGCCCGTCACCGTGATGTTGACGTGCCACTGGTGCTCCGCGAAACCCCCGGGTGGGAAGGGTAGGCCCACCGGCGCGCAGGAATCGTCCCCACCGTTGTCCGAGACGATCCCCTGGAGGTAGAACTCACGGGCAGAGCCGGGCTCGAGAATCCCCGACAGGACACCAGGCTCACGCGTGTCCCACCACGCGGCAGGGGGTGTCGAGTGGATAGTACGCCAATTGGGCAGTCGCGATCCCAGGCGTGACTGTCAGGATTCCGACCAACAGCCACTGTAGCATCTTCCGTCGCATGAACAGACTCATCTGAACCTCCCTTTTGGTCCCAGGCATGCGGCGAGCACCGCGGACGCGTGCACCAAGCCTGGGCGTGACGCGGGTCAGCATAGGTGGTTCGCACGTGCCACGTCACTACGTACTTGCGTAGGAAAATGAGAGGAGTTGGGGCACAGGGGGTCAAATAGCGGACGGTGACCGGATCTCCCACAGATCGCGACGAGCCGTACTGATCGACATTGCCCTCTCCTCTAACTGGATAATTGGAGCTATATTGGATTCGTGACCGTTGCAGCACTGCCCGGGAGAGGGCTGATCGAACGAGGTCTTCTGGAGCTCGCTTCCGGGGAAGAGACCGAAGCGGCTCTTCTCGTGCTCATAGGCGCGCCGCGCTTGCGCAGTCTGGGCATGGTCGTGCCGAGCTCGCGAGGGTTGCCGGACACATCACCGGAGCTTCGTCTCTACGAATGGCTGGCGGCCACGGATTCCGACTCGGCGCATGGCCGCTACAACGCGCTCCTGCGGAAGCTGGTTAGCTTCGAGCGAGCCTTGGCATGCGCAAGCTGACTGATCGCGAGCGTCCCACCAGTTCATGTGCGCGCTGGGAGCTGAAGCGAAGCAGTCGGCGCGCGTGTACTTCACTGGTGGCGCCACGGCGGTCCTCAATGGCTGGCGAGCGACCACGATCGACGTCGACCTCAAGATTGTTCCCGAGCAGGATCGTCTGCTCCGGGCGATTCCACGGTTGAAGGAGGAGCTGCAGATCAACGTCGAGCTGGCCGCGCCTGACGATTTCATTCCAGAATTACCAGGATGGGAAGAGCGCAGCACGTTCGTTCAGCAAGAGCGTCGGTTGACGTTCTGCCACTACGACTATTACGCGCAGGTCCTCTCGAAGCTGGAGCGGGGTCACGCTCAGGACGTCGCCGATGTGGAAGAGATGCTGAGACGAGGACTCATTGACCGACAGCGCCTCCTGGACCTCTTCACAGCCATCGAGCCGCACCTGTACCACTTTCCCGCAATCGATCCCCCCACCTTCCGCCGGGCGGTCGTAGCGTTTGTCGAGTCGGCAGATGCCGACTCGGATTCCTCATGACGGCCCGGCGTCGCCTGTCGGGCACCATGTACATTGCTGGCACGGCCGTAGAGCTTGATGCGGTTGCGTTGACGTCCGGCAGCTAGCGGGCGGCAGGGTCAGGTGCGGGCGACGTCGACTCGGCTCGTACGCTCGGGTACGTGATCCCGAGCTGTTCCAGGTAGGTCTTATACTTCGTGGGATCGAAGTAGTACTTCCGCATCTCGGGGCGGTACCGGTCCATGATGGCCTTGTTCAGATGGACGGCGGGTTGATCCTCAGGGCGTATCAGCGGCTGGTACTTCTGCTTCTTGGTCTGCACGTTCTTGAAGTAGTCCCACGCCTGTTCCACCAGCTCGGGACGGAGTAACAGGTCTACGACGGTCATCGCTTGGACCTGCGCGCCCGCATTGACCCCCTTGTGCGCAATGGGCGTTGCCATCGCGATCGCGTTCGCCCAGTTGTGGCCAGGCCCGGCTTTGAAGTTCGCCGGGAAGCGGAGCGACACCGTGGGCACGGTCCACGAGATGTCGCCGATGTCGTCAGATCCGCCGCCGCGCTTCTCGTCGTCCGGCATCTCCTCTTGGCCCTCGAGATCCGGAACTTCCGTTTCGAGCCCCTCTTCCGGCACGCCCAGCTCGCGCTGGGTCGCCTTGGCCAGCGTCACGTCCGCGTCGCTCCATTTTGGCAGGCCGACCGCCTTGATGTTCGTATGCATCGTTTCCGCCAGCGTCCGGTTCATGTGCGACGGCCAGGCCGATCCCAAGACGTGCGATGACCACTTCGCACCGGTCATGAGCGCCGCGCCTTCCGCCATCTTGTCGCCAACCGCCCACATGTCCTTGATGCCGTCGTAGCGGGTCTCTCGGAAGAAGTACCAAACCGACGCCGTGCGCGGCACGACGTTGGGCTGGTCGCCGCCATCCGTGATGACGTAGTGCGAGCGCTGCTGGAGCCGAAGATGCTCGCGGCGGTAGTTCCAACCCGTGTTCATCAGCTCCACCGCGTCGAGCGCCGATCGGCCCCTCCACGGCGCGCCGGCGCTGTGCGCCGTTTCTCCTTCGAAGGTGTACTGCACCGAGACGAGACCGTTGCCACTGCTGTCGCCCCACCCGGTGACCAGATTCGAGCCGACATGGTTGTAGAGCACGACGTCGACGTCTTTGAACAGGCCAGCACGCACGTAGTACGCCTTGGTGCCGAGCTGCTCCTCGGCGATGCCAGGCCAGATCATGAGCGTGCCCGGAATCTGCTCCTTCTCCATGATCCGTTTCACGGCAATCGCGGCCACGATGTTGAGCGGCGTGCCCGAGTTGTGTCCCTCACCATGGCCCGGCGCCTCGTCGATGATCGGGTCGCGATAGGCCACGCCGGGCTTTTGTGATGCCTGGGGGACGCCGTCCACGTCCGATCCCAGAGCGATGACGGGCTTCCCGGATCCCCAGCGCGCCACCCATGCCGACGGAATACCCGCCACGCCGGTCTCGACGGTGAAGCCGTGCTCCTCGAGGACGCCGGTGAGGTACTTCTGCGTCTCGAACTCCTGGAAGCCCAACTCGCCGAAGCTGAAGACCATGTCCACCATTTCTTGGCCCAAGTCGTACCTGGCCTGCGAGCGCACGTCGGCGGCCACCGCGTCCTTCAACGTGGCGACTCGGGGGTCGACCTTTATGGTTGCGGCTTCCTTGGACGCAGACTGCTGCTCCGCCTGCGGGACCGCGGCTCCTAAGCTCAGTGTGGTGAGGCCGGCCAGCCACGCGGCCGCGTGGCCCATCCTTACTCGACGCATCAGCAACCCTCCTCCATTGTGGCTGTTCCGGGAGAAAGCTCCGGTACCGCTCGAACCGCAAGCCGAGATTGAGCGTCATGCGGTTGGTCGGCTGCCAGGTGTCGTTCAGATAGGCGGCATACGTCCAGAGCCCGTTGACCGACTGCGTTGGCGCGCCGAACAGGTACACCTCGATCGGCTCGTCGTTGTTCAATCGGTGGAGGACGTCGCCGGGGAAGCCCGACGGATCCGACGCGCCCGGCTGGCCGCGGATGGCTTCCGATGTTTCCCGGAACACTTCACCACCCATCTTGAAATTGTGCGCCCCTGCCCACCCGTTCTTGAACAGGCTGAGCGCGCCATGCACCTGGGGTCGGCGCCGGTTCAGCGCCCATTCGCGATTGGCGCCGTATACGAGGTTGTTGCCGCTGTCCTGAATCGTGGGCGCGTCGCTGTTGCGGTGGTTCGGCCAGTCGTATGCGAACTGTCCGGCACGCAGCTCGAGGAAGCCGACATCGTTCAACACCGAATTCCATTCGACCTTCCACACGCTGCCCCAATACGCCTGATTCCACGTCGACTCGGCTGTCGGATGGATCGCGGCGCTGGGCCCGATGAGATACGTGTCGAGCCGGTTCGGTTGCTGTTTTCGGCCCCACTGCGTGTATCCCACGATTTTGTTGTTCGGGCTGAGCGTGTAGGTTCCTTTACCCGTGACATTGTGGAGCTTCGTGGTGAAGATGTCGACGGGGAAGTTGGGATAGCGCACGTCGATCTGCTGGTTGCGAACCGACGAGTACCACCACAGCTTGTCTTTCTGGATGTACCCACCCACGTCGGCGTTCACATCGTAGTACCGATTCAGCCGGTTCGTGTCTCGAGCATCGAGCCCACCGCCGCCCTCGATCCCGCGCGCGCTTTGATTGGCGTCGATGTTGGTGGCTTGCAGGCCTTCGGTCTCGTAGTCGACTTAGGCGCGCCCGTGATAGGCGTTGCCGCCCGATTTCGACACCAAGGCGCTGGCCACGCCCGGCCATCCCATCTCGGCGCTGTGCGACCCAGTGCCGACCGAGACCTCCTCGAACGACCCGTAGTCGTAGTAGAAACCCGCTGCGCCCGTGCCCTCCGTCATGACCATGCCTTCGATCATGGGCCGGTGCTGATCGGCCTTCGTCTCGTACGCCGCGTACCCCGTTTGCGTGCCCGCCGCGCTGCCGCCGACATCCACGCGCTGCAGTTGTACGGCCGGTGACGCGGCGAGGAGCGACCACAGGTCACGCGCGTTCGGGAGTGAGTCGAGCTTCTGCGCGTCGAAGTTGGTGACGATACGCGAGGCCGTGCGATCCACGATGGGCGCCTCGCCTGTGACGGTGAGCGTTTCTTCGAGCGTCGAAATCTGCATCTGCACGTTGATGGTGGCGTTGAACCCGACGCCCAAGCGCTGCTGCTCGCGCACCATCGTCGCGAAGCCCTGCAGCTCGTACGCCAGCGTGTAGTCGCCCGGTGGCAGTTGAGGCAGCCGATACGCGCCCGCCTCATTCGTGAGCGCGGTTCGCGTACCCTGCAAGACGGAGCTGGTCGCTGTCACCGTCACCCCGGGCAACGCCGCGCCACTGTCGTCGGTCACGGTCCCGTCGATTGCCGTCGTTGTTGCGCCCGCCGACTGCGCGTACACGTCCTGCGAGATCACCGTGCACAGCACGACGAGCCACACCCCCATCCACACTCGAGTCAAGCGCGTCATCCCTCCTCCTCCATGCGGCGATGCGTGGCACGGCATCCCATACGGAACTCCCGCACGAGCGTGCACGCGCCGCCCGCAAGTTAAACGTAGAGGAGCAAGATCAGCTCCATCTGATGCTCGAGCGAGTCAGGAAGGATTAACGTCATGACGCCGAACCAGTTATCGCGTTGTGGAGCCGTGCGTCGCAGCCGTTGCGAGCTAATATTTCTGTCGGAGCTGGATCGAGAGGTCTGAATAACGTCGGTGTGGATATTCCAAGTCGGGTGGACCGAGCGCGCACCCTGGATCGAGGGTCGTTCGGCTGAACAGGCGAGCTGCTACTCGAGGGCGTCTCTCATTTCTCCCGCCAATTCGCTGCAGAGTGAAAGCATCGCCCGTAGGCGATCGTTGATTTCTGGCGCCAGCTCCTCTGTAACAGGATGTCCATTTGCGGGATGAATTAGGAGATCGTTTATGCTGCCCATTCCTCCGAATGCAGACAGGAGATGTTCTAAGCCGTCTCTATCGCCAACAAGAATCCGCTGCCTGTCGCTATCGAGCCATCTCGCCCATCTGTCCTCACCGCACTCTTGAAGAAGCTGGGCTGCTTCGGCGAGCGTCTTGAGAAGTTGTTCTTCTATCTTCTCGAATTTGTCGTCGGAGGTCATGACGCTAGTTCACTTGGTGACGAAAATGTGCACAACATGGTCACGTTCGTGCGGCATCCCATGGGGCGTGGATGAGCGGACGCCTCGGCGAGGCGTCCCTACCTTCCACCATGGTAGGGCGCGTTCGCCGAACGCGCCGTGTCACGAGGCGGGATGAGGGTCCCTCGCGATCACGAGCATGCCGAAAGACTGTGACCACCGTGACCCATGTTCCCAGTCTAACGTGTCACCGATGTCGCCGGCACCTCGCGACCTGGGTGGATGAGGACGGGATGCTGGTGATCCGGGGGCGGCTCACGCCGGAGCTTGGGGCGGTGGTGCACCGGGCACTCGAGGCGGCCGACCGCCTCTTCCGAGAGACGGCGACCGTACCACCGACTGAAGAGGTCACGCCGGAGGTCACCCCGGCCCAGCGCCGCGCCGACGCCCTCGGGCTCCTGGCCGAGAGCGCCCTGGCCCGTGATCTCGATCGCGGGACGGCGGGCGGTCGGTATCAGGTGGTGATCCACGTCGACGAGAACACGCTGAAAGAGGACACCCGACTGGCCGCCGGCGACCCGGTCGAGCCCGACACGGGCCAGGCGGTGCTGGAGGACGCCGAGGGCGCGTACGTTGCCGCGGAAACGTCGCGGCGGATCGCCTGCGATGCATCGACCGTGGTGATGCGGCATGCGCCGGACGGGGCGGTGCTCGATGTCGGCCGGAAGCGGCGGACGATCCTTCCTTACACATACAATGCTGAGCGAGGTTCTTTGCATGGGTCCTCGGACACTCGTGACCGTCGCCGGTGGACTGTTCATCGGTCTTGCGGCCTCCGCGAGCACCTCGGCTGAACAACTCCACGCCACATTCATCGGCAACGCGGCGTTTCACGTAACGGATGGTCGTCTCGCGGTGCTGACCGACTTTCCGTACGAATCTGGGGCGTTCGGCTACATGACCTGGTCGAGCACCGCGGTGCCGAGCGGGCCGGCTCCGCTCTGCATCATCAGCCATTCGCATGCCGATCATTTCGCGGCAGATCGGGCGGCAGCGCTCTGTGGCTCCATTCTCGGACCGAGGGACGTGGTCCGCGATAGCGGCGTGGAAGTCGTGGAGCTCCAGCCGGAGGTTCGCTGGCAGGGCATCACCATCCGCGCCTTCCGAACTCCCCATGCGTCGGTCGAGCACTACTCCTTTCTGCTGGAGTGGGCCGGCAAGCGCGTCTACTTCGCCGGTGATACCGCTGACACCGGTACCCTGCTGGCCGCACGAGAGCTGGATGCGGCGTTCGTCACGCCGTGGCTCCTGGAAGCCGTCCACGAGACAGGACGACGCATCGATGCCCGTCAGGTTATCGTTTGTCACCACCGCGTTGGCCAGACGGTCGCGGAGATGCAAGGCAGGATCGTGCCGAGCCAGGGGCAGGTACTGAGTCTGGGCGAACAGTGAGAACGGTCGCACTGGTCTCCACAACATCCACCGGGCAGACCATGCCACGGTGCTGACCGGTCAATCGGGGGCAGGATCGGTGAGGTTGATTTCATACCGATGTGCCGGGACCGCTAGTGGGCCGCCCTCGGTTTCGGCCAGGTATGACATAGGGCCCGAATCGCGCCATCCGAGACGCGAGTAGAACGAACGGGCGCGCTGGTTGCCCGCGACGACAGCGAGCCACGCCTGTCGATGTCCTGCGCTGCGGATTTCAGCCTCGGCCTTGCGAAGAAGCATCGCCGCTACACCGGTTCCGCGCGCCGCTCTGTCGACGTAGATCTGCTCCACCTCATCGCCCTTCACGACAACGAATCCCACGGTCTGGCCGTGGGACTCGGCCACCCACATGCATTCGAGCCGTTCCCGCGCTCGGGATACGAACTGCCCCTGGGTGCGATAGCGGACGAGCTCCGGCGGAACGTGCCCGAGGTGACCGTCGGCCCACCCTATATGCCAGATCTGGGCAACTGCGCTGACATCGTTGGAGGTTGCCTTGCGGACAAAGTACGGCTCGGTAGCTGCGGCCTCGTTTGCGTGCATTGACATGTCCTGAACGTATCGAAGATGACGCCGCAGGGAGTGGTGTGGCTCGGTGTCAAGCCACCCGCGCGCTGGCGGCGCCAGGTTACCCAGATGCGACGAGTAGAGCCCTTCGCGGCAACAACATGGCTCCGAGCTCGCCGGGACGCGTACGCGTCGGCTTTCCGCAGGATATCAACCTTCGACCCGGCCAACGAAGAGGCGGCGTTCCGACGAGGTGGACGTCCATGCGGCGATTGTTGTAGATCGCCTGCTGTGTCCAGTCCGTGGGATAGACTTTGGTCGGGATTGCTGCGACAGGAGAACGCGTCGATGTTCGCTACGCAAGATGGGTCGAAGGCAGGACGCTGGGCAGGCGCGCTCGGAGTAGCCGCCGCGGCGGCGGTGATGGCCGGCGTCACGGGACTCTCGGGCGCGGGACAGACACCGCGCGAATGGCGTGACTACGCCGGCGGACCCGACAGCTCGCGCTTCGTCGCGGCGACCGAGATCGACAGATCCAACGTGGGCCGGCTCGACGTCGCCTGGACATACCCGGCCGGCGATACCGACTTCAATCCCCTCGTCGTGCGCGGCGTCATCTACGGTCGGACGCGCGGCACCGCGCTCGTGGCCCTGGACGCAGCGACGGGGAAGGAGCTCTGGGTACACGACGGCATCGAGGGCTTCGCGCTCCGCGGCGTGAACTACTGGGAGAGCAAGGACGGCAAGGATCGCCGCCTCTTCTTCAGCGCGCGCAACATCCTGCGGGCCATCGACGCGCGGACCGGCAAGGCGATCATGTCCTTCGGCAAGGACGGCCGTGTGGATCTGCGCGACGGCCTCGACCGCGATCCGAAGACGGTCGAGCAGCAGAGCCGCCTTCCGGGGCGCGTGTTCGAGAACCTGATCATCCTGGGCTCGGCGACCAATCAGGAGTACAAATCGGCGCCCGGCGACATCCGCGCGTTCGACGTTCGTACGGGCGCGCTCGTGTGGACGTTCCGGACCGTACCGCGAGCCGGCGAGCTCGGCGCGGACACCTGGCCCAAAGACGCGCGCGCCACGGTCGGCGGCGCCAACAACTGGGCCGAGCTCTCCATCGACGCGGCCCGGGGCATCGTCTACGTGCCGACCAGCAGCGGCAAGTACAACTTCCACGGCGGCTACCGGCAGGGCGACAACCTGTTCGCCAACTGCATCCTTGCGCTCGATGCGCGGACCGGCCGCAGGCTGTGGCACTTCCAGATGGTGCACCACGACATCTGGGACCTGGACAACAACTCCGCCCCGCAGTTGACGACCATCCAGCACAACGGACGGCAAGTCGACGTGGTCGCGGTCGCGTCCAAGACCGGCTATCTGTACGTGTTCGATCGCGTGACGGGAGCGCCGATCTGGCCAATCGAGGAGCGTCCGGTACCGCAGGGCACGCAGGTGCCCCGAGAAAAGCTGTCTCCGACGCAGCCGTTTCCGACGAACCCTCCGCCGTTCTCGCGGCAGTCGTTCACGGCGGACGACATCAACCCGTACATCCTCACCTCGAAGGAGCGCGAGGAGTTCCGGCAGCGCGTGGCGCGCGCGCGAAACGAAGGCCCGTTCACGCCCATCGGCTTCGACGAGGTGGTGCACATGCCGGGCAACCAGGGCGGGTCGAACTGGGGCAGCACCGCCACCAATCCCGCGGACGGACGCGTGTACGTCATCGGCTTCAACGTGCCGACGCTGATCCGACTGCTGAAGCCCGGCGAGACGCGTCCCGGCCGCGGCGGCGCGCCCGCGGAGGTCGTGCGTGAGGGCTATCCGGTGACCGATGGATTCGGGCTCTTCCCGACGATTATCAAGCCGCCGTACACCACGCTCACGGCCTACGATCTCAACACCGGCACGATCACCTGGCAGAAGGGTCTCGGCGACGACCTGCGGCTGGTGAAGCAAGGCATCACCGGCACGGGGTCGGCCGCGACGGTGAAGGGCGGGATGGTCGTCACGGGTGCCGGACTGGTGTTCGCCACGGCGGCCGACCGCAAGGTGCACGTGTACGACAGCGCGAACGGCGCGGAACTGGCGACGCTGCCGCTGGGCGGGCCCACGAGCGGGCAGCCGTCGATGTACGAGCACGGCGGCCGGCAGTACCTGCTGGCCACCGCGTCGGGCACGCCGCCGGCCGGTCCAGAAGCGATATCAGCGCCCCACACCGGGCCGACCGGCATCGTGGCGTACGCGTTGCCGGCGGGCACGACGACGGCTCGCAGCGACCGCTGAACGCAGGCGGCGTTCGATCTTTGACAAAACCGCAAAATGCGGCATGCTGAAGCCGGATGGCCGAGGCAGCGACGACATTTTCCCGCTTCTCATCGTTCACCCGCGAGGAATGGGCGCGCCTCCGCGACTCGACACCGCTGACGCTGAGCGAAGGCGACCTGGAGTCTACGCGCTCGTTGAACGACCGAGTGTCGATGGGCGAGGTGGAGCAGATCTACCTTCCGCTGTCACGGTTGTTGAACCTCTACGTCCACGCTACGCAAGAGCTGTATCGGGCCACGCAGACCTTCCTGGGTTATCGTGAGGCCAAGGTGCCGTACGTGATTGCCATCGCGGGCAGCGTGGCGGTGGGGAAGAGCACGATTGCGAGGCTGCTGCAAGCACTGTTGTCGCGCTGGCCGGGACATCCGCGCGTCGATCTGATTACGACCGATGGGTTCCTCCATCCGAACCACGTCCTGGAAAAGCGTGGCCTGCTGCGGCGGAAGGGCTTTCCTGAGAGCTATGACCGCGCGCGATTGGTGCGGTTCATGGCAGATGTGAAGGCTGGGGTTCCGGAGGTCCACGCACCCGTGTACTCGCACCTCAAATACGATGTCATGCCCGGCCACGTCCAGACTGTCCGGCAGCCAGACGTCGTCATCGTCGAGGGGCTGAACGTGCTTCAGGCGCCCGAGCGTCGGCCGCAGCTGTCACAACTGTTCGTGTCTGATTTCTTCGATTTCTCGATTTACGTCGACGCGGACGAAGCGGAGGTCGAGCGCTGGTACGTCGAACGCTTCCTGACGCTGCGAGACACGGTGTTCCAGGATCCGAACTCGTATTTCCACCGCTATGCCGCGCTGTCGCGTGCAGAGGCGCGCGAGGTGGCGCGCGGCATCTGGCACGACATCAACTGGGTGAACCTCCGCGAGAACATCCTGCCCACCCGCGAGCGCGCACACCTCGTCCTGACCAAGGCCGCGAACCACTTCGTGCAGCAGGTGCAGTTGCGACGGGTCTAGCAAGAATAGAGGTGAGTGTTGACGCGACGTCTTCTGTTTGGACTGGCGCTGCTGTTGGCGATGGGGTCGGTGTACTCCGGCTTCTTTGGCTTCGGACGCTGGCTGCAGTGGACGCTGGCGGTCGCCGCAATTGTCACGGCCCTCCTTGCCTCACGCGCGCCATACGAGGCCGCCCGCGCCGAGCGTGACCAAGACCTGCAAAGCCGGCGGTGAGGTCTCAGGTCGGCCTCAGCGCTGATAACCCTACCCACGAACACACGCACAACCACGTCACCGCGAACGGGGCCCCATGGCTGGGCTGGCGGGCCGGGTATCAGGGTGGGCGGCTACCCGGCTACCCGGCTACCCGCCTACCCCTATTTTCTCTACCGCGCGGACTCCGACGTTCTATTGAAGGTAGAGTGGCGTTGATCACTACGGAGCCGCGGAATCGGGTCCGGGAATGAGGAGCCACATTCGAGCGGTGGATTGGGCAGCGAACTGCCCACGCCGGATCGACGGAGAGGAGCGTCATGGCCAAACCCTTGTTCGATCGCGTTGGCGATCTGCTGCACCGCAACCGCCCTTGGTACAAACTCCCTCGGTTGCTTGCGATGCCCCGACTCGTGGAGATTCGAAACGACCTCCGCGAGAAGAACCTGCACGACACCGAGGAACCACCGTTCGAGAAACAGGAGATTCCGGCCGACCTGAGCCCGCACCTCCGAGAGGAGCGCACGCTCGATGGCACCTACAATGACCTGCACTATCCGCGGATGGGGAGCGCTGGCTGTCGCTTCGGCCGGAACGTTCCGCTCGAGCACGTCGCACCGCACAGCGCCACGCTGCTGAATCCGAACCCGCGCGTCGTGAGCCGCGAGCTCATGACACGCGACACGTTTCAACCGGCCACCATCCTGAACCTGATGGCCGCCTCTTGGATTCAGTTCATGGTGCACGATTGGTTCGTGCACAAACGATCCAGCCTGGACGATGGCATGGACATCCCGGTGCCTGCGGGGGACCCGTGGCCAGCCGCGGCGATCAGAGTGCCGCGGACCATTCCAGAGCCGGCGCCAACCGGGTCGTCGCGCCCTCCGGCGTACGTCAACGTCAACAGCCATTGGTGGGACGGCTCGCAGATCTATGGCTGCGACGCTGCGGGCGCGGCGAAGCTGCGGAGTGGGGAAGGCGGCAAGCTCACGGTGGAGGCCAGCAAGCTCCTCCCGCTCGATCCCGAGACGGGCATCGAGCGCACGGGATTCACGGACAACTGGTGGGTCGGCTTGGCCGCCTTACACACATTGTTCACCCTCGAGCACAATCACATCTGTGACCTCCTCCACCAGCAGCACGCCGATTGGAACGACAACCAGATCTACGGTAAAGCGAGGCTGATCAACGCGGCCCTCATGGCGAAGATCCACACCGTCGAGTGGACGCCCGCGATCTTGCCGAACCCGATCATCAAGACCGCCATGAACGCGAACTGGAACGGCCTCGCCGGTGCCGATCTTCAAGAGGCGCTCGAGTTTCTCAACGACAGCGAGCTCCTCGGCGGCATCATCGGCTCCAAGGCTGATCACCACGCGGCGCCCTACTCGCTGACCGAAGAGTTCGTGGCCGTATATCGCATGCATCCGCTGATTCCTGACGAGCTCGAGCTGCGGTCCGCTCAGACGGGCCAGGTACTGGAGCGACACGAGCTGCCAGACCTCTCGGGCCGCAAATCGCGCCCGATCCTCGAACGTGTCTCGATGACGGATGTGTTCTACTCGTTCGGCGTCGCACACCCGGGCGCAATGACGCTCCACAACTACCCGAAGCACTTGCAGAACCTTCACCGGGAGAACGGCGAGCATCTGGATCTGGCCGCTATCGACATCCTGCGTGATCGCGAGCGCGGTGTGCCCCGCTACAACCAGTTTCGACAGCTTCTGCGCAAAGAGCCAGTCAAGTCGTTCGAGGAGCTCACCGACAATGCAGAGTGGCGCGAGCAAATTCGCAAGGTCTACAACAACGACCTCGAGATGGTAGACCTCATGACGGGGCTCTATGCCGAGCCGTTGCCGGAAGGATTCGGCTTCAGCGAGACGGCGTTTCGCATCTTCGTGCTGATGGCATCGAGACGTCTCAAGAGCGATCGTTTCTTCACGGACGACTACCGGCCGGAAATCTACACGGAGCTTGGTCTGAGCTACATTCGTCAAAACGGAATGGCCACCGTGTTGCGGCGGCATCTTCCGGAGCTCGCTGCCGCGCTTCAGGGCGTCGAGAACCCGTTTGCGCCGTGGCGCGCGGTTGGAGGTTAGAGGTTCGAGGTTCGAGGTTCGAAGACACGAGGTCTGGTGCTGCCCAACAACTCAGAAGCCTGGGGTGACGTGACGGATACCTACACGGCGCAGTGGCAGGAGTATCGCCGCCGGCGGCGCTGGGCGTTCGCGGTCGCTCTTGGGATAGGGCCGTTGGCCGCACTCTTGCTCGGCATCGATGGGCATCCGTGGCTGGAGCCGGTCGCCGCCGTGCTCGGCCTGGCCTGGATAGGCGCGGCGGCGGTCACCGGCTGGCGGTTCGGCCTTTGGCCGTGCCCTCGCTGCGGGCACCCGTTCTGCGTAACGTCTTTACGGGACTGGTTCTGGTCCTTGGCAGGCGACCGGTTACGCGCGCTCCTAACCTCGCGCTGCTTGCACTGTGGGCTCCCGAAGTGGGCGTCGAGCGAGACAGGACACTAAGTCGGCGACATGAATGACCGAGCGACCAACGCGGCCGAGCGTCTCGAGGATGCCGTGCGGACGGTGACGGCGCCCGGCCGCGAGCGCGACGCGTGGACGGTCATCTTCGACTGCAGGACGGCGGCCGTGTGTGCGCTTCAGGCCGTGCTGATCTTCCACGGGCAGGCGGGGCACCGCAGTCGCGACCTGAGTGAGCTCATCACCCGCGCAGGTCGGATCGACGCCGAGTTCCTGAAGCTTCGAGAGCAGCTATCGCAGCTTGCCCAGCCGAACATGCGGATGCTGGAGACCGTTGATCCCCAGGCCGCGTCGATGGTCAACCGGGCTTTTGCGGCCGCCTGCACCGTCTTGGCCTTGGCACATCGCGGGCTCGAGCTGTCCTACCGCGACCCTCCGCGTCCGAGTTTTAGCTAACGCACGTGCGCGTCGAGCCACACGCGGAGCTGGCGGAAGGCCTGGCCGCGATGGCTGACGGTCGCCTTCTCTTCGGGCGAGACTTGTGCAAACGTCCGTCCGTAAGGCGGGTAATAGAACATGGGGTCGTAACCAAATCCGCCGATCCCCTGCGGCTCGGGTGCGACCACGCCTTCCACGACGCCGCGCGCTTCGAACAACACAGCGCCTGATGACGCGAGGGCAAGGGCGCAGACGAACCGGGCTGCCGAATCGCGTCCGCCGCGCGCGTCGAGATCCGCGTAGAGTGTCGCAATGCGCTCCGCGTAGTCGCGGCCAGGCTGTCGTGCGGAGCGCACACCGGGCGCGCCGTCGAGCCGATCGATTTCGAGCCCGGAGTCCTCGGCGACAACCACCTCGCCGGTCGCCGCGGCGTAATGTGTCGCTTTCTGGCGCGCGTTGGCCTCGAACGTTTCCTCGCCCTCTAACGCGGGCGGCACGTCGCGAAACGTCGAGAGCGACACCAGCTCCAGCGGCAGATCCGCGAGCAGCTTCTCAATCTCCTTCAGCTTATCGGCATTGGTGGTCGCGACGACGATGCGGGAGAAAGGCATGTGGAGCGGTGCAGCACGGAAAACGGGGACAGTCCCCGTTCTCCTTAAACGTCCAGGTAACGGCCCACGACCTGGCGCTGGTGCTGGATCAACCGTTCGATGCCGGCTGTCGCAAGATCCAGGAGCTGGTCGAGCACGCGGCGGGAAAACGGCGTGCCCTCGGCCGTTCCCTGTACCTCGACGAACCGGTCGTCTCCGGTTCGCACGACGTTCATGTCGACCTCGGCACGCGAGTCTTCGTCGTACGCGAGGTCGAGCATCGGCGTTCCCTCGACGATGCCCACACTCGTGGCGGCGACGTAGTCGCGGACGGGCATCGTTTCAATGAGCTTGTTTTCACGCATACGCTGGAGCGCGAGCACGAGAGCGACGAAGCCCCCGGTGATCGCGGCCGTGCGTGTGCCGCCGTCCGCCTGGAGGACGTCGCAGTCTACCCACAGCGCACGCTCACCGAGCGCCTCTCTGTGGACCACCGCGCGAAGCGAGCGTCCGATGAGCCGTTGGATCTCCATGGTCCGCCCGCCGACTTTCCCTGCGGTCGCCTCGCGCTGCGTCCGCGTCGTGGTGGCACGCGGCAGCATGCCGTATTCAGCGGTGACCCACCCCGTGCCAGTACCTCGCAAGAACGGCGGTACGCGATCATCGAGGCTCGCCGAGCACACGACACGTGTGCGACCAATTTCAATGAGCACGGAGCCTTCCGCGTGGATCAGGTAGTCCGGCGTGATGACACAAGGACGGGGATCGATGGGCGTGCGGTTGTCCAAGCGAAGCATAGGCAGCACTAGTGTAAGGGAAAATGAGGCGGAAAAGAGGCCTGTCATCTTTTCTCATCTTTGCGAGAAAAGATGACACGCGTCTTTTCGCTTGGGCGGAGCGGACGACGGACGTCAACGTGGCCAGCGAGCGTCTCGACTTCCTTGCCTTCGACCAGTATTTGCACGGCGGTGATGGCGGGTAGGTTTGCCGTGAGCACGTTGACGATCGCATGAACGGTGAAGAGCTCGTTGAGCGATCCACCGGGGTGAGCCGAGATGAGCTGACTGCTCAAATCGACGTAGGCTTCACCGCGATCAGTGACGTAGACCTGCCTGAGCTTGGTGCCGGCTGGAATGGCGGACGTCAGGGGTGGCCGCGGCGCTGCGAGCTCGGCTTCGAGCAGCCGCCGCGCCTGATCGGCCGTCGCCTCGGCAAACGGGACCTCGCGATCGACCGTCACGAGCCGCTGGCCGTCCTCTGCCACATAGAACAGCTTGGCCCGAATGCGCCGCTCCGCGTCCTCGGTGATCGGCTTGCCGCCAACCGCGGCTGGCGTCTGCTCGCGCGGCTCTGTCCAGCGTGAGAGGCCCGCGACGATGAGCCAGCCGATGACGAGAGCTGTGAGCACGCCGAGCGCCCCCACGACCAGCGGTCGGCCCAAGCGCATCATCGAAGGCGTCCCGCAGCAGCCTCGCCCCTCGCGCGAACGGCTGGCCTCGGCGCGCCGCTCGGTGCTGGGGTCGGTCCCGTGGCTCCGGCGACCCCCACGCTCACGCGTGCGCGAAAACGCTCGATCGCTTGGTAGAGCGCCTGAACGAGCCTCGTTTGGAACTCCTTCGACCGCAATCGGCGCTCCTCGTCGGCATTGGTCAGGAAGCCCATTTCCACCAAGACAGCGGGCATGTTGGCGCCGATGAGCACGCGCAGCGGTGCGCGCTGTAGCGCGCGGCCACTCATGGTGACGCGCTGGCGCAGCGCGGCGTCGACGAAGGCCGCGAGCCGGGCCGAGGCGTCGATGTGAGGCGCCTGCGCCAAATCCCACGGCACCATCGCAAGCGTGCGCGTGCCCCCACCGAGCGCCGGTACAGCGTCGGCAGCCTGCAGGGCGGCGTTTTGCGCTTCCGGACCGTACTCGTCGAGACTCAAATACAGAACCTCGGCACCTGAGACGCCGGGTCGCACGGACGCGTTGGTGTGCAGGCTGAGAAACAGGTCCGCCTTGTTGTTGTTCGCAAAGGCCGCACGTTGGTCGAGCGAGATGGCTTGATCGCCGCTCCGTGTGAGCAGCACGCGGAGGCCGAGCTTGTTCTCGATGAGAGTCTTCAATTGCTGGGCAATGACCAGCGTGACGTCCTTCTCGAGCGTGCCGCCTGGCCCCTTCGCGCCAGTCTCGTTACCTCCGTGACCCGGATCCAGCACGATCGTGCGCACGCCCTGCGGCTCGGTCAGCAACGGCGGCGCCTCACCCGGAAAGGGGCTCGGTGTAGGGGTGCCCGGGGGGCTGGGTGCTGGGGTGCCGGGTGCAGAGGGTGCCAGGTCGAGGGTGACCTCGAGCGTGTCGGTGCCGCTCGTCCGCGAGGCACGGTAGGTCTTGAACCGACGCCCGAGCTCGACGACGAGTGACGCCGGCTCGGCGACGCGCACGCCTTGCACATAGCCATCGTCATCGATCGCCGGGACCTTCGCATCAATCATGAACGCGTCGAAACGGACGATCAGCCGGCGCCCGTCGAGCGCGATCGTTGGCTCTGCGCTGGGTGTGACCTCCAAGACCAGTTGCGACACGTTTGTGCCGGCTTCGTGTCGCACGGTAACGCGCGGCACACGAACGTTGCCCACGATAACCAGCCCGGATGCCGGACGCAGCTCGATCGGCACGTCGTAGATGGGTGCGAGCGCCCGGCTGACGAAATCGAGCGGCACGAGCCACGTATTACCAGCGCGTGTCGCCGCTGCAGAGAGGGATACGACGCGCCCCTGCACCGACGCGAGCCTTTGATTGGGCACCAGGACGATTGTCTTGTCCTTGTAGCTGGCGGTGACACCACCAGCTATCGTGTCCTCGCGGATCGTCAGATGGAACACGTTCGCCAGGTCGGCCAGCGAGAGCATCGCGCCACTTTTGGCACGCGTCACCGAGAGCTGGCTGCGTCCGTCGGGACGCACGACGACGAGCTCCTGCGGCTGAGGTGTTTGCGCGACGAGCGCGGGCACAACGCCGATCGCCGCAAGCAGGAGCGCGGCCGTGCGGGCCGTGTGAGGGAGACACGGGCCCTTACGCAGGGCACGAAGCAGAGACACGCTCTACATGATAAGGCGTCACGCGGCAGAAAACGGCGACAGTACGCGTTTCGGTGGGAAAGGAACGCGGTTCCGTGTTGCCAGCTTGGCGCCCGACCGCCTTCGCCCGAAGCAACTACGACTAGCCCTGATCCCTGAATACCTGATCCCTACTGACCCCTGACCCCTACTTGCTACACGGCGCGCCGGCCAGCGTGACGAGGACGACGAGCGGCCGCCGGCCTTCGCGTTTCATGGAGTACGAGATGCCACGTGGAATCACGACGACCATCGAGGGGACGAGTGGGTGGTGCGCCTCGCCGAGCCGCAGCACTCCCTCGCCCTCGACGACGTTCACGACGGCGTCGGCATCCTTCTGGAGCTGATTCTCGAGCAGATCGTGGAGCTGGTGCAGCACGACCTTCGATCCCGCCGTACAGCCAATCTCTGTTTCCTGGTTGGGGCCGTCACCATCGATACGATTCTTCTCGAGGAACGCCTCGACCACCAACGACGTAGGCTCAGCAGGTGGCTCCGGTGGCGATGGTGGTGGTGATTCCCGAGCCTCTGGCTGAGGTTTCTCTGGCAGCGCGGGCTTGGCCGCGAGCCCCGCGCGTACCTCATTCACTCGGCCCCCGCGGAGGACGACATCGCGCTCGAAGGGGATGAAGCCGTCAGCCTCGAACCGAAACTTATACGAGCCTGGTCGCAACGCCGTGAATCGAGCTTGGCCTTCGTCACTGGTCACGCCCTCACGCGGCACCGGTCCGGTCACCGTCACCTGGACGCCGGGCAGCCTGTTGCCAGACTTGTCGGTCACGATCACGACCACCGCCGTGGCGGCCGCCTGTTTTTGCGGCAGCGCCTCACTCGACCGGCTCGCGGACGCGAGATGCGGTGTCAGAAGGAGCGCGCACACGAGAAGGCTCACAACACGCATGTCTACTCCGACTCGATCACCGCCTCCGGCTGCACGCCGCGAGCCTCGAGCTCCGGGTGGCGCATCAGCGTCCGCGCGCAGGCGTTCCACCGCAAAACCGCGTCGTCATTGCCCACCGGTCGCTTTGCCATAGCCAGCTCGAAGACCCGCAGCGCCGCGCTGAGCCAATCGTAGGCCAGGAACCCGCCGCCCGGTCCGCTTTGCGCCAGGTGCGCGCGCGCGCGCCGCTCGTAGACGATGCCCTCGTAGTACAGACGCTCGTATTCGTCCTCGATCCGAGGAACCAATGTGAGCGCACGGCTGACGTTGCCGCTGACACCGTGGTCGCGGAACTGGTCGGTAACGGCGAGGATCATCGTGACCAGGGCCTGTTGGTTGACGGGTTCGGTCGAGAGCACATCCTCGCAAATGCTTTCGGCCATCTCACCCTCGTTCAGCAGGCGGTAGCGCTCGGCTTTGGCCAGCGCAGCGGGAATTGCCTCCTTCGACAGCGGCTTCGGCTCGTACATGAACACCTCCGAACCAGCGGGATGAGAGCATCTTAGCAGGGTTCGTCCCCTTTACCCCTTTACCCCTTTACCCCTTTTATTCCTTTACCCCTTGAGGTGGAAGTGTCTCTCCGGTATCCTCTTCGCGACTTTCACATGGATATCTTCTCCTGCGATGTGCTCGTGGTTGGCGGCGGCGGGGCGGGGCTACGGGCGGCCATTGCCGCAGCCGACGCCCAACCGACGTTGAAGATCGGCGTCGTTTCGAAGGTGTACCCCATGCGGAGCCACACGGTGTCGGCGGAAGGAGGCGCCGCGGCCGTCATCAAGACGGGCGACAGTCTGGACGAGCACGCGTACGACACGATCTCCGGCGGCGATTGGTTGAGCGATCAGGATGCCGTCGAAGTGTTCGTCCGGGAAGCGCCGACCGAGATGTTGCAGATGGAACACTGGGGCTGCCCGTGGAACCGGGAGCCAGATGGCCACGTCGCCGTTCGGCCGTTCGGCGGGATGAAGGTCCAACGGACCTGGTTTGCCGCCGACAAGACTGGCTTCCACATGCTGCACACGCTGTTCCAAACCAGTCTGAAATACGAGCAGATTCAGCGATTCGACGAGTATTTCGTCACGACGTTGCTCGTCGACGAGGGCCGGTGCGAGGGCGTCGTGGCGATTGAGTTGGCGACGGGCCGGGTTGTCGCCATTGCCGCCAAGGCCGTCATCCTCTGCACGGGCGGATGCGGCAAGGTGTTTCCGTTCACGACCAACGCCAGCATCAAGAACGGCGACGGGATGGCGCTCGCCTATCGTGCCGGCGTGCCGCTGAAAGACATGGAGTTCGTGCAGTACCACCCGACGGGCTTGCCGTTCACCGGAATCCTGATCACGGAAGCCGCACGCGCAGAAGGCGGCTGGATGCTCAACAAGGATGGCTACCGCTACCTCCAGGACTACGATTTGGGCAAGCCGGAGCCGAAGCCAGTGCTGCGTTCCATGGAGTTGGGCCCGCGCGATCGACTGTCGCAGGCGTTCGTCAAAGAACAGGAAAAGGGCCGGACGTTCGAAGGACCGTATGGTCACTATGTTCACCTCGACGTACGCCACCTCGGCCAGAAGCTGATCGACAAGAAGCTGCCGTTCGTCCGTGAGCTGTGTCTCAAGTACGTCAACCTCGATCCAGTCAGGGAGATGATTCCCGTACGGCCGGTGGTCCACTACATGATGGGCGGCGTGCACACGGACATCAACGGCGCGACGTCGCTCTCGGGCTTGTATGCGGCGGGTGAGGTGGCATGCGTGAGCATCAATGGCGCCAACCGACTGGGCTCGAACTCGCTGACGGAATTGCTGGTGTTTGGCGCCCGCGCGGGAAGGGCCGCGGCGGCGTTTACGGCCGAGGCGCCCGACGCGTCATCGTCGGTCGCGACGCAGGCACACGACGAGGAAGCGCACCTCGAGCGGCGGTTCCGGCAGCGTGACAGCGTCAGATCCGGCGAGACCGAGCGGATTGCGACACTGCGGACCGAGATGCAGGGCGTGATGGAGCAGAGCGCGGGTATTTATCGAAGCGCTCCCACGCTCGAGCAGGGAGCGGCCCAGCTTCAGAGTCTGCAGGAGCGTCTCACTCGTGTGGGAGTGGATGATCGTAGTTACACGTTCAATACGGAAATTACCTCGCTGCTCGAGTTATCGTACATGCTGGACCTCGCGGAAGGCATCGTTCACGCTGCCCTCGCGCGAACGGAGTCGCGTGGCTCGCATCAGCGGACGGATCACCCGGACCGCGACGATCAGAGGTTCCTCGCGCACTCGATGGTCCATCGCACATCGTCAGGGCAGCCGCGCATCGAGTACTCGCCCGTGACGATTACCCGCTGGCCACCCGGCAAACGCGTCTATGGGAGGTAGGGCCTCATGGCCTCAACGATCACGCTCGCTGTTACGCGCTATCGGCCAGAAGAGGAAGCCGAACCGACCGTCGAGACCTACACGGTGCCGTTTCGGAAAGACTGGGTTGTGCTCGATGCGCTGAACCACATCAAGGACCACCAGGACGGGACGCTGTCGTATCGCTGGTCGTGCCGGATGGGCGTCTGCGGCAGTTGCGGCATGATGGTGAACGGTTCGCCGAAGCTGACCTGCGCGGCGTTCTTGTCTGACTACGCGCCGGGTCCGGTCCGCGTCGAGCCACTGCAATTCTTTCCTATCGTCCGCGATCTCATAGTCGATATCGGCGAGTTCCTACACAAGCTCAAGAAGGTCAAGCCCTGGATCGTGCGTGCGGAGGAGCAACCGCTGTCGGAAGGTGAGTACCTGCAGACCCCTGACGAGGTCGACGCCTACAAGGCGTTCAGCATGTGCATCAACTGTATGCTCTGCTATTCGGCGTGTCCCATCGTCGGCCTCGAGTCGCATTTCACGGGTCCTGCGGCGATCGCCCTCGCGCAGCGCTACAACCTGGATTCGCGAGACCAGGGTGCCAGCGGTCGGGTGGAGATCCTCTCGGATCACGAGGGCATGTGGGGATGCACGTTCGTTGGTGACTGCTCGAGAGTGTGTCCGAAGAATGTCGATCCCGCGGCCGCCATCCAGCAGTACAAGCTGACCACCGCGGTAGACACGCTCAAGTCGTGGCTGCTGCCTCGGGGGTCGCGATGAACGGTGACATGAGCGGTGGGGCCGGCCTTCACCACGTGGGTGATGGTGGCATGACGCGTAGGGCCGGGCTTCAGCCCGGCCATGCGTACATGCGGTATCACCCGAAGTGGTATCGGCGTCGCATGTCGGTCTGGTGGTGGCTGCAGAAGGGGAGCTACGCCCAGTTCGTGCTGCGCGAGCTCACGAGTGTGGCCGTCGCGTTCTTTGCCTTCATCTTCCTGTGGCAGGTGTGGGCGCTCGGGCAGGGCCCGCAGGCATACGCGCACGTGGTCGCGCGCCTGGGCACGCCGCTCGCCGTGGTCCTCAGCGTGGTCGGCTTCGTGTTGGTGCTCTATCACACCGTGACCTGGTTCAATCTTGCGCCCGCAGCCATGGTCGTGCGGGTCTCCGGAAGGCGTGTGCCGGGCTGGATGGTCGCCGCCGCGAACTACGCGGCGTGGGTGCTGCTCTCCGCGGTCGTGGCGTGGTTCTTCCTCGGAGCGAATCAATGAACGAACGCCTGACGCCGTTTCTCTGGTTGCTGTTCAGTGCGGGCGGGACCGTGGCGGCGCTTCTGTTCCCCGTGCATGTCTTTCTGGTCGCGCTGGCGTTTCCCCTAGGCGCGCTACCAGCGCCGAGCTACGAGGCGCTTCACGGTTTGGTGCAGCATCCGCTTGTGCGAATATATATCTTTGTTCTGATCTCGTTGCCCCTATTCCACTGGGCGCATCGCTTCCGCTACACGTTGTACGATGGACTGCAGCTCTACCACCTCACCAACCTCATTGCCGTGCTCTGCTACGGCGCCGCCCTGGCCGGAACCGCCGCGACGGCTTACGTGCTGTTGACCCTGACGCGCTAATCCTCAATAGCTCCGTATCAGTAGCTACGTACGGAAACACTCCAGGCGCGGCGGGATTTCGTCGCACGCCGCTACTTGCCTCGCCGAAGCTGGCATAATCAGGGAAAGGGAGAAGTTATGGCGTTGACCATCACCAGCGAGGTCGAAGCTTTATTGACCCGGTTATCTCGGTTCGAACCGTGCGGCGCGCCCGTGCTGAGCCTCTACTTGAATGCACAGCCGGACCAGCGCGGTCGTGACCACTTCAAGGGCTTTTTGAAGAAGGAGCTCCAGGAGCGTGTCTTTGCGTTCAAGGCGCCGCGCGAGGTGCGTGAGAGCCTCGAGGAGGATGCGAGACGCGTCGAGTATTTCCTGCGCGAGGAGATCCAGCCCGCTGCCAACGGAGTCGCCCTGTTTGCATGCGGGGCGGCGAATCTGTTCGAGACACTCCAGACGGAAGCGCCGATTGACACGCACGCGTTGTATTTGACGCCTACGCCGCACGTGTATCCCCTGGCGCTCTTGAGCGAGCAGTACCCGCGCTACGCGGTCCTCATTATCGATACGAACACGGCACGGATCGTCGTATTTGCCCTCAACGCGCGGGTTGGCGAGCAGGTTGTGCAGAGTCCGAAGACGGCACGCACGAGCGGCAGCGGCTGGTCGCAGATGAACTACCAGCGGCACGTCGATCACGAGCGGCTCCATCACGTCAAGGAGGTCATCGAGCGGCTGGACCTCGTGGCGCGCACTGACAAGATCGACAAGATCGTGCTGGCGGGCGAGGAGCGCATCCTGCCCGTGGTGCGCAACCACCTGTCCCCGGCGCTATCGGCCCTCGTGGTGGACAAGCTCCGCATCGACGTCGAGGCACCCGAGCACGAGGTGTTGGAGCGGACGCTGGAGTCGATTCGGGCGCAGCAGCTTCAAAGCGACCGGCAGATCGTCGCGCATGCCGTCGACAGCCACCGCGCGGGCGGCCTCGCCGTGGTTGGACTGAAGCCGACGCGTCGGGCGCTGGAACGTGGACAGGTGCACGTCCTTCTGCTGTCGGCGCAGCCACAAGCCCCTAGCGACGGTACGTCGCCGGCGCAGGGTGAGACCGCGGCCTCGGGTGACATATCGGTAGAGGTAGCCGACGAGCTGCTGCGCCGCGCGCGGCAAACCGACGCGCACGTCCGGCTGGTCGAAGGGCCCGAGCTGTTGCGCGGCGTGGGAGGGGTCGCGGCGCTGTTGCGCTTCCGGATGTAGCGGCCCCATCAGCGAAGCGTCTGTACGAGCTGATAGAGACCAATCAGGATCATCGACGCTGCCGACACCCAGAGCATGGCTGACCCCAGGCGACCAGGTCGGAGCGTGGCGGTGTCCGGATGGCGATGGAAGTACAGCGCCGCGCCAGCGAGGAACGGTAGCATGACACCTTGCCCAACGGCACCGACGATGACCAACGTCACCGGACGCGGCCACAGGGTGTAGACGAGAGCCGACGTAAAAGGGAGGAAGACACAGGCCCACTGGACGCCCCGGCGCCGGTGCTGCTCGGTCGGCCAGTGTGCCACGCGCGCCAGTCCCAAGACATCGACGAGAAGCCGCGCATTGCCGGCCGTGGCGACGAAGAACGTCGAATAGAAGACGACGAGCGCGCCGACCAAGAACAGCACCGTGCTCCAAGCACCGAGGGAGTCACCGTACATGTGTGCGAGCGTGGGCACGAGCGCGTCATCGGTGACAGGCGTGCCACGTGCGTGGAGCACGGCCGCGCCGAGCACATAGAACGCGGCGGTCGCCGCCGCGTAGATGAGAAGTGAGCACCACGCGTCGACCTGCATGACGCGCAGCCAACCGCGCGCACGGGCGTGCCACTCGGCCGTTTCGACACGCGGGCCGATGTAACGGCCGTAGCCTTTCTCGAGGCACCAGTATGGGTAGTAGACGAGCTCCGAGGCTCCCACACCCGTTATCCCAAATGCCGCGAAGGCGACGGTGAACGACGGCGGCAGAGAGAAGCTCAGTCCTTCGGTCAGGTCGCTCGCGCTCAGACGGTACGGCGTCCACTGCAACGCGACCACCGCGACAATCGTGCAGACCGTGAAGCCCGCGACCATCACGGTCGACAAGCGCTCGACGGGCGAGTAACGGCCCGAGAGCAGCAACAGCGCGCAGGATGCCGCGACCGTCACCACCCAGAAGCCTTCGGAGCGCGCGAGACCGAGCTCGGCGCACACGTTGGCAATGCCGCCAATGATGCCACCAACCTGAAGCACCGTGCCGACATACATCGCCAGCCAGACCCAGACCACCCACGAGACGCGCAGGCGCGGGCCGGGAATCTGATCGAGCGCCGCAAGCGTCGTCGTGTGCGTGGCGATCGCGAACCGCGCCAGCGCGATTTGGACAAAGACCTTGAGCAAGCAGCCGAGGAGCACGAACCACAGCAGGCTGAAGCCTACCTCGGCGCCCAGTTTGGGCACGACGATGAGCTCCCCGGAGCCGACGATGCTCGCGGTGAGAACGAGTCCCGGTCCGAGCTGCGCCAGGGTGCCCGAGAAGGAGCGGGGTGGCGAGGGCGTCACGGTTCGAGGACAACCGGATTGGTGAGCTCGCCAATGCGGTCGATGGCGATGGTGACCTGATCGCCCACCCGGAGCCAGCGTGGCGGCGTGCGTGCCATGCCGACACCCTCCGGTGTGCCCGTCAGGATCACGGTGCCTGGCGAGAGTGTCGTGCTTCCACTCAGGAACGAGACCACATCCGCGACAGCAAAGATCATGTCGTTGGTGTTCGAGTCTTGCATGGTGTCGCCGTTGAGGATCGTGCGCACGCGGAGCCCCTGGGGGTCGGGGATCTCATCGGCCGTGACGAGGGCCGGCCCGAGCGGCGCGAATGTGTCGAATGTCTTCCCTCGGCACCATTGGCTGCCACCGCGTGTGATCTGCCAGTCACGGGCGCTGACGTCGTTTGCGCATGTATAGCCCAGCACGTAGTCGAGCGCCGCGCCTGTGGACACATTCTTACACCGCCGGCCAATGACGACCGCCAGCTCGCACTCGTAGTCCACCTCGTCGCTCGCTGCGACGCGAGGCAGCTCGATGGGATCACCGGGATGCTGCAGCGCATTGGGCCCCTTTGCAAAGATGATCGGCTCCGCCGGCACCCTGCCTCCCGTCTCCTGGGCATGCCGCTTGTAGTTCAAGCCCACGCACCAGATCATGGCCGGCTCGACGGGCGCGAGCACCTTCTTGACCGTGACGACGCGATCCGTCAGACGCGAAGCGTCGTACAGATTGCCCTCGAGTAGGCGCGCAGAACCGTCAGGCTGCACGGCAGCGTGGACGATGTGATTCCCTTCGGTGAGACCGCGGATGATCTTCATGATGCAGCATAATGCCACAAGCCCGCGTCAAAGACGGTCACGAGTTGGGCAAGCAGGGGAAGCACGGTTGGCATGTGGCATGATCTGAACGTACACGGAAGGCGATTATGCCCAGCTTCTTCACTCCGGACACACTGCGATTTCTTCGCGCGTTGAAGCGAAACAACGACCGCGACTGGTTCAAGGCGCACCGGGAGGAGTACGAGCGGTCGGTGCGTCGGCCGATGGTGGCGCTCATCGAACAGCTGGCAGAGGCGTTCCAGCGGTTCGCGCCCGACCTCGTGGCATCGCCGAAGGAATCCCTGTACCGCATCTATCGCGATACGCGGTTCAGCGCAGACAAGTCGCCGCTCAAGACGCACATTGCCGCCGTGTTCCCCTCGCGCGGGCTATCCAAGAAGGAGGGGGCAGGCCTATACGTAGCGGTGGCGGCCACCGAGGTCTGGGCCGGAGGCGGCATCTACCAACCCCAGTCACGCGAGCTCCTCCGCATCCGCGAGCACATTGCCGCCCACGTCGATCGCTTTCAGGCGATCGTCCAATCGCCTCGCTTGCGCAGGCGCACCGGTGGGTTGAGCGGCGAGTGCTTGCAGCGGGTGCCGCGCGGTTTCAGCGTGGATCATCCGGCCGCCGAGTACCTGAAGCGGAAACAGTTTCTCGCCGGGTGCAAGTACCCGGCCGCGTTGGCCACCAGCCCGCGCTTCTTGCCGACGCTTTTGGGGGTATTCGAGGTCGTGGCGCCTCTCGTGAGGTTCCTCAACGAGCCGCTGCTTGCGCGGCCTCAGACCCCGCTGGGATTGGACCTCCTGACGCCGATGCCCCCCACCACGTCGCGGAAGAGGAAGGGGTAAAGGGGTAAAGGGGGTAAAGGATAGAGGGGTACTTGATACTTGGTACTTGGTTCTTGGTTCGTCGAGCCACTCCGGCTATAAATAAGAAGCCCCCGATCCCAGACAAGAAGGAGCCAACTGGTCGTGTTGATGCGTTTTCTTGCGCTCGTGGCCGTATTGAGCCTCGTGTCCTGTGCATCTTCTCCTCGCAGTGGGAGTCCGCAGTCGAGCCCCCCGACGCCACCCGCATCGGCGGCGGACAAACGGGCGCCGACTCGAGGTGGAGATTCCAACGCCCCTGCCAACGACCCAGCGACGACCGGGCAAGAGAGTTCTTCACCCAAGCCGGATCAAGCTGCCGGCCGCGCGCCAGACCGGCGTGAGGAGCCGCAGATCAAGCCATACGAGAAGGTCATCACCAAAGAGGCCAAGAGCGATGATGGCTTGTTCAAAATCCATCGGATCAAAGAAAAGGTCTACTACGAAATTCCCAAGGCGCTCATCGGTCGCGAGCTGCTCTGGGTGAGTCAGGTAGCGCAAACGACCCTGGGCGTCGGCTATGGCGGGCAACCGGCTGGCAATCGCGTCGTGCGCTGGGATCGCTATGGCGATCGTGTGCTGCTCCGGAACGTCTCGTACGATGTCGTGGCCGACAGCTCGCATCCGATATCCCGCGCCGTACAGGCCGCGAACTTCGAGAGCGTCATCATGGCGTTCAACATCGAGGCGATGGGGCAAGACGACGCACCCGTTATCGAGGTGTCGAAGCTGTTTAACACGGAGGTGCCGGAGCTCAGTGTGCGCGCGCGCGTGCAGGCGCGGAGCTTCGACAACGCCCGCGCGTTCATCGAGCGCGTCGTGGCATTTCCCGAGAACATCGAGGTCGAAGCCATTCACACGTTCGTGAACCCGCCGGATCCGCCCTCATCATCGTCGCCCGGACCACGGCCGCAAGCGCCGCCGCGCCGGCCCGGGGCATCGAGTGTGTTGATGCACTACAGCATGGTGCTGTTGCCGGAGCAGCCGATGATGCCACGGCTGTGCGACGAGCGCGTGGGCTACTTCTCAGTGCGTCTGTACGACTACGGGCAGGATGAGCACCGGGCGCCGCGGCGATGCTACGTGACGCGTTGGCGCCTCGAGAAGCAAGATCCTGCTGCATCCGTCTCGGCGCCCGTCGAGCCGATCGTCTTCTACGTCGACCCCGCCACGCCCTCGCAGTGGGTGCCGTATGTGAAGAGTGGCGTGGAGAAATGGCGGCCAGCGTTCGAGGCGGCCGGGTTCCGGGATGCGATTGTAGCCAAGGAGGCGCCCTCCTCCGCGGATGATTCGGACTGGAGTCCCGAAGACGCGCGTTACTCGGTGATTCGCTGGTTACCCTCAACCGTGGCGAACGCGAGCGGCCCGCACATCCACGACCCGCGGTCGGGCGAGATCCTCGAAGCCGACATCCAGATGCACCACAACGTCATGAGCCTGGTGCGCGACTGGTACTTCGTTCAGGTGGCACCGCTGAATCCGCGCGCACAGCGCTTGCCGTTGCCTGATGACCTCATGGGACAGCTCATCGAGTACGTGGTGGCGCACGAAGTGGGGCACACGCTTGGCTTCCAACACAACATGAAGGCGAGCTCGCTGTATCCCTTCGAGAAGGTGCGTGATCCCGAGTGGATCAAGACGATGAGCCACACGCCCACGTTGATGGATTACGCGCGGTTCAACTACGTCGCGCAGCCCGAAGATGGCATCGAGCCAGTCGATCTCATCCCCAAGATTGGACCCTACGACGTCTGGGCCACGGTGTGGGGATACCGGCCGATTCCGGGCGTGAAGACGCCGGATGAGGAAAAGCCCACGCTGGACGAATGGGCGCGACAGCAAGACCAGACGCCTCACTTTCGCTTCTCGACCGAGGGCGCAAGCGGCGCGGATCCAGGTGAGCTCACCGAGGCGGTGGGCGATGCGGACGCCATGGAGGCGACGCGTCTGGGCTTGAAGAATCTGGAACGTGTGGCGACGTTGTTGCTCCCCGCGACCACGACCCGGCCTGGTGAGCCGTACGACGATCTCAAGGAGGTCTACGGCCGCTTGCTGGGCCAATGGGCGACGGAGCTCACGCACGTCACAGCCGTGGTCGGCGGGTTCGACTCGCAGCAGAAGCACGCCGGGCAAGACGGCGTGCGCTTCACGCCCGTGCCGCGCGATCGTCAAATCGCTGCGGTCGCATTCCTCAACGAGCGGGCGTTTACCACACCGCCGTTCCTGGTGGCGCCAGACGTGCTGGGGCGCATTGGGCCCACCGGCGGCCTGACCGGCGTCGTGACCGCGCAGCGACGCGTGCTGACGTCGTTGTTGTCGACGGCACGGCTCAACCGGCTCGTGGAGCAGCAGGCCATTGGCGGCTCGTCAGCGTATCGACCCTCGGCGTTCCTCGCTGACGTGCGCGGCGGGCTCTGGGGTGAGCTCGAACAGCCTCGTGTGACGATCGATCCGTTTCGACGCAACCTCCAGCGCGCTTATTTGGAGCTCTTGGGGGATCGGATCAACGGGCGGCAAGCGAATGCCGACGAGGCGCGCGCGCTCTTCCGGCTCGAGCTACGCACGCTGGACGAGCAGATTCAGCGCGCGTCGGCACGGGCGGCGGATGCGGAAACGCAGGCGCACCTGGCCGACACGCAGGCACAGATTGCGCGCGCCCTGGACCCTTCGTTCCAGACCGCCCCAGCGCCGAGACCGGGGTCGTCGCCGTTGCCGACGATTGACCCGAACGCGCTGAGCGACGACGAGGCCGCCGTGGGTTGCTGGCCAGATTACGCGGTGCATCTCGGTAGTCCGTAGCGAGATCAGCGGCCATGAAGGAACACGATACCGCTCTGCACCTCTCGCGTCGGCAGTTTCTCGCTGGGACCGTGGTGACGACGGCGGCAGGCCTTTCGCGGCCTGCCGCCGACGCGGCTCAGGAAGCTGAGCGTGACGGCGCCGACTCCGTCGATGCCAGCTGGTTCGATAAGCCCATGCGCTGGGCGCAGCTCACGCTGGTCGAAAACGATCCAGGGCGATACGACCCGCAGTTCTGGCTCGACTACTTCAAGCGGTTGCATGCCGATGCGGCTTGCCTGAGCGCCGGTGGCTGCGTCGCGTACTATCCCACCCGGATCCCGTTGCACCATCGAAGCGCGTGGATGGGCGAGGGTGACCCCTTCGGCCAGCTGCTGGCTGGTTGCCGGCAGCTCGGCATGGTGGTGATTGCGCGCACTGATCCGCACGCCGTGCATCAGGACGTGTACGACGCACATCCCGATTGGATTGCCGTCGACGCCGAAGGGCGCAAGCGGCAGCACTGGGCCTCACCCGACATGTGGGTGACCTGTGCGCTCGGCCCGTACACGTTCGAGCGCATGACAGAGGTGCACGAGGAGATCGTCTCTCGCTATCGCGTGGACGGCATCTTCTCGAACCGCTGGTCTGGCTCCGGTATGTGCTACTGCGAGCACTGCCAGCGCAATTTCAAGGCGGAGACCGATCTCGATCTCCCGCGCACGGCGGATCCCCAGGACCCCGCCCGCCGCGCCTACATCGTCTGGCGGCAGGAGCGCCTCTTCGAGCTGTGGCGCGTATGGGATGCCGCGATTCGACGCCAGAACCCGGGTGCGCGGTTCATCGCCAACGCCGGCGGTGGGGCGCTCAGCTCGCTCGACATGAAAACGCTGGGCGAGCTCGCGCCAACGCTGTTTGCCGATCGCCAAGCGCGGCAGGGTCTGGCAGCCCCTTGGGCCAACGGGAAGGCGGCGAAGGAGTATCGCGCAACGCTGGGCCAGAAGGCCACCGCGGGTATCTTCAGCGTCGGGGTGGAAGAGCCCTACCGCTGGAAGGATTCGGTGCAAAGCGAGGCGGAGATTCGGATCTGGGTCGCGGAAGGCACCGCCAACGGCACTCGCCCGTGGTTCACCAAGTTCGGTGGCACCTTGTACGACCGGCGCTGGCTCGACCCGGTCGCCGACATCTACCAATGGCACCACCGCCACGAGCGTTACCTCCGGAACGAAGCCTCACTTGCGCGAGTCGCGCTCGTCTATTCCCAGCAGACCGGTACGTTCTACGGCGGTGAACGTGCCCGTGAGAAGGTCGAGGATCACATCCTCGGCTTCTATCACGCCTTGGTCGAGGCTCGCGTGCCGTTCGAGATGGTGCACGACCGGTTGCTCGATGCTGCCCATCTGGAACCGTATAAGCTCCTCATCCTCCCCAATATCGCCGCCCTGTCCGACGCGCAATGCCAGCAGCTACGCGCCTTCGCGGCAAGAGGCGGCAGCGTCATCGCGACGTTCGAGACGTCGCTCTACGACGAGTGGGGCGTGCGGCGGCCAGACTTCGGTCTCGGTGATCTATTTGGCGCACGCTGGAAGAAGGGGCCGGAGGGTCCTCAGCAGAACTCGTACTTGAACGTGGAGGCGGGTCGTCCCGCGCCCGCGCACCCAGTGCTCGCGAGGCTGGAACACGCCGGGCGGATCATCAACGGCGTCTGGTGGATCGACGTGACGCGACTCGATGACACCCTGGATCCTCCGCTGACGCTCGTGCCGTCCTATCCGGACCTCCCGATGGAGAAGGTGTTCCCGCGTGTGCCGCATACCGACGTGCCCGCGCTCGTGCTGCGGGATCGGGGCGCGGCGCGGGTGGCGTACTTCCCGTGGGACGTCGATCGCACCTTCTGGGAAGTCATGTGCGTCGACCATGGCCGTCTGCTGCGTAACGTCGTCGACTGGGCCACGAACGAGGAACCGCCAGTGACGGTCAGCGGATCGGGCTTGCTCGACGTCACCATCTGGCGCCAACGCGACTCGCTGACCGTTCATCTGGTCAATCTCACCAACCCCATGACGATGAAGGGCCCGTATCGCGAGCTGATTCCCCTGGGCTCGCAGCGCGTCCGCGTGCGTCTGCCCGAGGGGACCCGCGCCAAGCGTGTCCATCTGCTCGTTGGCGGTGGCGCGCCTGACGTGGAGGCGTCGGACGGCTTCCTCGAGCTCGATGTGCCATCGATTCTCGACCACGAAGTCGTGGCGATCGATCTCTGAATTGAGGCCTACGACTGCACGGTGGTCTTCCTCAAGCGGGCGGCGTAGTGCGCGCTCCAGGCACGGATCGGCGATCGTTCCAACGTGGCTTCGACGCCGCCACATAGCTCGAGGATCGGTCGCGGGGTGAAGTCGGGAAGGAACGTGAAGTAGTCAATCTCTGGCTCCCAATGAGCCTGGTGAACGGCCGGCAGCTCCGACGGCTTGATCCAGCGCTCGATTCCCTCGTCTATGTCGCAGAGCAGCGGAAAGACATAGCCCATGTAGAGGCGGAAGAGCGGGTTCGCAGTATTGATCTCGTGGAGGAAGAAGAGCGCACCAGGTCGGAGCACGCGCACGATCTCGTCCAACGCCTGCTGCCGGGCGCCGAGGTCGATGATGTGATGCAAGACGTTGATGGCATACGCTGCGTCGAAGCTATTGTCGCGGAACGGGAGTGATGCGGCGTCGAGCACCTGGAAGTCGACATCCACGCCGAGCTTGGCCGCGTACGCACGTGCCTGCGCGATCTGATCGCGCGAGGTGTCGAACGCCGTCACCCGGTAGCCGAGCCGGGCCAGCTGGCACGCGTACCAGCCTTGACCGCAGCCCATGTCCAGCACCCGCGCACGAGGGTTGGGTGTGATGCCCGCGCGCTCGAGCCAGGGCTCCATCACACGAATCTTTCGCGCGAGCAGCCGATCGCGGATGTGCGGTGGGATCTGGTCTTGGTAGCCGCTCGCAATCCTGTCGAAGTGGTCGGGTGCAAACGCTGGGCGCACGAGCCGGGCGAGCTTGCGGCGGGTGAGCACCAGCGCCAGACAGCCAAGGCCGACGGCGTACCAGGCGGTGCCGGCGCGGAACGCGAACGCAGACGCCACGGCAACGTCTGGTGTCACGCCCCCAGCTTCGAGGGCGACGATGGCCGTCGATCCGGTGACACCCGTGCCGAGCGGGATGCCGGCGATGTCGCCGAGCAAGGTTCCCGATGCCACGGCGCTCGCGGCTGTCAGGAACCCGACGCCCGGTTCAACGAGCAGCCGGAGCGTCGTCTGCAGCGCGACGACCGGGAGGAGCCAGGCCGTCAGTGAGATGCCGAACAGGGGCGTCAGGACGGCCGGCCGGACCAACTGCCTGAACGACTGAGCGTCGACGATCCAGCGGAGCAGGACGAGTACCAGCACCCACGCGGCCACACTGACCGCAAGCGCGAGCGTCTTTCCGCGTGAGACGAGCAAGAGAAGCCAGAGGACCGTCGCGTCGGTCAAGCGCTCGATCAGCCAAACCAGGTAGAGTGCCGGCCTGGCATTCGGAAAGCGGCCGCTCAAGAGCGGCGCGCGCACCAACTCACCGAGATAGAACGGCGTGGCGATCGCTGGCAGCGTGGCAAAGTAAAGGCGGAGACTGTCACGCGTCTGGACGCGCACGTCGAATCGCCGCACGAGGAAATGCCAGCGGCTCCACCGGAGCGCCAGGTTGAGCGTGGTGAGCGCTGCCGTGAGCACGAACGACACGACGAGCACACGGCCGCGTCCGGCCGTGTAGTGCCCGCCGCCTGAGCTCACGATCCAAAAGAGCGTCGCGGCCGCGCCGATGGCGCCCACGATGAGGAAGAGGGATGGAGCGAGTCGTGATCTCACGGAAAACGGGTCTGACGATAGCACGACCCCTGCGGAACGTATAATGACCGGCGCGGCTAAAGCCGCGCCCTACCACCACAACGAACATTTTGATTTTGGTAGGGCGGCCCTTCAGGGCCGCCGTGTACGGAGTTGTACCGCGCTCTCCACCCATCTCTGATCGATGCGTTCACGACTGGCATCGTTGGCGATTTTCTGGTGCGTCGCCCTCGCAGCGTGGCTCCTTCAGGGTGACATGGCGCCGATCGACGCGGCCGCGGACAGCGCACGCGTCGGGATCCTGCCCTCGGCATGGTGGCTGGCTGGTGGCCTTGTTGCGGCTAGCGTGATTGGCGCATGGGCGCGGGCCGCGGTGGCGCGGGTGCTGCCGCTGGCGCTCACGGTGCTTCTCGTGGTGCCGTGGCTGCCGCTCGCCACGCCTCGCGCGTTGCTCGCGTTGGTCGGCCCGGCCGCCGGTGTCGCGGCGACGGCGATCCTGTGCCTGTGGATGGCCGGCTGCCTTCCTGCGCCATCGCGAATGCCGGCCTCGTTATCCGAGCCACGCCGTGCCACGATAATTGCCGGCTCGGTGGCGGCTGTCCTGTTCGGTCTGGCCGCGTGGCGCGTGGCTCCCATGCTGCCTGGCGGCGACGAGCCGCACTATCTCGTTGCCACGCAGAGCCTGTTGTACGACGGCGATCTGAAGGTCGAGAACAACTATCGGCAGCGTGACTACCGCCAGTTCATCACCGCCGAGCTGCGACCGAACTTCATGCGGCGCGGGCAGGACGGTGCGATCTACTCGATCCACCTGCCGGGCGTCTCGGTGTTGGTGCTTCCGGCCTTCGCGATTGGCGGCCATTCAGGCGTCGTCGTCTTTCTCGTCCTCCTTGCGGCGCTCGGCATGGCGCTGGTGTGGCGCGTGTCGTGGGAGGTGACACAGAACGTACCCGCGTCATGGTTTGCCTGGGCAGGCGCCACGTCCTCGGCACCGGTCGTGTTTCAGGCCGCGACCGTAGGACCGGACGGACCGGCGGGCGTGCTCGTTCTCGCGGGTGTGTGGGCGCTGCTGCGCGCTTCGGAGAGATCAGGAGAGCGTGACGAAGGCGACGGGATGACGCCGTGGCTCGGCGCGGGTGCCGCACTGGCAATGCTGCCGTGGCTGCACTCGCGACTGGCGGTGCTAGCGGGCGTGCTGGGTGTGCTGCTGGTGTGGCAGCTTCTGCGCCGATCCGGTGGCATTCGTCGCACCGCGGCCTTTCTGCTGGTGCCGGCAGCCAGCGCCGCGGGCTGGTTCACGTACTTCTGGTCGATCTATGGGGAATGGAGTCCGGGCGCGCCATATCGGGGCAGCAATTTGGACGCGGCCGCGCACGTGCCGAGCGGCATCGGCGGGCTGTTCTTCGATCATCAGTTCGGTCTCGTGCCGAACGCGCCCATCTTCCTCATCTCGCTCATCGGCGTCGGCGTAATGCTGTGCGGCCACGGCTGGCGGCGGACTCGGGCGGGCATCTGGCTCGCTGTGGGCGTGACGGCGCTCATCGCGACCTATGTGCTGGCCGTTTCGCCGATGCGGATGTGGTGGGCTGGCTGGAGTGCGCCCGCGAGATTCGCCGCGCCGTTCCTGCCCGCGCTTGCGGTGGCGGCGGCCGCCGCATGGCAGTCGGCACGGCTTCGCGTCACGCACGCGACCATGCTCCTCGCGCTTGGCACGTCGGCCGGCATCACCGCGCTGCTGGTCATCGTTCAACGCGGCCGGCTCGCCTACAACGTGCGCGACGCGTGGGGACGGCTGTTCGAGTGGCTCAGCCCGCTCGTCGCGCTGCCCGGGGCGATGCCAAGCTTTCATCGCGTCCCGGAGCACCACGGCTTCTATCACGCCGCCATCTGGCTCGCGGCGCTGCTGGCGGCCTGGCTGGTGCTCCGTCGGTTGGAGCAAAGACTGGTCGGCGCGGTTAAAGCCGCGCCTTGCCAGCGGGTTTGGAGCCGCGCCGTGCTCGCGACGGTCGTGCCGTTCGCGTTCTGTCTGGCCGCAATGCTCGCGATGTCCGCCGTCTGGATGCTCGTTGGCGCAACGGTTCTTCGGCCTGCACCGGCGCAGCTTCGGGTGCTCCGGCGCATCGAGCCAGGCACGCGCGAGGTGGCGCTACGGCTCGCGCCGTTTCAGCTTCTCTCGCCGGCCGCGGTGGCCGCGTTGCTTCGCATCCGCACGTCGGAACGATGGCTTGCCGAGCGCGATCGGCCGCTCTTCATTCTGCCGGGTGGCATTCCGGCGGGCACCTACAGCCTACGCGTTCGCTCCGACGCGTCGAGCGCCGCGCGCATCGTCGTCGGCATCGGTCGGGAGATGTTCCCGATCGCCGCGCGCGTCTTGCCGGCGGCGGGCGGTGATACGGTGCTGCCGCTCGACTTCCCGGTCGACGTGCGGGCCATTGTCGTGCGCGGAAACGCCGAGGCCGCTGCCACCATCCGCGACATGGTCGTGGAGCCGGTCGCCGTGCGCGCGGGCCGTCGGCGAGGTGGTCACCAGGCCCGCCAGGCTGTCCGCTACCGCGGTGGCACCAGCTATTTCCTGGATGATCGCGCGCTGGTCGACGTGGCGGGATTCTGGGTGCCGGGCGGGCAGGCGGCCGAGGTCGTGGTTGTGCCGCGGCGTCCCAGACGCGTGGCTCGGCTCGCGCTCCGCAACGTGCCGGTGGAGAACCACGTCGCGCTCCGCTGCGGACGATGGGCGCTCGACCTGGATCTCGCGCCGGAGGAGTCGCGGGAGGTCGACGTGCCCATCCTGCCCAGGTCCGGTCCGCCTAGCGTGATCACCATCGGCGCCACGGCCGGCTTTCGTCGTGCCGACGTCGATCCGTCAAGTCAAGACCGAAGATGGCTCGGGCTTCGGGTCGCGCTGCCCTAGTCGGAGGGGCCGGGGGTGCTTAACGGAAATGGGGGGCGCGAGATCTGGAGGGTCGGAAAAAGGGGACAGGCCCCTTTTTCGAGAACCAACGCCGACGAAAAAGGGGCCTGTCCCCTTTTTCTCAGCCGGCGACCCCGTCCGCCGTCGATGTCAGCGGCGCCTACAACGACGTGCCCGGCCGCGACCCCCAGAACCGCTAAGCACCCAGGGGCCGGCCTGGGCTTGAAACTACATAGAATCTAATGTAGTCTCGATGTCATGGGACATGCTGTAGGAGTACGAACGCTCAAAGCGCAGTTGAGCGAATATCTTCGACGCGTCGACGCCGGGATGACCGTCGAGATCACGGATCGGGGAAGGCCGATTGCCCGACTCATGCCCGCGGCGCAAGGGCCGCGCGAGCGCGCCCTGGCCTTGCGGGATGCCGGTGAGCTGCACTGGAACGGCAAGAAATTATCGCCGCAGCGGCCTCGACAGAGAAATCGCGGCCCGAGGACGGTCGCCGACATCGTGAGCGAGCTACGCGAGTGATTCTCTATCTCGATACCAGTGCGCTCGTGAAGCTCTACATCGAGGAAGCCGGATCGCTCGACACCGTCGACATCGTCGATCGAGCCGAGCTCGTTGGTACCTCCCTGTTTGCCCGTCCCGAGACCGCAGCGGCATGCGCACGTGCGCTGAAGCTCGGTCTCATCGCAGAAGCCGATGATCTACGTGATCAGCTCAGTATCGACTGGCCGTCCTACGTGCGGATTGCTATCGGGGAGCCCATCATTACGCGTGCCGAATCACTCGCCTGGAGCCAGCACCTGCGCGCGGCGGATGCGCTCCACCTGGCGTCGGCGCTGACGTGGAGTGAGCAATTGGGTTTGTCGGTGACCTTGGCCACCTTCGATGGCGCGCTGTGGAAAGCCTCGCACCGCGCCGGGCTCGAGGTGTGGCCCCATCATGAAGCGTCGCTTCCAACCAGGGACCGCATCAAAAGTCGACGAAATCGACGGCCAACTCGCGGATCGACCAAACGTCCTCATCGAGGGGCATGAGCTCGCAGGCGAATTCGCCGCATGGACCAGGTCGCGCAGGAGTTTGGTAAGGCCAACCCCAATGCGCCGGCAGCACTCAGATTTCGAGGAGAACCATGGCTCAGTGGATCTTGGCAGCCTTGTTAATGGCCTCGTCGAGTGTGTCTGCGCAGACGAGCGACGAGCCGCCTACGTCCTGGATCGATCCCGATACGGGTCACCGCGTCGTGCGGCTCACGCGCGAGCCGGGCAGCGCCAGCCTGTACTTCAATCAAAACGGGTACACCGCCGATGGCAAACACCTCGTCTACACGACGCCAAACGGCATTTCGGTGCTCAATCTGGAGACTCACCAAGCCCGGGAGGTTGTGCAAGGGCGCGCACGATTGATCGACGCTGGCCGGAAGACGCCACGGATCTACTACACACGCGGCGATGCGGTGTTCTCGACCGACGTGGATACCGGCGAAACGCACAGAATCGCTGCTCTACCACCTCGGGGCTCCATTGCCACGGTCAACGCCGATGAAACGCTGCTCGCTGGCACCTATATCGAGGGCAAGGGGCAGGATTACAACAACAGACGTCCACGCCCGAGCCGCTCCGGCGAGCAGGCTCCGGCCGCTCAGCAGTCACACTCGCTCGACCAGCCGCGCAACAAAGGGCAGATGATGGAGGAGCGGTGGGCTGCCCGCCTGCCGATGGGCCTCTTCACCGTGAACATCGAGACCGGCGACATCAACACGATCCACCGCAGCAACGATTGGCTCAATCATCTCCTGTTTTCTCCCACCGATCCCACACTGCTCATGTTTTGCCACGAAGGCCCCTGGCACAAGGTGGATCGAATCTGGACGATCCGCACCGACGGAACCCAGATCACGAAGGTCCATACACGTACGATGGCCATGGAAATCTTCGGGCACGAGTTTTGGGGTGCCGACGGCAAGACCATCTGGTACGATCTACAGACACCGCGAGGCGAGGATTTCTGGCTGGCGGCTTACAACGTCGACACGGGTGAGCGAACCTGGTATCACCTTCAGCGCGACGAATGGTCGATTCACTTCAACGTGTCGCGTGACGGGACGCTCATCTGCGGCGACGGTGGCGACCCAGGGCAGGTCGCGCGCGCGCGAGACGGCCAATGGATCTACCTGTTTCGTCCCGAGCTCATCGACAATCGTGGCGTGCAGGACAAAGACTTCGTCCAACCAGGCGTGCTCCGTGCCGAGCGCCTGGTCAACATGTCGCGGCACGAGTACCGGTTGGAGCCCAACGTCAGCTTCACGCCCGATCAGAAGTGGGTCGTGTTCCGCTCGAACATGTTCGGCGAGACGTACGTCTTCGCCGTGGAGGTTGCCAAGGCCGCCGACTCGTTAGAATGAGGTGTGAGGTTGTGTCCATGATGGATGTCATTCTGAAACGATTCGAGTCACCGGACGAGATTCGGAACATGGCCAAGGGCAAGTTCGAGATCGTTCGGCTCGGTCACCTCACCATCGGCCGCGCAACGTATGAGCCCGGCTGGAAATGGTCCGTCGACGTTGGCCCGGGCGTCGGCGCCACACGCTGCACGGTCGAGCACATCGGGTTGGTGCTGTCCGGCACGGCCACGGCAGCGTTCGACGACGGACGCGTTGTCGAGCTGAAGGCGGGAGAGCTCTTTCACATCCCGCCGACGCCGCACGATAGCTGGGTGGTCGGGGAGGAGCGCTACGTGTCGCTGCACTTTCTGGGGGCAGAGCACTACGCGACGTGAATGCGAGGGGATGGAGATCAATGGCCAAGATTACGGTCGCGCGCACGGATGAATCACGCTATCAGGTGATCGTCGAAGAGGGCGGGAGCCGTACGGAGCACGACGTGACGGTGACGGCGGACGACGTGGATCGCTACGCCCCCGGCGTGACACCAGAGCGGTTGGTGGAAGTCTCGTTCGAGTTCCTGCTCGAGCGAGAACCGAAAGAATCGATCCTGTCCCAATTCGAGCTGCCCGTCATCGCGCGCTATTTTCCAGAGTACGCGCGAACGATACGCGAGACGCTCGTACCTTGACCGCACAGCTCGCGTGATTGACACGCGATCCGGCCGGTGATACAAACATCCCACTACTTAAACGTTTGAGCTACACTTCCAGCTTCACAGCTCTTTAGGGCTGTCTTTCGGGGTTCGTTCTCCATGTGTCCACGAGTCCACGCGTTTGCACGCCGGTGGGTCGCGGTCGCCGCGCTGTTCGTTCTGGGCGTCTGGTACGCCGGTGCTGCCGCTCAGAACCCAGTCGAACCGGCCGAACGCCAGGTCGAACGGCAGGCCGAATCCAAAGCCGGGCCTCGAACGGCGCCGCAGGGCGAGATGGACGATCCGTTTCTCGACACCCTGGAGCGGCGGACGTTCCAATGGTTCTGGGACGTCACGAATCCCGAGAACGGCCTCGTGCCCGACCGCTGGCCCGACATCAATTTCTCCAGCATTGCCGCCATTGGCTTCGGGCTGACGGCGTACGGCATCGGCGCGGAACGCGGCTACATCACGCGCGAGCAGGCCCGCGAGCGCACGCGAACGACGCTTCGCTTCCTGTGGAAGGCGCCGCAGAGCGACGAGCCGCGCGACGTGACTGGTTATCGCGGCTTCTTCTACCATTTCCTGGACATGGAGACCGGCCGGCGGCACGAGACGACCGAGCTGTCGAGCATCGACACGGCGCTCCTGATGGCGGGTGTCTTGTTCGCCCAGTCTTACTTCGATCGCGACGAGGACGCAGAGTCGGAGATTCGTGAGCTGGCGGATTCGCTGTACCGGCGCGTCGAGTGGAGCTGGATGCAGCCTCGGGCCCCGCTGGTTGCCATGGCCTGGCGTCCAGAGAAGGGGATGGGTGAGCACGACTACAACGGTTACCAGGAGGCGATGATTCTGTACGTGCTGGCGCTTGGATCGCCGACGCACGCCATCTCTCCCGACGCGTGGGCCGCACGCATCCGCGATTACCGCTGGGAGACGTACCAGGGGTACGATCTCGTCAACTACCCGCCGCTCTTCATTCATCAGTACTCGCACGTCTGGATTGACTTCCGCGGCATTCATGACGCCTACATGCGAGCGAAGGGGATCGACTATTTCGAGAACTCGCGCCGTGCGACCTACGCGCACCGCGCGTATGCCGTCGACAACCCCAGCGGCTTTCGCGACTACGGAGAGGATATCTGGGGCCTCACGGCCTGCATTGGACCCGCGGGCGCCACGGCGAAGGTCGACGGGACGTCCATCGAGTTCCGGCGCTACTGGGCGCGCGGCGTGAGTCGCGACGACGTTCGAGACGACGGCACGATCGCGCCGACCGCCGCGGGCGGCTCCCTCGCCTTCGCGCCCGAGATTGCCCTTCCCGCCCTGAAGGCGATGGCGTCCCGGTATGGAAATCGACTGTTCAGACGCTATGGCTTCATTGATGCGTTCAATCCGACGTTCGCGCGTGCCGGCATCGAGGCGGCCACCGGGTCGGTCCATCCAGAGGGCTGGTTCGCAGACGACTACCTGGGCATCGACCAGGGGCCGATTGTGACGATGGCCGAGAACGCTCGAAGCGAGCTGGTGTGGGACGTGATGAAGAAGAACCAGTACATCGTCCAGGGCCTGTGCCGCGCTCGTTTCACCGGAGGCTGGCTAGAAGGCAAGTGCCGGTAAGGTGTGTCAGGCGCGATGTGAACACACTGCTGCGTGGTAGAGTCATTGCGATGGCCGTCCCCGCGCGGCAACGATATACCTTCAACGATGGAGAAAAGGGGACAGGCCCCTTTTTCGTCGGCGTTGGTTCTCGAAAAAGGGGCCTGTCCCCTTTTTCCGACCCTCCAGATCTCGTGACCCCCATTTCCGTTAAGCACCCGCTCTGGGCCGTCGGCTGGACTGGACGAGCTCGTCGTGCCATAATGCATCCAGATCGCACAGCCCCGATCTCGTGTTGATTCCCGCCTTTTCGCTGAATCCGCACTTCTTTGGGCTAGATTCAAATATCGCTTGAGCTTACAGATCCATCGTTTTCACCGCGGCGGTCGCCGCCGCACGGCTCGTTCTTCGTCACAATCCACCAGCTCTCAGCGGGCGCATCTCGAGGCGCCGGCCCCGGCCTTGATGCTGGAAACGACACCGGGCGAACCGCTGGCGTTCGACACCCTGGGGCTCGATCCGACGCTGTTGCTCGGTGTCGCGGATCGCGGGTTCTCACAGACCACACCGATCCAGACCGCCGTCCTCCCGATTATTCGGGAGGGGCGCGACCTCGTCGCCTGCGCTGAAACAGGAACCGGGAAGACCGCCGCGTTCGTCCTGCCCATTCTGGACCGCTTGCTGCGGCACGCGACCGCAGAGGCAGATGGCGCGCCGCCGGTATCGCCGCCGACCCTCCTTCCCGCCACCAAAGTACTCGTGCTGACGCCCACGCGCGAGCTCGCCGCGCAGGTGGACGACGACGTGCAGGGGTTCGCGTATCACGCGGGCATCAGCAGCATGGCCGTGTACGGCGGCGTTCCCATGGACCCTCAAACGCGCGCCCTCGCGGCTGGCGTGCCCGTGGTCGTGGCGACACCCGGCCGGCTGACCGACCACATGCGCTCGGGCAGCGCGTCGTTTTCTGGTCTCGAGGTGCTCGTGCTCGACGAAGCCGATCGGATGCTCGACATGGGCTTCTGGCCCGACGTCCGCCGCATCGTCGACGCGCTGCCGCGCGCCCGGCAGACGCTGCTCTTCTCGGCGACCATGCCGGACGAGGTCATGCGCTTCGCCACCGCGATTATGCGTGATCCCGCCTTCGTGCAAATCGGTCGGCCCAATGCGGCGGCCCGGACGATCACCCACACCGTCGAGCACGTCCCGGCGGGTCAGAAGACCGATTGGCTCGTGCGTTTTCTGCGGGAGGAGGATGGTGCCATCCTCGTCTTCGTACGCACGAAGCGCGGTGCGGAACAACTGGCGCGGGTGTTGGCCGGTCGGAGGATCCGGGCAACCGCGCTGCACGCCGATCGATCACAGCGCGAGCGCATGGCGGCGGTCGAGGGCTTCCGTTCCGGCCAGTTCCGGGTGCTCGTGGCGACCGACATCGCCGCGCGCGGTCTCGACATCGATGGCATCACGCACGTTGTGAACTACGACGTGCCGCACTCTTCCAACGCTTACGTGCATCGCGTCGGCCGGACGGGCCGCGCGCTCAGCACCGGTACCGCGCTGACGCTCGTCTCGCCCGGTGAGGAGCACGCACTCCGAGCCGTCACGGAACGCATTCGCCTCGCCGGCTGATCGACGGTCGGTCCCTTGCGCCAACCGGCTCCTGAGACGTAGCGCGCGGGACTTGTCATCGCCAGCCGACGCGTCGCGGCTGCCAATGGTGTGAGCGGTGCGCCGCTAGGTAGTCGGGCCGCGCGAACAGCTTGACCAGGATCAGCCCCGCGAGGAACCCGCCCACGTGCGCCCAGAACGCCACGCCCCCACCCTCTCCGCCAATCCGCGTGAAGCCGCCCAGGAACTGGAGCAACGCCCAATACAAGAGCATCACCCACGCGGGAAGAGCCAGAGACGTGAGGAAGAAGCCGAGCGGGACCATCGTGAACACGCGCACGCGGGGGTACAGCACCAAGTACGCCCCCATGACGCCACTGATCGCGCCCGAGGCGCCGACCATCGGCACGCCGGAATTCGGCTCCGTCACGACCTGCAGGAGCGCGGCGGCGAGCCCGCACACGAGATAGAACGCGACGAAACGGGGCCGCGTCATCGCATCTTCGATGTTGTTCCCGAAAAGCCACAGAAACCACATGTTACCGAGTAGATGCATCCAGGAGCCGTGGAGGAACATCGATGTGATCACGTTGGAGAGCTGCGGTCCCGGATCGGTCAGGCAGACGAGACGCTCGCCCATCGCGAAACCGGTGCCTGGCGCGAGCGTTCCAGTCAGCTCTCCTGGAATGAGGCCGAGATTGCAGACCGAGCGTGCCAACGAGATCGGCGAACCGGCGCCCTGAATGAGCAACCACATCGCCACGTTGATCGCGATGACGATCAGGGTGATAACAGCGGTCCGTTGCGTTTCGTTTTCGTCGTGGTAGGGGAACACAGCCTCACTCCGTTCGACTGGCGCACGTAGGGCGGGGCTTTCCTGGCCTGAGTGGAATCGAAGGCAGCCCGGCCGACCGATGGCTCTTTTCCACCCAAAGACGATCAAGCCCGACGAGCTTCCATTCTGTGCCGCTGCGCCGGAAGTAGGCCAGCAGAGGCTCTTCCCATTCGGCGCGGGGGGCACCGACTGCGCTGATGGCCACGCGGACGAACGCGCCAGACGCGCGCGGTAGATCGGCCGGCGCACGGAGGCGCGGACCGGAACCGCGGGTGCGCGCAATGGGACGCGTTTCGCCGGTTGTGTTGTCGAACGCTGCCCAGTCGGCCCGATAGCCTTTCGGCTCGGCGGCCACACGAGCCTCGACCGCCGCGTTTTCAAACGTCAGCCCGTCGTCATCCAGTGTTGGGTTCACGACGGGGTTGATCGCCGGGAGGTAGCGCCGCACGATCGCATCGCGGCGCTGGATCAGAATTCGGCTGAGCGCCGCCTCGGCGTCCGGGTCGCCAAACTGTCCCGTGGCGACCGCCGCGCCAATCATCTGATCGGTGATCGCCGCGACCCTACGCGCGGCCCAGAACTTGTCATCGAGCCTGGCGCGGAGGAACGCCGGGTTCGGGATGCGGGGCTTCCAGAGCTCCGGATCCCAGTTCGGGTCGTCGGGGATGCGCCCGACGGACCGCGCTTCGTACACACGGGTCGTGCGCCACGGGTGCCGATAGAAACCGAAGCCGAGCACGCCCTTGCCGATCTCTTTCGGCTCGACGAGGTATTCGTGTCCCTCCCAGTACTCGCGAGGAAAGACCGCGGCGCTGCCCAGCGTGGAGCCGAAGTCCAAGAAGTGGTGCCGCACGTACGCGCGTCCCTCCTCGCTGACGACCGTGTCGAGTGTGTTGATGCTCTTGGCGTCAACGTGGTTGAGCCACGCGGCGAACGTGCCGTACCCGCGCAGCTCGCGACGATGCTCGTGTGGGAACACGTCGTTGGGATCGTCAGGCCGTGTCCCATAGAAGCGAAAGCCTCCAAGCGGTCGACCCGGGAGCGCCTTGCTGGCGCTCACCCGGTAGCCGCCATCAGAGGAACGATCGGCTTGCTCGAGCAGCCATTCGATGTCGCGGTGCTCCATGGCACGCGTCTCGGCGTCGGGTGGCGTGAACTCGGCGTCAGGATCGATGACGAAATCGTCGATCCGCAGCTTTGCGACGTGGTATTCAGGCACGTGATACCCGAGCGCCCAGAACAATCGCGCCGCAACGATTTCGGTGCCCGTCGCCATGCCCTGCCAGCCGGGCGGATCGAGCTTGATGAACCAGACCACACCGCGCGTGTCGCGGACCGTGAAGCCGGGCGTGATGCCGTCGCTCTTGGCCGACACCACGGTCCAGCGACCGGACGCCGGCCCCTCCCCGTCACTGCCAGCGCGCGCGACCTCTTCGGGCGTGAGCCGGCGAGCTCCCGCTCGATTCGTGAACCACGCGCCGTCGGGCACCTCGTCGACGGTGTTGACGTTCATCGCGCGCCTGTCGAAGTCGGGATCGCCCGGCTTGCCGAGCAGATTCTCCACCATGTCCCAGGAGAGGCTCACTTCGCCCGGTTGCACACCCGAGCCGTCCTGTGTGCTCGCCTCTTCCCATAGCGGGTCATCGTCGTAGAAGCGAGGCGCGTCCGCCGGTCGTGTCGCGGATAGTGCTACGCTGCAGGGAATCGCGACGGCTAAAGCCGCGAAGGGCTGCATCAACCGCCGGCCGATTCTGTTACACATACCTGTCTCCCACTTCAGAAGGCGGCTCCGCCGGCGAAGTTCAAAACCCACCCTTCACGGCTTCTCGCGAGCTCGATGCGGAGAGCCGTGAAGGAGGGGCCATGAAAGCGAATGCCGATGCCGTAGCTCTTCTTGAGCGCAGTCAAATCGAGATCGCGACGCCGCGACGCGACCTTCCCCGCGTCCATGAAGACCGCCATGTCGACGAGCTGTCCCGGCGTCCAGCGGTACTCGCCAGAGAGAAGCAGGCGATGTCGATCGCGGAAGCGCCAACTCGGATAGCCGCGCAGGGACGAGCTGCCACCCAGCGTTGGAAGCATGAAGAGGGGCACGGTCGCCGTGTCGTTTACCTGGGTCGTCGTGACCAGCCCCCTGAAGGCGAGCACCCAGTTGGCTCGCAAGATCGGCAGTAACTGAATGATCTCCGCCTCAGTCTGTCGGAAGCTGAACGAGCCCGTGTCACGGTCTCCGTAGTGCGCCCACTCGAGGCGATACAGCCCGCCGCGCTGGCTGTAGCCCGCTTCGTCCCGCCAATCGACGTCCAGGAAGAGCCGCCCGACGCCATAGGAGACGTCCTCAGCGACGGCCGTGTCGGTGGCGACGGGCCGCTCGAACGCCGCGTCGAGCCGTTCGGTGTCGGTCCTCACGTCGAGGTACTCGGCTCCGCCACCCAGCGCAAGCCAGTCCGTGATCTGAAACTGGCTGGTGACCGCGAGCGTGGTGGGCGTGTAGGCGTAGGTCGCCTCATCGGCGCGGTCGCTGTCGTTCCCGATCCCGTAGAAAGGCACCGATGGAGCGTCGAGCCATTGGACCTGGGTGGCAATCGAGAGGCGTCGACGGGCAAGCTCCGGAAGCTCCACGTCGGCTTGCAGCAGCTTGTAGTTCTGGACCGACCAGGCGCCGCGTGCGTTGAAACGGCCCGTATCCGCGACGCTGCGCTGATATCCAGCGCCTACGCCGAACCAGCCGCCAGGGTAAATGCTGCCAACCCAGGGATAAACTGCCTCTGTCGCTTGGATGAGCTCCTCCGCCCTGTCCAGGATCTGTTCGCCCGTGGACGTCTCGGGCGGTCTGAGCTGCTCGGCTTTTTCCGCTTGCATCATGGCGAGCTCGTCGGCGCGCGAGCTCTGAGCGAACGCGGCGCTCGGCCACGCGAGACAAGCGACGAGGGCCATCGAACGGAGCGGCACCCCGGTCATCGTCCGTTCGCTCCGGAGGCGTCCATCCGCCCGTCTTCCAACCGATACCTGTAGAGCGTCTCGCCGGACCTGTCCCGGAACGCAATCTCCAGGTGCGTGCCATAGACCGCGAGGCGCGCGTATCCGTGACCGGAATGGTAGAACAACGTGCCGGCGCCGCGCGTCACCGGATCGGTCTTGGCGGCTTCTCCCGTCACGAGCTGCAGCATGGGACGCTTGGCTCCCGGCGGCGTGAGCTCGATGAGTTGCGAGTTGTGGTCATGCCCGGAGAGCACGAGCGGGGCGTCGTGTCGGGCGAGGCGTGTCAGCACCGCCTCACGGTAGGCGCGATTAGCCGAGGCGTGAAGGTCCTGTGGTGAGGCGACTGCCCAGCGGGCGGTTGTTGCCACGATGCCGAGCGGCGGAACCGCCAGCACCGCGTCCCACGGGCTGCCAAACTGGCGCCAGCCCGGGCCGAGCAAGAAGCGCCCTGGGATCGTGACGCGGTGGGCACCAAATGACTCGAGCGGGTGGTGCATGGCGACGACCCGCCAGCGCGCCGATGCAGCCCGCGCGAGCTCGGCATCGAGGGTGTCGAGGTAGCGGTCAGCCAGGTCCTCTCTACCTGTGTCGAAGAGATCGATCAGCAACTGACTGTCGATGGCCACGATGGCAATCGACGCTGGCGTGTGCGGGATCCTGCGCGGGCGCATGAACTCGACGAGTTGCTCGGGCGTTTCGTACAGCCGTGTGTACAGCGTCGCGGCGTCGGGCACGTCTTCCGGCCGCTCGCCCGGTAGCATGGTCCAGTGGGCGACGCCCGCTACTTCAAGCGCGTCGAGATAGTACCAGCGGGTGATGTCGCCCTCGTCACGATCACGGGCCAGCGCGCGGTTCGCGTAGTCGTGGTTGCCGGGAACGAGGACCAGCGGCGCGGGATGCTCTCCAAACTGGCACGTTGCGAGGAGCTCAGCTAGGCGCGCCAAGCGCGTGACGGGCTCCGTGTGGCCGCTCTCCGGTCGAGGCAGGCCCTTTGGGTAAAGGTTGTCTCCCAAGGCAAGAAGCAGCGGGGACATGGACACATCACCACTGGCGCGGTCGGTGTGCAGCTCCTTGGCGATGGACCTGGTCACGTCGCCAAAGCCGCGCGTGGGCTCGCCCATGTCGCCGAAGGCGTAGACGAGGCCTTCCGCTCGAGCCGACTCGGTGGGCTCGGTCGCACGATCGGTGGGTGCGATGTAGAGCGGTGCGCACGCGACGAGCGCGGTCAGGAGCGTCGCGACGAGCCAGCGCTGCCAGGAAAAGGTACCCGGTTCCTTTGTCGAAGGCGCGATCATCAGGACGATAACACTCGGGCCGCGGGGTCCCTGTCAAGTGCTATCACGCGCGTGCCAGTGTCAGATGGGGTGTTCTTCCTCGCGTGTTTGCGCGCCACGATGCGCGGCCGCTGAGACCTATTGACATTCGATCCGCGCGGGGTTGAGCTCGCGTCACTGGATCTGTCACTGGCCGGCTATACCGACACGACCGGACCACGCTTCGCCCGGGAGCTGGTAGGTCGCGTCCGTGAATTGCCGGGTGTGCAGGCCGCGACATTGGCGGATGGAGCGACCGCCGGGCCCATGGGGCTGGAGGAAGGGCTCACCGTTCCGGGTGTTTCACCGCCGAACGGACGGGCCTTCCTCATGGCGAGCTGGAACATCGTGGAGCCTGGCTATTTCGCGACACTGCGGATTCCGTTGGTGACGGGTCGCGACTTCAACGCCGCCGACCGCGCGGCTGGGCAACCCGTCGTCATCGTCCCTGAGTCGACCGCTCGGCGGCTGTGGCCGGGACAGAATCCCCTCGGCAAGCACGTGCTGTGGCAGACCGGCCCGTCTTCGGCGCCGCCCCAAGTCACCAGGTGGATGGTGGTCGGCGTAGCGCGGGACCTGAAGTACGGCCGCGATGGGGATCGTGTCCCACCGCTCACCCTATACGCACCATTGCAGCAGCGATACACGCCGAACCTGACGATCATCGCGCGCACGTCTCAGGGCCAGCGCATCACGAACGAGATCCGCGCGCTGGTTGCCTCGATGAATCCGCACCTGCCGATCCTCACGGCGCGGACGCTGGAAGACCACATGATGACCCATCCTGTTCACACGCAGTTGCGGGTCGCCGCGTCGGTCTCGGGCAGCGTCGGCATCGTGGGCCTCCTGCTGGCGACGATCGGGATCTACGGCGTGACGGCGTACGCAGTGACGCGCCGGACGCGCGAGATCGGGATTCGCCTCGCGCTCGGCGCGCGACGCGCCGACATCGTCGGTATGGTCCTGCGACAAGGCCTGTCGCTGGTCATCATCGGTTCCGCGATCGGCTTGATGCTCGCGGCGGCTGGCAGCCGGCTGCTCGTGCGATTACTGTTCAGCGTCCCGCCGCTCGATCCGGTGACCTTCTCTGGGGCTGCATTGCTGTTTGCGGTCGTTGGCCTCGTAGCCTGCTACCTGCCAGCACGCCGCGCGACGCGGATCGATGCGATGACGGCGCTCAGATACGAGTAGCGCACGCTCACTCTCACGCGCTACACAGGGATCACGCACGGGACGGTAAGCCGCCCGTGCCGACGGTAGACACGGAAGTCTGCGTCGGTGGTGAGCAGGATCGGGTCCGCGAGTGTCTCGGTCATGCGCACGAGGCACGCGTCGGCCAGGCTCATCGGCACATCTGCGTACTTGTCCATGAGCGTCAAAGGTCGCTCGAGGTCCTCGTCGAGACCGAAGGCGACGATGAGAGCCCGGCGGCGGAGCAGATCGACGAGCGCAGATTCACCGCGGGACTCCAGCAGGTGAAAGGTCTCTGAGAGCACGGCTTCGCAGGTGCGCCAGGGCGGGGGAAAGCGCTTGGCCTGAACCGCCGCCCAACGGTGGCTGCCGTCACGGCGGCTGAGGAGAGCGACCAGAAAGCCCGCGTCAACGAGGACGTTTCCGGCCATAACCTGTCTTGCGAAGGTACTCCTTCCGGCGTGCGCTCAGATCGGGAGGAAGCCCGTCCACGGCGCCGATCAGATCAGCAATCGCGTCGAGCGGCGGGGAACGTCTCGCGTCTGACTCAGCGGCCGACGTCAGTCGTTCGCGAACAACGTCGGACTTTGAGACTTTACGACCGCGAGACTCGGCCTCGATGTCGGCAACCAGCGCCGCCGGTAGTCTCACCGTGAGGCTCTTCTTCATGGAGCTATTGTAAGACGATACTGCCACATATGCAAGACGGCCGCATGGCGGGGTGCTTAACGGAAATGGGGGTCGCGAGATCTGGAGGGTCGGAAAAAGGG
>WHTZ01000001.1:0-54526 GCA_009377495.1 Luteitalea sp.
ATACCTGCGTCGGTTGAACGGTGACAGCTTGGTCACCCAAGCCCGAGAGACGCTCACGTCGCGGCTCACGGGGCTGTTCGAAAAGACCGCCCAGTCTGACTGGCGCTGGTTTGAAGAGGAGCTGACGTACGACAATGCCAAGCTCGCGCATGCCCTGATCCTGAGCGGACGTGCGACGGGACAACAAGCGGTGACTGAACGAGGCCTCGAGGCCCTGCGCTGGTTGACCGAGTTACAGATCTCCGAAACGGGTTATTTTCGATCCATTGGCAGCAACGGGTTCTATCGCCGTGGCGGCACACGCGCCAACTTCGACCAGCAGCCCATCGAGGCGCAAGCCATGGTCTCAGCCTGTCTTGAAGCCTTTCACGCCACAGCGGACACTTGGTGGTACGAACAGGCGGAACGCGCCTTCGATTGGTTCATCGGCTGGAACGATCTCGGATTGGAAGTCTACTCTCCCACCACGGGCGGCTGCCGTGATGGGTTGCACGTGGATCGGGTGAATCGAAACCAAGGAGCGGAATCAACCTTGGCTTTCTTGCTGTCGCTGGCGGAAATGCGCCTCGCACAGAATATGCTGACAAGCTTCAAGGAACCGATCGCCGTCGAAGCGTGAAGGTCCGTCACGGGTCCTACGCTCACGTCCTTTTCCGCCGCTAGAACAACTCGCCCATGCACTGGAACCCACCTCAGGTCACACGAACACCCACCATTCTCAGGCCCGATCAATCACGTGTCCTCCTGCGGCCATTCAGCCCCGGGGACCCTCCGCGGATCGGCCGGATCATCGCCAGGATCATGTCGCTCCCGGAAGACCGGGTCGCCTCTCTTCTGGAAGACGTCCTCGCTGAGTTCTCCCCACGGCACCAGCGGATCCGCGAGCTGTTTCTGGAACGCTTCAAGCAGGTCCGCGACGTGCTGTTGACGGATGAGAAGCTGTCCGAAGAACGACAACTCTTGATCGGCTCCTATTTCCTGGCTGAGTACTCCTTGGAATCGGCGGCCCTGTTCAATCCGTCCATCGTTCCGCACCCTGATCAGTCGCGCCTCCCCCCGGGGGCCCTGCGCTTTGTTCTCAGCTTGCGCGCCACCGGAGAGGGACACATTTCCTCCCTCACCTTTCGAACGGGGATCGTCCACCAGGACCACCGGATCGAGGTGCTAACCGCTACTGGATTCCTCACTGAACCGCATCAGACCCCGAACCCGCTGTATGAGAAGGCGCTCTTCGTGCGGAAGCTCTTCGAGCTAGGATTGAGCAACGCATTCACGCGACGGGTTATGACCAACCTTGGCGACTCCTTTGCGTTGGACGAGCTACGCACCGCGCTCGACCTCGAGTTGAAGCCGTCCCACCTGCCGGCCGGAACGATGCAGGAACATCAGAACGTCGCTCAGGGAATCTGGCTGCTGGCCCGGTCCAACTATGAGGTTCAGTTCCACCCAGAACAGCGCTTGTCCGACCGCGTCATCTTCCCAGCGGCCCCCTCACAACGCAACGGCATCGAAGACGCGCGGTTCGTCTGTTTCGAGAACGAGGATGGCACCCACGTCTACTATGCCACCTTCACGGCCTTCGATGGCAAAGTCGTGCTACCAGAGCTGGTCGAGACTTCTGATTTCCTTCGCTTTCGGTTCATCACCTTGAACGGTCCGGCTGCCCAAAACAAAGGCATGGCCATCTTCCCGCGGAAAATCAATGGCCTCTATGCGATGCTCTCCCGCCAGGACAACGAGAACATGTACCTGATGTTCTCCGACAATGTCCACTTCTGGCATGAGCGCACGCTGCTTCTAACACCGACCTTCCCGTGGGAGCTGGTCCAGCTTGGGAATTGCGGGTCTCCAATCGAGACGGACGCTGGCTGGCTCGTTCTCAGCCACGGCGTCGGCCCGTTGCGCCGGTACTGCATTGGCGCAGTCCTTCTCGATCGCGCTGATCCTGCGCGCGTGATCGGCCGCCTCCGCGAACCGTTGCTCACACCTAACCAGAGCGAACGCCAAGGCTACGTGCCCAACGTCGTGTATACGTGCGGTGCTCTCCTCTACAACGGTGAGCTGATCATCCCCTATGGGCTGGCCGATCACGCCACCGCTTTCGCGACCGTCTCACTCGATGAGGTGCTCGCTGCCATGCATTAACCTCAGGGATTAGAGGGACCAGTGAAACGCATGACGAGTCCCAAGAAGAGAGTGGCGGTCCTGTCGCCGGTTGCTTGGCGAACGCCGCCCCGGCAATACGGCGCCTGGGAAACCGTGGCGAGCAACATCACCGAAGGACTCGTCGCCCGTGGCTGGGATGTGACGTTGTTCGCCAGCAGGGATTCCGTAACCCGCGCTCGCCTGCATGCCGTTGTCGACAAGGGACACGAAGAGGATTCCACCGTCGATGCCAAAGTCGCCGAATACCTTCACATCTCCGAAGCGTTCGAGCGCGCCGCCGAGTTCGCCCTCATTCACAACCACTACGACTTCATGGCGTTGACCTACACCCGGTTGGTCAAGACCCCGGTGCTTACGACCGTGCATGGATTCTCATCTCCCAGAATCATGCCGATCTATCAGAAGTATCGAGACGGATATTTCGTTTCCATCAGTAACGCCGATCGCGCGTCGGGCCTGAACTACCTGGCGACGGTCTACAATGGGATCGACCTGTCCTTGTACCCGCTTCGGGAATCGAGCGGTGATGACCTGATTTTCCTTGGCAGGATTCACCCGGACAAGGGTGTCCATCTGGCGATCGAGGTCGCTCGCCTGAGCGGATTGCCACTGCTCATCGCGGGCATTATTCAGGATGAGACGTACTTCCGCGAGCAAGTGAAGCCCCACCTCGATGATCGGACGGTGCGCTATGTAGGACCGGTGGACGTGCCCGGCAAGAACGAGCTGTTCGCCCGGGCGCGAGCGCTGCTGCACCTGAACACCATTCCAGAGCCATTCGGTCTCGTGCTGACGGAGGCCAATGCCGCCGGCGTGCCAGTCATTGCGATGGACCGCGGATCGTGCCGTGAGGTGATCAGTGAAGGGGAGACCGGCTTTCTGGTGAACAACGTGACTGAAGCCGTGAGCGCCCTTGGACGAATTCCTGACATCAATCGTCGCGCCTGCCGCGACCGTGTCCGGCAGTACTTCTCGATCAATGCGATGGTGGACGGATACGAACGAGTTTACTCGACCATTTTTGATCTGGAAGCGAAGAGCCGATCATAGCCGCAGAACGACGCAGGTCACCACGAACATTCTAGCGGACCGCGGCCAGGTCCGCGCTCCCCGACGCTCACTTGAGAACCCTGAAACTTGACACGGTGAGTCAAGTTTCGGGTTCTCAAGGGTTCTACCGACGGCCCACAGCGAGAGTTGTGCGGCATGTTGTCGCAGGGCCAGGGTCGCACCTGATCGCTGCACCGTTCTGAAGTACGATCCAACAGCCAATCGCTGAAGCCATGATCAATTGGATTGACACGCTGCCCGGCGAGCGCACAGCACCCGTCGGGGCGTCGCGCGCGTATGTCAGTCTCGCGTGGCTCCTGAAGGTGCGTTGGGGGGCCGTTTTCGGACAAGCGGCCACCATCCTCATCGCGCACGCATTTCTGAGCTTCGGGCTCCCGCTGGCGGTCCTGTTTGCGCTGCTCGGGATCGAGGCACTCTCGAACGCGCTGGCCGGACGCTATCTCGCACGAGGCGGCGTGCCGTGGCCGCGCGTGGCAGGCCTGCTGCTTGCCCTCGATTGCCTATTGTTGACGGCGATGCTCGCGTGGACCGGTGGCGCGCTCAACCCGTTCAGCATTTTCTATCTGGTTTACATCACACTGGCGGCCGTCGTCCTCGACGCCCGCTGGACCTGGGCGCTCACCGCATTCGCGGCGCTCGGCTATGGCTCCCTCTTCCTGCAAGCGCTGCGGGCGCCAGACCAGTGGCATGTGGCGTTCAGGCTGTCGTCGCACCTCCAGGCGATGTGGTGGGCCTTCCTGCTCGCAGCGTCGCTCACCGCGTACTTCGTGCTCCGCTTGTCTCGGCTCCTCGAAGCCCGCGAGCGTGACGCGGCGCGCGCGCAGGCGCACTCGGCACGCCACGCGCGGCTGGCTGCCGTCACGACGCTGGCTGCCGGTGCCGCTCACGAGCTGAGCACGCCGCTCGCGACGATTGCCGTCGCCGCTCACGAGCTGGAACGCAGCATTGCTCGGCTTCCTCAACCGGCGCGCGAGGCCCTGGCGTCGGATGGGCGCCTCATCGAGGCCGAGCTGCAACGGTGTCGGGCCATTCTCGATCGGATGGCAGCGCGTGCCGGCGAGCCCGCCGGTGAGCTACCGGTCCCTCTGCCGCTCCGCGCACTTCTCGACGAGACGCTGGGCGCGTTCCCGCCCGAGGACAGCACCCGTATCGACGTCGTGACGCCCGCGGCACCAGATGTCGTTCGGGTGCCGGCCCGAAGCCTCGTCACGGCGCTCGTCGGCCTGCTGAAGAACGCCTTGGAAGCGAGCCCGCCGGCGTCACACGTCACGCTGGCCGTGACGAGTGGAAAAGGTCGACTCCGTCTACGCGTGGAAGACCGCGGCGCCGGCATGGCACCAGAAGTGCTCGCTCGCGCCGGCGAGCCGTTTTTTACCACGAAGCCGCCGGGTGCGGGCCTCGGCCTCGGCCTGTTCTTGACGCGCGCTCTGGCAGAGCAGCTCGGTGGGGCCCTGCGCCTCGAGTCTGCGCCCGGCTCGGGCACTGCCGCAACGCTGGAGCTACCCCTCGACCACACGGCCGTGAGCCATTCGATATGACGCATTCCACCGAGCTCGCCCGCACGATACTGGTGGTCGACGATGACGCGCGGTTTCGGGAGCGGCTGGCGCGTGCGCTGCGCGCTCGGGGATTGGAGGTGCGCGAAGCGTGGGACTACGAGAGTGCGCTCACCGCGGCACGCGAAGAGTCGCCGGAGCTCGTGCTCGTTGACCTGCGCATGCCGGGCCGCTCTGGCCTCGATGTCGTGCGCGACACCAGCCAGCTCGACGTCTCCACGCGCATCGTCGTGCTCACCGGCTATGGCAGCATCGCGACGGCACTCGAAGCGATGCGGCTCGGCGCCCACTCCTATCTGACCAAGCCCGCCGATGTCGATGCCATCCTCGCCGCGTTCGATGAGCACGCTGAGGAGAAAGCGGGTGAGCCGGCGCTTGACACGCCCACCCTTGCCCGCGTGGAGTGGGAGCACATCAATCGCGTCCTCACCGATTGCGCGGGCAATGTCTCGGAAGCCGCGCGCCGCCTCGGCCTCCATCGCCGATCGCTGCAACGAAAGCTCGCCAAATACCCGACACCACGGTGACGTTGTGATGGCGGGGCGCCGCACTCGCTGGGTCTTCACAAAGAGCAATGCGTTGCGATACGGTAGATGGGTCTGTATTTCTGACCTTCTCACACTCCAGAGAGCCATCATGAAGACACGCGCATTGGGTCCGTTGAATGTCTCTGCCCTCGGCCTCGGCTGCATGGGCATGTCGTACGCCTATGGTCCGGCCGATGAGGGCGAATCGCTCCGTGTGCTTCACCGCTACGTGGAGCTCGGCGGGAACTTCCTCGACACGGCCGAGATTTACGGTCCGTACGCGAACGAGGAGCTGCTCGGTCGCTTCCTGCGTCAGGTACCGCGCGCGCAGATTGTCGTGGCGACGAAGTTCGGCTTTCGGCTTGACGAGGTGACACGGGCAATCGTCGGCGTAGACGGCTCGCCCGCCAATGTCCGGAGAGTATGCGACGAGAGCCTGGGCCGGCTGGGGGTCGAGACCATCGACCTCTTCTACCAGCATCGTGTCGATCCGAACGTGCCAATCGAGGAAACGGTCGGCGCCATGGCGGACTTGGTCCGTGCTGGGAAGATACGCGCGCTCGGACTGTCAGAAGCCGCCCCCGAGACCGTGCGTCGCGCCGCGGCAGCTCATCCGATCGCCGCCTTGCAGAGCGAGTATTCGCTGTGGTCGCGCGACGTGGAGCGGAACGGCGTGCTCGCCACGTGCCGAGAGCTGGGCGTTGGATTCGTGCCGTACAGCCCCCTTGGTCGGGGATTCCTGACGGGCACGATTCAGAAGGCCTCCGATATGTCCACCGACGACTGGCGGCAGACGAATCCGCGCTTTCAGGGTGCGGCGTTGGAGCGGAACCTGCAGCTCGCGACACACGTCAGGGATCTCGCGCAACGCAAAGGGTGCACGCCTGCGCAACTTGCGCTCGCCTGGGTGCTGGCGCAAGGTGAAGACATCGTGCCGATCCCTGGCACCAAGCGCGTCAAGTACCTCGAAGACAATCTCGGCGCCCTCGATGTGACACTCACCCACGATGAGCTGACGGAAATCGACCGCCTGTTCCCGCCGGGCGCCGCCGAGGGCGAGCGTTATGCCGAGGACATGTTGGCGCTGGTCAACCGGTAGGTCGACATCACACGGAACGACGAGTAACAAGGAGCGCGGCAAATCCAGGAAGGTACGCGACCGTCCACGCGCCGAAGTGTAGAAGATAGTCCCAGCCGCGCGGGCGGAATGGAAGCCAGATGCCGGAGATCGCGTAGAAAACTATGCCTGAGGCGACGGCGGCGGCCATTCCACGTGCCAGCACTTCGCGCGTGCCGGCCTGCGTGTGAAGCACGCGGCCATTGACCAGACCGAGCGCCACCCATAGTCCAATCCAGCTCGGGAACATCGCGGAGTATCCGGCCATCGGCGCCAGAACGTAGAAGCTGGCCGCGGCCAGGAGACCAATCAGCGCGCCGGCCCACGCGCCAAGTATCGGCTTGTGCGCCCGCATACCGAGGTAGAGGCCAACGCAGAGGAGTAGAAGGGTCCCGTGCGTCAGCCCGTAGAGGGGCCGGTGCTGCGGGATCGCGGTGGCCCAGATGAAGTCACCAAGCGTGCTCACGGCGGCGATGGCCACGGCGCCGCCGATCGCGGTTCCAAGACCGATCATGAGTGCTCACGAGTATATCGAACGGTCCAGTTCCCCGCCGGAACCTATCTCGGGTGAGGAAAACGGGGACAGCCCCGCGGGGCCTTCAGGCCCGCGCTCATCATTTCACCTCGAAGCGCTCGGTCAGGCCGCCCTCGGAGCTGTTGCTCACACGGATGCGGAACTCACCCGGCTCGATCACCCACCGCATCTGTTCGTCATAGAAGCCCAAGTCAGCCGGGCCCAACGTGAAGCTCACGCGCCGCGTGGCGCCCGGCGCCAAGGTCAGCCGCTCGAAGCCGCGCAGGCGCTGCACCGGTCGCGTCACGCTCGCCACGACGTCCTGCACATAGAGCTGCACGACCTCATCACCAGGTCGACGCCCGACGTTTGCGACCTCGGCAGACACCGTGAGCGTGCCGTCAGCTGCGATGCGCGACGCGCTCACCTGCAAATCGCGCAGCTCGAAGGTCGTGTAGCTCAATCCGTGACCAAACGGAAAGAGCGGCGTCCAGGGCACGTCCAGGTACTTCGACGTGTACTTGTCGCTCGCCGATGGTGGGCGTCCCGTGCGCTTGTAATCGTAGTGAATCGGCACCTGCCCCACGTTGCGCGGAAAGGTCACCGGCAGCTTTCCGCCAGGATTCACCTTGCCGAAGAGCACATCGGCCACGGCGTGTCCCCCTTCCGTGCCCGGAAACCAGGCTTCGAGAATCGCGTCCGCATGCTCCGCGAGCCACGGGATCGCCAGCGGCCGGCCATTCATCAGGACGATCGCTGTGGGCTTGTCAACGTGCAACACGCGCTTTGCCAACTCGAGCTGTCGGCCCGGTAGATCGAGCTCGCTCCGAGAGGCCGCTTCGCCGCTCATCGCGCCGGTCTCGCCGAGCACGAGAACCACGGCCTCGGCTTCACGCGCGATGCGAACGGCCGCCTCGATGCCTTGGTCGTCGGCCGCCACGCCCTGTAACGAGGGGCCTTCCGCCTTCGCGCTTCGCGCTTCGGCGGACTCGCCGTAGCCTTGGCGGAGGCGGTCAGGTCCCTCGTTCGCGCGGCCCTGAGCTTGTCGAATGGGCCGCTCGCTACCTACGGGCGACAACAGTGATTCGACCGAGATGGTCACGCCCTCCGCGTAGCGGACGCTGGTCGCGTTCGAGACAGCGGTGCGAATGCCCTCGAGCACGGTCACCGCGTCCTCCGGCCGTCCATCGCCAGTCCAGTTGCCGAGGATGCTCTCTCGGTCGTCGGCCAGTGGCCCGATCACGGCGAGGCTGCCAATGGATGGAGCGAGCGGCAGCCGATTGTTCTCGTTCTTGAGGAGCACCATTGACCGCCCAGCGATCTCTCGCGCGGCGTCGCGGTGCTCCGGTGTCAGCAACACGCTCCGTTCGCGCGCCTCATCGGCGTACGGCTGCTCGAACAGGCCCGCGCGGAGCTTGACGCGCAGTACACGGCGTACCGCTTCATCGATCGTCGCCAGTGACAGGCGCTTCTGATCGACCAGGCGCGCGCCGTGCGTCACGTAAGCGCGGCTCACCATCTCCATGTCGACGCCCGCCTCCAGCGCACGCGAGGCCGCCTCCGCCTTGTCTCGTGCAATCCCGTGATTGACCAGCTCCACGACCGAGTTGTAGTCGCTGACCACGGCGCCGTCGAAGTGCCATTCGTCGCGCAGGACCTCCGTGAGCGCAAAGCGATTGGCCGAGGCGGGCACGCCGTTCAGGTCGTTGAACGCGCTCATGATCGTGCCGACGCCAGCATCGACGGCGGCCTTGAACGGCGGGAAGTAAATCGAACGGAGCGTCCGCTCCGACACGTCAACCGTGTTGTAGTCGCGCCCGGCTTCGGCAGCACCGTACGCCACCCAATGCTTCGCACACGCCACAACCCTGTTCGGACGGCTGTAGTCATCACCCTGGAAGCCGCGGACGCTGGCGCGCGCCATCACGGCCCCCAAGTAGGGATCCTCCCCTGCCCCCTCGGCAATTCGGCCCCAGCGCGCGTCCCTCGCGATGTCAACCATCGGCGCGAACGTCCAGTGCACACCGGCCGCGCGCGCCTCCGTGGCCGCAACGGCCGCGGCCCGCTCGACCGCGTCCGGATCCCAGCTCGCGGCTTCGCCGAGTGGGATGGGAAACAGGGTGCGATAGCCGTGGATCACGTCGAACGCGAAGATGAGCGGAATGCCGAGGCGAGATTCCTTCACGGCGACACGCTGGAGCTCGTTGACGCGCCGCGCTCCGCGGACATTGAGGGTTGAGCCGAGCAGGCCGCGTCGCGCCAGCTCGAGGTGCTCCGGTCGGTACTGTCCCTTCGCCTCGCCGTCGAGCTGCTGAAGCTGCCCGAGCTTTTCGGCAAGGGTCATCTTGGCCAGCAGCGCCTCGATCCGACGCTCGACATCGGCGTCGTTTCGGATGTCTGCATGTGCAGACACCGCCCCGTCGAAGGGCGCCCCCTCGAACGGCGAAAGCTGGAGCGCGGCGGCGCACAGCAGCGCACCGCAGATGTGTGCAGCGATGCGCATTTCACGGGGACAGGACACTAGAAGCTAAACCGTGCTTGGAAATTGATCACCCGTCCGGCGAACGCGCTCTGCGACTGTCCGAAATTCGGATTCGGCGTCGTCGGATTGTCGCCGATGACGTTGGCGACCTGGCTCAAGTTGAGCTCGTTGAACACATTGAAGATATCGGCCCGAATCTCCAACCGTGCGCGATTTCCGAGCACCTGCATCGTCGGCAGCCCGAAGGACTTCTGGAACGTCATGTCGAAGCCCAGGTAGTGCGGCCCTCGGAAGCTGTTGCGTTCCACGCCGGGCGGCGGTGGAATGGTCCCCCGCTCGAATGGGGAAACCGTGAAGTACTCGTACGCGCCGCCGGGGAAGTTCCCGTTGGTCCCCATGAACGTCTCGTTGCTGGAGTCGCTGCCTGCACCGCCCAAATACGCCGCAGGCCACAGGCTGCTGTAGCCGTCGGCAGGGTAGATGATGCCACCACCGGGGACGTCGTACTGCGGGGTCCACGGGAAGCCGCTGTGCCAGTTGAGGATGCCGCTCACCTGCCAGCCTCCGAGCAGTCTCTCCATTGCGCTGTCGACTTGGAAGAACTGCGGGCTCCACACACCGTACAGCTTGACGTTGTGTCGGACGTCGTAGTCTGAAGGCCCTCGCAGGTACGACTGATCGAATGGATACTGGCTTATACGGTCACCGTATTCATGCGAACCGGTGTCCCTGGCGCTGCTCAACGCATACTGCGCATCAATCTCGAACGAGCCAGAGAACCGACGCTTCAGCCCGAGCAGCATGGCATTGTAGGAGGCGTCACCGTCGTTGGTGGTGTAACCAACGTTTGTCAGCGCGGGGTTCAGATTGTCGGGAAAGAACCAGTTCAGGTTGTACCGCCTCGTGTAGTTTCGCGTCTGGCTTCCCTGATAGCCGACGCTCGCCACCCAGCGCGCGCCGAGATCGTACTGCGCCTCGAGCGAATAACGGTACGTGGTGGGTGTCGCCAAGTCCTCCTCGATGATTTGGACCGCCTGGGAGCCCGCCGTCGGCAGGTTCGTCTCCGGATCGATATCCAGCACCGTGGCGGGGTTGATCGGCCACTCACCGAACTGACTCACATCCTCCGGGATCTCGTACAGAATGTCGTCCCCTTGCAGGTTGACGGTGCTGAGAAACGGCGCGTTGGCGGCCATGTCCATCAGCACGGCCCCCATGCTGCGCGTGAAGCCGACGCCGAAGCCACCGCGCACGACGAGACGAGAGTTGTCGGGGAACGGCGTCCAGGCGAAGCCGGCCTGCGGGGCCCAGTTGTTCTGGCTTGCGTTGAAAAGGTTGCTGCCCAGCCGCATGCGCAGGTCGGTCAGCGTGTTCGGCCCTGTCCCGAGGACGGCATTGCTGATCTCGTCGTTCTTCTCCGAGAGCGGATCGAAGTATTCCCACCTGAGGCCCAGGTTGAGTGTCAGGTTGGGACGAATCCGCCAGTCATCCTGGACAAAGAACCCCACAATTCCTGAGCGCATGTACTTCAGCACACCCGTCGGCTCGCCCGTTCGCGGGTCGAAATTGCCGTTTTCCTGGTACGGCGCGTCGTTTGCGAAGTCCCACACGTTGTGGAAGACGAACGTCGGACGGGCGCCCCACTGGCGGCTGGCATTGTTCTGCTCCCAGTAGATGTCGGCGCCGAACTTCGTGAAATGGCTCCCGTGGGCCCAGCTCAGGATGTTGCGGAAGTTGTACGTGGTTTGCGCGAACACGCCGGGGCCCGGCGCGCCCAGATCCGTCACGTCTGCGTTCCCACGCGCATCGATGTTGATCGGCGGCAGCCCCCAGGGTACCTGCGGGTTGCTGTCGATCTCGTCCCAGCTCCAGCGGCTCGCGGTCAGGCGCGCCTCGTTGACGAACCTGGACGACAGCGTGCGGTTCCACAAGAGCGTCTCGGCGTGATTGAGCCGATCGGTGATCCACGCGTTCGCCGAGCGAACGGGCACGCTCTCCGTGTACACCGGCGTTTGGTAGGTGCTGAAGGCGACGAGGTCGCGTACCGTTGCCTGGAAGTCCACACGGCCGTTGAACTGCTGCGCTCTCTGGTCGGTCGTGCTCAGCGTGTTGACGAACATGACGTCGGGCACGCCGTCCAGCCCATCGCCGGCTGCGGTGGGATCTTGCGTGCCGAGCGGCGCGTCCAGCGGCGATCCGATGTCGAGGCCCAGCAGGTTGCCGCCGCCGTCGACGATCTCGGCGCACGGGGACACGTTGGCAAAGGCACAGTCGGCTCCTTGGGCGACGCTGCTGAACGTGGCACCCATGCCCGGATGACCCGCGATCCTGGCGGCGAGGCTATTCGGCTTCTCGGCCTGGAGCATCTCGGTGAACTGCGGCGTCTCGTACCAACCGTCCCCGGTCTCGATGGCCGTGCGCGGTTGCCGCTCGTACGAGAAGAAGAAGAACAGCTTGTTGCGTACGACCGGACCGCCGACGCTCCCGCCGAACTGTTTGACCCGATCGGGGACACGTGCGGTGTCAGTCACCGGGCCATTCCATTCCTGGAACGAGTTGAGCTCGGGATCCGCATATCTCGCAAACAGGCTGCCGTGCCAGTCATTGGTGCCATGTTTGGACACCACCTGGATTTGCGCGCCGCCGGCCCGGGCATGCTCCGCGCTGTAGCTGCTCGTTTCAACCCTGATCTCCCTGATCGATTCCGTGTTCGGCGTGATGACCGATGCACCGCCCCAGTTGAGGGCGTTCACCGCCACGCCATCAATCGTGATGCTGTTCGACGTGGTGCGCCGGCCGCCTGCGCTCACCTGAACCTGATTCTCGGTCTTGAAGATGCTGTCGCTGCCGGTGCCGCCAGGGCCGGCGTTGCCCGGCAGGTTTTCGGAACCGCCGCCGCTCGCACGCGCGTTGTTCCCGAACGATCCGGGGGTGAGCAGCGCGAGGCGCAGCGGATCGCGACCGTATGACGGGAGCGACTCCACCTGCCTCGTCGTGATCGTCCCGCCGACCGTGCCCCCCGACGTATCGACGAGCGAGACCGCTTCAGCCGACACCGTCACCGTGTCCTGGGCCCCGCCGACTTCGAGCGCCACGTCAACCGTGTGCATTACTTCGGCCCTGACGCCAACGTTCTCGAGGACCTCGGCCGCGAACCCCTCCTTCTCCACCGTGACGATGTACTGGCCCGGGACGAGACCGGCGATGGAGTACACGCCACTAGCAGACGTCACAGTGGTTCGAGAGAGCCCCGTTTCCTGGTTGACGAGCGTGACCGTGGCGTCCGGAATCCGCGCGCCGGAAGGATCCGTCACGGCCCCCTGTATGCCGGCTCGATACTGGGCGCTGGCGACCGCCGCCGGCACCAACACGAACATGGCGAGCGCTGCCACTCTCTTGGCAACCATGGCCTTCATCGTGCACCTCCTCCACTCCCCGACACGGCGCTGTGCACCCAGTGTCGACCACGCGCACAACTCCGGGTCCCGGTCGTTCGCCGCGGTCATCGAAATCCCCCACTTGTGTCGTGACGAGAGAGAATCCTACTAAAACGTTTAACTGATGTGCACAGGGTGTATCATTCCCCCGGCCCTTGTCAAGCCGGCGCTGTCCAGGCCGGCGCTGTCCAGTAGTTGGCTCTGTCAAGCGGGAGACGCCATTGCCCTCACGCACTCACGATCCGGCACGACCTTCCGGCAGTCGCATCACGCTGCGCTTTCTCGCCGACCACCTGGGGTTGTCGCCGGCGTCCATCTCCATCGTGTTGAACGGCGCGCCGGCCGCCGCAGCCATTCCGCGCGCCACGCAAGAACGCATCCGCGCCGCGGCCGCCCGGTTCGATTACCGGCCCAACACGCTCGCGAAGTCACTGCGCCGCCAGCGCAGCTTCACTATTGGTGTGGTGTTGCCGGAGATCAGCGAAGGCTACGCGTCGCTCGTGATGAGCGGCATCGAGGATGAGCTGCTGCAGGAAGGCTATCTGTACTTCGTCGCGAGCCATCGCCACCGCCCAGACCTCATTGACGAGTACCCGCGGCTCCTCCTCGCGCGGTCGATCGAGGGCTTGATTGCCGTGGACACGCCGTGCACGCAGCCGCTCCCGGTGCCGGTGGTGGCGGTCTCGGGCCATCGTCACACGGCAGGCGTGACCAATATTGTCGTCAACCACGAGCGCTCCGCCGCGCTCGCACTCGAGCATCTTCACGCGCTCGGGCACGGCCGCATCGCCTTCATCAAGGGACAGGCGTTCAGCTCGGACACTGCCGTACGCTGGCGTGCCATCCGACTCGCGGCTCGGCGGCTCGGCCTCAGGCTCGACCCCTCGCTCACGGCGCAGCTCGAGGGCGACAGCCCGTTCCCGGAGCTTGGCTATCAGGTGACCCGCCGGCTGGTCAGCAACGGCCGTGCGTTTAGCGCGCTCTTCGCCTTCAACGACATCTCCGCCATTGGCGCCGTCCGTGCGCTCCGCGAGGCTGGTCTTCGCGTCCCCGAAGACGTCTCCGTCGTGGGCTTCGACGATATCCCGAGCGCGGCCTACCAGCACCCCGGCCTCACGACCGTGCGACAGCCGCTCAGGGAGATGGGCAAGCTGGCGGCGCAAATCATGCTGAAGCGGATCGAATCAACGGCGGCTCCCGACTATCCGCGCGTCGTGAGCGTCGACCCCGAGCTCATCGTCCGAGGCACCACGGCGCAGCGTGCAGAAGACCATCAGCGGCGACGGAAGTAGAAAAACGGGGGCTGTGTCCCCGTTTTTGTTTTTCTCGCGCTGGCTTGGCATACTGCAGGCTGTTCAGCATGCCCGGAGGGCTCTCCGATGCCGTTCCTCGATGTGCTTCGGCGTGACGTCCGCTACGCGCTAACGACGCTCTCGAAGACCCCCGCTTTCAGCATCAGCGTGATCCTGACGCTCGGCCTCTGCATCGGCCTCAACACCGCGATCTTCAGCGTCGTCGACCACGTGTTGTTTCGGCCGCTGCCTTTTCCGGACGTCGATCGCCTTGGGTTGCTCGCCCTGCGCGTAAACGAAGCGGACAACCGAGGCATGAACGGGCAGGTGTGGGAAATCGTCCGCGACCGAACGACGACCGTCGAGGCGGCGCCGTTCGGCGGCTCAACTGGGGTGAACCTTGTTGCGGGTGGGCAGCCCGCATACGTCCAGCAACATCAGGTCGCTGCAGGATTCTTCCGCACGCTGGGCGTGACGCCGGTCCTCGGGCGTGAGTTCACGAGTGAGGACGACCGTTCTGGAGGCGCCGCCGCGGTGATGCTGAGCCACGACCTGTGGAGGCGCTTTTTCAACGGCGAGCGTAACGTGGTCGGCCGAACGCTGACGTTGCGAGGCGAACCCCACACGATCGTCGGCGTGATGCCCCGGAGCTTTCAGAGCTTTTTGCCGACTGATGTGTGGACTCCGCTTCGACCGTCGACAACCGGAGCGGGAGCTGGTTTGAACTACGGAATCTTGGCAAGAGCTCGTGACGACGTGACCCTGGCCCATGCCCAAGCCGAGTTACAGACGCTCACCGACGATGTGGCGCGAGCACGGCAGATGGACACGCAACAAGACGTGCCCGCGCGATTCACCTTGGCGCCTTTGCAGCGCGCACTGACACAGGAGTTACGGGACCCGTTGTTGATTCTGTGGAGTGCCGTTGGGGCTGTGCTCCTCATCGGGTGCGTGAACATCTCGGGTCTCCTCCTCGCACGCGGTGCGGCGCGCCGCGGTGAGATCGCGACACGGCTTGCGATCGGTGCCCCGCGCTGGTCCATCGTCCGACAGCTCCTTGTCGAAAGCGTCGTGATCGCGATCGCTGGCGGAGCGCTTGGCATTGTCTTTGGATACTTCGGTCTTCGAGTATTACGGACGCTGGGCGAGCACGATCTCAGGTGGTTGTCGTCGATTACGCTTGACGCGCGCGTGTTGGCCGTGACCGCGGGAGGCGCGTTCCTCTGCAGCTTCCTGTTCGGCCTGTTTCCTGCGCTTCAGGCCACGCGCCTCGATCTTCGCACGGCGCTTGTCGAAGGCGGGGCGCGCGGCGGCACGGGCAGGCGCCTCCGCGCACGTCGCGTCCTGGTTGTCGCGGAGGTGGCACTCGGTGTGGTCCTGCTCGTCGCCGCAGGGCTCGCGCTCCGCACACTCATGTGGTTTGCAACCCAGGAGCCTGGCTTCGACACGACCAACGTGGTCACCGCCCAGCTCTCGCTCGACGATGCGCGCTATCGCAAGCGAGACGCTATCGTGCGCTTGTACGAGGAGAGCCTCCGTCGTATCCGCGTGCTGCCAGGCGTCGAGGGCGCGGCTGTGGCGTTTCGCGCACCGTTCGAGCGCTGGGCGAACGAGGCATTCGACCTTCCGGGGACACCACGCGGCACAACCGACCGGCAGACGAATTTCAATCTTGTGACCCCGGAATATTTCGAGGTGCTACGCATTCCGTTGCTGCGCGGCCGGATCTTTACGGATGCTGACGGCCCGAGCTCGCAGCCTGTCGTCGTCGTGAGCCGGAGCTTCGTTGAGCGATTTCTGCCAGACGGGGATCCCCTCGGCCGACATGTGAGGTTCCACAGCGTCGACCGCGCGATCATTGGCGTGGTCGGTGACGTACAACTGCAGTCTGGCTTGGGCGGGGGCGTCGGCCCACTCGGGCCGGAGCCTGCTGTCTACACGCCAGTCGCGCAGACAGAAGCCGACACGTTCGCACTCTTCCACGGGTTCTACTCGCCGAGCTGGATTGTACGTTCTGGTGGGGCCATCGGCACCCTTGCCCCCAGCATGCAGCGAGCGCTGGCGACCGTCGATCCGCTGCTGCCGTTTGCAGCGTTTCGAACGCTCGCCGACGTGAAGGCCGAGACCCTATTCAAGCAGCGCTTCGCCGGTGCGCTGTTCGGCACCTTCGGCGGCCTGGCGCTCCTCCTGGTGGCGCTCGGCGTTGGCGGATTGATTGCACATACCGTCACGGAACGCCGCCGCGAGCTCGGTATCCGCATGGCCCTGGGCGCAACGACGGCGCGTGCCGTTCGCACGGCGGCACTGCCCGGCATCAAGCTCACACTGATCGGCCTCGTGACGGGCTTGGGCCTTTCCTGGCTCGCGATGCCACTCTTCGAGCACCTCGTCTGGGGCATCGAGGCCGACGACCCAGTGGCGTTCACTGGCGTGGCCGCCGCGGTGCTGGTGGTTGCTGCGCTCGCCAGCCTCATCCCGTCGCTCCGCATTCTGCGGTTGGATCCAGCCGACACGCTACGCCAAGAGTGAACGTCTCATTGCGACACCACGAACCTGATCGTGTATCGCACCGATTTCTCAGGCGTTGCCGGGTCGCGGACGATGAGCACCGTCGTGCCATTCGGGTGAGTGGCCGGCAGCACCTCGACGTCATGGTGGCCATCGTGCGCCTGAACGCGCGGCGGCCGCGTCGTCCCAGCCGGAAGCGTGACCAGATAGTCGAAGACGTTCGGAGAGAAGCCGTCGAGCCAACGGCTTCCCACTTTGATGCCGCTCGGCTGCGGTAGGTCGGCCTCGATCAGCGGCTCGTCCAGCGCGCCACCACCCACGGGGCTTCGCTCGATGGTCAGCACGGCGTCGGTCCCGAGGCGATCCTCGAGCTGCTGCAGATAGAGGCTGCGTGGCGTCACGTGCTGGCCGAGGTGCTCCCAGTACCCGTCACTGCGCGGCCGTGGATCATCGCTGTTTGGCACGAACGGCGGCCGCTTCTCTCCCACGTGACCGATCGCGTGATTCTGTGCCGTCGGCGGTTGCTGTACGGTGAGACCGCCTTCGGTGTTCCAGGCGACGTAGTTGGCGCCGGCCCAGCCGTGCCCGGTTCCGAGCCAGGCGCGATCCTGGATCGCGATGTCCGCGTGCACGTTGTCGTACAGTCCGCCCACGGACCAGCGATGGTGCGGCTCGCTCGTGGCGTACTCCATGACCGAGTCGTTATCGAGGAACACGTTCACGCCGGGAACGCGGCTGTCGACGACGAAGGCATGTCGCGCGGTTTCTGCGTGGCAACGCTGCACCAGCGTGAGCTGGCCGGCAAGATCGAAGTTGTAGCGCCGGCCGCCCGTGATCAGGCTCACCATCTCCACCGCGGCGCTGTCTTGCACGGTCACCCACTTGGCGTCGCGCTGCACGTGCGCCAGGCTGAACTCCAAGTGGAGCGTGGTGACGTCGCGAACCCACGCGTTCTTGACACTGGTCAGGATGGCAAACGACACAGCGTGATTCTCGTCCGCGTAATACGGCATCCCGTCGATGATCTCCGTCACGCTCGGATCGAACTCCACCTCCACGCGGAGGTTCTCGACACCAACCTGCTCGATGCGATCAGGATCGTCGTATGCGATCAATTCTCCACCGCCCCATCGGCGCTCGATGGCATTGGCCAGCGGAGCGTCTACCGTGATGACATTCCCTTCGATCTTCGTGATCACCCGATCGAAGTCGAGCGCGAACGGGCTCCACTGGACCGTCGATCCGGGCGAGCCCGGCCGCTCGGCGATCTGATCCATGCCGATCGCATGGATCCAGCGATCGTTCCCGTGACGCCGCACGACGACCGTGTCGCCCACCCGGAAGTCGCTCGGGTCGACGATGTGGAAGCTGCGGGCACCGGAAGGCACGTACAGGTCGCTGATGGTCGTTTGTGGGTCGAGTAGCATGCGCCCGGCCGGCCCGCCCACCTCCAGGATGTCGCGCCGGGTCGGCCCGGTGGCGTGGAGAATCGTGCCGTCTGCCTCGTGCCCCTCGCCACGCAGCACGACGCCGCTCGCGCCGATCTGCAACGTGCCGGCCACCTCGAATCGACCACGTCGCAGCAACACCGCTCCGCGAATGCCCTCCGCGTTTTGCGGCATCTCCGAGACCAGGTCGATGGCCGCCTGGATTCGGGCCGTGTCGTCGCCCTGGCCCGGTTCTACCGCGACCCTGGCCTGGACGTCGGGAACCTTCACACCACCGCCCATGTAGCCGGCATTCGAGAAATCGAGGATGCGATTGCCCTTGATGTCGGGCACGTAGGTCAGCCGCGCGTCCGGACCGATGTAGGCGATGCGGCTCTGATCGCCTGGCACGTCGTCTGGGTCCACGGCGGTGAAGAAAAACGCATCGTACGCGGGCGGTTTGCCCCGCTCGATTATTCGTAGGCGCAGCTCGTACCGACCCCGCTGATCGGCAGTTCCCGGCAACTGTATGTCGCGCATATCGCCGGCTGTGAGCGCTATCGACGGCAGGCGCTGAATCTGGGCACCGTCGAGCAGCAGCGCGCCGCTCAGCCGGGCGTCGACATACGGCAGCACGTGTAAGACGGGATACGCGTCACCCGGTGCGAGCACCGCCGGCTGGCCGATGCCGATCGCCATGGTGGGATGGCTCAGCTCGAGCTCGACCAACAACGTGGTAGGGTCGTAGACATCCACCCATAACCGCACCTCTCTCGTAATCTCGTCGAGCGTCGCCGTGCCTGTAATCGCCGTAACGCCCGCCGCCGCCGCGGTGACCGTTGCGGCCGGGTCGATTGACGCCACGTCCGGTTCCGAGCTCGCGAACGCGACCACCGCGTCCTCGAGGTCGGTTTCCTCGTCGTTCGAGAGCCGACCCTTCAACGTGAGGGGCAACTGCTGTCCGACGCGCAGCACGACGGTCTCGTCCGGCGCGTAGCTGCGACCGGTTGCGTCAACGAAGTACACGCTCGAGAGCACCACGGGCGGTGGCTCGCCTTCGGTGTCGTACAGCTCGAGCTCGTTCAACTGGAAGTTGCGCACCGGGTCGTTGAGCGTAAATTCCACGCGCACGTAGCGGCTCGTCACGGCTGGAAACTCGGCGGTGTCGATGTTCGGAATGGTCCCCGAGGACTGGTCCCTCACGAACGCCGTTTGCCAGCTCGCGTCGTCGTCCGACGTTTGGATGCGGTACGCCTCGATTGTCGTGGTGGTGGTGCGAATGTTCAGCACGGCCTGATCGATCCGGGTGGCCGTCTCCAGGTCCACCCGCAGCCACACGGTGCCGTCGTCCTGGCGGTCCGACATGAGCGGCTGCCAGTAGGTGTCCGCGCTGCCGTCCACGGCGTTCGGCGCACGGCCAGAGGAGACATCGGAGCTGCGGGTGACGCTCTTGCCGAACGCGAGGTTACCGCTCTGCGCGTGAGCCGCGACGGGAGCTATCGTCGCCGCGAGCAGCCACACTCCCAGTGTGGAGAACAGCACGCGCCTGTTCCCCGAAAAGCCGACACGGTGCATGGGAGACCCCCAGTGCTGTAATTTTGCGCTGGCAGCCTACAGTAGTTCCGTATTGGAGATCAAGGTCGATCGTGCAGGGGGCGAAAAGGAGTATCCTTCGTGGATATGCAACGTGGAAGCCTTCTCGCGCGTACGCTCGTCTCAGCGCTCCTGCTTGGCGGGTCAGGAGGCCTCCTTCATGCCATCGTGGTCGACCAGCAGTCTGAGCAGAAGGAAACCCTGCCCGGCGCACAGAACTACACGCGGGTCGACGCCACGGTCGCGTGCGGTGGCGCAACGGACGCCGCAGCCTTCCCTGAGCTGAAGCGCCAAGGGTTCGCCTCGGTCATCAACCTGCGCCAACCATCCGAGCCCGGCGTCGCTGCAGAAGCCGCGATCGTCGAGCAATCGGGCCTCAAGTACATCCATCTGCCCTTCGACGCGGCGGCGCCAGACCCGGCTGTCGTCGACCGGTTCCTCACAGCCGTGGCCGACACAAGCAACCAGCCGATGTACATCCACTGTGCCTCGGCCAATCGTGTTGGCGCGGTGTGGGCGATCAAGCGGGTGTTACAGGACGACTGGACGCTCGACGATGCGCTCACAGAAGCTGACGCGATCGGCCTTCGCAGCCCGCAGCTCCGACAATTCGCGACCGAGTACGTCAAGGCGCACCGCTAAAACCCTTAAGATGACAGGCATCTTTCTTTACGCCGGCACGCGCTCTATCGCGACACGCTCGATGGTGACGTCCTTCAGGGGGCGATCGCGACGGTCGGTCTGAGCCGCACCAATCTGCTTGACGACGTCGAGGCCGGAGATCACCTCACCGAACACCGAGTGGCGGTTGTCGAGGTGAGGGGTCGGCGCGAGCGTGATGAAGAACTGGCTGCCGTTGGTATCAGGACCCGCGTTTGCCATCGAGAGCATGCCAGCTTTGTCGTGGCGAAGGCTCGGATGGAACTCATCCGCAAACTGGTAGCCGGGACTGCCCGTGCCGTCGCCTTTCGGGTCACCTCCCTGAATCATGAAGCCTTCGATGATGCGGTGAAAGATCAGGCCGTCGTACAACGGTCGTTCGACGGCGGCTCCGCTGGCAGGCTCGGTCCAGCGTGCCGTACCCTCGGCCAGGCCGACAAAATTGGCCACCGTCGCTGGTGCCTCCTTGTCGAAGAGCCGAACGGTGAAGGCGCCTTCGGTGGTCGTCACGTGAGCGTAGATGCCGGGTTCGCGTTGCATCCCGCTAGCATACTGGGCACCTTGTCACCTTGTCACCTTGTCACCCTATACTCTCGCCATGCCGACGATGATCATGCACGTCAGGTTCTGGGTCGGGCGACTGCTACCTGCGCTTGTCATAGGGGCGGCGCTGCCGCTTGCCGCCTCGCAAACAGGTCCACTTGCAACCATCATACTAGGCGAATATAGCTATAATAGCCATCTCATTATGGTCAAGTAGATAGGACGTCGGACATGAAGAGCGTCAATATCGCGAAGCTAAAGAATCACCTCAGCGCGTATCTGAACGATGTCAAGGCGGGAGAAGAGATACTGGTGCGCGATCGCCAGGTGCCGGTGGCGCGGATCGTACCGTTTCGAGCCGACCACTATGAAACTGAGCGTTTAAGGCTGGCCGCCGAAGGCAAACTGCGCTTGGGCAGCGGAGCGCCGCTCGGCGCGTCCTTTTGGAAGATGCCCGGGCCGAGGCTGGCGATAGACGATATTCGGAGAGTGATTGACGAGGACCGACGTGGATAGGCGTGACGGTCGGGCACGACGCGTACCGTTCGCCTTCTGGGACACGAGCGCGCTGCTGCCACTTTGCGGCCTCCAACGTCAAAGCGCCAAGGTCAGGCAGATGGCGAGGTCGTATCGGCTCGCTGTCTGGTGGGGAACGAGCGTCGAGGCTACCAGTGGGCTCTATCGACTGAAACGGGAGGGCACGCTGACGGCTGCCGAGACAACACAGGCACTTCGACGCCTCCACCACCTGCGCACGCGATGGGATGAGGTCGGGCCGAGTGAGGTCCTTCGCGAAACGGCCGAGCGCTTGCTGGCCCGATACAAGCTTCGGGCGGGAGACGCCTTGCAGCTCGCCGCAGCGCTCGAGTGGTGCAGCAGCCGCCCGAGGGAGCGCGTCTTCATCGGACGTGACGACGACCTTTCGGAGGCTGCCGAGTCCGAAGGGTTCACGTGTCGTCATGTCGCCTGACGGCGGCTTCCCAGTGTCGCACCGAACGATTCCGAATCGCGAGCCGTGTTGAGGCACAATACGGCGGTGCATCGACGCGACTTCCTGAAAGCTGGCGGCTTGAGTGTGGCTGCCGGTTGGGGGTGCGACCTCTCGAAACGATCGAGGAGCGCCAACCGCCCGAGCGTCCTGTTCATCGCGGTCGATGACCTCAATGGTTGGCTGGGCTGCCTAGGCGGCCATCCGCACGCCGTGACGCCACACATCGACGGCCTGGCTTCGCGCGGCGTGCTCTTTTCGAACGCCCACTGCCAGGCGCCAATCTGCGGTCCTTCCCGAACCAGCTTGATGACCGGCCTGTTGCCTTCGACGACCGGCGTCTACGGGCAGATTCAGGATGATCGCCTGCGCGCCGCCCACCCGAAGATTCGAGAGGGTCTCTTTCTGCCCGAGTACTTTCAGCAGCACGGCTACCACACGATGGGCATCGGCAAGCTGTTTCACCAGCATGCGCCTGACGGAGTGTTCGCGGACTCCGGGGGACGGGAAGCAGGATTCGGCCCCACGCCCCCCGAGCATTTCGTCTGGGATCAGGAGAAGACAGGCACTGACTGGGGCGTTTATCCGGATCGTGATGACGCGATGCCCGACTACCGCAGCGCTCAGTGGGCCATCGAGCGCCTAGGCCGGAGCTATGACGTGCCGTTCTTCTTGGGCGTCGGTCTGCTCTGCCCGCACGTTCCGTGGTACGTCCCGCAGAAATGGTTCGATCTCTTCGACCTCGAGGCGTTGTCCGTACCTCCATACCTGCCCAACGATGACGACGATATTCCTCCGATTGGCCGCGACCTCGCCGCGGTGCCGATGATGCCTACGACAGAGTGGGCGATCAAGAACGGTGAATGGAAGCGGATCGTACAGGCCTATCTCGCCTGCGTCGCCTTTACCGATCACTACGTGGGGCAGATGCTCAACGCCCTCGCGCGGAGCGCGCACGCGGGTCACACGTATGTGGTGCTGTGGAGCGACCACGGCTATCATCTGGGCGAGAAGAATCGCTTTGCGAAACAGTCGATCTGGGAGGAGTCGACTCGCGTCCCGCTCATCGTCGCCGGGCCCGGCATCGACGGTGGTCACGTCTGTTCCCGGCCGGCCGGGATGATCGACGTCTACCCCACGCTCCTTGATCTGTGCGGATTGCCCCCGAATTCCAGCAACGAAGGCCGCTCGCTCAGGCCGCTCCTGGACGACCCGCGGGCAGACTGGCCACACCCAGCGTTGATGACGTACGGGCGGAACAATCACGCCGTTCGTACGGAACATTTCCGATACATTCGCTACGAAGACGGTTCGGAAGAGCTATACGATCACAGGCACGATCGACACGAGTGGAAGAATCTGGCCGGCCTGGATGAGCATCGTCAGACAATCGAACGCTTGAAAGACTACCTGCCTCGTCTCAACGCGCGTTGGAGTCCCGAATCGCGCTATGACTGGAATCCCTATCTGACGGAGCATCGCAAGCGAAATCTCTGATTCCGGCCCTTGTTCGCAACGAAGACAAACGAGATGAAGATGTTGCGCCTGCTTTCGCTGTTGAGCTTGGCCCTGCTTACCCCCTGGAGCGCGCTCGCGCAAACTGCGCAGGTGACGGGCATCGTCACCGACACGTCGCAGTCGCGCGTTCCGCGTGCGCACATCACCGCGGTGAACGTCGAAACCGGCGTGAGCCGGTCGACCGAAACGAACGAGGATGGGACATTTCTCGTGCCGCTGCTGCAGCCGGGGCAGTACTTGCTGACGGTGGAGGCAGACGGATTCCGCTCGGTGACGCAGGACGGCATCACACTCGAGGTGGACCAGGTCGTGCGGCTCGACTTCGTGCTCGAGGTAGGCGCGGTCACGGAATCGGTTCAGATCACGGCCGGGGCCCCGCTGTTGCAATCGTCCAACGCATCGTTGGGTCAGGTGATTGAAACGAAGCAGTTCACCGACATGCCGCTGAATGACCGCGGTGGGCTGGGGCTGCTGGCGTTGAGCGACGGCGTGGTCACGAGCCGGCAATGGAACCCGAACAGTTTTTCGACCGCGAACATTTTCAGTGCGAACGGATCGCGGCCGGGACAGAACGAAATGCTGCTCGATGGCGCGCCAAATACGCTGCCAGGTGTGTGGCCCGGACGAGGCATTCTTGGCACGCCGGTGCAGGTGGACGCCGTTCAGGAAGTCAAGGTCCAAACAAGCACGTTCGCGGCGGAGTACGGCCGGACGAGCGGCGGCTTGATCAATATGGTGACCCGGTCAGGCAGCAACGCCTGGCATGGCAGCGTGTTTCACTACCTGCGAAACTCAGCCCTCGACGCCAATGATTTTTTCAACAATATGAACGATGTTCCGCTCGACACGTTTCGCCGGAACCAGTTCGGTTGGACATTCAGTGGTCCGCTCACCATCCCCCGGCTCTACAGCGGGCGCAACCGCACGTTTTTCTTCGTGAACTATCAAGGCACCCGCGCAAGCGTGCAGGCAAACCGCATCACCACCGTGCCAACTGAAGCCGCGCGGAACGGCGACTTCTCCGGCCTGACGAATCTGGCTGGACAGCCGGTCACCATCTACGACCCGCTCACAACGATGACCGTGGACGGCACTCCTATCCGGCAGCCGTTTCCAGATAATGTCATTCCCCCCGATCGCATCGACCCAGTCGGCCGTGCGCTGGTCTCTTTTTATCCCTTACCCAACCTGCCGGGAAGCGTGAACAACCTGATTCAGTCTGGCGCCAACAGGCAGAACCACGACCTGTTCGGATTCCGGGTCGATCATTCCTTGAGTAATCGCCAGCAACTGTTCGTGCGCTACAACATCACGCGCGACGACACGCGTCAGCCGCAATGGCTCGACACGGCGGCGCAGGGGTTTACGGGACTCAACACCGATGTGCACTCGGTGGGAGCCGACTACACGCGAATCGTGACTCCCTCGACCGTGCTGAATCTGCGCTACGGGTTCACAGACCGCACGCACGACAACATCGATCCCGCGCTCGGATTCGATCTGACGACGCTCGGACTGCCAAGCTATGTGAACCAGCAAGCGCAGATCCAGGTGTTTCCGTCGATCTCTGCCGGCGGGTATGTCGGATTGGGAAACAACCAGGGCGTGAACGCCTTCAGCTACCGGACGCACTCCGTGCAAGGCAGCGTGACGCAGCAGAAAGGAGCGCATACCCTCAAGTATGGCCTCGATTTCCGGCTGCAATATGTCAATCAACGCCGGGGCATTGACCCAAGCGGCTCGTATACCTTCACGGAGAGCTTCACGCAAGGACCGAACGCAAATCTCGGTGGCGCCACGGCAGGCGATACGATCGCGTCGATGCTACTGGGGACGCCGGCGTCCGGGGCGTTTGGCGCCGCCGTCAACGCCATCTCGAGCAACGAGTACCTGGCGCTCTATTTCCAGGATGACTGGAAATTGACAGCACGGCTAACGCTGAATTTGGGATTGCGATACGACCTCGAGCTCCCGCGCCATGAGGAGCACAATCGCCTCGACTGGTTTGACTTCGACGCCATCTCTCCGCTGAATGATCAGGTCAGCTCAATCGGCACGCTCCGTGGCGGGCTTCGATTTGCGGGCGTTGACGGCAACCCTCGACGGCAATTCGACACGGATTGGAACAACTTCGCGCCGCGGCTTGGCTTTGCGTATCAGTTAACCCGGTCGACTGTGGTGCGAGGCGGGCTGGGAGCCTTCTTTGGGGCGGGCAGCATCGGCGCGGGCGGATTCAATATCGCCTCTCAGGCATTTGTCCCCTCGACCACCTTCGTCGGCTCGTTGGATGGGCTCCGGCCGATCGCGACGCTCCAGAACCCGTTCCCAGACGGCTTCTCGTCGCCACTGGGAAGCGAAGAAGGACTGCTCAGCACGGTTGGACAGTCGATTGAGCGGCTCTACGAGCGGAACGCGCCGCTTCCCTATAATCTGCAGTGGAGCTTCAGCGTCCAGCGGCAGGTGAGCAACGTCGTCGTTCAGGTGGCGTATTCGGGCAACCGAGGCGTTCATCTTGGAGATGGGGCGGGCTTCGAGATCAATCAATTGTCCCCTGAAGCGCTGGCACTCGGTTCGCAGTTGCAAGAGCTGGTGCCCAATCCGTTTTTCGGGATCATCACCAACCCTGGCCCGCTCCGAAACGAGCAGGTCACTCGCGGGCAATTGCTCCGTCCCTACCCACAGTTCACCGATTTGACCATTTTCAATCCAGCGGCGGCTTCGTCCATTTACCATGGCGTGTCCCTGAAGGCAGAGCGGCGGTTCGCCGACGGATTCGGACTGCTGGTCTCGTACACCTTTTCGAAGAACATCAGCGATGGCCCAGCGACGGTGGGTCCAGCGTACGGGCACCAGAACTTCTACGATCGGCGTGCAGACCGGTCGGTTGTCGAGGAGGATGTGCCGCACCGCTTTGTAGCGAGCCTCAGCTATGAGCTGCCCTTCGGGCGCGGCAAGACCATCGGTGACACCTGGGGTCCCGTCGCAGACACGATCTTTGGTGGATGGCAGATCAATGCAATCGTTCTGAGACAGTCTGGATTTCCGCTCTTCATTAGGAACTCGCCGAATACTTCCCACTCGTTGGGAGGCATTCAGCGGCCGAACAGCATGGGCTTCAGCGCTGCCAAGGAGGGTAGTGTGCAATCGCGGCTCGATAGCTATCTGCTCGCCGATGCGTTCGCCGCTCCAGAGCCGTTCACGTTCGGCGACGTTGGCCGAACGCTGTCCGATGTGCGAGGCCCGAGGTTCAGTAATCTAGACTTTTCGGTGTTCAAGAGCTTCCGGATCCGCGAGGCACTGAACGTTCAGTTTCGGTGCGAGGTGTTCAACGCGACCAATTCGCCGATGTTTGGTCTGCCGAATCAGAGTTTTGGGTCGGCGGGGTTTGGGGCAATCACGTCTCAGGCGAACAACCCGCGGCAGATTCAGTTTGCCTTGAGAATCGTGTTTTGATGCCGCCACGATGTCCACACCCTCCACCGCGCACAGCTCCTCGAGCCGCGCTGTCCTCGTTTTCCGCTCGGGTACTCCTCACCTCCCGACTCCATTACCCGCCGAGGTCGGCGCGGGACGCGGCTTCGCCTGCTTGACGTGCTCGTCCATCCAGTTGAGCATCTCGGCCGCCACGTGGAGCACCGACTCGCGCGCGACGTAGCCATGCGCCTCGTGCGGGAGCGTCACGTAGCGAACCGTGCCACCGTGCCCCGTCACAGCCATATACAGTCGCTCGCTCTGGATCGGAAAGGTCCCAGAGTTGTTGTCTGCCTCGCCATGAATCAGCAGCACCGGCTCCTTGATCTTGTGCGCGTGCCAGAACGGTAGTTGGGTGGCAAATACAGCGTCCCCGACAGCTGCACGCCGTCTTTGCGGGTGTACGTTACGAGCTGCTTGGTCACACCGGCGAGTTGCGGCGCGGGATCGGCGAAGCTCGTGAGCGCGCGCCGATCGCCGGTCTTCGCGAAGGCAGCACGACGAGTAAGCATATGGCCCCTTCCCCTGATTAGGCATGGCCCTTTCCCCTGATTAGGCGCGGCTAAAGCCGCGCTCTACAAAAGGTCCGCGTGACGGTAGGGCGCCCCTCTAGGGCCCCTTTGTAGGGCGCCCCTTTAGGGGCGCCGTAAGGCGCCGGGCCCGCGGTCCGATCACCAACTGAGCCGCGATACCATTTGGATGATGCGGCCCGAGTTTTCCCCGACCCCTGTCACGCGGAAGCTGTCGGGATCGTTGTAATTGCCGGTGTCTACTCTCCAGTGGGGGCAGTAGTCGTATACAGGCAGTCTACGGCTCTGTCAAGCTGCCGTAACATCTGCAAGCGACACGCGTCTTGAAACGGGAGATTCTGCCGTGAAGCGAACAACTGGCTCTGGGCTCGTGTTGGTCGTGTTGACCTTGCTCGCGCTGTCCTCGGCTCAACCGGCGGCCGAACGCGAGGGCTTTGCGCTGGAGCAGGTGCTCGGCTTCACGTTCCCGAGTGACCTCACCGCGTCGCGCTCGGGATCGCGTGTCGCGTGGGCGCTCTTGCAACGCGGCGTGCGTAGCCTGTGGGTCGCAGACGGCCAGAAGTTCGAACCGCGGCGCCTGTTTGCGTCCAACGGCGAGGATGGGCAGGAGTTGACGAACCTCACGTTCTCAGCCGACGGCCACTATCTGGTTTACGTGCGAGGCGGTGACCACGGGTCGAACTGGACGGCCGAGGGGAACCTGATGCCCAACCCGACGAGCAGTCCCGTGGAACCGAAGATGCAGGTCTGGTCCGTGTCCGTTGACGGCGGCACACCGAAGCTCATCGGCGAAGGAGACGAGCCGGTGCCTGCGCCGCAAGGTAATCGCGTTCTGTTCAAGAGAGGGAGGGCGTTGTGGATCACCCTGGTGGACGGTAGCGCGCGGGCAACACCACTCTTCTTCGCGCGGGGCAGCAGCGAGTCACCCGAATGGTCGCCTGACGGGAAGACCGTGGCGTTCGTCTCTGATCGGCGCGACCTGAGCTACATCGGCCTGTACACGTCAGCCGAGGAACCACTCCGCTACATCGCGCCATCGACGTCGCGCGACTCGATGCCGCGCTGGTCGCCCGACGGCACGCGCGTCGCATTCGTGCGGCAACCAGGACGCGGCGGTTCGTCCCATCCGCCGCTCGAAGCGGAGCCGCAGCCCTGGGCCATTTGGGTTGCCGATGTGAAGACGGGGGACGCACGCGAGGTCTGGCGCAGCCCAGAAACCCTGCGCGGGTCGTATCCGCGCGTGGCCGGCGGTGCGAACCTGCTGTGGGGCGCGGACGATCGCCTCGCCTTCCTCGCGTACCATGACGGATGGCCACATCTCTACACCGTGCCCACGACCGGTGAACGCGCTGAAGCGCGCCTGCTCACGCCGGGCACGTTCATGGTGGAACACGTCGAGCTCACACCGGATCGCCGGTCTCTCATCTACAGCGCGAACACCGGCGCTGACGAACATGATAGTGAGCGACGCCACTTGTTCATGGTGCCGCTCGAGGGAGGGAACCCTACGGCGCTCACGTCTGGCACAGGACTCGAGTGGTCGCCAAGGGTCACGGGTGACGGCGAGCTCCTCACGTATCTCGCATCGACAGCCGAGCAGCCTCCGCTGCCCGTTGTGCGCACGCTTCGGGGCGACACCGAGCCGCGCACACTGCTCGCCGATCAACTTCCAGCCGACTTTCCCGCGGACGCGCTCGTCACGCCAGAGGACGTGGTGATCACCGCCCCCGACGGCACATCGGTCCACGCGCAGCTCTTCAAACAGCCGAATGGGGCCGCCGCGCGGCGTCCGGCCATTGTGTTCGCCCACGGCGGTCCTGCACGGCAGATGTTACTCGGCTGGCACTACATGTTTTATTACGCGAACACGTACGCAATGAATCAGTACCTCGCGAGCCGAGGCTACATCGTGCTCTCTGTGAACTATCGACTCGGCATTGGGTACGGCTTCGAGTTCCACCATCCACCGCGGGCGGGTGTGCGCGGCGCCTCGGAGTACCAGGACGTGCTCGCCGCAGGCCGATACCTGCAGCAACGATCGGACGTCGATGCGGCCCGTATCGGCATTTGGGGTGGATCGTACGGCGGGTACTTGACGGCGCTCGGACTGGCGCGAAATTCGGATGTCTTTGCGGCGGGTGCCGACTTGCACGGTGTGCACACTCGGCTCCAGCTTGCTCCCACCGCACAGCAGGCGGCGGCGCTGGCGGGCGATGGCCTCTCGCGCGCCGATCTCGATGAAGCCGCCAAGGTGGCATGGGAGTCAGCCCCCGCCGCGCACGTCAAGACGTGGCGCTCCCCGGTGCTCCTCGTGCACGGAGACGACGATCGCAACGTGCGCGTCGAGCAGACGGTCGATCTCGTACAACGGCTGCGCGCGGCGAACGTGCCGTTCGACGAGATCATCATTCCGGACGATATCCATGACTTCCTCCTCTATCGCAACTGGCTCCGGGTCTATCGGGCCGTCGCGGAATTCTTCGATCGCCATCTCACGACGTCCTCACCCACCAGCCGGTAGGAAAGACGGAGAAAAAGGGGCCTGTCCCCTTTTCTGCAGAATGGCGTCAAAATAGTGGAAGATTTGAGCTGTTCGATGGGGACTCTCATGTTTGAGCACAAACTGCGAATACCAACGGCGGAACAGGCGCTGCCAGGTCGTGCTGAACGCCTGCCGATTCCGTCACGCCACTTCGTGAACGGCGCGCCGCTGGACGGCCCGTTCCCCCCAGGGCTGGAGCTCGCGATGTTCGGGATGGGCTGCTTCTGGGGGGCCGAGCGGAAGTTCTGGCAGGCACCGGGCGTCGTCTCCACAGCGGCAGGGTACGCCGGCGGCCATACACCGAACCCGACGTACCAAGAGGTGTGCTCGGGGCTCACCGGGCACGCCGAGGTCGTGCGCGCGTTGTTCGACCCGGCCGTCACCAGCTACGAGACGCTCCTCAAGCTTTTCTGGGAGAACCACAACCCAACGCAAGGCATGCGTCAAGGGAACGACGTCGGGACACAGTACCGATCAGTCGTTTTCCACTACTCCGACGCGCAGCGCCAGGCAGCGGAGGTGTCACGCGACATCTATGAGCGCGAGCTCACGAGCGCTGGGCATGGCCAGATCACCACGGAGATCGTGCCCGCGCCCGACTTCTATTTCGCCGAAGACTACCACCAGCAGTACCTCGCGAAGAACCCTGCCGGATACTGCGGGCTGGGTGGAACCGGCGTCGACTGCCCGGTCGGAGTCGTCGCCGCGCCGTGATGTGTCAGGCACGCCGCATCGCCTTCGTGTCGACCGATCTACTTCGCACGCGACTCCCAATCCTCGACGTGACGTCGGACGTTATCCCCTTGATTACCGACAAGGAAGCTCGTATCCTCTTGTCGGTAACCAAGGGGCGCAGCGACATGAGCAAACCGACCGAGTGGGTCCGGACTCATCGAACGCATCGAACCGGACGGCACGCGCACACGCGGCCGATTCAAGAAGCGGCGCTTCGTCGTGGCGGGACAGGCCGGTCGCCGAACCGCCCGATGAGCATTGCGCAACACCTAGCAGCACTTCGGGAGCTCCTCGCGTCCGACGACAAGTTCCTTGTCGTGGTCGCCGGTCCGAATGGTGCCGGTAAAACCACCTTCGTCCAAAGGTTCCTTAAGACGACCGGCATCCTGGTACCGCTTCGTCGCCCATTTCAGATCGGGAAGGCGTGTCAGACGTGGTCAATGCAGTCCCATCTGGGCCGCGACTCTGCTGGACTGAGTCCTACTCGTGTCGCAACGTTGCGATTGGATCAACCTGTGTCGCGCGGCGGGCCGGAACATAGCCAGCAAGCAACGCGAAGCTCGCGAGCAGCAGGGAGACGCCAAGATAGGTGACCGCATCGCTCGAGCTGATCTCGAATAGCATGCTGGCGATGAAGCGCGTCAAGGCCAGCGCGGCAACCGAGCCGAGCACGAGACCCGCGACCGCCAGTATCATCGTCTCTCCGATCACCTGTGTGAAGACGACGCGTCGTGTAGCGCCCAGGGCCATCCGAACACCGATTTCTCTCGTTCGCTCCGCAACCGTGCAGGCCGTGACACCATAGATGCCGACACCCGCCAGGACCAAGCCCAGGGCCGCAAAGCTCCCGAGCAGGATGAGAACGAAGCGACGAGTCCGAATCGATTCCGATTCGTGAATGACCTGCCGCAGCGGCTGGACGTCCCACCAGTCGCGGCTTCGATCCAGGCGTAACAGATGCGAACGGATGTGGGCAGCGACCCGGGCCGCGTCTGGAGCAGACCGAGCTCGTACCATCAGGAACATGTCGTGTTCCACGATCTGGGAATATGGCCGATAGATTGTGACCGCCGGATCTGCCTCGAGGTTGTCCTGCCGGACATTGCCGACCACGCCGACGATCTCCCGCCAGACGCCCTCGACCGGCCGGGGCGCACTGCAGCAGCTCATGGGCGAGCGTTCCTTGAGCATCACGCGCTTCCCGACCGGATCTTCATGGGCGAAGTAGCGGCGCGCCAGGCTCTGACTGATGATCACCACGGGCGCCGCCGTTTCGTCGTCTTTCTCCGTGAACGCGCGGCCCCTGATGAACGGGATTCGCATGGTGTGAAAGTAATCGGCACTGATCAGGATGTCTCCGGCCGCTGGCTCCTCGCCTTCCACGATCGACGGTCGACCCTCAACGACGAACCGCTGACCGCGCGCCGGCTGCAGCGGCGGTCTGGATGTGACCGCCGCAAGCTCCACGCCTGGCATCGCACGGGCACCCTCCAGAGCGGTCCGCCAGAAGGCCACGGCTTCGGGAAACGATCGGCCGCCGTCGGACACGGTTTGCACGACATTCTCGGGATCGAAGCCGCTCGAGACTGCGTGAAGGCGCAGCAAGCTCCTGATCATCAAACCAAAGCCGATGAGAAGGACCAGCGACAAGGCCACCTCGGAGACAATCAGCAGGCGTCGGGCGCGGTTGGGACGGTCGCCGCCACTCAGTGCGTGGTTCGAATCTCGCAGACCTTCGTTGAGGTCGACTCGGGAGGCCTGAAGCGCTGGCACGAGGCCGAACACGGCGGCAGTGACGAGGGAGATGAGCAGGCTGAAGCCGAGGACTCGCCCGTCCACCGCCACCGCCATGCGCTCCGGGACGTATCCGCCTGCGATCGCGACAGCCACCAGCGTGTGCACGGACAACCGGGCGATGAGCGCGCCTACCGCGCCACCTATGAGAAACAGCAGCCCGGTCTCGACCAGGAGCTGTCGAACGAGACGCGCCCGCGTCGCACCCAGGGCCGCGCGGATCACGCACTCCCTCCGCCTCGTAACCGCGCGCGCGAGCAGCACGCTGGCGACGTTGGCGCAGGCAATGAACAGCACCAGCCCCACGGCGCCGAGCATCAGCACGAGGGTCCGCCTTGCCGTGTATCGACGCGTAATACTTGTCCAGCGGAACGAGGCGGACCGTTCGGCCCTGGTTCGTCGCCGCATATTGCTCCGCGAGACGGGCGGCGATGGTTTCGACCTCGGCGCGGGCCTGGGCCAGCGTGACGCCTGGCTTCAGACGCCCGAAGACGTCGAGGTCCCGATGCTCTCGTTCCATCGGGTAGTCCGCCAGCACGAGCGGCCTCAAGAAGTCGGCGCCATACCGGAGCACGTTCGCCGGCAGCACGCCGATCACCGTGACGGGATCACCATCGATGATCAGCGTCCGTCCCACGACGTCGCGGTCGGAGCCGAAGCGGCGCTGCCAGTATTCGTGGCCGAGGATCACGACATGGTCGCGGCCGGGACGCTCCTCCTCGGGCGCGAAGTCTCGGCCCACGATCGGACGGCTGCCAAGCGTGGACAGCCAATTAGCGGTCACGCGGGCTCCGCCGACGGTCTCGCGCGATCCGTCGTCGTGGGTCACGAAGCCGAGCCCATCATTGGCATCATCCGCAGCGATCTGCTCGAACGCGCCGCTCTGGTCGCGAATATCGAGGAAGTCGGGCATCGACACATCGTCGACGCATTGCTGGTCACCGGACTTGGGCGTGCAGATCTTGACCAGGCGATCGGGGTCCTCGTAGGGCAAGGGTCGAAGGACGATCGTATCGACGACGCTGAAAATGGCGGTGTTGGCGCCGATGCCGAGGGCCAGCGTTCCGACCGCAACGGCTGTCAAGCCGAGGTGCTTGACCAGCATGCGCGAGCCGTAGGCAAGGTCCTGGATGATCTGCTCGATCGTGGCGCCAGTCCGCACGGCTCTCACGCGCTCCTTCACTTCGAATGTCAATAGAAGATTTGCCCTACTGGTTAAGCGCAGATCTCCTTGACCCACTGCACAATCGTGTCTTGCACCTGCTGCGAGATCTGATCCACGGATATCGGGCTGGCTTTCGACGGGGTCAGCGAGTGACCACCCTTCTCCACAACGTGCACCGTGACATGAGCGCTCAGGCCGTCCAGAACGGAGTGCAGCTCCGCGGCCGTTCCGAACGGGTCGCGTGAGCCCTGGACGAACAGCATGGGGACGCGGATGTTCGGGAGGTGCGCCGCTCTGAGCTGGTCCGGCTTACCTGGCGGATGCAGCGGATACCCGAGAAAAATGAGCCCCTGAATATCGCGAGCCGCCCCTTCCGCAGCAGCAAGCTGGGACGCGATGCGTCCACCCATCGACTTCCCACCAATGAACACGGCGTTCCCCTCGAACGGTGCGTGGCTGCGCGCGGCCGCGATCGCGGCGCGATAACAGGTTTCGAGCTTCTCGGTCCGATCCGGAAGGCGACGCCGATGTTCCGTGTAGGCGAAGTTGAACGTCAGCACGTCGAGGCCGCGGGACGCAAGCCCGCCGGCCATCCGCACCATGAACGGACTCGATTGTCCGGCGCCGGCACCGTGCGCGAGCACGACGGTTGCGCCGACGCGCCCCTCGCCATCAGCGGCGCGGTAGGCGAGCGCGGTCACCTGCTCACGCTCGCTGACATCAACGCTTATTCGATCTGGCACGTCCACTCCCCTCGCCGTCGACTTCAGGCTTCTATCATTCCACACGGTTGACGTCACGGCTTTCGTGACAGGTTGTTTACTGTCGATATGGTAGATTGACGCAGACATTCTTGTGTGTCCACGACTGCGAGGGGAGATCATGAGGTGGCTAACGTGCGTCGTGCTTGTGCTGGCGCTCGCCACGGCGAGGTCCAGCGTTGCCCAGGAGACAACCGGCACGATCACTGGTCGCGTCATCGACGACCAGGGGCTCGGCCTTTTCGGCGCGGCGGTGATCGCGACTGGTCCCCAGGGACAGAGAAGCGCCGTCTCAGGCGCGAACGGCGTCTTCAGAATTTCCTCGCTGACGCCGGGCACATACAGCGTCCAGGTCGAGCTGCCAGGATTCAAGAGGCTCACGCAGCAGGACATCACCGTCTCGCTCGGACAGACCGTCAATCTGCAGACGCTTCTCATGGAGATCGGCGGTCTGACAGAACGGATCGAGCTGCTGGCCGATGCACCCGTGATCGACATGAACACGACCACGGTGGGCGCCATAATCGGGTCAGACTTGTTGCAGCGCGTGCCGGTCGGCCGTCGCTTCAGCGATACGATTTACATCGCCCCTGGCGTGAGCAGCGGCGGCGGCACCGGTGACGCCAACCCGTCCATCGCCGGCGCCAGCGGTCTCGAGAACCACTATGTGATCGACGCCGTGAATGTGACCAATGCCGGATACGGTGCCCTCGGATCGTATTCGATCATCTTTGGCTCATTGGGTAACGGCGTACCGTTCGATTTCCTATCGGAAGTGCAAGTGAAGGCGGGCGGTTTCGAAGCGGAATACGGCCAGGCGACCGGCGGCGTCGTGAACGTGATCACGAAGAGCGGTGGCAACAACTACCGGGGGAGCGCGTTTGCGCACATCAGGCCCGAGGCGAGCGAAGGCGATTACACGCCCATCATGTCGGAGAGTTTGTCGCGCGAGGAGGCGGTCAACACCACACACACCTCGCTCACAGACGTCGGGCTGGAGGTGGGTGGACCGATCGCCCGGGATCACGTGTTTTTCTTTGCCGCGGCTGACGCGCAGTGGGAGGGACGCCAGCTCCTGGCGCCCGAGACTGCCCCGCTGTACGAATTGGGGGAAGTGGAGCGCGAACGGCAGATTACGACGTATGCGGCGAAGGCCACCGGCCAGCTCACCAACGGCCATCGGCTGGATGTGTCCTTCTTCGGGGATCCTGCCGAGGGCCGCAACGGCCCACAGCGCGATGATGCGCTGCTGCGCGACGACATCGGCGGGTTCAGCTCCTTGACGTATGGCGGTCATAACCAAGTGGTCAAATACGAAGGGGCGCCAACGCCGTACTGGCTCCTCGAGGCGTCTGTGGCGCGCGCGCAGAACGCCATCACGGAACAGCCAGCGGTGGACGAGTGGGACGTCACCGATGAGACGGTCGGGCCATTCCGCCGCTCAGGCGGCCTCGGCTTCGTCGAGGACAATGACGGAAGGAACATCCAGTATTCCGTCAAGTCGACGAACTATGTCGGCGACCACGAACTCCGCTACGGTCTTCTCTTCGAAGACATCCGGTACGACAACGCCGTCGACCGGACGGGTCCCACGTTCACGTTGCCAGACGGCACCGAGACGCTGACCGGGGCGGAGGTCCGCATCCTGCCGGATCCCGTCGTCGGACAGATTTATCGTGTTCGACGGGCGAATACGAGCACGCTGCGCGACACCACACAGCAGTACTTCAGCTTCTTTCTGCAAGACAGTTGGCGTATCGGCAATCGCGTGACGATTCAACCGGGCATCCGCTACGAAGAGCAGAAGCTGGTGGGAACTCTCGCGGACGTCGTATGGGACCAGAACTGGGCGCCGCGTCTGGGCGTCACGTTCGACATCGTTGGCAATGGTCGGTCGAAGGCGTTCTTCAACTGGGCCCGCTTCTTCGCCAAAATCCCCAACGATCTCGCCGCGCGCGCGATGGGAGCGGATGCGCTCACGACCAGGGCGGACTACTTCGATGCTGCCCTGACGCAACCAATCCCCAACGGCGTCATCGCCGGGCCGAACGACGACGACGTCCACTTCACCCAGACAGGCCTTGATTCATCGGAGTTCGATCCGGACGCCAAGTCCACCTACGTCGACGAGGTGCTCGTCGGAGTCGAGTACGAAGCGTGGCCGAGTGTGAATCTCAGTGCGCGCTACGTCCACCGCTCGCTTGGTCGCGTGTTGGAGGATGTTGGCACGGCGCCGATGGCGGCGTACTTCCTGTTTCCCGATGAGGTCGGGAGCAGCGTTGAGTTTTTCGTCACCAACCCGGATGGGGATACACCGGTGGTCGCCTTCCCTGACATCACGGCGAGCTTCGAACGCGCCACGCATGCGTACGATGCCGTCGAGCTGACGGCCGCGAAGCGTTTCTCGAACAACTGGGCACTGCAGGCGTCCTATCGGTGGTCATGCTTGGCCGGGACGTTCGAGGGCTTCTTCCGCAACGACAACGGCCAGTCCGATCCGGTCGTCACATCACTCTTCGACTTTCCCACCAACGATGCGTCGTATAACGAGATCGGCGTACCGCAGTTTGGTTGGCGCGGCGACATCCGGTACCTCGGCGAGGCCGGTGCCGGACCGCTGCCAAACGATCGCACGCACCAGATAAAGATCTACGGCAACTACAGCTTCCCGTTCGCGCTGAACTTGGGGCTCGGCCTGCAGGTTGGATCAGGTCGGCCGCTCACAGCGTTCGCGGCGAACCCGCTCTACGAGAGCGCTGGTGAGATTCCGGAGAGCCCGCGCGGCACGGGCTTTGACACGGAAGACGGGTTCCGTATGCGCAGCCCGGTGATGGCGGACGTGGACGTCCATGCCGACTACGTGCTGCGGTTCGGCGTCACGCGACTGACGCTTCTGGTGGATGCCTTCAATCTGTTCAATCTCCAGCGGGCGCTCGATTACGACAACTACACGGAAATTGGTGCCGGGACCCTGAACCCGGATTTTGGTCGGGTCCTCGAGTACCAAACGCCACGGCAAGTACGGCTTGGGGTCCGCGTCGCCTTCTAACCCGTCTCCGCCGGAGGACCCGGAGGCGGCCCGCGTGCGCGGCCTGGGCTCGCTCATCGTTGACGCTTCAAGAAAGACAAGAATCGCCGCTTCCTCACATCCTGGCCGAACGTGGTCGTGCCAAGCGCGTCATCACCACGCCTCTCCGGCACTGTCACAGGCTGAGCGCTTCGGTCGACCCGGTCGGAACCGGTCCCTGCTTCCCGTGCGGGCGAGCGGCGGGGGTCCGCGTTGCTGTCCCCGCGCGGCTGCGACGCGGGGGCTCGCGGGTCAACGGCCTGCGTCGAGTCGAGATCGAAGTCATCGCAGATCTCGCGTACGATCGCTTGATTGACCGGCCTGACCTGTGCGGCGAACCCGCCCAGCAACGCGTTGTCGCCTATCACGTTGATGGTACGCGGGAGCCCACCCGAGGCCTCGTAGATGCTGACGACGGCCTCGCGCGTGAAGATCTCGGTTGCGTTCCCGCCAGCCACGCGGATGCGACTCGCGAGGTAGACAGCCGTCTCACGCAAATCGAGTGGGGCGAGCCGCCAGCGGAGCGTAATCCGCTGCTTGAGCTGACGCAGCGACGGTTCGTTCAGACGATCCGCCAGAGCCGCATGACCCACCAGCACAAGGTTGAGCAGCTTGACCATCGATGTCTCGATGTTCGCGAGCAGGCGTACTTCTTCGAGCAACTCGTCCGGCAGGCTCTGCGCCTCATCGATGATCATCGTCGTCAGACCACCCGCCGCGTGCCGCGCGTGGACGGCGCGCTGAAACTCGTCGAGAAACCGCGCCTTCGATGTCGCGGCGCTCTCGCTCAGGCCGAACCCTCGTGCGATGAACTCATAGAATTCGGCGCGCGTCAGCGTCGGGTTGCTCAAGAGCACGGTCTGGTTCTCGGGACGCGGTTCCTCGGCGAGCGCAGCGCGCATGAGCGTGGTCTTGCCGGTACCGGCTTCGCCAAGCAGCAGCGTCAAGCCACTGGGCGGGGAAATCCCGCAGCGCAGCAGGCTCCACGCTTCGCGATGGCGCGGCGGGAGGAAGATGAAGCGCGGGTTCACCCCGAGATCGAAGGGCCGCTCCCGGAGTCCGAAGAAGGCTTCATACATGCCGTGTCATTTTCATGAGCCTCGCGCGGGTCGCTGCTACGGCTGGGGTACAAGCCCTTGCTATCGATACAATCCTCGAGCAGGATCTGCTCGGCGTGCTTCCTCTCACAATCGTGAGGCGCATGTGATCGAGACTGTCGCCCGTGTTCGGAGATGCGAAGGTACGTCGTGGTCTTGGCCTTGACGAACTCGAGTCGTTCGCTCGGTCTAGCTCTCGGTCACTGAGGAACATAAAACAATCACTATAGCCGGTGTGCTCCTATCTCGGCATGTGACATGCCTCACAATCGTCGTAGGAGCCAGCTCATAGTAGATTCGAAGTTCGCGGCTTGTAAACAGTGATTCGTCACAGTTACGGGATGCTCGCGAGCGAGGATCGATGCGCTGACCGCGGTGGCCGGCTGCAGGATGAAAGGGGGGGTAACTCGTTCGTATCGATCTTCTCACACTCACACCAGGCGTCGAGAGAGAAAAGACACACTACTGGTGGTGAGAACTGGAATGGTCAGCAAGACAGACAGGAGAGGGAGATGTCCATGCGAAAGAATCGTGCGGCGGCCATCGTCGCAGCGGCCGCTACGCTCGTATTGGTCGAGACCCCGTCCATGACCGCTCGCGCGACGAGCACGTCGCCGACTCGGCCCAGGGTGCACCTGACGAGCGCTTTGAACATGCAGGCGACGGCCGCACGTGCCGCGGCCAACACACTGACGCCCGAAGAGGAGCGCGATGGCTGGACGCTGCTCTTCGACGGAACGAGCACCGACGGGTGGCGTGCTGCATACGGCGACACGTTCCCGCAGCACGGGTGGGCGGTCGAAAATGGCGAGCTCGTCGTTCTCGAGTCCGGTGGCGGCGAATCCAAGCACGGCGGTGACATTGTCACAGTCGACCAGTATTCGAGCTTCGAGGTCATGCTGGACGTCAAGCTCACACCAGGCGCTAATAGCGGGATCAAGTATTTCGTGACCGAGCAGCAGGGCGGTGGCGGTGCGTCCGCGATCGGACTGGAGTACCAGCTCCTCGATGATGAGCGGCACCCGGATGCGAAGGCGGGCCGGCCCGGCACGCGCATGCTCGCGTCGCTCTACGATCTGATTCCGGCCGAGGATCGCACGATCAACCCGCCCGGCGAGTGGAACACAGCGCGTATTGTTTCACGGGACCGCCACGTGGAGCATTGGCTCAACGGCACGAAGGTGCTCGAGTACGAGCGCGGCAGCGCCGCCTACCGCAAGCTCGTGGCTGAGAGCAAATACGCCAAGTGGGAGAGCTTCGGCGAGGCAGACAAGGGTCGCATCCTCCTACAGGACCACGGCAACCGCGTCGCGTTTCGCAACATCAAGGTTCGCGTGCTCCCGTAGGAAGGGGCGAGGGGCAAGGGGCAAGGGGCGGAAAAACAGGGACAGCCCTCGTTTTCGGGAACTGACGCTGACGAAAACGAGGGCAGTCCCCGTTTTTCCCCACCTCACGACTGAAGCGCTGCCAACGCCCCGCGGCGTAACGCTGCGAGCCGACGGGCGGGCTCGATCTCATGTGCGCTGATCGCGGCCCACTCGTGAAGAAGGTCCCGCACCTCTTTGTCACATTCACGATCCCACGCGAGCGCCCGGGCGAGTTGGACGTAGTCCTCCCAAGTGTCGACGTCAATCTGCCACATCCCCGCCGCCCACTCAACCAACTGCACTTGCGAGGTGTGCGCACGAAGCACGCGACGTGCACCTTGATCACCCTCGAGATCGAGGAGCTTTGGGAACAGCTTCGCCCCAAGGATAACGGGCGTCCGCTGGCGACCGTCCGAGGCGGTCGCCACGGCAAGGGTGTTCGGTGCCCGGCCACGCCACGTCCTGACCAAGCTCGTGACCTCGTCGAGCCGGAGCGCCGGTTGATCCACCAGGAGGAGGAGCGCACCCTCCGCACGAACGCGTCGGATAGCCGCGACGAGCGACGTGCTCTGCCCTTGCGCGTAAGCCGCGTTCACGATGGTCTTCACGCGCGGCCGTCCACCGACGCCGGCCATCGCACCACACCTCGCGATCTCCACGTGCATCATCTCCGGCTCGCTGCCCACGACCACGAACGTGGCGCCATCAACAGCACCGAGGGCGAGCGCGACGACGCGGGAGAGAAGCGTGTGATTGGGTCCTGCCGGAAGTAGCGCCTTGGGCAAACCCATACGCGAGGCTCGGCCTGCCGCCAAGATGATTGCGTCGAGTGCCATGTCGAGGCGGTGCCGGGGCACTGATCAGCGCGCGGCGGGGTCGTGAATACGGCCGCTGACGCCGTCGAGGAAGCCGGCCGCGAACCCGCGACGCGCGGCCAGGACCGCGGCAATAATGCTGAGCGCGACCTCGTCCGGCGACTCGGCGCCAATGTCCAGGCCGATGGGGTTGCGGACACGGGATAGCTGTTCCGGGGTTGGTACGACCCCCTCATCTTTCAAGCCGTCCAACAGGGTCTCGTACCGAGCCCGTGGGCCGAGCATACCCACGTACGGCGCGTCCGACCGAATCGCAATGCCGAGCGCTGCCTGGTCCCGCTCTACGTGATGGTTCATAATCAGCACGTACGACCGTGCGCCGAGGACGACCTGTGCATCGAACTGCGCCGGGTGCGCGAGGACAAGGCGCGCGCCCGGAAAGCGCTCCGGGGTGAGAAACGCCGCCCGGCCGTCGACGATGGTCACGTGCCAGCCGAGCGAGTGCGCGAGCGCTGCGACGGGAATGGCATCGTGTCCCGCCCCGAAGATCACGAGCTCCGGTGGTGGCGCGCTGACGTCCAGAAAGACCTCGACCGCCTCCGCGCCATCCTGTTGCACATGCCGCGTCACCGCACGCGGGCTCTGTGCCGCCATGATCTCAGCCGACACCTCTTGCACGCGCGCGTCGAGCGACGCGGCCCCGAGCCCGCCCGCGGTCTCGCCGTGACTCGTCACGAGGAGCCGCTGCCGCTCCGGCGACAGCCGCATCGCGAGGACGGCGAGATCGCCACGGCTCAAGAGATCGAGCCAGCGCGCAAGCAGCGGATCGTTATCGACCGGCTCGATGTACACGTCGACGCTGCCGCCACAGCCCAGTCCCAGACCCCACACGACGTCTTCGTCGAGATCGTAGTGGCGAAGCTCGGGCACGCCGCGCGCCATGACGCGGCGTGCCACCTCCGCAACGTCGGGCTCCAGGCAACCCCCGCTCAACATACACGTGATGGCGCCATCGTCGCGAATGAGCATGCGCGCACCCTCGCGGCGGTAGGCGGAGCCCTTCACACGGACGACCGTTGCGAGCGCCACATGACGGCCGGATCCGCGCGCCGCTTGCATCGCGTCGAGAACCTCTTCGATTTCACGGCGCTCCATCATCACCCCGTTCCACGTTGCTTTCTCGATATACTCGGTATAATAACTGACCTTGTCACAGCATCCCTCGATCAAGGAGGCGCGTGCAGATCCAAGGCTCACACCACATCCAGGCCACGCGCGACCAAGTGTGGGCGCTGCTCAACGATCCGGACGTGCTGGCTCGTTGCTGCGCACCGGGCGGTGCCGCGCTCGAGGCCGAAGGCCCAGATCAGTTCAAGGCCACGGTCCGAGTGGCGGTCGGCCCCGTCAAGGGCACATTTCAGGGACACATCCGTATCACCGAGAAGACACCGCCCGAGGCAATGACGCTGACGCTCATAGCCAGGAGCGGGGTGGGTGGCGTCTCGGCGAACGGGCGCATCCGCCTCGAAGAGGACGATGGCGGGACGCGTGTCGTCTGGTCCGGGGAGCCACAGCTCTTGGGCATGCTGGCGAGCCTCGGTGGAAGATTGCTCCAAGGCGTTGCGCAGGCGCAAGCGGAAGAGTTCTTCCGCAGATTGGAAGCGGAGATCGTGGCGAGTGACACGTGACGAGATGGGTTGGGCTGGCGATTGATTGGAGGCGGAGGCGACTATGGCGGATACGGTTGCGATCACGCTTACGGTGAACGGTGTTGAGCGACAGGCGGATGTTGAGCCACGGACGCTGCTCGTGCACTTCCTGCGCGAAGCGCTTGGACTCACCGGGACGCACGTTGGGTGCGACACGAGTCAGTGCGGCGCGTGCGCCGTGAGTGTTGGCGGCGTTGTAGTCAAGTCCTGCACGCTGCTCGCGGTTCAGGCGGATCGCGCAGAGGTCACGACCATCGAGGGCCTCGCACGCGACGGGCAACTCGACCCCGTGCAACAAGCCTTCTGGGACGTGCACGCGTTGCAATGCGGCTTCTGCACGCCCGGGATGGTCATGGCCACGCACGAGCTGCTCGCACACAGTCCACAACCCACCGATGCCGAGATTCGACACGGGCTGGAAGGCAACTACTGCCGCTGCACGGGTTATCACAACATCGTCCGGGCCGTGCGGCTGGCCGCCGAGAAGTTGGCGGAGCGGGAGAGCACGGCGGCTGCGGGGTAGGGCGGGGCTCGGTGCAGGGTGCTGGGGTGCAGGTGCAGGGGTGCAATAAGGAGGCTACATGGAGCAGTACTTCGGAAAGGCAGTCAAGCGCGTCGAAGACCCGCGCTTCCTTACAGGGAGTGGCCAGTACACCGATGACCTGAGCCTGCCGCGTATGGCGCACGTCGCGATGGTGCGCACTCCATTTGCGCACGCGCGCATCCGTCGTATCGACACAGCCCAGGCGCTCGAGCACCCAGGCGTCGTGGCGGTCATCACGGGGCAAGCGCTGCGCGATGCGAACATCGGGTCGATCCCACCCGGCTGGCTCTTGCCAGACATCAAGACGCCGCCGCACTACGCGATTGCCGTGGACCGCGTTCGTCATGCCGGCGAGATCGTCGCGGCCGTGATTGCCGAAAGCCGTGCGATTGCCGAGGATGCCGCTCTGCTGGTGGATGTGGAGTACGAGATGCTACCAGCGGTATCACTCGGTTCCGCGGCACTGGCTTCTGGCGCACCCGCCGTGCACGACGAAGCCATCGAGAATGTTTGCTTTCGGTGGAGCATCGGGGATCAGGCCGCGGTCGATGCGGAGTTTGACCGTGCGGCGAAGACCGTCAAGCTGTCGCTCCGCAACTCCCGGCTGGCGCCCAACGCCATCGAGCCGCGCGCGTCACTCGCGCAGTACGTGCGGGCATCTGACGAGCTCACGCTGTGGACGACGTCACAGAACCCGCATATTCATCGGCTGATTCTGGCAGCGTTCGTCCTCGGCATTCCCGAGCACAAGCTGCGCGTCATCAGCCCGGACGTGGGCGGCGGCTTTGGCTCGAAGATCTTCCAATATCCCGAAGAGGTCATCGTTCTCTACGCGGCGCGTAAGCTGAACCGGCCCGTGAAGTGGACGGCGCGACGCACCGAGAGCTTCGTGAGCGACAGCCATGGGCGCGACCACGAGAGCGAAGCGGAGCTGGCCGCCGACGACGAGGGGCACGTGCTCGCCCTGCGCGTGAAGACGATTGCCAACCTCGGCGCGTACCTGACGCTCTTCGGACCAGTTGTGCCAACGTATCTCTACGGCACGCTGATGAATGGGCCGTACCGGTTCCGCGCCATTCACTGCGCTGTGACCGGTGTGTTCACGCACACGGCTCCGGTGGACGCGCTGCGCGGCGCAGGCCGCCCCGAGGCGACATATCTGCTGGAACGCATGATGGACCGAATGGCGCAGGAGCTGGGTCAGGATCCAGCCGAGCTCCGGCGCAAAAACTTCATTCAACCGGACGCGTTCCCCTATCAGACGCCCGTGGCGCTCGTTTACGACAGCGGCAACTACGAGCCGGCACTCGACAAGGCGCTCACCACGCTCGATTACAAGCGGGCGCGTGAGGCACAGGCCGCGTTGCGCAAGGAAGGTCGCTACCTCGGCATCGGCTTTTCGACGTATCTCGAAGCGTGCGGCCTCGCGCCCTCCTCGCTGGTCGGGAGTCTGGGCGCGCAGGCTGGTCAGTGGGAGAGCGCGCTCGTCCGGGTGATGCCAACGGGTAAGGTGGAGGTGTTTACCGGCGCCCACAGCCACGGCCAAGGACACGAGACCGCGTTTGCGCAGATCGTGGCAGACGACCTCCAGATCCCGATGGATGACGTCGTCATTGTCCACGGGGACACGGCGAAGGTACCGTTCGGCTGGGGATCCTACGGGAGCCGGAGCGCAGCAGTCGGTGCGAGCGCCCTCAAGATGGCGCTCAACAAGATCAGGGATAAGGCCGCGGGCATTGCGGCGCATCTGCTCGAAGCGGCGCCCGAGGATGTCGAGATGACGGGCGGCCAGCTCCACGTGAAGGGGGTGCCCGAGCGTGGGAAGAGCTTCTCGGACATCGCGCTACAGGCGCATCTCGCGCACAACCTGCCTGAGGGCATGGAGCCCGGGCTCGAGGCGACGCACTTCTACGACCCGAAGAACTTCGTGTATCCGTTCGGCACGCACGTCGCGGTGGTGGAGGTCGATCCGGAAACGGGACGGGTCACGCTCCAGCGCTACGTCGCCGTCGACGACTGCGGCCCGCTGATCAATCCGATGATCGCCGAGGGACAGGTGCATGGCGGCATCGCCCACGGCGTGGGACAGGCGCTCCTCGAGCACGCGCTTTACGACGAGCAAGGGCAGTTCGTGGCAGGCTCGTTCCTCGAGTACGCCATGCCACGAGCTGACGACCTTCCGCTGTTCGAGATCGATCACACGGTGACGCCGTCGCCGCACAACCCACTCGGCGTCAAGGGCATCGGCGAAACCGGGACCATCGCATCAACCGCGGCAGTGGCCAATGCGGTGATCGATGCGCTCGGTCCGTTCGGCATCACGCATCTCGACATGCCATTCACGGCCGAGAACGTGTGGCGGGCTATTCAGGGTGGCAAGAAGGCCGTCGCGTAGGGCGCGCTCGTCGCGTAGGGCGCGGCTTCCGCCTTCGCGCTTCGCGCTCCCGCCTCCGCTAAAGCTTCGGCGGGTTCGACGTAGCCTTGGCGAAGTCGAATCGGCGGACAAGTTAGCCGCGCCAAATCGGAAGCGATCGAACGTTCAGATGGCGCAGATGGCGCCCCTCGCTGGGCGCCCTACAAAGGGCGCCCAGCGAGGGGTTCAGAACGCCTGGAGGAAGATCAGCGATGTATCCAAGCGCTTTCGGCTACTACCGTGCGGCGAGTGTTCAGGAAGCCGTTGCCCTGCTGGGGGAGCACCCGGATGCCAAGCTCCTGGCAGGCGGCCACTCGCTCATTCCCGCCATGAAGCTGCGACTCGCCACCCCCTCGGCGCTCGTTGACCTCGGCTCGGTCGCCGAGCTGCGCGGTATTCGGCAGCAGGGGGAAACGATCGTTATTGGCGCGATGACGCCGCACCGAGAGATCGAATACTCGACGGAGCTCGCCAAGACGTGCCCGATCCTGCCTGAAGCGGCGGCGGTCATTGGCGATCCGCTCGTCCGCAACCGCGGCACGATTGGTGGCAGCCTCGCCCATGCGGACCCGGCTGCCGACTTCCCTGCATGCGTGCTCGCCCTCGGCGGCACGTTGACGATCCAGGGAACAGCGGGTGGACGGACGGTCGAGGCGGCCGACTTCTTCCAGGACATGTTCGCGACGGCACTGCAACCAGGCGAAGTGTTGACGGAGATTCAGGTGCCGGCGCGCCAGCCGGGTGTCGGCATGGCGTACGAGAAGTTTGCGCACCCGGCCTCCCGCTACGCCATCGTGGGTGTCGCCGCTGTGGTACGGATGAACCGTAGCGTCTGCGAAGAGGCGCGCGTGGCAATGACAGGCGCGACGTCCAAGCCAACACGCCTCACCAAGCTCGAGGCGGCGCTCGCCGGCAAGCCACTCGATGAGGCGACGCTCAAAGCCACCTGTGTAAACGTGGTGTCGCCCGATGGCCTCCTCGGCGACCACACGGCGTCGGCGACCTTTCGCGCGCATCTCACCGATGTCTTCGCGAAACGGGCGCTCCAAAGAGCGGCCGAGCGGTCAACAAGTCGCTAAGGGGAGACGAAACAGGCGCGCTTCGTTACATGGATATTGCATGCGTGCGGTAAGTTCCGCGCATGCGGATACCAATTTCGCTTGTTGTCTTACTTTCGGCCCTTGCCCAACCACTCTACGGACAAACCGCTCAGGTCTCTGGCCGCGTGACCGACGCCTCGGACAGGGTGGTTGCAGGGGTCACAGTGACCGTGGCCCATCGCGACACGGGCGTCGCGCGCACCAGTGTCACCAACGAAGAGGGCTACTACAGCGTGCCGGCGTTACCACCCGGCACATATGTGATCACGGCGGAGCTCGAGGGCTTCGCCGCGGCCGAGCGTGACGGCCTCGTGCTGGTCAACGACCAGGCCGCGCGGGCCGATGTCGTGCTTCGCCCGGGTGGTGTGGACGAGCAAGTGCAGGTGACCGCCCACGCCCTGCTCGAATCGGAAAACGCCGACGTCGGCAACGTGGTCACCGAGCGGAGCATACACGAGCTGCCGCTCAACGTTCGAGAGCCCATCAGCCTCGTCACGCTCACGCCGGGCGTGACGACCGGGGCGAACTTCGGCAGTGGCGGGGGCCGCAGTGCAGGCCGCAACTTCTTCAAGGCGAACTTCCGTGTCGCCGGCGGACGGAATCGTGGCCAGGACGTGCTGCTCGATGGCGTGGCGAACGTCACGGCCGATGCGTTCGTCGGGTACATTCCGCCGGTCGATGCCACGCAAGAGTTCAAGGTCGAGACCAACGCCTTCTCAGCGGAGTATGGCCGTACCACCGGCGGCATCCTGAGCATCGTGACCAAATCGGGCACCAACGAGCTCAGGGGAACGGCCTACGAGTTCTATCGCAACGACGCCCTCGACTCCACGGATTTCTTCACGACGCAAGCGGGGCTCGAGCCACCGGACTTCACGCGTAATCAGTTCGGCGGCGTGGTGGGCGGGCCGATTCTGGCCGATCGGACGTTCTTCTTCGGCAGCTACGAAGGTCTACGCCAGGAGTTTCCGCAAACGTTGATCTCCACCGTACCCACCATGGCACAGCGCGCCGGAGATTTCTCCGAGACCCGTGACGCGCAGGGGCGACGGATCGTCATATACGATGCTCTGACGACCCGCACGCTGCCCAATGGCGACGTCGTCCGCGACCCCTTCCCCGGCAATCGCATTCCGGAGGACCGCTGGGATCCCGTGGGCGAAAGTGTCCTCGACTCTTATCCGGAGCCGAACCAGCCAGGCGATCCGGTGACCGGCGCCGACAACTACGCGTTTACGGGCGACCAGACCACCGATACGAACAACTACAACGTCCGCGTGGACCATCAACTCTCCGAGGGCCATCGCCTGTTCGGACGCTACGCCTACCAGCGCTCGGATCAGGAGGCGGCGGCACGCTGGCCAGGTGGCAGCTCACCGGACGAGAGCACCCTGATCGATCGCTACAACAATGCCGTGCTCGGCGACACGATCGTCATCTCGCCCACGACAACGGCGGAGGTCCAAGCGGGATTCACGCGGGCGCACGCCAACATCGTCGCGCCCGCCTTTGACGTGCTGCAACTCGGCTTCCCGCAGTATATGAGCCAGCTCGATACCAGTCTGTGGCCGCAGTTCAGCGTCGCCGATGCCACGAACATCGGCAACGGCTTTGGGAACGACCAGCCGCGCAATACCTACTCGGTGGTGGGGCAGGTGCACCGCTTGGCGGGACGGCACCTCGTCAAGGTCGGCGTCGACTTTCGTGTGCTGCAATTCAACGCGTTCGAAAACAACGACCCGGCCGGCTCGTTCTCGTTTTCGCGCAGCATGACCCAGGGACCCATCGCGAATCAGGCGAGCCCCAACGCGGGCCATGGCGTCGCGTCGCTGCTGCTGGGCACCGGCTCGGGCGGCAACGTGGACCACGTCAGCGGCCTCGCCCTCCAGCGGCGGTCCTACGGGCTGTTCATTCAAGACGACTGGCGGGTCACGCCGCGCCTCACCGTCAACCTCGGGCTCCGGTACGACGTCGACACGGGGATGACTGAGCGGTTCGACCGCCTCACCTGGCTCGATCTCGACGCGCCGAGCCCGCTCGCCGAGGCCACGGCCCTGCCCTTGCGCGGCGCGGTCCGCTTCGCGGGGACGGACGGCCCGCGCAACCAGCTCGACACCGATTGGAACAACGTGGCTCCGCGCGTGGGCATCGCCTACCGCGCCGGCCCGGACACGGTCGTGCGTGCCGGCTACGGCATCTTCTATGCGCCGATGCCGGTCAGGCGGATCGGCTCGATTGGCTTCGACACCGAGACGCCATGGGTCGCCAGCCTCGATGGGCTGGTGCCAACGAACTATCTGCGCAATCCGTTTCCGCAAGGCTTCAATCTTCCGACCGGAGAACGCGACCCGCTGACCAACGTGGGCTTCAACCTTTCAAGCACGACGCGCGACCAGCCGGTCGGCTACACGCAGCAATGGAGCTTGTCGGTTCAACGCCAGCTCGACGACCGCCTGCTGCTCGATATTTCCTATCTTGGCAACAAGGGGACCAAACTGCAGTCTGGCGTCGTCTTCGAGGAGAACTCGCTCGCGCCTGAACATCTGGCCTTGGGGAATCAGCTCAACGCGCTGGTCGAGAACCCGTTCTACGGTCTCATCGAGAGCGGGCCTCTCTCCAGCCCCACCGTCGCGCACGAGCAACTCCTGCTGCCGTATCCACAGTACACATCGGTCGCGCGGCAGTTTCCGATGGCGACAAGCGCCATATATCACGCGCTGGCCCTCAAGGCCGAACGGCGCGCGTCGAGCGGACTGACCCTGTTGGCATCTTACGTCTGGTCGAAGCTCATCGACCACGCGTCGGAGCAAGTCGGCGGGACGAGCATCCTCAACTTCTACGACCGGCGTGCCGAGCGCTCCCTGTCGACGTACGACACGCCGCACAACCTCGTCGCCAGTGCCGTGTACGAGCTGCCGTTTGGGCGTGACCGTCGCTGGGCCAGCACTCTTCCAACCCTCGTCGATGCGCTCGTGGGCGGCTGGACGGTCGGTGCTATTGCCACATTCCGGAGCGGCTTTCCGGTCGCCATCAGCCGGCCATCAGTGCGCGGCGAGCAGAGCCCGCGGCTTGACAACCCGACCATTGAGCGTTGGTTCGACACGGATGTCTTCAGCCCGGCCGAGCCCTTTACCTTTGGTAACGTGAGCCGGACGCTGCCGGACGTCCGACGCGACGGGGTAAGGAATGTCGACATGACGCTCTCGAAGAACGTACAGGTGGGCCACTATCGACTGCAGATCCGCGCGGACGTTTTCAACATCTTCAACCGTACGCAGTTTGCCGCCCCGAACGGCACCGTCACGAGCGCGTCGTTCGGCGCCGTCACGAGCCAGGGCAACAGCCCGCGCGAGGTGCAGCTTGGCCTTAAGCTGTACTGGTAGAGAATGGAAGCCAAAGTGTTGACTACGATTAGCGAGGTGCAGCGAAGCCTCGAAAAACAAGGCTACATCGCCGAGCGTAGCCTTGCCACGACCATCTTCCTCGCCCTGCGTCTCGCGCGCCCGCTGCTCGTCGAGGGTGAGCCCGGCGTGGGCAAGACAGAGGTGGCGCGGGTGCTGGCTGCGGTCCTCGACACGCGGCTCGTGCGACTGCAGTGTTACGAGGGGATCGACGTCGCCCAAGCGGTGTACGACTGGGACTACGCGCGGCAAATGCTGGAGATTCGACTGCTCGAGGCGTCTGGCGAGCACGACGCGAGGCGCGTGCGTCACGACATTTTTGGCCCGTCGTTCCTGTTGAAACGGCCGCTGCTGCAAGCGCTCGATGCTCCGGACGGGCGCGCACCGGTGCTGCTGATCGACGAGCTCGATCGTGCAGACGAGGAGTTCGAGGCCTTTCTCCTCGAGCTGCTGGCGGATTGGCAGATCACCGTTCCGGAAATCGGCACCTTTCACGCTGAGCACCCGCCGGTGGTCATTGTCACCTCGAACCGCACGCGCGAGATTCACGACGCGCTCAAGCGCCGATGCTTGTATCACTGGATTCCGTATCCCTCCTTCGAGAAGGAGCTGCAGATCGTGCGCCGCAAGGTAACAGGTGTCCCCGAGCGGCTATCGCAGCAGATCGTCACGCTCGTGCAGGGACTCCGCGAGCTCGAGCTCACCAAGGCACCAGGCGTTGCCGAGACGCTGGACTGGGCGGCGGCGCTGTTGGCGCTCGACTGCGGCGACCTCGAACGAGAGATCGTCGACGGCGCGCTCGGTGCACTCGTGAAAGATCAGGACGACCTGGAGCTGGCACGCGAGCACCTCCCAGCTCTCATCGCACGGGCAAGGGCTATCTAAAGGTGCACCTCGTGTTATGAGCCATTTCGTTCCGCATCTGCTTCGATTTGGTCGAGCGCTCCGGGAGGCTGGAGTGCGCGTGACAACGGCCCAAGTCGCACAGTTCGTGCAGGCGCTCCCTCACATAGACGTCGCAGACCGCAAGGCCTTTCGCGATGCGGCGCGGTGCACGCTCGTGTCCCATCGTGACGAGCTGCCGGCATTCGATCGCCTGTTCGCACAATTCTGGAGCCCAGCGGCCGCGACCCTGGCCGCTGCAGCCGGCGCGCCGCGGGACAATGTGCCATCGCGCGGTCGGGCGCCCGCACAAGTGGGACTTCTCGCGACGCCACGGTCGCCACCCTCCGAACGCGCACCGGACACGACAGAGCGCACGGTCGTCGATCGTGTGCTGACCTACAGCGGGGTTGAAATCTTGCGGCGCAAGCGCTTCGAGGAGCTGTCGCAAGACGAGCTGACGGAAGTGGAGCGGATGCTGCGGCGCTTGACATGGCGCGTGGAAGAGCGCCGCAGCCGCCGTCATCGGCGGGCGCCACGCGGACCGCGGCTCGACTGGCGCCGGACGATCGCGGCGGCGATTCGGCACGACGGCGAGTGGATTGCCCGACGGTGGCAACAGCGGGCGCGTGTGCCGCGTCCGCTGGTGGTGCTGGCTGACGTCAGCGGATCCATGGAGCGCTATACTCGGCTGCTCCTCACGTTCTTGCACACCCTCACCCGACAGGGCTCACGATACGGACGCCGCCAACGCGTCGAGACGTTTCTGTTCGGCACGCGCCTGACGCGCACCACGCGCGCGCTGGCCACGCGCAATATCGATGGCGCCCTTGCGGAGGTGGGCCGACACGTGGTCGACTGGGCGGGCGGCACGCGCATTGGCGACAGCGTCCACCTGTTCAACCGCGTGTGGTCCCGGCGTGTCCTCGGCCGCGGGGCAGTCGTCATCATCATCAGTGATGGATGGGATCGCGGCGACCCGGCACTGGTCGGTCGAGAGATCGCGCGGTTGCGGCGATCGTGCTCACGCCTTGTGTGGCTGAACCCTCTCATCGGAACCCGCGCGTTTGCACCACGCACGCGTGGTCTGGTCGCCGCGTTGCCATATGTCGATGACTTTCTGCCGGTCCATGACCTCACCAGCCTCGAAGCACTCGCCCGCCACCTGGAGGCGCTGCCAGCGCTTCCTTGTAGGAGGAGGTCACCTCGTGTAGACTGCGCGGAACCTGAGAAACGCCAATGAGTGACACCATCCCTCCTCCGCCGCCGCCGACGACGGCACCTCCACCGCCAGGTGTCGCGCGAACAGAGGGAGGAGGCTCGAACCGTGCCGTTATTGCGCTGGTCCTGGGTGTCCTGGGTCTCGTCTGCTGCTACCCCCTCGGTCCTGTGGCCTGGTACCTGGGGAATGAGGAGCTCAAGGCCATTCAAGCAGGGGTAGTTCCCGATACGAACCGCGTCGTGGCCCAGATCGGCATGATCCTGGGCGTCATTGGAACTATCCTGCTGGGGCTGGCGTTGCTCTGGATCTTCTTCCTCGGTGGCCTGGCCGCACTGGCCGGCATGGCTGACGCGTTTCACTGAGATCGGCGTCGCTGCTGAAACGACATGGCTCTCGTGTCACACCCGCGAGCAGAGGATTGTCGCGGGTTCCAGTCCGAGATGACATATCCCCCGGCTGTCTGGGTGATGGCCGCGGTCCTGGTCGTGTCGGCTGCCACGGTGCTGTACTTCTTGGATCCACGCACCACATCGTTTTATCCACAGTGCCCGTTCTTCGCGCTCACCGGCTTCCTGTGCCCTGGCTGTGGTACCACACGCGCCCTCCACGCCCTGCTGCACGGCCATCTGACCGAGGCGTTTGCGCTCAACCCGTTGCTGTTCGTCGTGCCAGGACTCATCGTGCTGATGCAGCGGTTACCGCACTGGGGACTCGATGGTCGCCACGCACTGCACCTGCGCAATGCCTCGAGCTGGACTCTGCTCGCGCTGGTCCTCAGCTTCTGGATCGGGCGCAACCTACCTACGTACTGACCACAGGTCCATTCAGTATTGACACCTCGCTTGACTGTCGATAGTCTCGGCATTAGTGTCGATAGTCGAGGCATATCGCGCGCGTGGCCCATTCCCGGGGCTCCGTGACGGGAGGTAACGATGCGACGGGGAATCAATCGCTTGCGCCTGCGGATCCGCTCGCTGTTCCGCAGCGGCCAGGTCGATGCGGAGCTGCAGCGTGAGCTGCGCCTCCATCTCGATGCGCAGATCGCCGAGCACGTGGCGGCCGGAATGAGTCCAGCCGCCGCCCGCAGGGCGGCGCTCAGGGACTTCGGTGCGCTCGCCAGGATCGAGGAGGAATGCCGTGATGCACGCCGTGTGTCCTTCTTCTCGAACCTGATTCAAGACCTCCGGTACGCTCGACGCTCTTTGTCCCACCAGCCGCTGCTCGTGGTGGCTGCCACGCTGTCGATTGCCGTCGGCGTCAGTGCCAATAGCACGATCTTCAGTCTCGCGAACGATCTGCTCCTCGCACCGCCGACCGTCGACCGCCCCAATCACGTGGTGCGCATCCGGATGGGACACGGCAGCCACGTGTCCTATCGTCAGTGGCAAAGCCTCAGTGCAAGCGGCGCGCTTGCGGGGATGGCCGGCTATCAGATGGAGCGTGTGGTGAACTGGCGAGGCGCGGATCACTCGGCCGCGCTGATGCCGCTGATTGTCACATCGAATTTCTTCGACGTGTTGAGGCTCCCGATGGCCCTGGGCCGCGGCTTCACGGCCGCGGAGGCACACGCTGAGCGCGATCCCCGCCTCGTCGTCCTCAGTCACGGATTCTGGCAGCGGCGGCTCGGCGGCGATCCCACCGTGGTCGGTCGGACGCTCACGTTCAACGGTGAGCCCTATACGGTGATCGGCGTGACGGCCAGTGAGCTGCGCTCGGTGACCGGGTTCGGTTTGGCCTGGGAAGTGTACCTGCCGCTCAGCCGCTCGCTGATGCCCGACCTCGATGAACCTGCGGCTGCCGCGGTTGCGCTCATCGGACGCTTGCACGAGGGACAAACCGTGGCCCAGGGGCGCAGCGCGCTCGCCACGGTCGCCCAACGTCTCGCAGACGAGCACCGTGACTGGCCAGGTAACTTCGCGGATCTCTGGCAGTTCGCGCCAGTCGTCGGACTCGGTCAGTGGACGGAATTCCCGGCAGTCGGTGCCTTTTTCGGCTTGCTGTTGCTGGTGGTCGGCCTCGTGCTGGCCATCGCGTGTGCGAACGTCGCTGGGCTCCTGCTCGCGCGCAGCACCGTGCGGCGCCGCGAGATTGCGATGCGTCTGGCGCTTGGGGCGAGCCGTGCCCGGCTCGTGCAGCAATTCTTGACCGAAGGGCTTTGGCTCGCGCTGCTCGGTACCGTGGCCGGACTCCTGTTGGCGCTGATGCTCATGCGGCTCCTGGCGGCTGTTTCGCTGCCGCTGCCCTTGCCAATCGAGCTACACCTCGGCCTCGACGCGCGACTCCTGACCCACGCGCTCGTGTTGCTGGTCCTGACGACCGTGCTCTGCAGCTTGGCGCCGGCCCTGCAATCGACGCGCGTGGCCCTCGTGCCGTCGCTCAAACAGGACGTGCCGAGGTTCAGCCACCGCCGCTGGACGTTGCGCGGCCTGCTCGTGGCCGGGCAGGTGGCCGTGTCGGTGGTGCTCCTGCTGACGGCGTTTCTCTTCCTGCGCAATCTCGCGCGTGCGCACTC